>CAILAY010000016.1 GCA_903832285.1 uncultured beta proteobacterium | reverse complement strand
TGTTTAGCGTGTTCAGCACGGCGTTGAGCGCGGGGACGGCGTAATGCGCCTCCACCATCTCGGGTGTGTTGGGCAGCATCACGCTCACGGTGCTGCCGCGTGTCACCCCCAAGGCCTGCAGCGCGGCCGCCAGACGCGCTGAACGTTCGCGGGTCTGAGCCCAGGAGTAGCGACGTGCGCCATGCAGCACCGAGGGCAGGTCGCCAAACACTTCGGCGCTGCGCTCGACAAAGCTCACGGGCGAGAGCGGGACAAAATTGGCCGCGTTCTTGTCAAGGTTCTGGTCGTAAATCGTATCCAATTCATTCTCCGTCTCAGTCAGATCGTCTCCCGCCAACCTGCAAACACCCTGGCGTTGAATGAAGGATACTCTGACCCCATGAAAACTGTTGCCCTTGGACAATCCGAGCTTCAAGTTACCTCGTTCTGCCTGGGCACCATGACCTTTGGCGAACAGGTGGACGAAGCCACCGCCCACGCCATTTTGGACCGCTCGCTGGAGCGCGAAGTGAACTTCATCGACACGGCCGAGATGTATTCCGTGCCGGCGCGCGCCCAGACCTATGGAGCCACCGAAACCATCATCGGCAACTGGTTCGCCAAGCGGCCAGGCGCGCGCCAGAAACTGGTGCTGGCGACCAAGGTGGCGGGACCGGCGCGTGGCATGAACTGGATTCGCGGCGGCAGCGCCGACCTCACGCCGCACGACATCGTCGCCGCATGCGAAGCGTCGCTGCGCCGGCTGCAAACCGACGTGATCGATCTTTACCAGATCCACTGGCCGGTGCGCAATGTACCTACCTTTGGCGCGATGTATTTTGATCCGGCCAAGGAGCAGGAAGTCACTTCCATTCGCACGCAACTGGAGGCGATGGCCACACTCGTCGCAGCCGGTAAAGTACGCGCCATTGGCTTGTCCAACGAAACTCCATTTGGCGTGCACGAGTTTGTCCATCTGGCCGAGCAACATGGTCTGCCGCGCATTGCGACGGTGCAGAACCCCTATTGCCTGAGCAACCGCGGTGTGGAGAACGGACTGGACGAAACCCTGTATCGCCTGGGGGTTTCGCTGCTCGCCTACTCGCCTCTGGCATTTGGCATGCTCACGGGAAAATATGATGCCAGCGGACTGGATGGCGCGGACGCACCCACGGGCCGCATGACGCTGTTTGAAGCCATGAAGAAGCAACGTTGGGGTCGCCCTGCTTCGCGGGCAGCGGCCAAGCGTTATAACGCTCTTGCACGCGAGCATGGACTCACGCCGACGCAAACGGCATTGGCTTTTTGCCAGAGCAAGTGGCAGGTGGCCAGCACCATCATCGGTGTGACCAGCGTGGCGCAACTGGATGAAAACCTGGACTGCGTCGGTATGACGTTGTCGACCGAATTGCTGGCGGCGATCGATGCGATACGCTGGGAAATCCGCGACCCGGCGGTTTGATGCGAAGGCATCACGCGCAAGTCAGCGGTACTCCAGTTCCTTCTTTTCAAAGAACCCGCGCAATGTCAAAAAGGCCTTCTTCCTGACGCCGGTATTGGAGATCAGCCCCTTGCGGTTCCAGCCATCCTGTACGCCGGGCAGCAAGCGTTTGGGCGAGCGGAAGTCGGCCAGAATCCAGGGACTGACTCCGCGCAGATTCGGTATGTTCTCCAGCATCAGCAGGGTCTGCTGATACAGGTCGTCCTGGTACTCCTCGGTCCAGCGTTCATCCCGACTGCCGTGCCTGCCCGCCACCGCGCCGGCGCCAAACTCGGACACCAGCACCGGCTTGTTGAAGGGCACATCCCATTTTGATCTGGCCGCATCGGCGGGTGTGCCACCGTACCAGCCGATGTATTCGTTCACGCCCACGATGTCCAATTGCGCGCCGATGCTGTCGTCCAGCACCTGCGTCATGGCGTCTCCCGCCTTGGCATGGTGCTGCAGTGCGGCGCTCAGCAGTCGCGTCGAATCCAGTGCCCGTGTCTGCTCCGCCAGGCGGGTCAGGAAGTCGTTGCGCGCGTCTGAGGGGGGCGTCTCATTGGCCATCGACCAGATGATGACTGCGGCGCGATTGCGGTCGCGGGTGATGGCCTCCGTGAGTTGCTGCCTGGCATTCTTTAGCGTGGCCGCATTGGCGAAGTCCACGGTCCAGTAGACCGGGATTTCTTCCCACACCATCAAGCCCATTTTGTCGGCCAGGCGCAGCATGTGCTCGTTGTGCGGGTAGTGGGCCAGACGCACGTAATTGCAGCCCAGTTCCCTGGCCCAGGTGAGCGCTTGCAGCGCGTCTGCTTCGCTGAAGGCGCGGGCACCACGCAGTGTATTTTCCTCATGGATGCTGATGCCGCGCAGATAGATGGATTTGCCGTTGAGCAGGATGTTGGGGCCCTCGGTGGCGATGGTTCTGAAACCAATGTCGTCGCGCAGGCGCTGGTACTTTGTTGCGACGAAGACCTGATAGAGCTTGGGCGATTCGGGTGACCAGTACATGATCTTCTGCACCGGGATTTCAAAAGCCGCGTAGCCACTTCTCGTCATGAGCGACTGCACCAGACCGAGTTCCGGAATTTCGATCTGCACCGTTTCGCCGTCTGCAGCGCCGTTCAGTTGGACGAATCCCGAAATCGTCTGAGGTGAGTTCTTCTTCAACTGGATCTGGTAGTCCTGAACGAAGGTCTGCGGCTCCTCGATCAGCATCACGTCGCGCGTGATGCCACCGTAGTTCCACCAGTCGGTATTCACTGTTGGCACCGCTTCAGCGAAGCGTTTGTTGTCCACCTTCACGACCAGGAAATTGCCCTTGGGCTGCAACAGCGACGTGACCTCAAAATTGAACGGCGTGAAGCCGCCTTCATGCGTGCCCAGCTTGTGGCCGTTGAGATAGACCTCAGCCTTGTAGTTGACGGCGCCGAAATGGACAAACAAGCGGTTGCTGTCAATTCGTTTGGCGTAGTCAAAACCGCGCTTGAACCAGACCGTGCCTTCGTAATAGAAGAGACTCTCACGTTGCGTGTTCCAGTCGCCGGGAACGTTCAATGTGGGAGATTTGTCAAAGTCGTACTCCACCAGTTCGGCGTTGTCGCGGGCCTGGTGGTTCATGAAGAAGGCGGAGGTTGAGGGCTGCTTCTCCTGGTCGTAGGGTTCGTGCCGATAATTGAAATAGCCGGTCTCGTAAGGGTCGACGATGCTGGCCCACGCGCCGTTGAGCGATACCTGTTGGCGGTGCTCCGTGTTGATCAACAGAGTCCCGGAATGGGCCAGGCTGCTCAACAGCAGCAGCACGGAAAGCAAATGGCGCATGGCTTCCTTCAGGATGGGACGCGGACCCGGTGCGCCGGAAGTTGACATCCGCAGCATCGGTGAAAATAAGCAATCCTACTTGCACTGTTCAAGTGCCTTCGACTGCAACATTTCCATGCGAAAGAATGCCCACGTTTCCGAAACCCCGGCGATCGAGTTCCTGCGCTCGCATCAGGTGGCGTACTCGGAGCATCCGTACGAGTATCTGGAGCATGGGGGCGCGACGCACAGCGCCGAGGTGCTGGGCTTCAATCCGTTTGCCGTGGTCAAGACCCTGATCATGCAGGACCAGGACGCCAGGCCGCTGGTGGTGTTGATGCATGGCAACCGCAAGGTATCGACCAAGAATCTGGCGCGGCAGATCGGCGCCAAGTCGGTGGAACCTTGCCAGCCCGAGGTGGCGAATCGACACAGCGGCTACCTGGTCGGCGGCACTTCGCCCTTCGGCACGCGCCGGCAGATGCCGGTGTATGTGGAAGAGGCCATCCTGGCCTTGCCGCTGATCCTGATCAACGGCGGCCGACGCGGTTTTCTGGTCGGGCTTGACCCCAAAGTTGCGGCAGCGCTGCTGCACGCCAAGCCCGTGCAGTGCGCGCTGCCTTTGTGAAATTTCCCATCGGTTATTGATGTATGCCGACGCTGGCAGAATGGCGCCTTCTTTGGAGACTGTCTTGGATATAAATAATATGTTGCTGCCGCTGTTGGCCACGGTGCTGGCCTACCTGGTGGGTTCGCTTTCGTTTGCTGTGATCGTGAGCCGCGTAATGGGACTGAACGATCCGCGTTCCTACGGCAGCAAGAACCCCGGTGCCACCAATGTGCTGCGTTCCGGCAGCAAGTCGGCCGCCATATTGACGTTGCTGCTCGACGGTGTCAAAGGCTGGTTGCCGGTCGTGCTGGTGGTCTGCTGTGGCAAGCCCTATGGCCTGGGCGGTGGCTCCGTCGCGCTGGTGGGTCTGGCGGCGTTCCTGGGGCATTTGTATCCCGTGTTCTTCGGTTTCAAGGGCGGCAAGGGCGTCGCCACAGCGGCCGGTGTCATGCTGGGCATCAACGGTTGGCTGGGTCTGGCCGTGCTGCTGACCTGGCTCAGTGTCGCGCTGGTGTTTCGCTATTCCTCGCTGTCGGCACTGCTGGCAGCGCTATCGGCGCCGCTGTACTATTTTCTTGCCGGTCGCTGGCTCGGTGCTGCAGATCCGCTGATCGGTTTAACGGTGCTGGTGATGAGCGCGCTGCTGATCTGGCGCCACCGCGAAAACATCAAGCGCCTGGTGCGGGGGCAGGAGTCCAAACTGGGGTCCGGAAAATAGTTTCAGAATTTCTCGTGTGGCTGCAGGTAGCGCCACTGGCCAACCGGCAGTTGGTTCAGCATCACGCCGCCGATACGCACGCGTTTCAGGCCTACGACCTTGAGCCCCACCTGCTCGCACATGCGGCGAATCTGGCGCTTCTTGCCCTCGGTCAGCACGAAGCGCAACTGCTCCGGGTTTTGCCATTCCACCCGCGCCGGTTTTAAGGCCTGACCGTCCAGACTCAGTCCGTGGCGCAGGCGCGCCAGCATCGCCGGCGGAAACACCGCCTGCACGTTGCTGCTGATGGGGTCGTCATCGTCGATGCGCATGAGTTGGCCGGGATTCAGGTCCGTCTGGTTCAGGCCGAGGTAGGTGACGCGCACCAGGTATTCCTTTTCCATCACCGACTCTTCGCCGATGAGTTGACGCGCCACGCGTCCGTCCTGCGTCAGCACCAGCAAGCCGGTGGAGTCGATGTCCAGGCGACCCGCAGGCGCCAGGCCGCGCAATTGACTGCCGTTGAAATGGAAGCGCGCGTTGTCGTCGCGCCAACGATTTTGCGGTTGCACCAGCACCACGGCCGGCTCGTGCCCGTCCTCGGCCTGACCGCTGACAAAACCGATGGGCTTGTTCAGCAGGATGGTCACCTGCGTGGCCTGTTGTCCTTGCGCTTTTTTATCAACCTCGATGCGCGCATCGCTCGACACCTTGACGCCCATCTCCGCCACCTTGCCGTTCACCTTGACCCAGCCCTTGTCAATCCAGTCGTCGGCCTCCCGGCGCGAACACAGACCGAGTTCGGCCATGCGTTTGTTCAATCGGGTGGGCGTGTTGGGCGCAGCGCCCAAAGGTGCCGGTGCGCGGCGCATCGCGCCAGTGGAGGGTGGCTGGATCATGGCGGAATTATGAGTCCCGTCAGGCTTCGGCGCAGGTCTAGGGGCCAACACCCCTGACGCTGGACCTCAGCGCCGCCAGATCCAATACCCGCAGCCCACCGTATTCGACCCGGATCGTGCCTTGCGCCTGAAGCGTGCTCAGCGCCTCGTTCACACGCTGGCGCGACAGTCCCACGAGGTAGGCCAGTTCCTGTTGCGTGATGCGCAGCAACTCGCCCACACCGGGGTAGAGCACGGGATTGAAGAGTGCGGCCAGGCTGCGTGCCACCTGCACGTCGGGGTTGTGCATGCGGTCGATTTCGCGCGCCGCGATGAACTGCGCCAGACGCTCGTTGAGTTGGTTCATGACGAAGCGGTTGAAGCCGAGGGAGTGGTCAAGAAGCAAGTGAAATGTGTCCACCGAAATGCCCGCCACGACGCTCTTGCGCAAGGCCTGGATGTTGTAGCGGTAGGGCTCGCGCTTGAGGGCGGTGCCTTCACCGAACCAGCCACCGGGCGGCACGCCGGTGAAGGTCATGGTCTGGCCCTGGGCGTTGTCGCTGCTCATCTTGAGCAGTCCCGAAACCACACCGAACCAATAGGTCACGGGGCGACCCACGCGGCAGACGTAGTCGCCGGCCAAGGCGTCTCCGACCTGGATCTCGTCCACGGCACGCTCTCGCTCATCGGGGCTGAGCAAGTTCAGCCATGGGATGTTGGTCAACTCCTCGGCGGTGGGCGGGCGTCGTCGCTGGTGCAGCGCAGGGTGGGAGGTCAAAGAGGGACTCCGGATCAAAATACTAGGGAAAGTCCTAGGATGATTTGAGTTCAATTGTCGTCCAAACGACAACTTAACGTCAAACCAAGTTCTACCATCCGGCTCATGTTACGAGTGCAGGGCGTTGGAGCGACCGCATCGAATATGACGAACAAGGAATCGGGATGCAAACGACCTTTCCAAAGCTGTTGCTGAAACATGCCGCCGAGCGCGCGCAAGCCTCAGCCATGCGTGAGAAGGAATTTGGCATCTGGCAGGCGCTCAGTTGGGGTGCACTGGCGCAGCAGGTCAAACAACTGGCCTGTGGCCTGCATCAGGCGGGACTGGCGCGCGGCGAGCACATGGTGGTGGTGGGCGCGAACCGTCCGCGCCTATACGCCACGATGCTGGCTGCCCAGTCGCTGGGCGCGATACCTGTTCCGCTGTACCAGGACGCCGTGGCCGCCGAGTGCGTGTTCCCGATCAACAATGCGGACGTGCGCTTTGCGGTGGTGGAGGACCAGGAGCAGGTCGACAAGATGCTCGAAATTCGCGACCGTTGCCCGCGGCTGTCCAACATCTACTTTGACGATCCGCGGGGACTGCGTAAATACGATGACCCGGGATTGGCCGCGTTGGACGAACTGATGGCGTCGGGCGAGGTTTTCGCTGCCTTGCATCCGGAGTTTTTCACAGGGGAAGTGGCCAAGGCCGACCCGCACGACGTGGCCGCGATGTTCTTCACTTCAGGCACGACGGGCAACCCAAAGGGTGTGGTGCACACGCACAACTCGCTGTTGGACCGGGCCCGCGCCGGGGCCGTTTTTGACAAGCTGACGAATGCCGAGGAAGTGCTGGCCTATCTGCCACCGGCCTGGATCGGGCAGAACATCTTCAGCTACGCCCAGTGGCTGGCCTGCGGCTATGTGGTGAACTGTCCTGAATCTGCCGCCACCGTCACGATCGACTTGAAGGAAATCGGTCCCACCTATTACTTCGCGCCACCCCGTGTGTTCGAGGGCCTGCTCACCAGTGTGATGATCCGCATGGAAGACGCTTCTCCGCTCAAGCGCAAGATGTTCGAGGCATACATGAATCTGGCGCGGCGCGTCGGGCCGCTGAAGATGAATGGTCAGGCGGTGGGACTGTTGGATGGATTGATGTATGGGTTGGGCGATTTGATGGTCTATGGTCCGCTGCGCAACAACCTGGGGTTCAGCCGGGTGCGCGTGGCCTATACCGCAGGCGAAGCCATCGGCCCGGATCTGTTCACTTTCTACCGTTCCATAGGTATCAATCTCAAACAACTCTATGGCTCCACTGAAACGGCCGTGTTCGTCTGCCTTCAGCCCGACGATCAGGCGCGCGCCGATACGGTTGGCGTGCCGATTCAGGGGGTTGAAATCAAGGTTTCCGACAGTGGCGAAATCCTGGTCAAGTCGCCGGGCCTGCTCAAGGAGTACTACAAAAATCCGCAAGCCACGGCCGAGGTGCTGAGCGCTGACGGCTGGTACCACACCAGCGATGCAGGCTTCATCGATGCACAAGGCCACCTCAAGATCATTGACCGCGTGAAGGATGTGGGCCGCATCCACGGTGGCGTCCATGACGGCGCATTGTTCGCGCCCAAATATGTGGAGAACAAGCTCAAGTTTTTCCCCTACATCAAAGAGGCCGTGGCCTATGGCGATGGGCGCGAGAAAGTGTGCGTGATGCTGAACATCGACATGGACGCGGTGGGCAACTGGGCCGAGCGGCGCAACCTGCCCTACGCCGGCTACACCGACCTGGCACAAAAGCCGGAGGTCTATCAACTGATCAAGGAATGTGTGGAAAAGGTCAATGTCGATCTGAGCGTGGATGCGCTGCTCGCGGGCAGCCAGATCAGCCGCTTCCTGGTGCTGCACAAGGAACTGGATGCGGACGACGGTGAGCTCACAAGGACGAACAAGGTGCGCCGCGGCTTCATCGCGGAAAAGTACCAGCCGCTGATCGATGCGCTGTATGGCGGCAAGACCGAGCAGTTCATTGAAACCGCGGTCAAGTTCGAGGACGGCCGCAGTGGCAGCGTGAGCGCCACGCTGAAGGTATGGGATACGCCCGTCTATGCACCCGTGAAGGCCGCAGCATGAGCGAATCGAACGGTAAAGAGATTGGCGACGTTATCCTCGACGTGAAGAATATTTCCTTGCGCTTCGGTGGTGTGAAGGCGCTGACGGACATCTCGTTTGACGTCAGGGAGCACGAGGTCCGCGCCATCATCGGCCCCAATGGCGCTGGCAAGAGCTCGATGCTCAACTGCATCAACGGCGTGTATGCACCGCAGGAAGGGAGCATCAGCTTCCAGGGCAAAACTTTCAGTCACATGAACAGTCGCCAGGTGGCTGAGATGGGCATTGCACGCACCTTTCAGAATCTGGCGCTGTTCAAGGGCATGAGCGTGATCGACAACATCATGACCGGACGCAATCTGCGCATCAGGAGCAACTTGCTGCTGCAGGCGCTGCGCGTCGGCCCGGCCGCCAAAGAAGAATTCATGCACCGCGAATTCGTCGAGCAGATCATCGACTTTCTGGAGATCCAGGCGCACCGCAAGACACCCGTCGGCCAGTTGCCCTATGGCCTGCAAAAGCGCGTCGATCTGGGCCGCGCCTTGGCGATGGAACCCAAGGTGCTGCTGCTGGATGAGCCCATGGCCGGCATGAACCTGGAAGAAAAACAGGACATGTGCCGCTTTGTGCTGGACATCAACGACGAGTTCGGCACGACGGTGGTGCTGATCGAGCACGACATGGGTGTGGTGATGGATATCTCGGACCGGGTCGTGGTGCTGGACTACGGCAAGAAGATCGGCGACGGCACCCCCGACGAAGTGCGCAATAACGAAGAAGTGATCAGCGCCTATCTGGGTACGGGGCACTAAACCTTAGAGGTACTCATGGGATTCTTTCTCGAAACCTTATTGGGCGGCCTTATGGCCGGCATGCTGTATTCGCTGGTGGCGCTGGGCTTCGTACTGATCTACAAGGCCTCGGGCGTGTTCAATTTTGCCCAGGGCGCGATGGTGCTGTTTGCGGCGCTGGCGATGGCGCGCTTTGCCGAATGGCTACCCGGCTGGACCGGCATCGACAGTACGCTGCTTGCCAATCTCGCTGCATTTGTTATTGCTGGCGCGATCATGTTTGTGGTGGCCTGGCTAATCGAGTTTCTGGTGCTACGGCACCTGGTGAACCAGGAGGCCACGACCTTGCTCATGGCCACTTTGGGCATCGCCTACTTTCTGGAAGGACTGGGCCAGAGCCTGTTCGGCAACGACATCTACAAGATCGACATCGGCATGCCCAAGGATCCCATCATGGCCTTCGAGAGCCTGTTTGATGGTGGCATCCTGATCAACAAGGAAGACCTCTACGCGGCACTTATAGCCGGCGTTTTGGTGGCTGCTTTAAGCCTGTTTTTCCAGAAGACGTCTACCGGCCGGGCACTGCGCGCCGTCGCTGACGACCATCAGGCGGCACAGTCAATCGGCATCCCGTTGAATCGCATCTGGGTCATCGTCTGGTGTGTCGCCGGCGTCGTGGCGCTGGTGGCCGGGATGATCTGGGGCAGCAAACTGGGCGTGCAGTTCTCACTTACCACCGTGGCGCTGCGTGCTCTGCCGGTTGTGATCCTGGGCGGCCTGACCTCAGTGCCCGGCGCCATTCTCGGTGGACTCATCATCGGCGTGGGCGAGAAACTGTCCGAAGTATTTTTGGGCCCCTACGTGGGTGGCGGCATAGAGATCTGGTTTGCCTATGTGCTGGCGCTGGTGTTCCTGCTGTTCCGCCCTCAAGGCTTGTTCGGCGAGAAAATTATTGACCGGGTCTGAGAAAGAAATCATGTTCTACAGAGAAAACGGCCAGTTCAAAACCTCGTACCGTGAGGACCAACAGATCTTCGGCATCACGCAGGATCGCTGGTTTGTGCTGGCCATCGTTGCCTTTGCTTTCCTGGGTGTTCCGGCACTTGCCGACGAGTACCTCTTCCGCGCCATCTTCATTCCGTTTCTCATCATGGCGCTGGCAGCCTTGGGCGTGAATGTGCTGGTGGGCTACTGCGGACAAATCTCGCTGGGCTCGGGCGCATTCATGGCAGTTGGCGCTTACGCAGCGTTCAACTTTTTTGTGCGTGTTCCCGGCATGCCGCTGATTCTGGCGCTGATTCTGGGCGGCTTGTGCGCCACCGCTTTCGGCATCCTGTTTGGCTTGCCCAGTCTGCGCGTCAAGGGCCTGTACCTGGCGGTGGCGACACTCGCTGCGCAGTTCTTCTCCGACTGGATGTTTCTGCGCATCAAGTGGTTCACTAACGACTCGTCTTCGGGTTCAGTCTCGGTCTCGGGCATGCAGGTGTTTGGTCTGCCGATTGAAAGCCCCGCGTCCAAATACTGGTTGTGTCTGTCTATCCTGGTCGTGCTGGCTCTGGCGGCAAAGAATCTGGTGCGCGGCGCCATCGGACGCGAATGGATGGCGATTCGCGATATGGACGTGGCGGCAGCCGTGATCGGCATTCGCCCGATGTACGCCAAGCTCAGCGCCTTCGCCGTGAGTTCGTTTATCGTTGGCGTGGCCGGCGCGCTGTGGGGCTTTGTCTATCTGGGCGCCTGGGAACCCGCCGCGTTCTCGGTCGACATTTCCTTCAAACTGCTGTTCATGGTGATCATCGGCGGTATGGGCTCGGTCATGGGCAGCTTCTTTGGCGCCGCTTTCATTGTGCTGCTGCCGATTGTGCTGAACCATTTTTTACCGGTGCTTGGCAACACGCTTGGGGTGAACATCTCGACCGCGGCTTCTTCGCACGCTGAACTCATGATTTTCGGTGCCCTCATCGTGTGGTTCCTGATCGTCGAGCCGCATGGTCTGGCCAAGCTGTGGTCCACCGGCAAGCAAAAGTTGCGCATCTGGCCGTTCCCGCATTGATGACTGATTTCCCGTTAGTTCGTTCACCCATGGCACCCCGGTGCCAAACACCTAGGAGATGACAATGAAGCTACGTACCCTTGCACTGACCGCCGCAATCATGGTGGTGGGCTCCAGCGCCTTTGCGCAGACGAAGGAGCAATTTTTCCCGCTGCTGGTCTATCGCACTGGCGCCTACGCGCCCAACGGTACGCCCTGGGCCAATGGAAAACAGGACTACATCAAGTTGGTCAACGCCCGCGACGGCGGCATCAACGGCGTGAAGATCACCTACGAAGAGTGCGAAACCGGCTACGCCACGGACCGTGGCGTGGAGTGCTACGAGCGACTCAAAGGCAAGACCAATACCTTGTTCGATCCGCAGTCGACCGGCATCACCTTCGCGCTGACCGACAAGGCACCTGGCGACAAGATGCCGTTGATCACGGTGGGTTACGGACTGGCGGCGTCGCAGGACGGTGGCGTCTTCAAATGGAACTTCCCCGTCCTGGGCAGTTATTGGACAGGTGCTGACGTGCTGGTGCAGCACATCGGCAAGAAGGAAGGCGGCATGGACAAACTCAAGGGTAAGAAGATTGCCCTGGTTTATCACGACAGTCCCTTTGGCAAGGAGCCGATTCCGTTGCTGCAGGAACGCGCTGCACAGCTTGGATTCAATCTGCAGTTGTTGCCGGTCACGGCACCTGGCGTGGAACAAAAAGCCACCTGGCTCCAGGTGCGGCAGTCCAAACCTGACTACGTCCTGTTATGGGGTTGGGGCGTGATGAATTCGACCGCGCTCAAGGAAGCGCAGGCGACTGGCTATCCGCGTGACAAGATGTACGGTGTGTGGTGGGCGGGAGCCGAACCCGACGTGAAGGACGTTGGCATGGGCGCCAAGGGCTACAACGCGCTGGCGCTTCAGCACGGTGCGGACAAGGATGCCAAAGTGGTGAAGGACATCATCAAGTTGGTGCACGACAAGGGCCAGGGTTCCGGTCCGAAGGACGAAGTCGGACAGGTGCTTTATATGCGTGGCCTGATCATCCAGATGCTGGGCGTTGAGGCCGTTCGCACCGCGCAGGAGCGCTTTGGCAAAGGCAAGGTGATGACCGCCGAACAGGTACGTTGGGGCCTGGAAAACTTGAACTTGACCCAGGCCAGACTTGATGCGTTGGGCTTCAAGGGCGTGATGCGCCCGGTCAGCACCTCATGTGCGGACCACATGGGGTCCACCTGGGCCCGCATCGAGACCTGGGATGGCACCAAGTGGGGCTTCTCCTCCGACTGGTACCAGGCTGACGAGCAGATCCTCAAGCCCATGATCAAGGCGGCAGCAGACAAATACGCGACCGACAAGAAGCTGGCACGGCGCACTCCCGCGGATTGCCAGAGTTAGGCACTCTCCCAGAACCCCTTCCTCCGAGCGGGAGGGGCAGCGGCTCTGGCGAGCCGCCAATCAACAGGGCGCTGTACAGCCCTGTTGATTGGTCAAGAAAGACATCATGGAAAAACCCAACATCGTTCTCGACGTCAGCGGCATCGAGGTCATCTATAACCATGTGATCCTCGTCCTCAAGGGCGTGTCGTTGCAGGTGCCGCAGGGCAAGATCGTTGCCATCCTGGGTGGCAATGGCGCGGGCAAGACCACGACGCTGCGTGCGGTGTCGAACCTGCTGCGCGGCGAGCGCGGCGACGTCACCAAGGGCTCGATCGAGTTGCGCGGCGAGCGCATCGAAAACCTTTCACCTGCCGATCTGGTGCAGCGCGGCGTGGTGCAGGTGATGGAAGGACGGCACTGTTTTGCGCATCTGACGATCGAGGAAAACCTGCTCACCGGCGGTTACACCCGCAAGGACAAAGCCGAGCTCTCTCGCAACCTTGAGAAGGTATATGCCTACTTTCCGCGCCTGAAGACAAGGCGCACGAGCCAGGCCGCCTACACCTCGGGTGGTGAGCAGCAGATGTGCGCCATCGGCCGCGCACTCATGACCAATCCCAGCATGGTGTTGCTGGACGAGCCGTCCATGGGCCTGGCGCCGCAGATCGTGGAAGAGGTTTTTACGATCGTGCAGGACCTCAACGTAAGGGAAAAAGTCACGTTCCTGCTGGCCGAACAAAACACCAATATGGCGCTCAAGTACGCTGACTATGGTTACATCATGGAGTCGGGCCGCGTAGTGATGGATGGAGTCGCGTCGGACCTGGCAAACAACGAGGACGTGAAAGAGTTTTACCTCGGTGTGGGCGGGGGCGAGCGCAAGTCGTTCAAGGACGTGAAGAGCTACAAGCGTCGCAAGCGCTGGCTCGCATAACGGAAGCAACACCATGACCACGAATAGTTTTTACGATGGGTTGGAGCAGCGCGATCCGAAAACGCGGGAAGCCGCGCTGATGCAGGCATTGCCACAGCAGGTGGCGCATGCGCGCTCGGCCTCGGCTGCCTTCGCTGAGATATTGCGGGATGTGGATGCGGCGGGGGTGACCAACCGCTCGTCCCTGGCGCGCTTGCCCGTGACGCGCAAGACCGACCTGCACCAACGCCAACAGGCGCAGCGCAAGGGCGACGTGTTCGGTGGCTTCAGCGCGGTGCGCCTTGGTGCTGCCATGCCGCGCGTTTTTTCCAGCCCCGGTCCGATCTACGAGCCTGAAGGAAAGGCGCCGGACTACTGGCGTATGGCACGAGCCATTTTTGCTGCGGGTTTTCGCCCGGGCGAGCTGATTCACAACTGCTTCAGCTACCACTTTGTGCCGGCTGGCTCCATGATGGAAACCGGCGCACACGCTTTGGGCTGCTCCGTTTTCGCCGGCGGCACCGGGCAGACCGAGCAGCAGGTGCAGGCGATGGAACAGCTGCGGCCGGCAGGCTATATCGGCACCCCCAGTTTCCTGAAGATCATCGTGGAGAAGGCCGCAACGATGGGTGTGGCTCTGCCCAGCGTGAGAAAAGCCATGTTCGGCGGCGAGGCCTTTCCGCCGAGCTTGCGCGACTGGTTCTTGCAGCACGGCATTCAGGGCTACCAGTGCTATGCCACAGCCGATGTGGGCTTGATCGCTTATGAAACGTCAGCGCGCGAAGGTCTGGTGCTGGACGAAGGCGTGATCGTCGAGATCGTGCGTCCCGGCACTGGCGACCCGGTGCCGGAAGGCGAGGTGGGTGAACTGGTGGTCACCAGCCTGAATCCTGCTTATCCCTTGATTCGCTTTGGCACGGGGGATCTGTCCGCGGTGCTGCCGGGGCCATGTCCAACAGGTCGCACCAACGCCCGCATCAAGGGCTGGATGGGCCGCGCCGATCAGACCACAAAGATCCGCGGCATGTTCGTGCACCCGGGTCAGGTGGCCGACATCGTCAAGCGGTTTCCCGAAGTGTCGCGTGCGCGCCTGGTGGTGAGCGGCGAAATGGCCAACGACGCCATGACACTTCAGGTCGAGACCGCGTGCACCGGCCCCGATGCGTTGGCCGCCAAGATTGCCGACGCGATCCGTGATGTCACCAAATTGCGCGGTAGCGTGTTGCTGGTCAGCCCCGGTTCACTGCCCAATGACGGCAAAGTAATTGAGGATGCGCGCAGTTACACCTGATCCTTTGCAGCTGCGGTAGGACGCGGTTCCCGAAAAACTTGCTGCTATAATTTGCGGCTTCGCGGCTGTAGCTCAGTTGGATAGAGTACTTGGCTACGAACCAAGGGGTCGTGGGTTCAATTCCTGCCAGCCGCACCAGTAAAGACAAGGGTTAGCGTGTTAGTTCGCGCTAACCCTTTTCTCGTTCTGGGTGGCGCGCGCGACGCGGCCTTCGCTGACAACTGCGTATTCTGCCCCACGTACCTGTGAATCACCGCGATATTTGGCAAAACTCGGAAATCAGACGCTGGTGTACACATCAGAATTGCTTCGAGTGCAAAGCCCAGCTACCCGGGTGATTGGTGCCTCCTCTTGTCGCTGAACTGACGCAATCTCCATTTGGAACGGATTTCGACAAACTGTCTACATTCGGTGCGGCTTTTCACAATATTTGGCACCGATTTGCTCTTGCGATGCCCAGGAATGGCTGCGCCGCACTGATCCTGGAAGGTCGTCCAGTTTATCTGTTGAGGTATTCAATTTAACTAGTGCAACATACATTTTGTAATTTCCCCGAGTAGGGCAAACCGAAAAGTCGGGCGGTTTCCGATTTCAGATTTCTAAAACAGGGCCCTGCCAGGCCGCCGGAGGCATTGCCACTGGCGGCCTGCCAAAGATCGGTACTCCTGCAGTTACAGCGGCCTTTCCAAGTTTTACGTCAAGGGTAGCAAGCGACAACCCCAGCCGCAATGCAATTTCCAGATAGGCTGCATCGTAGGCCGACAAACCGTAGCGCCTGGCGAGGTTCAAAGTGTCGCCCAAGGCGTGTGCTGAGGTTGTCATATCGGTAATGATGTTGAGCTGACTGAGTAGGAAGATGAACCGTTGCGAATCAGCTTCAGTGACAACGCCTTTTGACTCCACTTTGGCAACGACATTTGCGATTTCCAGAGAGAAAAGCGACGGGACGATTGTCTTCGACTCCTTAATTGCCTCCAAAACGGCGACTGCATACTCAACACCCAACAGGTTAGTGTCAGGGACTAACCACAGTAATGCAACTGAGGCATCCAAGACAAAATTCATGCTCGACCCTCTTCGATAAGGGCTTTCAGATCGACACCGGCTACCGCCTTGCGAGATCGCATGAAGGACCGCATTTCTTCTACGGCCACTGCTGCCTTCGAATGCTTATTTCCCTGAGCTGGGATCAGATCGGCAATGGACTCCCCCCGCAGAGTGATGGTGTAGTGGTTGCCGTTCTGAACGCCACGTAGCAACTCCGGCAACTTCGTCTTTGCTTCGTATGACCCAACTTCGATATTCATGACCAGTAACTCCATTCAAATAAGTAGACCAGTATATAGACTGGTCGCATTGAGTCAAGCCCTTGCCCTAGCCGTCTCTGTCAACGTAATCAAGCCCCAGACACAATTATCCGCAGAGCCGTTTTGTTTGCCCGACCCGATTTGCTGACGTATATGGCAGTCTACGCGTGCCAAACATCATGCAATTCTGTGCCAAATACCGTAGTGATTCACATGTTCTGATCCCAAGTTCCCACTCAATCCGCTCGAGGGCACTTTGCTCCGGCAATCTCCCGCAATTACGGGTTTTCCCCAGTTCGCTGCCCAGTCGCTGATGCCAAACTGAAGATGACCAGTCCAACTATTTTCTTGGGTTTGGTCACCACGTCGATCACTACCAACCAACAAGAAGGACTTGAGACATGAAGACAGCGAAGATTTTATTGAAGCGGAGCGCGCTTGGCCTGTCCTTGGGCTTGGCGCTGGCGGTTTGTTCAAATGCCGTGATGTCGAAGGACGACGAAGTGAATCTGGACAAACTCGGCTCGTTCAAGCGCACAGACAGCGCACCCATGAAGAGCGTGACTCAGGGCGGTCAGTATGCGGAGAATCTGAAGAAGGTTTTGCAGCAGATCAAACTGCCGGACGGCTTCAAGATCGAGTTGTTCGCCATCGTTCCCAATGCCCGTGGCATGGCGGTAAGCCGCAACACGGCCACGGTATGGACCGGGACTTTGAAGAGCACCGTTTATTCGGTCAACGATCGCGACATGGACAACGTTGCCGACACGGTTGAAGAGTTCAGCCCGAGCGTGAAATTTGATCTTCCCGCCGGTGCCTGCTACTCGCCCGATGGCTTCCTGTTCATCGTTGAGCGCAACCGCGTGATGATGTTCCCGGCGGCGGAGTACTTTCAGCATGGCTCCGACACGGTCGCAGTGGCAATCGTCAAGCAGGGCGATCTGATTCCGCCCGACGAAGAGTCGTACAACCATACCGCGCGTGCCTGTGTGATCGGCCCCGACAACCGGATTTACATCACCCTGGGCCAGCCATTCAACGTGCAACCGCCGGAAAAGATCGATCTGTACCGAAAAGTGGGCATCGGCGGCATCGTGAGCTTCGACCGGGACGGCAAGGACCGCAAGGTGGTGGCGACCGGCATCCGCAATTCCTCGGGGCTGGCCTTCAATCCCAAGGATGGAAGCCTTTGGTTCACGGACAACCAGGTTGACGGCATGGGAGATGAGACGCCTCCGGGTGAGTTGAACAAGATCCCGGTGGTGAGCGGGAAACTCAGGCACGGACTCTGGTACGGCGCGCCGTATTACGGTGGCGGCGAGGTTAGAACCGATGAGTACAAGGGTCAAACCATTCCCAAGGAACTTACTGACATCTACGTCAAACCGCAGGTCGAAATGATCGCCCACGCGGCTGACCTCGGCATGATGTTCTATACGGGAAAAATGTTCCCGGCCAAGTACCAGAATGCCATCTTCAACGCACAGCACGGCTCATGGAACGCGGTGAAGCCCAGAGGTGCGCGGGTCATGGTGACCTACCTGGACGACAAGGGTAACGCGGTCAAGACGGAGCCCTTCGCTGAAGGCTGGATGAATGCCGAGGGTGCCTATATGGGCCGACCGGTGGATGTGAAGCAGTATGTTGACGGCTCGATCCTGGTCTCCGATGACAAGGCCGGCGCCATCTACCGTATCTATTACCAGGGCAAGTAGTAGGTCGCAAAACCTGACTTTCATGCTTCGGCTGCGCGGCGCGCCGAGTCATGAAAGTTCGTTCTTCCACATTGAGGGGCCGGGCCGTTTGCCGGGTCCCTTTTCTCATTGAGTCATCAAGAAATGCGCAGATCCAAAGATTACTTGGCGGCCGCCGTCGCGCTGGTGACGTTGGCGGGCGCTCTGCCCGAAGCGGCCCAGTCAGCCGACTTGGCCGCCGCTCGGACCAAGGCGCAGGCCCTATGCGAAAACTGCCACGGTTTCAATGGCGTCGCCACGCTGATGGGTGCGGCCAATCTGAGCGGACAGCAGAAGGAATACCTGCGGGAACAACTGCGCGCGTTCCGAACTGGCCGCCGCCAGAACGACCAGATGAACGTCATTGCGAAGACGCTGTCAGACGCCGACATCGAGAACCTGTCAGAGTGGTACGCATCCTTCAAGGTCACGGTCGAAATGCCGGGCTGATCCTGCTGCGCTGACGGGGAGCGCGACTTTTCAGTTGCACACACCAATCGAGCGCACGCCACACACCTTGCGGCCATCGATCCACGTGGCGCGATAAAAGTTCGCGCCTTCGAGATTTGCGCCGTCGAGCCTGGCTTCCTCCAGATTGGTGTCTTCAAGATGTGCTTGCTGCAGGTTGGCGCCGGTGAGATTCGCTCCTGGAAGCACGCTGCCGGTGCGTTTCATGCTGCCCAGGTCGGCAGCCTCCAGATGCGCACCGCGCAAATCTGCGCCTTTCAGCACCACCCCTCTGAGGTCAGTCATCCGCAGATTGGCATCCCGCAGATTCGCCTGTTCCAGGTTTTCGCCATGCTTGTCACAGCCATACCAGTCCACGTTTGGCGCGGCCTTGTCGATACATGCGGCATGGTTCGAAAGCGAGGCACAAGAAATCGTTATCGCCAGCATCAAATTACGCATTCTTCACCTCTTGCAGGGATGTCCGAAAACACTCACAAAGAAGTTTCCAATATCCTGATCGCTTTGATCACCCAACCGGCGCGACAACTCTTGGACGTCGGTCAGGTCTCTTCGGTCATCATCTTGATCGCGCCGCAAGGGCATTCGGCAACGCAGATGCCGCAGCCCTTGCAGTAATCGTAGTTGAAATCAAAACCCTTGCCGGGGCCGTGCTTGATGACGGCGTTGTCGGGGCACACGCCATAGCAGTTGTCGCATTCGAAGCAATTGCCGCAGGACAGACAACGCCTGGCCTCGAACACCGCCGTGCCCTCGTCCAGACCGCCTTGCACTTCTTCGAACGTGGATTGCCGCCGCAGCAGATCCAGCATGGGCCGCACGGTCTTGGGTGCGTCGCTGTAGTACCAGGGGTTAAGCTTGTCAAACGCTGCCAGTTCGCTTTTGGGTGCTGCCACAAGGCGTTCGCCACGCAGCCAGGCGTCGATGTTGCGTGCCGCCTTCTTTCCATGACCGATGGCCACCGTCACGTTGCGTTCCGCAGGCACCATGTCGCCACCGGCAAAGATGCCTGCGTGACCCGTCATCATCTGCGGATTGACCTGCACCACACCGTCTTCGACCGTGAGCCCGGGAATGCCTTCGATCAGCGACAGGTCCACGTCCTGGCCCAGCGCCAGCACGACAGAATCGGCCTCCAGGGTTTCGAACTCGCCCGTGGGCTGCGGGAAACCCTTTTCGTCCAGCGCCATCTTCTCCACCGTGATGGAGGCGTCGCCGGCGTGTTTGATGGTGGAGAGCCACTTGATCATCACGCCTTCCTGCAGCGCCTCTTCCACTTCGAAGTCGTGCGCCGGCATCTTCTCGCGGTTGCGCCGGTAGACGATGATGGACTCGGTTGCGCCAAGGCGTTTTGCGGTGCGCGCCACATCGATGGCGGTGTTGCCACCGCCGTAGACCACGACCTTGCGCCCCAGCAGGGGCTTGTCCTCGCCTTCCATGGAGCGCAGCACCGCCACCGCGTCCAGCACCTTGGCCGAATCGCCCGCGGGAATGAAGGCGCGCTTGGCGATATGCGCGCCCACGGCCAGAAACACCGCGTCAAAGCGGCCTTGCAGCTTCGCCTCCAGCACGTTGACGACCTTGGCGTTGTAGTGAATGACGACGCCCAGATCGACGATGCGCTGCACTTCGGCGTCGAGTACGTCCCGCGGCAGGCGGTATTGCGGGATGCCAAAGCGCATCATGCCGCCGGGCAGGGGCCCGGCCTCGAACACCGTCACCTGATGCCCCAGGGAGGCCAGGTGATAGGCCGCAGACAGGCCGGAAGGTCCGGCCCCGACCACGAGTACCCGTTTGCCTGTTGCGGGCGCTGGGGGTGCGAATTTCCAGCGCTGAGAGATCGCCTGGTCGCCCAGAAAGCGTTCCACCGAATTGATGCCTACCGCGGCGTCCACTTGTCCGCGGTTGCATGCCCCTTCGCAGGAGTGGTAGCAGACTCGCCCCATGACGGCTGGAAACGGGTTGTCTTGCACCAGTTGCGACCAGGCCTGCTGGTAGTCGCCCGACTCTGCGTGAAACAGCCACTGCTGGATGTTTTCACCCGCCGGACATTGGTGGTTGCAGGGCGGCATGCGGTTTAGGTAGACCGGGCGCGAGGTGCGCCAGGAGCCGGTGTGGTTCGCCAGCGAACTGCCCACGTCCAGTGTGATGGCAAAGGGTTTGGTCATTGTTGTCTCCTTGTGGGACAGTCCAAAGCTACACAAAGTGAGCGTGCTCTGTCCCCAACTGATCAGGTCTCGTCCAGCAGCCCGTAGCGGCGGATGTTGCGGTCCGCCATGGCCTGCAGGCGGGCGATGGTTTGCGAAGCGGGGGTCTTGCCGAACAGATGGGCGAAGCGTTTTTGCGGTCTCAGGTAATCCTCGACCGGCACGCGACGGCGGATGGCCGTGCGACCGGTGACTTCGCCCCGCTCAGCTTCGAACACCGGGAACATGCCGGACTCCACCGCCAGGCGCGCAAGCCGGATGGTGTCGTGCGAGGCGGCGCCCCAGCCCAGAGGACAGGGCACAAAGATGTGGATGTAGCGCGCACCGCGGATGGTCATGGCCTTGGTGACCTTGTATTCCAGGTCGCGCAGATCTGCCACCGTCGCCGTTGCCACATAAGGTATCTCGTGCGCCATCGCGATCTGCGGCAGGTTCTTGCCCTGGCCGAACACATTGCCCGGCTGCGGCCCTACAGGCATGGTGGTGGCGGTGCGCGCAGCCGGAGGCGTGGCCGACGAGCGCTGCACGCCGGTGTTCATGTAGGCCTCGTTGTCGTAGCAGATGTAGAGCACGTCATCGTTGCGCTCGAACATGCCCGAGAGGCAACCAAATCCGATGTCGGTGGTGCCACCGTCTCCGCCCTGCGCCACCACGCGCACGTCGCTTCGGCCCTTGACGCGCATGGCTGCGGCAATGCCCGTGGCCACTGCCGCGGTATTGCCGAACAGCGAGTGGATCCACGGCATCTGCCACGACGTTTCGGGGTAGGGCGTGGAGAACACCTCCAGGCAGCCAGTGGCATTGGCCGCGATCAGTTGGCCGCCCGTGGCTTGCATGGCCGCGTCGATGGCGTAGCGTGCGCCCAGCGCCTCACCGCAGCCCTGGCAGGCACGATGCCCCGAGTTGAGAGAATTGCTGCGTTGCTCATTCGCCTGCACGCTGCGCTGCTCCGGTTCGAGCAGGCGGTTGCCCACGGTGAAGGTTCCGGTCTGGTAGAACTTGACGATGGTTTGTTCCATGATGGTCAGCCTATTTTCGAAGACACAGTGCCGATGTCGCGCAATATGCCTTCGGCAATCGGGCCCGAGCGGCGTTGCTTCTTCTCGCGCTCCAGCACGCGGTTCACGATTTCCCAATCCAGATCGAGAAAACTGAGTTGCTCCAGCTTGTCGGCAACGGCGTCCTTCAGCAGTTTGTCAACCGACGCCTTCGTGATGGCCCGACCGCCCAGGCCGGCCACGACCGCATAGACCGGCTGCGGCCGGCTCTGCACCGCACTGCGCACATCACGCGAGACGATGCCACCGATGCCCACGGCAAAACATTTTTCGATCACCACGATGCGCAAGGCTTTCGCGGTCGCATCGCGGATGGCGGCAATGGGGAAGGGGCGGTAGGAAGTGATACCCAGCACGCCTACCTTCACGCCTTCGGCGCGCAAATCGTCCACCGTGTCCTTGATCGTGCCCAGCACCGAACCCATGGCGATCACGATGGTTTCGGCATCTTCCAGTCGATAGGACTTGATGAGCCCGCCCGAGTCGCGACCGAACACCTGCTTGAAATCCCTTGCGATCTCGGGAATCAGTTCCAGCGCCTGCATCTGTTTGGCGTGCGCCAGATAACGCACTTCGGTGAAGGCTTCGGGCCCGACCATCGCGCCGATGGTGACCGGCTCGTTCGGGTCCAGCACCTGGCGCGGCTCATAGGCGGGCAGGAACAGGTCCACCTGCGCCTGATCCGGGATGTCAATGCGCTCGTAGGCATGCGTCAGGATGAAACCGTCCATGCACACCATCACCGGCAGCGACAGTTCCTCGGCGATGCGAAAGGCCTGGATGTGCAGGTCCAGCGCCTCCTGGTTGGTCTCGGCAAAAAGCTGCAGCCAGCCCGCGTCGCGCATCGACATGCTGTCGGTGTGGTCGTTCCAGATGTTGATGGGCGCGCCGATGGCGCGGTTTGCCACCGTCATCACGATGGGCAAGCCCAATCCGGACGCGTTGTACACGGCTTCAGCCATGAACAGCAAGCCCTGGCTGGCAGTGGCGGTGTAGGCGCGTGCTCCTGCAGCGGACGCGCCAATCGCCACGCTCAGGGCGGCAAACTCTGACTCGACGTTGATGAATTCGCAGCGCTGCAGCGCCCCGGACTTGACCAACTCGCCCAAGCCTTCAACGATGTGCGTCTGCGGCGAAATCGGATAGGCGCAAATCACCTCGGGGCGGCTCAGAGCCACGGCCTGCGCCACGGCGTGCGAACCTTCGCATTGTTCAAGCATGGGAAATCTCCACTTGTCCGGCTTCACGTTGTACGCTGGCATAGGCCTCGCGCGCTGCCTCGATATTGCCCTGTGCCACGGCGCCGCGAAACTTCTGCCCGATCGCGGCCTGTACCGCGTCCAGCGTGATGAGACCGCTCAAGGCGGCGAAGGCGCCCAGCAGCGGCACGTTGGGGACCGGGCGGCCCACGTGCTTGAGCGCCAGTTCGGTGGCAGCCACCGTGATCCAGTGGGCGTGCGCAAATTCCTTGACGAAATCCCCCAGGCCCAGTTCGTCAAAGCTGCGCGTGGTGTTGATCAGGATGTAGCCGTCCTTCTTCAGGCCGCTGAAGACGTCCACCTGATGCAGCAGCGTGGGGTCCTGGATGATGAGCGCGTCGGGTTTCATGATGGGTTCGCGCAGGCGAATCTCCTTGTCGTCCATGCGACAAAAAGCCACCACGGGCGCACCCATTCGCTCCGATCCGAAGCTGGGAAACGCCTGCGCGTGGCGGCCCCCGAGAAACGCCGCTATGGACAGCATTTCGGCGCCGGTCACCACGCCCTGACCACCGCGTCCATGAATTCGTACCTGAAACATGCCTGTGCCTCCCGTGGCGGCGATGCAGCAGCGCAGGCGTGCGAAGTGCATGGACCGATGCACAGGATGGTGACGGAATGGGCGATAGTTTTCTTGATATGCGTCAACCTTGCTTCAAGCAATAAGATGACATTTCATAATGAGGAATATTGCATTTCAGATGCGAATTGAATGGCGAACTTTGGGCGGCACTAAACTGGGATCACCGCAAACCTCCCCTTGGAACCTGGCGAATGAGTAAAGCCTTCACCCGCGACACCGATCCCGAGCACGAAGAGGAGGCACCGAGCCTGCCGGCGCTGCCTGCGGGAACCCGAAACTACATCACTCCCGCAGGCTATGCGCGACTGCGTGGCGAACTGATGCAACTGATCGACGTGGAACGCCCCAAAGTGGTGGAGATCGTGCACTGGGCTGCAAGCAATGGCGACCGCTCCGAGAACGGCGACTACATCTATGGCAAGAAGCGCCTGCGCGAAATTGACCGGCGCATCCGCTTCCTGACGCAAAGGCTGGAAATCGCGGAGGTGACGGATCCGGGTGTGCATTTTGGCGGCGAGCAGGTTTTTTTTGGAGCCACTGTGACCTACCTGCAGGCGGACGGCGTCGAGCGCACCATCACCATCATGGGCGTGGACGAAGCCGACAGCCTGGCGGGGCAGGTGAGTTGGATTTCCCCGATTGCGCGCACCCTGCTTCGGTCACGCGTGGGCGATGTGCTCAAACTGGTGTCGCCGCAGGGCGTGCAGGAGATCGAGATACTGGGGGTCAGGTACCCCGACCCGGCGTTGAAAAGCTAGCCTGAAAACCCCTGCGGTTTGGAACGCGCGGCACTCAGAACCGCAGGAATGCGTTTCAACTTTTGAAGCGCCAGTTCCAGATGTGATCGATCCCGCACGGTTATGACAAAGCGCAAGTCGGTCGCTTCTTGCGCCTCCTCGTCGCCCATATCGACATGGTTGATGTCGACTTCCGCCGCGGCAAGCGCCGCCGCCACCCTTGCGAGCACACCCTTGCCGTTGGCGACGGTGACCACGATCCCGGTCTCGAACGAGCGCTGCAATTCGTCGCTCCATTCGACGGCCGTGAAGCGCTCGCTGTCCTTGTGCTGCAGTCGTATGGCCACGGCGCAGTCGCTGGCGTGCACGATTAGCCCTTCGCCGCGGCCCAGATAGCCCACGATGCCTTCACCAGGAATGGGTCGACAGCAGGGGGCGTATTTGACCGACGTGTTTTCGCTCCCGTCCAGCACCAGCGCGGGTTGCAACCCCTGCTCCAAGGCACTGTAGCGTTCGCGCGTGAGCAGCAGGGCGTTGGGCTTGGCGCCGCCCTCGATCATCAGCATTGCGAGCCGCTTGGCCACGATGCTGGCGATGCGCCGACCCAGTCCGATTTCCGTGAGCAACTCGGTGCGGTTGCGGTTGCCCGTGAAGCGCAGCAGTTTGTCCCAGATGGGCTGGTTTAGCGCATCTGCGGCCGGAAGTTCCTCGATGCCCTCGGCGCGCAAGGCGTGTGCCAGTAAAGTCTCGCCCAGACCCTGGGACTCGGCATGGGCCTGGGTCTTGAGATGGTGGCGAATCTTGGAGCGCGCCCTCCCGGATCGCACAAAGGTCAGCCACGCCGGATTGGGTTCCGAGACGGTGGCGGTGATGATTTCCACGACGTCGCCGTTCTTCAACTCGGTGCGCAGCGGCACCTGCTCACCGTTGACTTTGGCCGCCACCGTGCGGTCGCCGATCTTGCTGTGGATGGCGTAGGCAAAGTCCACGACCGTGGCGCCGCGCGGCAGCGTCATGATCTGGCTCTTGGGCGTGAATACATAGACCGCGTCCGAGAACAGATCGACCTTGACGTGATCCCAGAACTCGGCGGCGTCGCGGGTTTCCTGCTGTATGTCCAGCAGCGACTGAAGCCACTGCGTGCCCAGCCGGTCGGCCGTTGCAGCGTCGCCCTCGCTGCTCTTGTACAGCCAGTGCGCGGCAACACCGGACTCCGCCACCACATCCATGGCCTCGGTGCGCACCTGAAACTCCACACTCACGCCAGCCGGGCCGACGACGGTGGTGTGCAGCGATTGATAGCCATTGAGTTTGGCAATGGCGATGTGGTCCTTGAACTTTCCAGGCACCGGCTTGTAGAGCTGATGCAGGATACCCAGCGAGGTGTAGCAGTCCAGCGACTGCGGCACGATGACGCGAAATCCATAGATGTCGGTCACCTGCGCGAAGCTCAGGTGCTTTTGCTTCATCTTTTCGAAGATCGAAAACAGCGACTTTTCGCGTCCTGCCAGCCGCAGGCTCAAGCCCTCGGCGGCAAACGCCGACTCCACCTGGCGCTGCACCTTTTGCAGCAGATCGCGGGTCCGGCTGCGCGCCTTGAGCAGCGCCCTGGAAAGAATCTCGTAGCGCCAGGGGTGCAGGTGCCGCAGCGACAGGTCCTGCAGTTCGCGGTAGCTCTGGTTCAGTCCCAGCCGGTGCGCAATCGGCGCATAGATGTCCAGGGTTTCGCGCGCTGTGCGCTCCCACTTTTCATGTGGCACGTCCGCCAGGGTGCGCATATTGTGGGAGCGGTCGGCCAGTTTGATGAGGATGACGCGCACATCGCGCGCCATCGCCAGCAGCATCTTGCGAAACGACTCGGCCTGATTTTCCTCACGGGTATTGAAGTGCAGGCGGTCCAGTTTGGTGAGACCGTCCACCAGTTCGGCTACGGGCGCGCCAAAGCGCTCGATCAGTTCGGGCTTGGAGACGCCGCAGTCTTCGATCACGTCGTGCAACAGCGCTGCCATGAGAGCTTGCGCATCCAGGCGCCACTGCGCGCATTGCGCTGCCACGGCGATGGGGTGGGTGATGTAGGGCTCGCCGTTGCTGCGCAACTGTCCCAGGTGGGCTTCGTCGGCGAAGCGGTAGGCCTGGCGCACGTGCTCGATGCTGGCTGCATCCAGATAGTCCAGGCTGGCCGTGAGTGCCGCGAAGCTGGCCGCCGCCGCTTTCGCAGCCGCAGCGCTGGCGCGTGTGGGTCCATGGCTTTTGTGCGCCACGGGTGCGGAAGGATGGGAGACCGCTTTCATGCCTCAAATGTAGCGCTTCCGCCGCGCACAGGAATCAGGCCCGCCACGGCAGATGCACAAAAAAAGCACCGTTACCGGTGCTTTTTGTTGGGGCTGACGGGAATAGCCTAGAGCGGAACCTTCTTCAGCATTTCCAGCCCCACTTTGCCAGCGGCAATCTCGCGCAGCGCCGTAACGCAGGGCTTGTTCTTGCTCTCGATCTTGGGTGCATGCCCCTGGCTCAGCATGCGGGCGCGGTAGGTTGCGGCGAGTACCAATTGAAACCGGTTGGGGATGAGTTCGAGGCAATCTTCAACGGTGATGCGGGCCATAAATTCTCCGAAAAGTCAGGTGATGTTCAATGCTTGGAAAGTGTCGGCCCGGGCGCGGCGTTGTGCGGCGAACTTGAGGCGTTGGGCGTGGACTATCGCTTTCAGATCAAAAAGCGCACGGTCGAAAACCTCGTTGATTATAACGAAGTCAAACTGGTGCACCTGCTTCATCTCGAGCGCCGCGTTCCTGAGTCGAACCTCGATCACTTCAGCGGAGTCTTCCCCCCGTCGTTCCAGTCGGCCACGCAATTCCTCCCAACTCGGGGGCAGGATGAAAATCAGCACCGCATTGGAGAATATCTTCTTGACCTGCAGCGCGCCCTGGAAATCGATTTCCAGCACCACGTCGGCGCCCTGGGCGACGCTTTCTTCAATCGCCCTGCGCGAGGTGCCGTAACGGTGCCCATGCACCAACGCCCACTCCATGAAGGCGCCCGCCTGCACCATGGCGTCAAACTCCGCATCGGATATGAAGTAGTACTCACGCCCGTGCTTTTCCTGACCCCGCGGGAGACGTGTGGTGTGCGAAACCGAAGGCTGGACGTGCGCATCGAGTTCCATCAGTGCCTTGACCAGACTCGATTTGCCGGTTCCGCTGGGAGCGGCGACAACGAACAGGTTTCCAGGGTAATCCATGGCAGCGAAGGGTTAACGAATGAAGTTGCGGCTACTCAATATTTTGCACTTGCTCGCGCATCTGCTCGATCAGCACTTTCATGTCCACGGAAATGTGGGTCAATTCCAGTGCTGCCGATTTGGAGCCGAGTGTATTGGCCTCCCGATGTAACTCCTGTATCAGGAATTCCAGCCGCTTACCAATTTCACCGCCCTTGCCGACCAGCCGCTCGACTTCATCAAAGTGGGAGTTTAGGCGAGTGAGTTCTTCGGCCACGTCGATGCGAATGGCGAAGGCGGTGGCTTCGGTCAGGGCGCGGTCGCGTGCGGCCTCCGGCAAGGTGGCGCCATCGGTCAACGCCATGGCTTCCTTCCATCGATCCAGAAAGCGCTGGCGCTGTTGTTCCACCAGCGCCGGTATCAGAGGCAGGGCTTGCCGCGCAAGGGTGCGCAATTGCGCGATGTGCGCCAGCAGCATGGCGCCCAGGCGCGCACCTTCGCGGGCTCGGGCGTCCAGCAAGCCGCTTAGCACCTGATCGGCAAGTTCCAGCGCTTGCGCATCGGTCCAGGTCGGGCCGCCGCCTTCTGTTCCCGCCAGGCGCAGCACTTCGGCCACGCTCAAGGGAGTGGCCCGTGGCAGCCAGTTGAGCACGCTGTCCTGCAGCATGTTCAGACGTTGCAGCAGGCGCGGCGCAGGCTCTGCCAGGCCCAGGCCCGTATCGCTTTCCAGTGTCAGACGAAGTTCCACCTTGCCACGCTTGAGCCTGGCATTGACGCGCTCGCGCAGCGCCGGTTCGACATGTCGCAGTTCCTCAGGCAGCCGAAACGACAGGTCCAGAAAGCGGCTGTTGACACAGCGGATTTCGAGTCCCAGACGACCGCTTGCGCGGGGCTTTGGCGCCGGCTCAAGCGGGCTTGCCGAGCTGCTGGTCTGGGCGCTGGCGTAGCCAGTCATGCTGTAAACTGCCATGAGGATTGAACTGTCGTTGCGAGACTTGGAAGAATAACCGGATTCGCGAGTGCCACTGGACCTGTCCCTCAACCATGCAGTCGAAAAATATACCCAGGCTGAAACCCGCCCCGCTACCGCCCGACACCGTGATTGGCGGCTATCGCATCGTGCGCAAACTGGCGTCGGGCGGCTTCGGTGTGGTGTATCTGGCGGTGGACGAACAGGGGACACAGGTTGCGGTGAAGGAGTATTTGCCGGCGTCGCTGGCTTCACGCCAGCCGGGAACCCTGGCACCCCAGGTAGCGCCTGAAAAGCAGTCGTTGTATCGGTTGGGACTCAAGAGTTTCTTCGAGGAGGGACGTTCCCTGGCGCAGATTTCGCATTCCTCGGTGGTGGGCGTGCTGAATTTTTTCCGCGAAAACGAAACTGTCTACATGGTGATGAATTACCTGCAGGGGGCCACCATGCAGGACTACATCATCACCGCGCGGGACCGCAGGAAAAACAAGATCTTCAGCGAGTCCACCATTCGTTCGCTGTTTGATGAAATCCTGCGCGGCTTGCGCATCGTGCACCAGTACAAGATGCTCCATCTGGACATCAAGCCGGCAAACATCTTCGTGTCGGACGAAGACAAGGCGGTGCTGATCGATTTTGGCGCGGCACGCGAAGTGCTGAACAAGGAGGGCAACTACATCCGCCCGATGTATACGCCCGGTTTTGCCGCTCCCGAGATGTATCGGCGCGACGGCGTGATGGGACCGTGGACCGATATCTATGCGATAGGGGCCTGCATTTACGCGTGCATGCAAGGCTATCCGCCGTCGGCGGCGCCGCAGCGCAAGGAGAAGGACAAGCTTGAATTGGCGTTGTCGCGTTTGCGCGGCGTGTACTCCGACAGTCTGATCGAAATCGTGTTGTGGTGCATGGCGCTTGATCCCGATGCACGTCCCCAATCGGTTTTTGCGCTGTTGAAGGAACTTGGCAACGAAGGGGAGCGACGCTACACGAAGTTGTCGCTGACCGAAAAGATGCGGCTGCAGATCAATGGTCTGGTGACCGGTAAAAAGGAAGGCTCCGGACCTTCATCCAAACTGGGGGCGAGCAAGGCATGAAGTTCTCGGTTTTTCAGGTCAGTCGCAAGGGTGGGCGGGAGAACAACGAGGACCGCATGGGCTATTGCTACACGCGCGAGTCCGGTCTGTTCGTCTTGGCCGATGGCATGGGCGGGCACCCCGAAGGCGAGGTGGCGGCCCAGTTGGCATTGCAGACCGTCGCGGAGCGCTATCAGAAGGAGGCCAAGCCCAAAGTCAGGGACATCGGATCTTTTCTTTCCTCCACCCTCATGGCGGCCCACCACGCGCTGATCTGCTATGCCAGCGACAAAGGAATGCTCGATACGCCGCGTACCACGATCGTGGCGGTGGTCGTGCAGGGCAACTGCGCAACGTGGGTGCATTGCGGTGACTCGCGCCTGTACCTGGTGCGCGACGGTGAACTGGTGGCGCGCACACAGGACCATTCCTTTATGGAGCAGCACAAGGCCAGCATGTCCTCGCTGGCCTATGCCAACCGCAATATTCTGTACACCTGTCTGGGCTCGCCGACGCAGCCGGTGCTGGACACCGTGGGTCCGGTGCAACTGCTTCAGGGCGACAAGATTCTGCTGTGTTCGGATGGTCTTTGGGACAGTGTGCGCGAGGGCGATATCGTTGAACAACTGAGCCGCAATTCCGTGTCCCAGGCGGTGCCCAATCTGGTGGAGCAGGCATTGCGCAATGCGGGCGCACGCAGTGACAACGTGTCGGCGATTGCGCTGGAGTGGGAAACGCCCAATGCCCTGGAGTCCAGCCGCAACATTTCCACTGAAGACATTCCCGATGGCGAGTTTGCTTCCACGTTCCAGGATTCCGGCCAGGTACCGGCAGAGGAGGATCTGGACGACGCCAGCATCGAGCGTTCAATTGCAGAGATCAATGAAGTCATCCGCCGCTCAGCGGCCAGGAAGAGCTAGTTTTCAAACCCGGCGCCCAGGCGCGCCCCAAGGACAATCCCACCATGACATTCTTTGCACGAAGCGGTGCGCGCGCCGCAGACCAACTGCGTCAGGTGCGCATCACCCGCGGCTATACCATCCACGCCGAAGGCTCGGTGCTGATCGAGTTCGGCAACACGCGCGTGCTGTGCACCGCCTCGGTGGAGGAGAAGGTGCCGCCGCACAAACGGGGCAGCGGCGAAGGATGGGTCACGGCCGAGTACGGCATGCTGCCGCGCTCCACGCATACGCGCAGCGACCGCGAGGCCGCGCGCGGCAAGCAAAGCGGGCGCACCCAGGAGATCCAGCGCCTTATCGGTCGCTCCATGCGCACCGTGTTTGATCTGAAGAAACTGGGCGAGCGCACGATCCAACTCGATTGCGATGTGCTGCAGGCGGACGGTGGCACGCGCACGGCGGCCATCACCGGCGCCTATGTGGCAGCACAGGATGCGGTGAACTTTTTGCTGGCCAGCGGCAAGTTGAAAGAGTCACCCATCACGTCCAGTGTGGCCGCGATTTCCGTGGGGATCGTGCAGGGGACGCCCTTGCTGGACCTGGAGTACATCGAAGACTCCGCCTGCGATACCGACATGAACGTGGTGATGACCGGTGCCGGGCATTTTGTCGAAGTGCAAGGTACTGCGGAAGGTGCGGCCTTTTCGCGCGCCGAGATGGACACCCTGCTGGCGCTGGCGGACAAGGGCATCGCCGAGCTGATTGTCCTGCAGCAGCGGGCACTCGCAAAATGAGAGCAGCCAGGAATTTTCCGCAGACGTCGGGCAGCGCGCGGGTCACATGAAGGTCGTGCTGGCGTCGAACAACCCCGGCAAGCTGGCCGAGTTGCAGGCCATGTTTGCGCCGCTTGGCGTGCAGTGGGTGCGCCAGTCGGAACTGGGTATTCCTGAGGCCCCCGAGCCCCATCACACGTTTGTCGAAAATGCGCTGGCCAAGGCGCGTCACGCCAGCGCCCTCAGCGGCTTGCCCGCGCTTGCGGACGACGCCGGAATGTGCGTTGATGCATTCGGCGGTTTGCCGGGCGTGCAGACCGCCTACTACTGCACGCGCTTCGGTTACGAAAAGAGCGATGCCAACAACCTGCGCGCCCTGCTGGAACAAATGAAAGACGTGACGCAGCGTCGCGCCGCGATGGTCAGCACCCTGGTCGCCGTGCGTTCGCCGCTGGACCCCGAGCCGCTGATCGCTGTCGGGCGCGCCGTGGGCGAGATTGCGCGAGAGCCCGTGGGCAGCGGTGGCTTTGGTTTCGATCCGGTGATGTACATCCCCGAACTCGGCTGCACGTTTGCCCAAGTGAGCGACGAGGTGAAGAACGCCCACAGCCACCGCGGCAAAGCGGCGCGCGACATGCTGCGTCTGATGCGCGAGCACTGGTTGTGATCCAGCCCGACATCACGCACTACATGCGTGCGGGCACGCTGCAGTTGCCCACTTTGCCACCGCTGTCGCTGTACGTCCACGTGCCCTGGTGTCTGAAGAAATGCCCCTATTGCGATTTCAACTCGCACGAGTTGCGTGGCGGCGATCTGACCACGGGCGCGGCTGCCGGACTGGGTGAGGCGACAGAACAGGCTTATCTGGACGCGCTGCGCGCCGATCTGGAGGCCGCCCTGCCGCTGGTGTGGGGACGCGGCGTGACGAGCGTCTTCATCGGTGGGGGCACACCCAGTCTGCTGTCGCCGCAGGGTGTGGATCGGCTGCTGGGCGACATCCGCGCGCGCTTGCCCTTGTTGCCCGGCTGCGAAGTCACGCTCGAGGCGAATCCCGGCACGTTCGAGAAGAATCGCTTTCGGGCGTTCCGCAACGCGGGGGTGACACGGCTCTCGGTGGGGGTGCAAAGCTTTGACGATGAACAGCTGAAAACGCTGGGCCGTGTCCACGACCGCGCCCAGGCGGTTGCCGCGGTGGAAGAAGCGGCGCATGCGTTTGACACCTTCAATCTGGACCTGATGTACGCTCTGCCAGGCCAGACACTCGAAGGGATGGAACAGGATCTGGGTATGGCGTTGGCGTTGGCACCCAAGCATCTCTCGATCTACCACCTGACGATTGAGCCCAACACCTTTTTTGCGAAGTTCCCGCCCGTGATTCCCGAGGACGATCTGGCCTACGCGATGCTGGACCGCATCATCGAACGCACCGCGGCGACCGGCCTGGAACGCTATGAAGTCTCGGCCTTTGCGCGGCCGGGGCACCGCTGCCAGCACAACCTGAACTACTGGCAGTTTGGCGACTACGTCGGCATTGGTGCGGGCGCCCACAGCAAGATCAGCTTTGCGCACCGCGTGCTGCGTCAGGTGCGTTATCGTGAGCCCCGGCTCTACATGGAGCACGCCGCCAAGGGCGAACCGGTGGCCCAGGGCGATGAAGTGGGCCGTGCGGAGTTGCCGTTTGAATTCATGCTGAATGCGCTTCGGCTCAAGGAAGGCTTCGAACTGGCGCGGTTTTCCGAACGCACCGGTCTGCCTGTCACCACCATCGCGCCGGCGCTCGATCTGGCCGAATCCCGCGGCCTTTTGCACCGCGACCTGAAGTCTGTGCGGCCCACGGAAAAGGGCTTTGATTTTCTGAGCGATTTGCAGGAGCTATTTTTGCCCAACCCGGCGTAACCCGACGGGCCTTGCTTCAACCGGGTTGCAGCAATACCACTACGGCACCGGCACCACCATCGGCCGGCCTGGCCTGCACGTAGGCCAGTACCTCGGTTTTTTGCATCAGCCAACTTTGCACGCGGCTCTTGAGCACTGGCGTCTTTCCGGGAGACCCCAACCCCTTGCCGTGCACCACGCGCACACAACGCCAGCCCTGCCTTTGCGCGTCGCGGATGAATTGCACCAGCGCTTCGCGTGCGTCTTCGATGCGCAGACCATGCAGATCGAGTTCGCGCTGCACCGCCCAAACACCCCGTCGCAGCTTGCGTGTCACGTCTTGCCCGACGCCCGGTTTGCTGTAGCTCAGCGCGGTGTCGGTATCAAGCAGACTGCTCACGTCAAAGTCGTCGCTGAGCGAGGCCCGCAGCACTTCCTGATCATCCAGTTGGCGCTGCACCGGGTCCGGCTGCGGCTTGCGGGTCTCCATGCGCACACGTCCTGTGTCGGCCATGGGTTGCACCTTGCCGATGGCCGCGCGGAACAGCGTTTCCTGCGCCTGCTTGCGGGACTGCGCCAGCTTCTGCGCCGCCTGGTGTGCCAGGCGTTGAGCTTCCTGTGCGGCAATCTGTTGCCTGATCTTTTTGAGATCGGCCAAGCTCGTGATGCGGGTCATAACAGTCCCTTTTCTGCCATGGAAAGCGCCACGCCGCGCGCCACGATCACATGGTCCAACACGCGAACGTCCACCAGCGCCAGGGCGGCCTTGAGCGTGCGCGTCAGCGCCTCGTCGGCAGGCGAAGGCTGCACGCTGCCGCTGGGGTGGTTGTGGGCGAACACCACGGCCGCGGCCTGGTGATGCAATGCGCGGATGACCACCTCCTTCGGATACACCGAAGTCTGCGTCAGCGTGCCGTGAAACATCTCTTCCATTACCAGCAAGCGGTGCTGCGCGTCCAGAAACAGCACGGCAAAAACCTCGTGCGCGTGTGCCGACAGTTGCAGCTGCACGTAGGTTTTGACCGCGTCGGGCGTGGCAAATACGGCCCGTTCCTGCAGCTGCTGAGCCATGGCGCGCCGTGCCAGCTCCAGCACCGCCACCAGTTCGGCGCATTTGGCCGGGCCCAATCCCTTGACGCGCTGGAGGTCGTCGGCGGTGGCGTGCAACAAGCCGGCGAGACCGTCAAAGCCGGGGTTGCCCGTGGCGTTCTTCAGGTGCAGCAACTCGTCGGCCAGTTGCAGCACGCCCTTGCCCTTGATACCGGTGCGCAACAGCAGCGCCAGCAACTCGGCATCGCTTAGCGCGCCAGCACCTCGTGCCAGCAGCTTCTCGCGCGGTTGCGCGTCGGTGGGGAGGTGTTTGACGGGCATGGTGGGCGAAAATCCGATGGCAACCCGTGGCGACGCTGCGGACTTTCTACAATGGCCCCAGTTTATCGGGACTTTCATGACCAATGCGATTTCAGCGGCTGTGCCAACAGTACAGGCCGACTCTTTTCTCACACTGCACTACCGCCTGGCTGGACCCGCGGGCGATGTCATCAACACCTTTGCTGGCAAGCCCGCCACGCTCACGCTGGGCACCGGCGCCCTGTCGCAGGCGCTGGAGCAGCATCTGCTGGGTCTGGCTGAGGGAACCTGCAGAAGTTTCCAGTTGCCTGCGGGTGCCGCCTTTGGCGTGCGCAATCCGGCCATGCTGCAATGGCTCTCACGCGCGGAGTTGGCGCAACTGGGCGATCCTGCGGAACAGTACCAAGTGGGAGACGCGGTGCAGTTTGCCACCCCCGATGGAAAAGGACTGTTTGCCGGCGTGGTGCGGCAGCTGCGCTCGGATGAACGCGGCGAGGCGGTGCTGTTTGATTTCAACCATCCGCTGGCCGGCGAGGCGGTGACGTTTGAAGTTCAGTTGCTGGGTGTTCTATGAAGCAGCTGGCGTTTCCCCAGGAAATCCTGCTGGCCGAGCCGCGCGGCTTTTGCGCCGGCGTGGACCGTGCGATCGAGATCGTCGAGCGCGCCCTGCAGAAATTTGGCGCGCCCATCTACGTGCGCCACGAGATCGTTCACAACACCTTTGTTGTGAACGACCTCAAGGACAAGGGCGCGATCTTCATTGAGGAATTGGGCGATGTGCCGCCCGGCGCCACGCTGGTGTTCTCGGCGCACGGGGTGAGCCGGGCGGTGCAGCAGGAGGCGCAAGCGCGGGGCTTTCAGATCTTTGACGCCACCTGCCCGCTGGTGACCAAGGTTCACGTGGAGGTGGCCAAGCTGGCGAAAGAGGGCTACGAGTTCATCATGATCGGCCACAAGGGCCATCCCGAAGTGGAGGGCACCATGGGCCAACTCGACAACGGCATCCACCTGGTGGACAGCGTGGCTGATGTGGCGAAGGTACAACCGACGCAGACTGCCAAGCTCGCCGTGGTGACGCAGACCACGCTCAGCGTGGACGACGCGGCCGACATTTCTGCGGCCATCAAGGCGCGCTTTCCGCAGGTTCGCGAACCCAAGCAGCAAGACATCTGCTATGCCACGCAAAATCGCCAGGATGCCGTCAAGATCATGAGTCCGCAGGTGGATATCGTGATCGTGGTGGGTAGCCCCACCAGTTCCAATAGCAACCGCCTGCGCGAAGTGGCGCAAAAACTTGGCACCGAGAGTTACATGGTGGACAACGCCGACGAGCTCCAGCCGCAATGGTTCGAAGGCAAGGCGCGGGTCGGCTTGACGGCCGGCGCATCAGCACCGGAGGTGCTGGTGAAACAGGTGATGGACCGCATCAAAGCACTGGGCGCAACTTCTGTGCGCAAGATGAAGGTGGCCCCCGAGACCGTGCACTTTCCCCTGCCCAAGGGCCTGAGAATCGACGCCTGAGCGAAAACTACAATCGAGCCATGCTAGACATCACCTTTCTCCGAAAAGACCTCGCAGGCGCCGTCGAGCGCCTTGAGGCACGCAAGAAACCCCAACCCTTCCTGAACGTCGAGGCCTTCACCGCGCTGGAAGCCGAACGCAAGACCTTGCAGTCGCGCACGGAAGAGCTTCAGGGCCAGCGCAACAGCCTGTCCAAACAAATCGGCTTGCTCAAGTCCAAAGGCGAAAACACAGATGGCGTGATGGCAGCCGTGGCAGCTCTCAAGACCGAACTTGAAACCTCGTCCGCACGCCTGGAACAGATTCAGCCCGAGTTGCAAAACCTGTTGCTGGCCGTGCCCAATCTGCCGCACGCGAGCGTGCCGCTGGGCAGTGACGAGCACGGCAACGTGGTGGTGCGCTCCTGGGGCGCGCCCAGGACACAGACCGAATTCGGCTTTGCCCCAAAAGACCATGTGGACGTCGGCACACCGCTGGGGCTGGACTTCGATCTGGGCGTCAAGCTCACGGGCTCGCGCTTCACCGTGATGAAAGGTGGCATCGCGCGCATGCACCGGGCGCTGGGCCAATTCATGCTCGACGTGCAGACGCTGGAGCACGGCTACACCGAGTGCTACACGCCCTACATCGTCAACGGCGACACCCTGCGCGGCACGGGCCAGTTGCCCAAGTTCGAGGGCGAGCTGTTTGCGGCGAAGAAAGGGGGGCAAGAGGGTGAAGCCATGCCCGACAACGTGGCCCTGTATCTGATCCCGACGAGCGAAGTTCCGCTCACCAATTTCGTGCGCGACGAGGTCGTGGCCGAGTCGGCGCTGCCGATCAAGCTCACGGCGCACACACCGTGTTTTCGCTCCGAAGCCGGCTCCTACGGCCGCGACACCCGCGGCATGATCCGCCAGCACCAGTTCGACAAGGTCGAGATGGTGCAGATCGCGCATCCCGACAAGAGCTACGAAGCCCTGGAGCAGATGGTGACGCATGCCGAAGCGATCCTGCAGAAGTTGGGTTTGCCCTACCGAGTGATGTCGCTGTGCGCTGGGGACATGGGTCCCAGTTCGGCCAAAACTTACGACCTGGAGGTGTGGTTGCCGTCGCAAAATACCTATCGCGAAATCAGTTCGGTTTCTAATTGCGAAGCCTTCCAGGCGCGACGGCTGCAGGCCCGCTTCAAGAACGCGCAGGGCAAGAACGAGCTGGTGCACACGCTGAACGGTTCCGGTTTGGCCGTGGGCCGCACCCTGGTGGCGGTGCTGGAGAACTACCAGAACGCCGATGGCTCGGTCACCGTGCCCGATTTGCTGCGGCCTTACATGGGCGGCGCAACCCGCCTTCACGCCTGATAGAATCGCGCTCCGACCACAGGCCAAGCTGGCTTGCCGGTCAGTCAGAGTTTAGGAGAGGTGGCAGAGTGGCCGAATGTACCTGACTCGAAATCAGGCGTAGCGCAAGCTACCGTGGGTTCGAATCCCACCCTCTCCGCCAGGTAGTCCGAGCCCCTCCGAGTGAGGGGCTCTTTCTTTGGCAAAGCCCCGCACCGTGCGGGCCACAGCCCGATAGGCGCATTCTCTGGTTGACGATCATCAGGGCATTTTGAGCAAGATTGGGCTGAATTCTACGGCCATTCTCTGAATGCCATTTCGCTGGTGCAAGTTTACATTTTGATGTTTTCAAGTTGATTGCATTTGAACGTTAAAGACCCGCAATCGCGGGCCTCTCCAGTGCGCGTTAGTGCTTTGGCCCCTTAATAGACCGTTTACAGCGCAAAAAATTTGCATGTTGATTTCTCGTTTGATTTTGTTAGTACTTTGGTGTCTGAACACCTCTCCGCAAAGTGCGCTGGCACAGTCGGCGGTCCCCCCGTTGTCCTTTGGCGTAGTTCCGCAGCAGTCGGCCACGCGTCTAGCGGAAGAATGGGGTCCGCTACTGGCTGAAGTCAGCCGCCGCTCCGGCGTATCCCTCACATTCCAAACTGCGCCCAATATTCCGATGTTCGAGGAGCGGCTCGCCAAAGGTGTCTACGATCTTGCCTATATGAACCCTTACCACTACGTGGTATTTCATGCCTCGTCAGGGTACCTCGCTTTCGCCACTGAGCAGGGACGCAAGATCAAAGGCATTTTGGTTGTGCGCCACAACAGCCCCTATCGCAAGCCGTCCGATCTGGCCGGAAAGACGGTGGTGTTCCCAGCACCTGCGGCTTTCGCGGCGAGCATCCTGCCACAGGCTGAGTTTGCTCGCTTGAAGATTCCCATCGAAGCCAAGTTTGTCGTTTCGCACGATTCGGTCTATCGCGCTGTCGCCTCTGGGCTGCAGGAAGCCGGTGGAGGCATACAGCGCACGCTGGAAGCAAGTCCGACGGAGATCCGCAGTGCTTTGCGCGTCTTGTCAGAGACGCCGGCCTATACGCCACACGCAATTGCCGCCCACCCTCGCGTTCCCGCGGAATCCGTCGCGCGGGTGATGGCGGCGATGGCCTCGCTGGCGGGTGACGAAACCGGGCGGCAGTTGCTGGCACCGCTTGCATTCAAGGGCATCGCTCCTGCGCATGACACGGATTGGAACGACATTCGAGCGCTGAAGATAGGCGCGATCGGACATCAGAGCAAACCATGATGCGACCATCACAAGAATGGAGGGGTTGAGCGATGCGTTTTCGCACCAAAACTATTTTCGGCGTGGCAGTGATCGAAGTAGGCTTGCTTGCGGTGCTGATCGGCAGTGCCTTGGCCACTCTGCGAGATTCGAATGAGGCCGAACTCGCGCGCCGCTTGGAACTCGGCTCCAGGTTGTTTGTCGCAGCCGCCAAGGATGCCGTGATTTCGCAGGATCTTGCAACCTTGGACAGCTTGGCCGCAGAGGTCATGTCCTCGGGTCAAATCGAATACGTGCGACTGCTGGATGCCCGAGGCACCGTGTTGGCGCAGCGCGGAGACCCCGCGGTGCTGTTACGTCCGTTCCACCCCGAAACCCGAATCGATCAGGTTGTCGATGGCGTCTTCGATCGCTCTACGCCGGTGCTGGCGGGCGGGATTCGCTACGGTGAGGTGCGCATGGGCGTATCAGTGGATCCGCTCAGGGTGCTGCTGGTTTCGAGCCAGCGGTGGGCCGCCGGTGTAGCAGCTTTGGAGATTGGCTTGGTGGCCCTGTTCTCTTGGCTGCTTGGCACTTACCTGACACGTCAATTGGTCGCCCTGCGCAGGGCGAGCCAGCGCTATGCAGCGGGTGATTTCGGCGATCGGGTGCCGGTTCAGGGCGACGACGAACTGGCACAAACTGCTCAGGCGTTCAACCTCATGGCGCAACAACTCGGCGAAGGCCAAGTGCTGCTGCGCAATGAGAATCTGCTGCGCCAGCAGGCGCTTCAGGACGCCGAGAATTCCGGCAATCTGCTGCGAGAGGCAGTGAGTTGCATCACCCATGGCTTTACCCTATACGATAAAGATGACCGGCTTGTACTCTGCAACGAGGCCTACCTACGTTTCTATGAAACTAGCCGCGACCTAATTGTTTCTGGCGCGACTTTTGAGGAGATCGTTCGCATTGGGGCCGAGCGCGGACAGTACAGCGCGGCAACAGGCCGTGTCGAGACCTGGGTCCGTGAACGCGTGGCGCAACACCAGCAGGCCAATGGTGATGTCCTTGAGCAGCGCCTGAATGACGGCCGTTGGTTGTTGATCGTTGAGCACCGCACGCCAAGCGGCCATATCGTTGGCAACCGAATCGATGTCTCAGGCCTCAAGTTGGCCGAGGCACTGGCTCGTGAGCATGCACAGCAACTTCAGACGATATTCATGCTGAGTCCAGACGGATTTGTTTCTTTCGACGGTGCGCACCGCGTCAAGTACGCCAGCCCGGCATTTACCCGCATGACGGGCTTGGGGGAGGAGCAGGTGCTGGGCCTTGACGAAGCTGAGTTTGCGCAGTTCATGTCAAAAATCTGCCTGCCCCATGCAGAGTTTCCCGGCATGACAGCTCTGCGTGCAATGCTCGCTGCCAGTGATGAACAACCGCCGCGCATCGAATTAAACGGTCCCGAAAATCGGGTGCTCGAAGTCTGTTTTCGCGAATCGGATCTGGAAAGCGTCTCTCAGATTTTGTACCTGCGCGACGTGACGCGAGAGACGGAAGTCGAACAGTTGAAAAGCGAGTTTCTGTCCACGGCTGCGCACGAATTGCGCACTCCAATGGCCAGCATCTACGGTTTTTCTGAAGTGCTGTTGACGCAGGACCTGCCCGAGGCGGACCGGAAGGAATTTCTGTCCATCATTTTCAAGCAATCCGAATTGATGGCGGCTATTCTGAACGAATTACTGGATCTTGCACGGATCGAGTCTCGTCGCGGCAAGGACTTTGATTTCAAGGCCACTCAGGTTCAGGATCTGGTGGCTGAAGTGATCCGTGAATTCAGCCTGCCAAAGGATCGATTTGCGCCGGAGTTGGTCATGCCAGCGGCGCCACTGTACGTTCGCGCAGACCGCATGAAGCTTCAGCAAGCCATCCTGAATGTGCTGTCCAACGCATACAAGTATTCACTTGCGGGAACTACCGTGCGCATTAGCGTTGAAGAGCGCCCATCACCACACGTGGCTGAGTCAGAGTGGGCGCGTGAAGGGCCAATGGTCTGCATCAGTGTGGTCGATCAGGGACTCGGGCTGACACAGGAGCAATTGGGCCGCGTGGGTGAGCGCTTTTATCGCGCCAACACTTCGGGCAAGGTGCCAGGCACTGGACTGGGGATGAGCCTAGTCAAGGAGATCATCGATCTGCACGGTGGAAAGCTGACGCTTGTTAGCACGTTCGGAGTTGGCACCGGCGTGACCTTATGCATCCCTATGGCGTTGGGTGAGTAGGACGCAATAACAGGGATACCCGGGACGCAGGTGGACTACACGGCATGACCCAAGGGACGCAACGGACCGTCGCGTTCAGCCTGTCACCGTCTATAGCTTGAAGCGGGTGCAAATAGCGCCGCCTCAAGCCATTTCACTGCAACCACCGAAGCCGGTGTCCCACGACCAGGATCTTCTACCGCATGCATCCTGGCGCTTGCCTTCTTTGTCGATTTGCTAAAATTACAAATAAAATGATTAAATTAGATTTAAAAATACATTAAACAACATTTATATGTTAATATTTAATAATAAAGTCAGATAAACGCGAAAATATAGGCCACACATCATGACTCAGAAGACCTTCTGCACAACTCGTGAAGCGGCTCATTTGCTGGGAATGTCGGTCAGCACAGTGCAATTGTGGGTTGAAAGCGGGAGGCTGCAGGCATGGAAGACTCCAGGTGGGCATCGCCGGGTGTTTCGCGACTCGGTCGACGCGCTGTTACAAAGAAGGCCGACCGTCGTCGGGCATGCGGGTCTGTCCACCACACCGCCACCGTTCAGGGTGCTCGTCGTAGAGGACGATTTGCAACTGTTGCGGCTTTACCAGGCCAATCTGGCGTCATGGCCAATGCACCCCGAGGTCGCGCTGGTTGACAACGCGGTCGCCGCTCTACTTGAGGTGGGCCGACGCCGTCCAGATTTGCTGATAACCGACCTGCAAATGCCAGGAATGGATGGGTTCAACATGCTGCGCGTACTGTTTCGTCAGCCCGAGATGGCCCCCGGCGTCTGCATCGTCGTCGTGACCGGCTTGGATGAGACCGAGATCAAAAGGCGTGGTGGAGTCCCCTCGAGCGTCGAGCTATTTCCCAAACCAATTCCATTCGATCGCTTGTTGGCCAGAGCCACCGCCATCGCTCACCGGTCGCTGCGCAAGCACAATGAATCTGAACCTGCTCCTGAACTTTGACATGCCGATGTTGCAGGAAATGACAGAGGGAGTCATCTTGCTGGACGGCCATGGGGAAATTCTGACGCATAACCGCGCCGCAGACTTCTGGATGCAAGAAGGTGAGGCCGTGCGAACCGCCCTCAAACATCTGGTAGAACAGGAAGCGAAGACTGGTGCACTTGTGCCTACGCGGGTCGACTTATGTCTGGGTGCCTTCAACCAACCGAAGAAATGGGCGAAGGCCTGGTTGTGCAGAAACGGACCACAGAACTACGCAGTGTTTATTTCCCCCAGTGCGGCGCCGGTGGCGTCTGCGGGGACACCTTTTGCCGACACTAATGCGACCAGCAGCAGCGCGCTACTGCTCGCCGACGGGTTAATGTCCGAGTTGCGCGTCTTGGTGAATAACTTGAAGGAAGCAGCGCCCGAGAACGAAACCATCGCAGTCGCGTGCGGTGAGATTGACCACACGCTGCAAATGATATCCAACCTTTGGTTGCTGAAACAGCGCGACCACATCTTTCTCGATGAACGATTGAACTTGGTTGATGTACTTCAACACCTCCTTCCAAGCTTGGCGGCGCCCCCGGGAGTTCAATATTTCTTCAACCCGCTGGGCATGCCACGTGGCATGGTTTATGGTCACGGAGCGTGGTTGAACAAGGCATTGCGAGTACTGCTTGAGAACCTGGGACGAAGTGCACCAGCCACCAGCAAGATCGAGATCGGCTTGCGGCAGCTTGGGGATTTCATCGTCATCACAGGACATGTCGTCGTGGGCACAAGCAGCTTCGCGCGTGCCAACGCCGTAGCGCATGACGAAGACCGAGTGAGCACTAACGACAAGTTGGTTTCACCCCGGGAGCAGGTCATACATCAGGCGATCTGTCGTCGCATCATTGAGCTACATTCCGGACAACTGAAGCTGGAGTACATGCCAAATTCTTCCACCGCCGAAGCTCAGGAACGGCAGGTGGAGTCTTTCACGCTCACGCTGGCGACGGGCCTGCCGGATCACGAACGCAGTCGCGCCTCCTGCTCTGAATGCCGCTACACGTTGCAGGCACAAGCCTACGCCGCGGACATGGCCCAGCTCATGTCTCCGAAAAATCACGCAAACACTGGAGCCCGTCACCATGACCAAAGTTCTCATCGTTGATGACCACTCGGACGTACGCCGCCTACTGGCAATCACACTCGGCAAGGAGTATGAATTACTGGAGGCGGAAGACGGAGCGAGTGCGCTGGAAGTGGTGCGACGACACCGTCCCCAAGTGGTGCTGCTCGATGTCATGATGCCTGGCGAAATAAACGGCCTGCAGGTACTGGAGAAGATTAAGAACGATCCACTCAACCGAGGAGTTTTGGTCGCCATGGTTACCGCGCGGGGGCAGGCCGCTGATGGTGACGCAGCGCGCAAACTTGGAGCCGACGCCTACTTTATTAAGCCCTTCAGCCCACTTGAAGTGGTGTCGTGGGTGCGGGAGAAGGTGAAGTGAACCAACTTTCAATGGGAACCCGAGCTGCGGGTGAATCCGCCATCGGAATTCCCATCAACGTCGATCATTTCGAACCCTTGGACCAGAGGCCGCAGCTATTCCGCTATGCCCAGGATCTGCAGGAACTGCTGGCGATGCAAAGCAGATTGCTTCAGCGCCACCAAAAAGTACTTCAGTTTTTTGGTCGTGGTGAGCAGGATGCTGACATGCTGTTGAGCAGCCTGCTAAAGTCAATCAGCCTGTACCTTGTGACCGATAAAGACGGACTGATCATGCAGGTCAGTCCGGATGCAGCAATGACGCTGTCCCAGCCAGGCAGACCCCTAAATTTTCTGCCTCTGCAGCAGTTGATGCCCTACTACGAGCGCGATCGGATCAAAGAGATCATTCAAAGCTTCTCCGACTGCCGCGCAAACGGCTTCATCCGTCAGGACCGACTATTCCTGTGCGCCGGCGACCCGGCATCGGGCGACCAGGGCTACGAGGTTCTGGTCCTGATGGTGGGCATGGAACTCTATTGGCTTTTCGGTAACCCAGTGGGCAGAGGTTCCGAGACGCTGGACTTCGAAAAAGCATTTCCCATTTTTGGCGATGCCAAAGAGGCGCTGCTGATCACCAATGCGGACGTCCGCATACGAGCCGTTAACCCCGCCTTTACCCGCATCACTGGATATAGCGCCGCCGAGGTCATTGGGCAAAACCCACGCATGCTCAGTTCCGGGCTGCAGGATCCCCCTTTCTATCGCAGCTTCTGGAGCCAGTTGCAGCAGAATGGCAGTTGGACCGGGGAGCTATTCAACCGCCGCAAGAACGGTCAAATATATTTTGAATGGGCTACTGTCAAGGCGGTCAAAGACTCGCTGGGGGAGACGATCACCTATATCGCCGCTTGTGCCGACTTGTCAAAGGGCGCTGACGAAGACAAGCACTACAGCCTGAACTCTTACACTGATCTTCTCACGGGACTGGCCAATCGGCGCCTATTCGAGATTCGATTGATGCGGGCCTTGTCCAACGCGAACCGAGAAAACATCAACGTTTCCGTATTGTGGATCGCTTTGGAGCGATTTGACGAACTAGCCCGGGAGTTGGGACATGAGCAAGCCGACCAACTCCTACAGGCAGGTGGCAAGCGGCTGCAGGACCGGATGCCCCCGGACACCACCGTGGCACGCGTGGGGGGCGGGAACTTTCTGGTGCTCTTGCCAAATGACCCCGCCGATGCCGACAACGATAGCGGCACAGATATGGTACGCCACGCCTTCACCGAACCGTTCAGCCTGTCAATAGGGACCATCAGCGTCACTTCCGTCAGTGTGGGACTTGCCCGATACCCGAAAGATGGCAGGGACTTTGAGCAACTGCTGCGTATCGCCAGATCCGAGATGCAATACAAGTCGCCGATATTGCAATTTGCGATGGCACGCCCAGACGAACGACTGCCACCCCCTTACCGCCAACACCCAGACTTCAACAGCGTAATGGAGTTGGATGATGGCCCTTAATCACAGCTGCGAAAAAGGGCGACGCCGCGTCTGCTGCAAACACGGGTCGATTGTGCCCGGTACCAATCTGCGCAGAGAGGGTCGTTCCATCCTGATCAGACCAGAACGGCGATACCGAATCGACTATCTACAAAATTTTCATTTCTATGAAAAATACTTTGGAGAATCATCATGACCAAAATCCTCATCGTTGACGATCACCCGGACATACGCCGCCTGCTGGCAATCACGCTTGGCAAGGGCATTGAATTGCTGGAAGCGGAAGATGGCGCGACCGCGCTCGACATGGTGCGACGGCATTCGCCCAAGATCGTGCTGCTTGACGTCATGATGCCGGGGGAAATGGATGGTCTTCAGGTGCTTGAACAAATCAAAGGTGATCCGCTAACCCATGACACGGCGGTCGCCATGATTACCGCACGGGGACAAGTCGCGGACGGTGACGCAGCGAGACAACGCGGCGCTGATGCCTACTTCACCAAACCCTTCAGCCCGCTCGAAGTTGTGGGCTGGGTCCGGGACAAAATGTCATGAACACCGCCGCCGCAACCGCCGCTGTTGCAGTCAAGGCCGCATTGCCGCGACGAAACCTGGATGCGCTTCAGCGGCAGCTATTCATCTACGCTCAAGATCTACGCGATTTGATGGAACAGCAGACGCTGCTGCAACAGCGGTACCAACTGGTGCTCCAGTCTCATGGCCGAAACACACAGAGTGCCGACGTGCTTTTGGGCGCCATTCCCAAGACCATTGAGCAGTACTTTGTGACGGACAGTCAGGGCGAAATTGTGCGGGCCAGCCCCGGGGCCCAACGAGTCTTCGCATCGGGGGGACCGGAACTCAAAGGCAAGTTCATCTGGCAGTTCATACATTGGTCTCATTTGGAAATGGTGACAAAGCTGCTGGCCGGGTTCGTCGGCGTTGGAGCCACCGGTGCGCTCGAGCAGCGCAAGTTGGTGATGAAAGACAGCGCGACGCAGCGCAACATTATCTATGACGCACTGGTTATGCCGGTGCGAAAGCTTGACCGATTGGAAATATTTTGGTTGCTAAATGCTGAAGTACAAAGTGACTTGAGCGATATCGAAAACCAGAATCTGATGCTGATGTCGAGCGATTGTGCGGAAGGTCTGCTAATCACCGATGCCGATGGGTTGGTATGTTCCGTCAATCCCGCTTTCAGCAAGATCACCGGTTACAGCGGTGCGGATATTGTCGGTGACAATCCGCGCGTGCTCAGTTCAGGTCGACAAGGCACTGACTTCTATAGATCGTTTTGGACGTACCTGATCGATGCCGGTAGTTGGACTGGTGAGTTCTTCAATCGAAAGAAAAACGGCCATATCTACACCGAGTGGAAGACCGTTCGCGCGGTCAAGAATGAAAGCGGCGCGACTGTGTCCTACATCAGCGCCATGGTCGACATTACCCATCGCGACAGCGAGGCGCAACAGCTTGCCGATCTGGCCTACCATGATTCACTGACGGGCCTTCCCAATCGGCGCCTCCTCGAAAGCCGTTTGACTCAGGCGATCGCAAACGCCAGTCGTGACGGTACCAATTTCTGCGTTATGTACATTGATCTGAATAGGTTCAAACCGATCAACGACGAGTTTGGTCACGAGGTTGGGGATCAGGTTTTGCGTGAGGTGAGCGCGCGCCTTCAGACCACCGTTCGCCAAAGCGATATGTTGGCGCGTGTGGGAGGGGACGAGTTCGTCATCCTGTTGCAAAGTCCGGTAAGCGACGAAGATGCTTATAGCATTGCCAGTAGCGTGTTGAATGCATTGAATGCACCCATTCAATTGGCCGATGGCAAGATTCTGACCATCGGCGTGAGCATCGGTGGTGCCCGCTATCCAGTCGATGGAGACGATGTTCAAACGCTGCTGAAGAATGCCGACGCGGCCATGTACGGTGCCAAGCGCTTCGGATTGGAGTTCAGCTTCTTTGAGACTGGCAATACCGTTCATCCAGTAGCGGATCTGGGGTTTGAGATTTGGAAGGCGCTGGAGCGCCGAGAGCTGTACTTGCTGTACCAGCCCCAAGTAACGCCTGACAGGACGCACAAGTTGCGCGGCTGCGAAGTTTTGTTGCGGTGGAAGCACCCGCTGCTTGGTGATGTATCGCCTTTAACCTTCATTCCAATCGCCGAAAGGAATGGCGCCATCGTTGCTTTGGGCTATTGGGTTTTTGAAACTGCATGTCAGCAATTGAGGAAATGGCAAAGTGGTGGCTTGCCGCACCTTTCGCTATCGGTCAATATCTCCTCTCGCCAATTGCAGGACCCGCAGTTCACCGAGCGCATTAGCCACATTTTGCTCATAAACGGGATTCATCCCAGCTCGCTGGAGTTGGAGATTTCCGAGGCCGATGCCATGCAGTACCTTCAGGACGGTCGTTCACGTTTGAGCCAATTGAGGGAGATGGCGGTAAAAATTGCGATTGACGATTTTGGCTCGGGTTACAGCAGCCTTTCCCGCTTGGGATCTTTGTCTGTTCATCGACTGAAGATTGACCGGAATTTTGTGCGAGATCTGACACAGTCTACCGCCGCAAACGCCATTTGCGAATGCTTCATAGGGATTGCGGGGGCTATGGGCATGGAGGTAACGGCTGGTGGCGTCGAGAGCAAGGCTCAGATGGACCTATTGGCATCCCAGGGATGCAACTTGGTGCAAGGACTATTAACAGGAAAGCCCATGCTGGCTGATGAGTTTCTGGCGTGGGCCCTGCCGACTGAGCGTCAGCCGTCCGAAAGTGTCTAGGTCGCGATGACTTCTCCAACCAATACCCGGTGGCACGGCGGGGGCCTGGAACCTGAGCGGGAAATTCGTTTTGTTACGGATCAACGCCAAGTGCAGAGATCCACCCCATGACGCCATCCAATGCGTCTCTGCTAACGAAGCTCATTGTCTGGCTTACTGCTGTGATGCTCATCTCATTGGCATGGGGACATGCATACCAGTTGGTGAATGCAAACCGCGCACGGGAGACCTTGGGCGTCGAGAGAGACTTGTCCAACCTGACACGAGTCAGCCAGGAGCACGCCATCCGCACCCTTCGCAGCGCCGACCAAGTCATCCGCTTCGTCCAAGCCGGCTATCTGAAAATGGGGGACAAGCTCGATTTGCGCGGGTTGACGGAAAAGGGCGTGATTGACGTCGAGATTTTTAATCAGGTCGGCGTCATCAATGAGAAGGGTATTTACGTGTTATCCAATTTGACGATAGCACGCGGACTTGATCTCTCGGACCGCGAGCACTTTCGGGTGCATGTGGAGGCCGATACCGGCCAGCTCTTTATCTCAAAACCGGTTCTGGGTCGCGCCAGCGGAAAATGGTCGGTCCAACTCACGCGGCGCATCACGCGAGCAGACGGTGAATTTGCCGGAGTCGTAGTGGTATCCATTGATCCAGGCTATTTCACGCGCTTCTACAGCGAACTGAACCTGGGTTCTCAGGGCTTGGCTGCGCTGTATGGACTCGATGGCATGGCGCTTGCCCGCAAACTGGGCTCCAAGGAGGAGTTTGGCACTTCGGCCTCGGGAGCTTCGATGTTTGCGCGCATGAAGCGCGGAGAAATGTTCGGCACCTACATCAGTTCGTCGGTGGTGGACGGCGTCGAGCGCATGTACTACTTTCGAAAGATACCGGGTTACCCGCTTGCGGTATCTGCCGGGATTTCGATGCAGGAGTTGCTCGCAAATCATCGCCATGGCAGAGATTCCCTGATCCTTCAGACCTCTCTGCTTAGCCTGCTGATACTGATTCTGGCAGCAGGATTGAACCACTATTTACGGCGAATTCGTATGGCCACCGACGCGCATCGACTCGCGCAGCAAAACGCCCAGGATAAGACCGAACAGCTTAGCGCCATCTTATCCTTGAGCCCAGATGGCTTTGTCTCCTTTGGTCCGAATCACCGCGTCAGCCATGTGAACCAGGCATTTGCACAGATGACGAATCAGGGTGTGGCCACCGTGGAGGGTATGGACGAAAACGCATTCTCCTCGTGGCTGGCGCAGCGCTGCAAGGCGGAGGCTCGGTTCATCGGAATTTCCGCGCTGCGAGACAAGTCAAAACTCAAGAGAAATCCGGAACGTGAATTGCTGGAAATGGACCACCCGAGTCGGAAGATATTGGAGGTTATCCTGCTGCCCAGCAGTGACAGAACTGTGTCCCAGATCCTGTCCCTCCGCGACGTGACGCACGAAGTGGAATTGGATCAAATGAAGAGCGAATTCCTGTCCACAGCGGCGCATGAACTGCGTACTCCGATGGCAGGCGTGCTAGGTTTTTCAGAAGTGCTGTTGAATCTGGAGTTGAGTCCGAAAGAACAGCGGGAATCCTTGACCATCATATTTGAACAATCCAAGTACATGGCCAATATCCTCAATGAGCTGCTCGACCTGGCACGCATCGAAGAACGTCGCGGCAAGGATTTTCGCTATACCGGTCTCTGCCTACAGGAACTGATCACGCAACTTGTCAAAGGTTTTGCACTACCCGCGCAGCGCAGTGCTCCAAATCTCGTGTTCCCAACCACGCCAACGTTTGTCATGGCCGACAGTGGGAAGTTGCAGCAGGCCATCTTGAACGTCTTGTCTAACGCTTACAAGTACTCACCAGGCGGCGGCGACATTATTCTGGAGATGGAACAGACGGCCGAACCGGTACGGGAACCACGAGTGTGTATTCACATTACTGACCCAGGCATTGGCCTGACACCAGAACAACTAAAACGCGTGGGCGAGCGCTTTTACCGCGCCGATGCCTCTGGCAAGCTTCCTGGCACCGGTTTGGGAATGAGCATTGCCAAGGAAATCATGGCATTGCATCAAGGACAAATTACTTTGACCAGCACGATCGGCCGGGGCACCCGAGTCAGTCTGTGTCTGCCACTGCATTTTCCGAAAGAACCAACACTCGCTACCCAACGGCGTTAGATCTATGTCATACCCAACGGAAAATAGAGCATGTAGCGCGCTGCTGCACAAAGCACAATTTCTCCCCACGTTGAACCATGAACTTCGCACACCAATGAACGGTGTACTGGGGTTGATTCAACTCCTGCTGGACACCACGCTGAATCAGGAACAGGCGATGCTCGCCAACGCGCTGCGCGAGTCGGCCGACGCGCTGATGAGCGTGATTGAAGAAGGGTTGCTTTTTGCCGAGATTGAGGCCGGCGTACTCAGCAGCTGCTTGCAGCCGATTAAGTTGCGAAAAATGGTGGAAGACTGCATAGCCGATGTGGCACCCTTGGCTTCGAGTAAGTGTTTGAACATAGATTTCGCACCAGTTCCCCACACCAGCCAATCTTTGATCGGCGATGAAAGGAAGATTCGCCAGGTCCTGAGCCACTTGCTGGACAACGCTGTGAAATTTACCCCGTCGGGCAGCATTGTGCTATCGATGCGAGAAATTCGTAATGGTCAAGATACGCCCCGCATTCGCTTTGAAATTACCGACACCGGCATCGGTGTCCAACCAGCCACTGAGAGCCGCTTGTTTCAGCCCTTTGTCCAGGGGGAAAGTTTCACTACCCGAGAGTATGGCGGGTTGGGGTTGGGGCTGGCCATATGCTACCAATTGGTGAACTTGATGCAGGGTGACATTGGTTATACCCCGGCAATGTTGCCGGGCAGCACCTTCTGGTTTGAAATTCCGATGGCAGTCGATGTGCTGAGGTCAACATGAGGACCGTGTTTAGATTCCTTGAAGGGCTAAAGATCAACACCAAGCTGCTGCTTGGCCTGGGCTCGCTGCTCGCGATCCTGACCACCACGGGGCTGCAGTCGATCTATGCCAACCGACTGCACAGCGAACAGATTCAGCGCATGTATGAGGTCGAGCTGCGGGGCGTTTCGTACATCAAGACTGCGAACACCCACCTGATGGAGTTGGGACAGTCACTGCGGCAAATGATCCTGGCTCCGGACGAGGCAAGTCGTGATCTCGCACGCGTGGCTTTGAACCACTCCCGCGACACGCTGCGTCATGCCTTGGACGAGAGTTCCAAGATGGCACAGACCCCAGCGACTCAACTAATGTTGTCTCAACTGGAAGATTTACTGTCGCAGTACCAGCTCAATGTGGATCATGCCCTCACCTTGCTGGCCGTGGAAAGGTCATTTCAGAACGGCGAGTTGGTGCGCTTCCTCGCCAGTGAGAAGAACGTGCGCATATACGAGGCGACCGACCAAGCCATGGCGCGTCTTGAGCAGCAAAAGGAAGAGTCTGCGCGTCATTTTTCGGAAACTTCGATAGCACTTTCCGATCAGATCGAACGCTGGACACTGGCTCTTCAAGCCACGGGTTGGCTGGTAGCACTGAGCCTCGGCGGACTGCTTGGCATATCCTTGAGAAGGCCGGCAGAGAGGCTGCGTCGCAGCGTCGAGGGGCTTGCGGCGGGCCGATTGGACACGACCGTGGAGCACACGGACATGGACAACGAAATTGGCGCTATGGCGCGCGCGATCACAGAGTTGCAGAAAGTGGTACGGGATGCTGATTCACAGCGCTGGGTCAAGACTTGCTTGAGTGAAATATCTCCGGCCCTCCAGGCCACCGAAGATTTAGAGGAGTTCTCGGCCGCGTTGATGTCGCGGCTGACACCCATTGTCCAGGCTCAAATTGGGCTGTTCTACGTGCACGATCCCAGGATCGACAAGTACGTGTACCTGGGTGGTTGGGGTGTTCCCTGCTTGAGCGGGATGCTGCGCGATTTTTCCGCAGGGGAGGGCCTCTTGGGACAGTGTGTGCTGGATGGTCAATCCATCCTTATTAGCGCCTTGCAACCCAGTGATCTGCGCATACAGTCAGCGCTCATCGATGTGGTGCCGCGCGCGGTTAGCCTGTTCCCGGTAGTTAACTCCTCAGGCAATGTTCTGGCAGTGATCGAACTCGCCAGTCTCAGTCTGATGCAGGAACGGCACCGCGTCTTGATGCTGGAGTTGGTGCCCTTGATTGCGCTCAATCTGGAAATTTTCGCTCGCAATCAATTCGCGCACGAGTTGCTGACGCAGACCCAGGATCAGGCGCGAGAGCTGGGACTGCAGCGGGACGAACTGCAGATCGAAAGGATGCGCGCTGAAGATGCAACCAGGGCCAAGAGTGAATTTCTGGCCAACATGAGTCACGAAATCCGTACCCCCATGAACGCGGTCATTGGCCTTTCGCACCTGGCTCTCAAGACCGATATGACCACCCGACAACGTGACTATCTGCAAAAAATCCACGCCGAAGGCACGTCCTTGTTGGGTGTGATCAACGACATATTGGACTTCTCAAAAATTGAGGCAGGAAAGATGGAACTGGAACAGCTGCCTTTCTGGCTTGATGAACTACTGGACGCAATGTCGTCCGTGGTCGCGAAACAGACGCACGACAAAGGACTCGAATTCCTGATTCGCGTCGCTCCGGACGTACCCACAGGTCTGCTGGGAGATGCCATGCGTTTTCGGCAGGTATTGATCAATTTGGTAAATAATGCCATCAAGTTCACTGAAAAAGGACAAGTCAAACTGGAACTTGTGGTGTCACAACGCCAGGGCAACAAGATCGAATTGACGATATCTGTCGAAGACACGGGCGTGGGCATGACGCCCGAGCAATGCGGCCAACTTTTTACTGCGTTTACCCAAGCAGACAGTTCCACCACTCGCCGCTTCGGTGGCACCGGACTGGGTTTGGCGATTTCCAAGCGGTTTGTGGAAATGATGGGTGGCGCCATCTGGGTGAAGTCCAAGGTTGGAAGCGGAAGCACCTTCACTTTCAAGGCCTGGCTGGAGCTTTCGGATCAACAACAACCATCCGTGGTGTGCCGCGGCAGCGCCGCCGGAGTCCATGTTTTGGTGGTGGACGACAACGCCTCGGCGCGGCAGATTCTGATCGAACAGCTTGCCACCCTCGGGATGGCGGCGTTGGGTGTTGCGGACGTAAGTGAGGGCATCACCGCGTTGCAGACCGCTGACACGGTTGAACCATTCGAGGTGGTCTTGATGGATTGGCGGATGCCGAATGTTGATGGAGTGGATGGCACCAATTTGATCACCCACGTCTTGCCGCTGATGCATCGACCCAGTGTGGTTATCGTGACAGCCTATGGTGCCGATGAGGTGCGGGATGCTGGCTTGCGCGCCGGAGCCAGCGCATTTATTGACAAGCCCGTGAGTCTGTCCAGGCTGTGGGACACACTGGCCGGCATCGTCGGACATCTGCATGCACCTCATGATGCAATAGCTCTTTCGAACCGCGATGACATGTATCTTGAAGGGTCGAAGGTATTGCTGGTGGAAGACAACGAAATCAACCAGCAAATTGCGGTGGAACTGATGCAGTCCTTGGGTGTGCAGGTAACTGTCGCAAACAACGGCCAGGAGGCACTGGACCTGCTTAACGCCGCGCCGGATCCGTTGCCTTGGTCCATGGTGCTAATGGACCTGCAAATGCCGGTCATGGATGGTCACCAAGCGACTTTGACGCTGCGTCGCAACACGCGCTTCCGAGACCTACCCATCATTGCCATGACAGCCCACGCCATGGCCGAAGAAGGGGCGCGATGCCTGGCCGAGGGTATGAATGAGCACTTGACAAAGCCTATAGATCCAATTGCACTGGCCCGGTGCATAGCGCACTGGGCCCTGGCGCCTGGCGGTTTGCACATAGCCGACGTCGACTCGGTTGCAGGCCTGCGCCACTGCGCCGGAAATCGCGGTCTCTACTTCAAGCTGTTGCAGAAATTTCGACGCGATCTTGAATATGATCCGGCACAAATTCGCTCTGCACTGGACGGCGGAGATCAGGAGTTGGCGCAACGCGTGGCACACACGCTCAAAGGAGTGGCCGCCAATATTGGAGCGCTGAAGTGCAGCGATATGAGTTCCGCAATTGAGCTGGCCCTGCGCCAAAAGGCGCCACACCATGAGTTGGATGCACTGCTACGAACATTGGAAGCGCATGCTTTCGGACTCGGCAGGGAATTGCTTTTGGCCACGCCAGCACTTGTGCCTGCGCCAATTCCACTACAGGTAGTCGACGCCCCGGACCTGCTGCTGCGGGTTTGCCGCGAACTAGCAGCAATGCTGGACGCCAACGACGCCCAGGCACTAGCCCTGCTTCGAGAACATGCAGACCTGCTGCAAAAGGGTCTTGGAATGGATTTTGAAAAACTGCAACGACAAATTGAAGACTTTCAATTTGAGTCGGCGTCGATGGTGCTTGGCGTGCTTGCCAGTTCTTCCGGCGTGGCATTGACCGGAGAGACTTCGCATGGAACTATTTAGAGCTTCCAAACCCACCGTTCTGGTGGTCGATGACACCCCCTCCAATCTGGCGCTGGTTGCCGAGTTGCTGAAAAACTCCTATACCGTCAAAGCGGTGACTAACGGCGTCAAGGCTCTGGCACTTGCAGAGGTTGAGCCGCCCGACCTTATCCTGCTTGATGTCGTGATGCCTGAAATCGATGGTTATGAGGTTTGTCGTCTTCTCAAAGCCAAGCCAGGAACGCGGCAAATCCCCATTATTTTCCTGACCAGCAGCGGTGAGGTGGAAGATGAACAGCTTGGCTTGGCGCTGGGAGCGGTTGACTACATTACTCGGCCTATCAATCCGCCGATTTTGCTGTCGCGTGTTCGGGCTCACGTTGCGGACGCAGCCTACGCCAAAACAATGCGGGTTAACAACGAGTACCTTGAATTTGAAGTCACCAAGCGTACACGCGAACTGGCAGCGTTGCAGGACGTGACCATATTGGCCCTCGCATCCTTGGCTGAGAAGCGCGATGCCGACACCGGAAACCATCTCAGACGCACTCAACATTACATGCGGGCATTGAGCAAGCATCTCAGACTGAACTCGCGTTTCACTGAATTCTTGACCGACGAGACGGTGGAATTGCTTTTCAAGTGTGCACCCTTGCACGACATTGGAAAGGTAGGTATTCCTGATCGAATCCTGCTCAAGCCGGGACGCTACGAACCGGAGGAATTTGAGATCATGAAGACGCATCCAAAATTGGGGCGCGACGCTCTTCTGCACGCAGGTGCGACCTCTGGAGCAATGCTGGACTTTTTGGAAATCGCCAAGGATATCGTCTACTCACATCACGAAAAATGGGATGGATCTGGCTATCCGTTGGGATTGATCGGCGAGGCCATCCCTATCCCCGCACGCCTGATGGCGCTTGCCGATGTCTATGACGCGCTCATCAGCCCCCGTGTCTACAAGGCAAGCATGTCACACGCACAGGCTGCCGAAATTATCATCCAAGGGAAAGGAACGCATTTTGACCCTGACATTGTGGACGCGTTTCACTGCGTGGCCAACGAATTTCAGGCCATAACGACGCGTTTCAATGATACTCAGGACGAGTTGGAGACCAAGGCACACTATTTGGAATTGGCTTTATAGATGTCCGAGGTCCCGCCTAACCTCGGATGAGAATGTCAGGCAACAACAGCCTTATCTTTGGAAGCGATTTCACCGAAGCATTATGCGAACTGGCCATCGATTTATCCCTGTTGCCGAAGTTGTGGTCGGCGCCAACAGATAGGCAGCAGGTTGTGGGAAACGTCGATAATTGACAAAAAACTACAATGGATGGGCAATCCACCTAGATCTTCGATCAATGAAGCACCCAAATGTCAAAATCAGATTCGCCCACGACGATCCAAAAGACCTTCTGCACGACCCGAGAGGCCGCTGACTTGCTGGGGATGTCGGTGGGCACGGTGCAGATGTGGGTTGAAAGTGGTATGTTGCAGGCGTGGAAAACATCGGGTGGGCATCGCCGGGTGTTGCGCGATTCGGTGGACGCTCTGCTGCAAAAAAGATCGCCCCTGCCTAAAGAAATTGAATCGATAGCAGTGGCTCAACCCTTAAAGGTGTTGGTGGTTGAGGACGATATCCATCTTCTGCGGCTGTACCAGACCAATTTGGCGTCATGGCCAATGCGACCGACAGTCAAATTAATGGACAATGCGATCGCAGCGTTGCTGGAAATCGGCAGAGATCGTCCGGATCTGCTGATAACAGACTTGAAAATGCCGGACATGGATGGCTTTAAAATGCTTCGCGTATTGCGCCAGGCACCAGAAATGGCGCCTTGCAAAATAGTCGTCGTGACGGGCCTTGACGCTGCGGAAATCCAACAGCGTGGTGGTCTCCCGTCAGGGGTGGAGGTATTTCCTAAGCCAATTCCGTTCGCTCGAATATTGTCTATTGCCACCGCACTCGCTCAGTCAGCGCGCGCGCAATCCTTGTGACCATTCCGTTTGAACAGGCTGCCGTCAAGTACAGATCGGTACAACAAGGCCCCACCGGCTTGTTGAAGCCGCGTTGAGCGGCTGGCTTGGAGCAGGCAGTTCGGCAAACCCTATGACAGGTCCCGGCCCTTGGAGTCACCAAGGGGGGAAACGCCGAATTCCCAGGCCACTGACTCATCAGAAGTAGCCGTGCACGATCTGCCTGCTCCGACGCTGTCACTGGTAGCACATGAGTGGAATGCGGCTATCCTCGCTGTTCATCCGTACAAGGACTGCCTGTCATGATCAGCCCTCACATTCGCGGCTACCACGCCCACGTTTACTTTTCGCAAGCCACTCTGGCACAGGCTAAAGCTCTGTGTCAGGCGGCGTCCCAGCAGTTCGAGTTGGTTCTGGGGCGGGTTCACGAGAAGGCGGTAGGGCCGCACCCTGACTGGAGTTGTCAATTGGCATTTAGGCCCGAGCTTTTTGGGCAACTGGTGCCATGGTTGGCAATGCATCGCTCCGGTCTGGTAGTGTTTGTTCACCCGCTCAGCGACAACGAGTTACTGGATCACGTAGAACGTGCAATGTGGATGGGGCAGGTGCGCCCACTGGACTTGAGTGTGTTAACGACGGGGCCCAGCGATTAGCGATATCCAAACTGCCGAAAACAAATGACAGGTCTCGATGCGCAACGGGGCCCCACTTAACCGGTAACGCGTCTGTTTGGCAAAGATTTGAATTGACGCTGAACTTAGGACAGTCGGCTTGGTGGCGGGCGTTCTGTCGGACGTAGCGCCCGCGTTGGGCACTTCATCAATTTTTAATGGGGTTGATTTTGGCCCAAAATGAGCGTGAGAACTGGCATTAAACTTGTGCGCTTCCAGGACCTCGATGGATATGAAAAACTCGACCCCTCACCGCTCGCGTGCAATGGCGCCACCAAAGCGTACCGCCAAGGTGGTCACGCTGGATCATGTGGCTGAATTGGCTGGGGTTTCGCCGAGCACCGTGTCGCGCATCCTGAATGGCACTGCAGTTGTCAGTGAGAGCAAGAAAAAATCGGTGGAAAATGCCATCGCGAAACTGGGATTCGTGCCCAACCCCGTGGCGCGAGGGCTGGCGGGTGGACGTACCTTCAGCATCGGAGTGGTCACTGGAGCCATCGACAGCCCGTTCTATGGTGCGGCGCTGCGCGGCGTGGAGGACGAACTCGATCCTGCGGGCTATAACGCGCTGTTTGTAAGTGGGCATTGGAACGAGGCCGTGGAAACACGCTGCCTGGAGATTCTGCGAGGACGCCGAGTCGATGGCATCATCGCACTCACCGGGCGGCTATCCGATCAGGCGCTCAAAACCTGTGCCAAGAGCATCCCCGTCGTGGTCACAGGGCGCCTACTCAAGGCGGCGGGCCTGTTCTCGTTGAATTTCAACAATTTTGAGGGAGGATGCCTGGCCACTCAACACCTGATTGACCTTGGCCACCAACGCATTGCCTTTATCGCCGGGCCACCTGATCATCCTGATGCGAATGAGCGCCAGCGGGGTTATCGCGCCGCGCTCGAGGCGGCCGGAATCAACTACGAACCCGGGCTCACCGTAGCAGGCGCCTTTCACGAGGTCAGTGGCCTGCTCGCGGTGGACCGTTTGTTAGAGTCGCGCCAGCGATTCACTGCAATATTCGCCGCCAACGACCAGATGGCCGCTGGGGCGGCGCTCGGCCTGCATCGACACTCGCTGCGGGTTCCAGAAGATGTCTCCCTGGTTGGCTTCGACGACGTACCGACCTCGCAGTACGCCACGCCGCCGCTCACGACCATTCATCAACCGGCGTACCACCTCGGACGCCTTGCGGCGTCCGCCATGCTGCAACTTCTCGTCGGTGACAAGCCGACGTTGCAAGTCCCGTCACCCGTTCTGATCTGCCGCGAGTCGAGCCGATTACGGAACGGCTGATATCTCAATTCCACGGGATTTCCCTAGGTTGACCCTCATCGGGTCGATCCTATAATCTGCGTGAAAGCGCTTTCATAAATCGAGTCGGAAACCCTGTCAGCGCAATCAAATCCCTTTCCGAATCCCCCAGATTCGGTAAATTGCAGGAACCGGAGATACGGATGCGAAGACCTTTTCCGTGGCTGAAGCCGATTGCAGGCAGCATGGGTTCGGTCCTGATGACGCTGATGCCGCTCATCCAGAGGTGGATGACATCATTCGCAGGGTCATTGCGGGATGGAACATCACCCAGCCGGACGCCTGACTTCATAGGAGGAGCACTTTCATGTTGACAACGCCTCGCAAAGCAAAATGGAAACTCGTCTGGAGCGACGAGTTCGACGGCAACGCCGTGGACTCCACCAAATGGGACTTCGACATCGGAAACGGTTTCTTCGACTACAAGAACCACCAGTGGATTGATGGCTGGGGCAACGAAGAACTGCAGTACTACACGCGCGAACCGGAAAACGTCTTCGTCAAGGATTCGCTGCTGACGATCCGGGCGGTCAAGGAGTCGCTGCATGGCTGCGGCTACACCTCAGCCCGGCTGAAGACGCGCAAGCGCGACGGCACGCCGCTGTTCACAAAGAAATACGGCAAATTCGAGTTCCGCGCCAAGGTCCCCTGGGGCAAGGGCATGTGGCCCGCGTTGTGGCTGCTGCCGCAGGATGACAAATACGGTGGTTGGGCCGCATCCGGCGAAATTGATGTCATGGAAATTGTCGGTGAAAAGCCGCAGCAGACGCTTGGCACCATCCACTTTGGGTCGACCTTCCCCGAGCGCGAACTTGTCACCCATGTTTATGACATCCCCAACGGCAGCACCGTGGCTGACTGGCATGTTTATACCGTTGAGTGGGAGCCGGGTGAGATTCGCTGGTTGCTTGATGGGGTATTGTGGGCAACGCAAAACTTCTGGTGGTCTTGCAGCAAAAAAACGGCGGATGGCGTCGGTGTGGCCGCTAAAAACCAGGCTGACGTGAACCCCTGGCCCGCACCATTTGACCAATCGTTCTACCTCGTCATGAATGTGGCTGTGGGTGGGAACTTCCCTGGCCACCCAAACGCTGAGACGCAGTTTCCAGCCGAGATGGTGGTGGACTATGTGCGTGTGTACGACAAGGTGGGTGGCTATGGCACGGTCAAACCGATCGGCCAGGGCAAGCTGCCGTTCCAGAAAAAACCCAAAGCCAAAAAAACCTAACGCCTACCTTTACCGAGCATATTGCCATGTCACAAACTATTTCTTCAACCGGCGGCTGGATTCCCGCGGCTACGGGTACAGGGGCGGCCGGTTTTACACCCGGGTCAGCCTTGACCGCCGTGCCAGAACCTGCCCTCAGTGCTGCCGATCAAAAGTCCCTGGAAGGGGCTTTTGCGCAGACCCTGGCGGTCGGTGTGCATGGTCTGTGCTTTAGCCCCTACCTGGATGGCCAGGCGCCGGGCTCTCAAGTGACGGCAGAGCAAATCGGCGCGCGGCTGCAGATCATGGCGCCCTACGCGCGTTGGGTACGCAGCTTTTCCTGCACCGATGGCAATGAACTCATTCCTGGTATTGCACACCAGCTTGGCCTGAAAACCTTGGTGGGCGCTTGGTTGGGCACCGACAGCGAAATCAATGAGCGCGAGATTGAGGGCGTGATTGCAGTGGCCCGGGCAGGCCACGCAGACATCGTTGCCGTCGGCAATGAGGTACTTCTGCGTGAAGACCTGAGTGAAGATGAGTTGCTCGGATTTATGGAGCGTGTCAAGCAAGCGCTGCCTGGGGTAAAGGTTGGCTACGTCGATGCCTACTATTTGTTTGAGAAGCATCCGCGCATCACGGCCGCGTGCGATGTGCTCCTGACCAATTGCTATCCGTTTTGGGAAGGTTGCCCGCGCGAGCAAGCGCTCGACTACATGCAAACCATGGTGCGACGGGTTCAGGCGGTTTCGGGCGGCAAACCGGTCATCATCAGCGAGACGGGCTGGCCAGATCGCGGTTCGGCTTTTCATGGTTCGGTGCCATCCCGCGCGGGTGCGATGCGTTACTTTATTGACACCGTCACGTGGGCTCAACAGGCCGAGGTTGACATGTTTTACTTTGCCGCCTTTGACGAGGCATGGAAGGTGGGCGCAGAAGGTGACGTGGGCGCCTATTGGGGCTTATGGGATAAGGAAGCTCAACCCAAATTTGCTGCGGAGTACAAGCCTTGACGTCTTCCATTCTTCGCAGTCTCAAGCCCGGCAAAGCGATTTGCTATTCGGGTTATCGAAGGGGACAAAGCCCGGATACGCAGATCTTTCCGTCCGTTGATGAAATCCGGGAGGACCTGCATATTTTGCAAAGGAACTGGCGCTACCTTCGGCTGTACGACTGCACCATGCACGCGGAGCGGGTGCTCCAGGTGATCACCGAAGATCAGCTCGATTTTCAGATCATGCTTGGCGCCTACCTTGGCCCCGAAATGAACAACTTTGGCTGTCCGTGGGGCGGCACCTACAGCGAAGAACATCTTAAAAAAAGCACGCTTGCCAACAACACCGAGATTGCGCGCCTGATTGATCTGGCAAACCGTTATCCAAAGATTGTTTTCAGTGTCGCGGTTGGCAATGAGGCCACGGTGGAATGGACCGACCATTTTGTGCCGGTCAGCCACATGATCGAGTACGTGCGCCATGTCAAAAAGCACGTCAGCCAACCCGTCACCTTTTGCGAGAACTATGTACCTTGGCAACACAAGTTGCGTGACTTGGTTGCAGAAGTTGATTTCATCTCCCTGCATACGTATCCGGTGTGGGAGTACAGGCACATCCACGAAGCATTGGAATACACCAAAGACAACGTGGAAAGCGTCGCGCGCTTGTACCCCGGCAAGCCGATCATGATCACCGAAGCGGGATGGGCCACCAACTCCAATGGCCGCGGGATTCAGCCGCACAACTCGTCCGAAGAATTGCAGGCCATTTACTACCAGGATTTGATGGATTGGTCGGCAGAAACCGGGTTGATGATTTTTGTGTTTGAGGCCTTTGACGAGCCCTGGAAAGGGTCGCCTGACCCGCTGGAACCCGAGAAGCACTGGGGTTTGTTCACCGTGGATCGGCAGCCCAAACGCGGGATGCAATCTCTCTACGCCAACCTGATGCCTGCGGCGGCCAACGCCTGAGCCAGGACCCCAACCAATACAGGCCATGCACACCCACCGAACCCCCGATGTGGCGCTTTGGGACCACTACCGCGCACTGCGCGAGCAGTGGACCCACGAGGACAACCTGGTCAACCAGCGCATGGGCTGGCTGATATGGTCCGAGGGATTGATGTTTACCGCATACGGCGCGCAGGCGCGTGACGGCTTGAACTGGCTGGTGCTGGGTTTTCCTGTGTTCGGCATCCTGGTGGCCTTTCTGGCCGGGGTGGGCGTCTACACGGCGATGGCTGCTACCGACGCGATCAAACAGCAGTTTGACGAGGCCGGGTTGAACGACCTGTGCCCGCTGGCCCCGGCCAGCCACATTGCTCACCGCGGCCGTTGGGCTGCCAAGTCATTGCCCTTCGTTTTCGGCGCGCTGTGGCTGCTGGCACTGCTCAGTAATCTTCGCCATTGACTGGCTGGCGTCACTCACCCTAGAAAGCATTGAATGAACACATCCACCGCCACCAGGTCTCACAAGGTCCCGTTCGGGCAGAAGGTCGCCTTCGGGCTGGGCATGCTGGCCAACCAGATGTTCCCGGCCGCCCTGGGCATCTTCATGGTGGTGCTAGTGCAGGACATGGGCTTCCCGACCTGGATGTGGGGCATCCTGTTCTTTCTGCCGCGTGCCTACGACGCGATCCTCGACCCGATCATGGGCTTCGTCTCCGACAACACGCGCTCCAAATGGGGCCGGCGCCGGCAGTATGTCTTCATCGGCGCCATTTTGATGGGCGTCGCCTTCGTGGCGATGTGGCAACTCCATCGAGCGGACGGGTTAACCCACAACTTCGTCTACTTCTTGCTCTGGTCGCTCGTGTTCTTCACCGGGTTGACTGTGTTCAGCATTCCCTACGTGGCCATCGGCTACGAGATGAGTGATGACTTTCACGAGCGCACCAGCATCATGGCCGTGGCGCAGTGGATCGGCCAGTGGGCTTGGGTGATCGCGCCGTGGTTCTGGGTCGTGATGTACGACCCCAAGTGGTTCGCGAACGCCGACTCGGCAGCGCGCAACTTGTCGGTCTGGGTGGGCGTAATCTGCATGCTGCTGGCCATGGTGCCGGCCTTGTTCATCCCCAGCCGATCGACCGCTGATGACGATCACCTGATCCCGCTCACGATCGCGAACCTGGGTGCCGGAGTCAAGGAACTGTTGAACGGCTTCAAGGAGGCCTTTGGCTGCGCGCCCTTCCGCAAGCTGTGCTTTTCCACGTTCCTGATCTTTAACGCCTTCAACACCGTGGCGGCGTTCTCGTTCTTCATCGTCGTCTACCACCTCTTCAAGGGCGACACCGCGGCTGCCGGCATCTGGCCCACGTTGTTCGGCAGCATCGGCGCACTGGTGACCACCTTCGCCGTGATTCCCACCGTGGCGTGGATGTCCAGGAAGGTTGGCAAGAAGAACGCTTTCATGCTTTCGCAGGGTGTCTCCCTTCTCGGCTACGTGTTGTTATGGTTCCTGATGGTGCCCGGCAAACCCTGGCTGTTCATGTTTGCGCTGCCGTTCTTCTCGTTCGGAATCGGCGGCCTGTTCACGCTGATGATGTCGATGACGGCCGACGTGTGTGACCTGGACGAACTGGCCACCGGCAAGCGACGCGAAGGTATTTTTGGCGCCATCTACTGGTGGATGGTGAAGCTCGGCTTTGCCGTCGCCGGGCTGCTTAGCGGCGCGATCATGTCACTGGTGGCGTTCACTCCCGGCGCCCCCATGCAGCCCGAAGGCGCTGTCGACGGCCTGCGGCTGTTCTATTCTGGCGTGCCCATCCTCGGCACGCTGCTCGCCATGTGGATCATGCGCAACTATGACCTGGACGAGAAGCGCGCCATGGAGGTTAACGCCGAGTTGCAGCGGCGCAAGCAGCCTGCCGCCACGGCGTCTTCCCTGGGATCGGGCGGGTGGCATCACCTGAAGAGGCTCCGGCTGGACCCTGCGGATGCGCCGGCATCTCGCTTGGCGGGTCTGTCGCCACAGCAGATTGCAGTGCTGTTCTCGCAGGCGCGTTTGGACGGCGTGCACGGCTTGTGCTTCAGTCCCTATGTCGAGGGGCAGGGCACCGGCGACCTGTTGTCCGAGGCGCAGATTCGCCGCCGCATCGGCATAGTCGCGCCCCACACGCGGTGGGTCCGGTCGTTCTCGTGCACCGAAGGCCATGAGATGATCCCAGCGCTGGCCCGTGCCCAGGGGTTGAAGACGATGGTGGGCGCCTGGATCGGCGCTGACCGCGAGCGCAACGAGCGCGAAATCTCTTCGCTGCTGAAACTGGCCGCTGAGGGTCTGGTGAATATCGCAACAGTGGGCAATGAGGTGATGCTGCGCAACGAGTTGCCGCAAGAGGAACTGCTGGGCTACATCCGGCGTGTCAAGGCTGCACTGCCGGGACACGTACCGGTGGGTTGTGTCGACGCCTACTATGAGTTCCTTGACAGGCCGGCGTTGACGCAGGCCTGCGATGTGGTGCTACCCAACTGCTACCCGTTTTGGGAAGGTGCGGATATTGCACAGGCACTGCGTTACCTGAAACACATGCACGCGCTGGTGCAAAAGGCTGCCAGCGGCAAGAAAGTCATCATTGCCGAGACCGGGTGGCCCAGCCAAGGCCAGACGGTGTCGGCAGCGATGCCGTCGCCCGCGAATGCAATGCGGTACTTCATTGAGACTCAGGACTGGGCGCGCCTTGAAGGTGTCGAGTTGTTCTATTTCTCCTCGTTCGATGAACCCTGGAAGGTGTGTGCCGAAGGTGACGTAGGTGCCAACTGGGGCCTTTGGGACAAAGACGGCAAACCCAAGTTTGTTTAGGCCGGCTCCCCGATCCGTACCACTGCCCCTTTTTCCCACTCACTTATTGCGGAGGCTCCATGCAGTCCCAAGATCTCGCACGCCAACTTGATTTACCTAAACGAGCCATTGCGTTGGTGCTCGCGGGCGGACGCGGCAGCCGCCTGCGCGACCTGACGGACCGGCGCGCCAAGCCTGCGGTCTACTTTGGCGGCAAGTTTCGCATCGTCGACTTCGCGCTGTCGAATTGCATGAACTCTGGCATCCGGCGCGTCGGTGTCATCACGCAGTACAAGTCGCACAGCCTGTTGCGCCATCTGCAGCGCGGCTGGGCGTTTCTGAAGAGCGAGATGAACGAATTTGTCGACCTGCTGCCGGCACAGCAGCGCATGAACGAGGAGTTCTGGTACCGAGGCACGGCTGATGCGGTGTCACAGAACTGGGACATACTGGAAAGCTACGAGGCGCAGTACGTGGTGGTGCTCGGCGGCGACCACATCTACAAGATGAACTACGCACTGATGCTGGCCGACCATGTGGCCAAGGGCGCTGAGTGCACGGTCGCCTGCATCGAGGTCAGCCGCGAAGAGGCCAAGGGTTTTGGCGTAATGGCCGTAGACGCCAATTGGCGCATCGTCGATTTTGTCGAGAAGCCGGCCGATCCGCCGGCCGTGCCGGGGAAACCGGATCAGTCGCTGGCCAGCATGGGGATCTACATCTTCAATGCCAAGTACCTGTACACCGAACTCGCGCGCGACATGACCGACCCCGACTCCACTCACGATTTCGGCAAGGACATTATTCCGCGTGCGGTGCGCAATGGCTGCGCGGTTGCCCATCCGTTCGCGCTAAGCTGTGTCACCAGTGGCCCCGACGAAGCCCCGTACTGGCGCGACGTTGGCACCATCGATTCCTATTGGGACGCGAACATCGACCTCACCGCCACCGACCCAATGCTCAACCTGTACGACACGCACTGGCCGATCTGGACCTACCAGGCGCAGCTTGCTCCCGCGAAATTCGTGCACAACCAGGAGGATCGCCGTGGCATGGCGATAGAGTCACTGGTATCGGGTGGCAGCATCATCTCTGGCAAGGTGTTTCGCTCGGTGCTGTTCTCCAGCGTGCGTGTGCACTCTTATTCCAGTGTGGACTGGTCGGTGCTATTGCCCGAAGTCGAGGTCGGACGCCACGTGCGCTTGAACCGCGTGGTCGTGGACCGTGCCTGCCAAATCCCGGACGGAATGGTGATCGGCGAAGACGCGCAGGCCGACGCCGAGAGATTCTTCCGCACTGAAAAAGGAATCACGCTCGTGACACGGGCCATGCTCGATGCTCTCAATACCTGAAGCTCGGCGCATGAAAGTCTTGCAGGTTGCAACCGAGATCTTCCCGCTGCTCAAGACCGGTGGTCTGGCCGACGTGCTAGGTGCGTTACCGCAGGCCTTGATCGCACTGGGAGCGGACGTACGGCTTGTGGTGCCCGGACTGCCAGCGATTGCAGACGCTGTGGAAAAGCAGGAACTGGTATGCGAATTCGGTCCGCTCTTTGGCGCCGGCCGCGTCATGCTGCGCCTGGGGCGCATGCCGCGCAGTCGTGTGCCGGTGTATGTGGTCGACGCACCTTACTTGTACCGCAGACCAGGCGACCCCTACCGCAGCGCTGACGGTGCGGAGTGGAGCGATAACTTCCATCGATTTGCGATGCTGGGTTGGGTCGCTGCGCATCTGGCGGCAGGTGAACTTGACCCGCGGTGGGTGCCCGACCTCATGCATGCGCATGACTGGCACGCGGGCCTGGCATGCGCCTACGTTGCTGCGCATCCGGGCAATCGCTGCGCCACAGTGTTCACGGTGCACAACCTGGCATTTCAGGGTCTTTTCCCGGCAGAAGAATTCCCGGCACTGGGTTTGCCGCGCAAGCACATGGGACCGAGAGGCCTGGAATTTCACAACCAAGTGTCCTTCCTCAAGGCAGGGTTGCACTTTGCGCAGCGCGTCACCACCGTAAGCCCGAGCTACGCAAGGGAGATCGCCACGCCCGAGTTTGGCTGCGGCATGGAAGGCGTGATTTTGGAGCGCGGTGCCGATGTCAGCGGCATCCTCAATGGTGTCGACCCGGAGGTTTGGAATCCGCTTACTGACGCCGGCCTGGTGGCGAATTATTCGGCTAAGTTCTTGGGCGGCAAGACGCGCTGCAAGGTCACACTGCAAGCCGAACTGGGCCTGAAGCCGGATCCGCTGGCGCCGATGTTCGGGCTCGTGAGTCGCTTGACGCAGCAAAAAGGATTGGACCTTCTGCTGGCTGTCCTGCCCGACCTTGTGCGATCGGGTGCGCAGCTTGCGTTGCAGGGCAGCGGTGACACCGCGCTGGAAGCCGCCTTCCTTGCATCCGCGAAGGAGCATCCCGCGCAGGTGGCCGTGCGCATCGGCTACGACGAGACGTTCGCGCACCGCTTGGTCGCGGGTTCCGACGTGATGTTGGTCCCGTCGCGTTTCGAACCCTGCGGCCTCACGCAACTCTACGCATTGCGTTATGGCACGCTGCCGCTGGTACGTCGTGTCGGCGGCCTGGCCGACACCGTCGTCGACGCTACCGACGAAGCGCTGCGCTCCGATACCGCTAGCGGATTCTGCTTTGACGAGGCGACGCCTCAGGCACTCAAAGTCGCGTTGCTGCGCGCCATCGAAACCTTCCGTCATCCGACGCTCTGGCAGCAGATGATGCAACACGCGATGGCGCAGGATTTTTCCTGGGACGGCGCGGCGCGCAGCTATCTGGCGCTGTACGCTCAGATCGTCCAACCCGGTTTGCGCGTCTGATTTGGCATCGTTGACACCATGAATATCATCACCATCCCAACCCAAGCCGTCGTCGGCCAGCGTCCCGGAACCTCGGGCCTGCGAAAAAAGGTCGCGGTCTTTCAGCAGCCACATTACCTGGAAAATTTCGTCCAGGCCATCTTCGATTCGATCCAGGACTTTGCGGGTCAAACGCTGGTGCTCGGCGGCGACGGGCGCTTTTTCAACACACAGGCTATCCAGGTCATCCTGCGCATGGCGGCGGCCAACGGCTTCGGCCGTGTGCTGGTCGGGCAGGGTGGCATCTTGTCGACCCCGGCGGCGAGTTGCCTGATCCGCAAACACCATGCCTTCGGCGGCATCATACTTTCGGCCAGCCACAACCCGGGAGGTCCGGACGGGGACTTTGGCATCAAATACAACACTGCCAACGGTGGCCCCGCACCCGAGGTCATCACCGAGGCGATCTACCGCAACACGCAGACCATTGCGCGCTACCTCACGATGGACGCGCCCGACCTGGACCTGAATCACCTGGGTGGCACCGTGCTTGGCAGCATGGCAATCGAGGTGATCGATCCGGTGACCGATCACGCCGAGTTGCTGTCCACGCTGTTCGACTTTGATGCCATTGCCAGCCTGCTGCGCAAGCCGGGCTTTCGCATGCGTTTTGATGCAATGCACGCGGTCACCGGGCCCTACGCGCGGCAACTGCTCGTGCGTCGGCTCGGCGCGTCGGCAGACGCACTCATGAATTGCGTCCCGCTGCCGGACTTTGGAGGCGGCCATCCGGATCCGAACCCCACCTATGCGCATGAGCTGATGCAAGCGATGTTCGCGCCGGATGCGCCCGATTTCGGCGCCGCCAGCGACGGCGACGGCGACCGCAACATGATCGTGGGGCGTCACTTCGTTGTCACGCCCAGCGACAGCCTGGCCGTGCTCGCGGCCAACGCGCATCTGGTGCCAGGCTATGCAGGCGGACTCAAGGGCCTGGCGCGCTCCATGCCCACCAGCGGCGCAGTGGACCGCGTTGCCCACGCCTTGGGCATCACGTGCTACGAGACGCCGACCGGCTGGAAGTTCTTCGGCAACCTGCTCGACGCCGGACTGATCACACTTTGCGGCGAGGAGAGTGCCGGCACCGGCTCGGACCATGTGCGGGAGAAGGACGGACTGTGGGCAGTCCTGTTCTGGCTCAACATTTTGGCGGTGCGCGGCGAGTCGGTGGAAGCCATCGTGCGCGACCACTGGCGCCGCTACGGTCGTAATTTCTACACTCGGCACGACTACGAAGGCGTTGACAGTGCGGTTGCACAGGGACTGATGAGTCACCTGGGGGAGCAACTCGCCACCCTTCCCGGCCAACGCTTTGGAGCAGCCACGGTGACCAGCGCCGACGACTTCTCTTACGTCGATCCCGTGGACGGATCCGTCAGCGCCGGCCAGGGAATCCGTATCCTTTTTGACGATTTTTCGCGCATCGTGTTTCGCCTGTCAGGCACCGGCACAGAAGGGGCCACGCTGCGTGTTTACCTGGAACGTTTCGAGCCCGATGCCCACCAGCACGGACTCGAGACCCAGAGCGCACTGACGACGCTGATTGGTCTGGCCGATCAACTCGCCGGCATTTCGTTGCGTACCGGCCGCACGCACCCCACTGTCATCACCTGAGCGACCCTTCGTGAATCCACAGATCGACGGTGATACCACCGGCTTCACCCTCGAAGACTTCAACGCCGCTCGGCCATTTTCCGGTTTTCTCCCGGGCATTGCGGGCGCCTATGGAAAACCGCTGTGGGCTTTCTACACGAACCGCGGACAGTGCATTTCGAGCTTTGGTGTGCGCGACAAGAACGCCTCCATGCTCGAGTTTCACCCGGCGAACAAGGCCTACGCGCTGACCTCGCTGTACGGCTTTCGCAGCTTCATCAAGCTCAACGAAGCCGCTGCACCGGTGCTGTACGAACCCTTCCAGGGCTGCGCCAGCACGGGCAAGGAGCATAGGTTCACCGTGCGCGCCCACGAGATCGAAATCGAGGATACGAACCGTGCCCTGGGGTTGCGCATGCGGGTCGTGTACTTCACGTTGCCCGGCGAGAACCTGCCGGCGCTGGTGCGCCGCGTCACGCTGGAGAACATCGGACTCAGTACGCGCAGTGGCCAGGTGCTTGACGGACTGCCGCAGATCGTCCCTTACGGACTGGGCCAGAATGCGCTCAAGATGATGTCACGCACGATGGAGGCGTTTGCCGAAGTCTGCCATGTGGACGAGAAGCTGCCGTTCTTCAAGCTCAAGGTTGAGGCCTCCGACGAGGCCGAAGTGCGATGGCTGCACGAAGGCTTCTTTTCCTTCACGATGCATCAGGGCCAGAGCATGCCGGTGGTCTGCGACCCGGACCAGGTGTTCGGGTTCGACACCAGCTTGCGACATCCGCTCAGCTTCATCGGAAAGGAGTGCATTGATGCACTTGCCGGACGCCGCGAAACGCTGACCGCTTGCGCGTTCGCGCACTTGCCGCTGTCGCTGAAACCTGGGGCGAGCATGTCATGGGAGTCCTACTTCGGTCAAGTCCCGGACTGGTTGATTGCCCGCTCTTTGCGCGATCGGGTCAAGGCTGATGCGCTGTACGCGGTCAAGCGTCGCGATGAAAACGCGAGCCTGATCTCGGGTCTGAGTTCCCGGTTCGCGCTGCTGGCGCGACCTCAGCAACTGGACCCTTACACGCAGCAGGCGTTTCTTGACAATACATTGCGCGGCGGGCAGCCCGTGGTGATCTCTGGTCCACGAGGGCCGCGGGTCTTTCACAGCTTCACGCGCAAGCACGGCGACATGGAGCGCGACTACAACTTCTTTGAGTTGGCGCCGAGTTACTGGTCACAAGGCAGCTCCAATTTCCGCGACGTGAACCAGAATCGTCGCAGCGAGAATTTCACCTTTCCCGGCGTGGACGCGGCCAACATCGAGACATTTTTCGACCTGATTCAGATCGACGGCAACAACCCGTTGAGCGTGCACCCGGAACAATTCATCCTGCCCAGCGAGCAGTTGAATTCGCTGAAGATGTTATGGCTAGAAGGAGCCAACCCTTGTTGGCAGGAGTTTCTATCTCAGCCTTTCAGCCCCGGGCAGCTGCATGAAATGCTGATCACGGATTGCGCGACTCTGGCTTCAGCCCAATCGCGGTTTGAGACCATCATCGGCTTGGCCGACAGGATTCAGGGTGCAACGCACGGCGAAGGCTATTGGGTTGATCACTGGATATACAACCTGGACTTGATCGACAGTTATGCCGCCCTCTACCCCGACCGCCTTGGCGCGGTGCTGCTGGCACAACCCAGATACAGTTTCTTCGACAGTGATTACGTGGTGCAGCCTCGCGACAAGAAGTACGTGCTGCGTCAGGATGGATCGGTGCGACAGTTGCACGCCGTGGTGCAGGACATGGAGAAGACCGCGCTGATGGCGCGGCGTAGCGAGCAAGCTCAGTGCATGCGCACGCAGCACGGCCTGGGTCCGATCTACCGTACCAGCTTGTTGGGGAAGATCGTGAGCCTATTGGCCGTAAAGGCTTCGCTGTTCGATCCTTTTGGCATTGGGCTCGAAATGGAGACCGAAAAGCCAGGATGGTGTGACGCGCTTAACGGCTTGCCTGGGCTGTTTGGTTCTTCCACGCACGAGGCGTACGCGCTGCAGCGCTGGGCGCAGTTCTGTCGGCGCACGGTGAGCGAGCATCTTCGCGCGCCCGAGCAACTGATCGTGTCGCAGGAAGTTGCCACACTGATTCGATCCGTCACCGAAACCCTGACGGGTTTCGACGGCAAGGAGTTCTTTCCCACCTGGCAACGCCTGGCAACCGAACGTGAAGCTTTTCGTGAGCAGGTGCGTCTTGGCGTGTCGGGCGTTGAGCAGGGCCTGTCGGGGGACGAACTGCTGCGCTTTATCGACGCCGCGCTGAGCGTTTTGGACCGAGGCCTGGCGCAGGCCGTGGATGCCCAGGGTTTGCCGGTGAGCTACACCACGCACGAGGTGGTCGAATTCGACCTGCTGCCATCACCAGGACACGCGGCGCACGAGGAGGCGCCAGCGCAGCATGTGCGGGCGCGGCGTTTCAGCCGCAAGCCTGTGGCGGCCTTCCTCGAAGGCACGGTGCATGCGCTGCGCTCGGGCAAGGTGGACGCGTCAGCGCTTTACGCCGCCGTGCGCCGCTCGGAACTCTTTGATCAAAAGCTTGGCATGTACCGCGTGAACGTCCCTCTGGACCGGGAAAGCTTCGAGATCGGGCGCAGCCGCGTGTTTGCGCCGGGATGGCTGGAGAACGAATCGATCTTCCTGCACATGCACTACAAGTTCCTGCTCGAAACCTTGCGCAGCGGATTGGCCACGGAATTTTTCGAAGACCTCAAGCGCGGACTGGTGGCATTTCACGACCCCAAGGTTTACGGACGCTCGCCGCTGGAGAACTCGTCCTTCATAGCCAGCAGCCGTTTCCCCGACGCCAGGGTCCACGGCGCCGGGTTCGTGGCGCGACTGAGCGGTGCCACGGCCGAGTGGATCAGCATGGTGCTGCACATGGGACTGGGTGCAGAGCCGTTCCGGTTGGTGGATGGAGCATTGCGCTTTGAGCCGCGCCCCATGCTGGCCGATTGGCTGTTCACAACCCTGCCCACGGAGCACTTCAGCGCCGACGGCTTTGGCTTCAAGCTGTTCGGGCAGACCTGGATCGTGTACCAGAACCCGAGCCGGCGTCCGACCTTTGGTCCGCACGCCGTCGCCCCGGTTTCATACCAACTGAATTACCTGGATGGCAGGCGCTGCACCCACCACGACAGTTGGCTGCCCCAGGCCATGGCGCTGGACTTGCGCGAGCAAGGGTTGGCGAGCCTAGTGATCCAGTTGGGTTGAGCGCCGTTTCGGTCCGGTCCAACCTGTGGCCTGGTTCCATTGCAGGCCAACGCTGAAAGGGCTATCGCGGCGCGGGCAGACCGTGCTGCAGGTAGGTGGCAATAGAGCGCGGCGGCAGTTCGGCCTGGGCTTCGACGCCGCCCAGGGTCAGGCGGAAACGGATCGGATTCTCGGTGCGGTTCATGACAACGGTGGCCAGACCGCCGTCGGGATTGACAAAGGCGCAGGCCTCCAGATCGTGGCGCGATGCAGCGCACAACACGCGCCGCGCGCCGGGCAGGATATGGCGCGCGAAGTGCCCGATATAGTAGTAGGAACTCTGGTACAGGAGCGCGTCATTGCGGCTGTCGGCCAGGATCGGCGCACTGCAAAAATTACCTACATGGTTGGGGCCGCCGTTGTGGTCCAGCAGCAAGTTCCAGTCGATCCAGCCAACGGTCCAGCGGTTCAGATCGTTGATGATCGAGTGCGCATAGCGCTCGCCCAGGTCCCAGGAACCCTGGTGCGGTCCGCCTTCCTGGCAGCCTTCGGTGAACAGCAACTGCTTGTCGGGCCAGGCGTCGTGCAGCAGTTGCACCTGGTCGAAGTGGTTCTCGCCGTACCAGTGAAAGCCCGCTCCCCACACGTATTTCGCCGCCTCGGGATCCGAGTAGACGACACTGGCACGTTCCACCAGCAGGTCGCGATTGTGATCCCACACAATGATCCGGATGTGTCCCAGGCCGGCGGCCGCGAGTTCCGGCCCCAGATGATCGCGCACGAAGTCGCGCTCCTCCTGGGCGCTGTAAATGCAGGAGTCCCAGCGCTGCGTGGCTGCGGGTTCGTTTTGTACCGAGACGCCCCAGATCGGAACGCCCTCGGCCTCGTATTCCTGGATGAATCGCACATAGCAGCGTGCCCAACTCCGCGCGAACTGCGCCAGCAGATGGCCGCCTTCATTCATCTGCCCGTTGCTCTTCATCCAGGCCGGCGGACTCCAGGGCGACATCAGCAGTTTCAGGGGCTGACCCGCCACCCGCTGCGCCGCCTTGATGAAAGGCAGCAGTGCCTGGCGGTCGCGCTCAATCGAGAAGCCGCTGAGTTCGGTGTCGCCCGGCTCGTCTGCATGGGCGTAGTTGCCCAGCGAAAAGTCGCAACTGTTCATGTGCACGCGGCAGATGGCGTAGCCGTGGCCGATGGCGCGATCAAAATAGGCGCGCAGCACCTGTTCACGCTCGGCCTCTGGCAGGTTGTTCCAAGTGACTGCTGCTGCTTCGGTGAAGGCGCCGCCAAAGCCCAGCAGCGTCTGGAACGAACGCTGCGCATCCACCCAGACCGATGGCAAGTCCGCTGCGGCGCCGGCTTCAAGCGCGTGCTGCTCCGACAAGCGTGCAGCGCTGTCGCGGGACGAGAGGATGTGCCGGATCATCTGGGTGGCGCGATGCAGACGGGAGGCACACGAACACCGAAGTATCCGTGCCTTCAGTGCAGCATCATTGCTGCCAGTAAACGCCGTCCAGATAGACGTCAGGTTGGGCTGTGGTCGGGGCGGAGTTCCCGGTGGTGGCGTAAACATCAGCCAGCATGAAGCGTGTCAATACAAGATGAAGATCCAGCTTGGGATTGGCAGTAAGGAAGGCCTGCACCGGTATCGAAACCTGGCACCAACTTCCGGTATTGCAATACCCGTACTGGCCATTGCCAAAAACTACAAAGGCTTCTTGAGGGCCGTTGTCCGCGCTGTCGCTGCTCAGTCCGACCTGGAGTTTGCCGGCATAGGTGGTCTTGACGCTGAAATTGATGTTGCCGCTGGCAAAGTTCGACAGGTTGATGGAAGCGCCACCCGGGTTCGACTGAATCAACACGCCCCAGCCGTAACTTTGCGGATTTGGACCGATATCAATGCTGTGCGTACCGTCGCCTGGGGCTGCGGTGCTACTGACTTCCGGATAAGTGCTGCTGGCAAAGGCGTCCATACGCACGGTGCCAAACCAGGTTTCACGCAACTCTGACGCTGCCAGTGTCGCTTCCGAATACAGCGTGTACTTGGTCTGCGTCACGGCGGCATGGATGGTAGGCGGGGCGTAGTAGACGGCGTCGGCGTCCGTGTAGCTGCCGGGCTCCCAGTTCCAGGTCACGACAGTGTCGGGCTTGCTCTTGTCGGTGTGCAGCGCCTGCACCGCGTAACGCGCCTGGCGCTGCACGTTGAACAGCCCCCACTTGTCGTCGCTTCCCTTCCAGGGTTCGTCGAACGCTTCAAAGTAGATGACCTGCTTTGGACCGGCGCCGGTCTTTCCTTCGTTCGCCCAAGTGGCCAGGCGGTCCAGGTACATCTTCTGGTTCACCGGGTGCGCCAAGTAGCGGTACCAACTGGCGCCGCTGGAATCGACGGCCTTCCAGCCGGTTTCACCAATGACGATAGGCATGGCCTTGTAGCCCTGGACGTCGAAGAAATCGCGCACCACCTGGTAATCGCTGCGTGTCGAACCCATGGCGGCGTTCATCATGTCTGTGGCACGCAGCCCCAGATCGCTAACGCTCAGTTGCTTCCAGTCCCACTTGGTCGGAAGGTAGTGCGCGTCCACCATGGAGTAGGTGTGCACCGAAGCGAAGTCGATGGTGTCCATGATGATTCTGGGCGCCTGACCGTAGAAAGCCCAGTTGTCGTCGGTCGTGACCGGCTGCGTGATCTGGCTGCGCACGTAGGCCAGGTGCTGCGCCATCACGGTCGGATTGATGGGTGTCGTGCTCCAATTCACCATGGTCTCGTTACCCACGCTGACGGCCAGAATGATGTTGGGGTAGCTTTTGGCAAGAGCCACTCCGCGCGCGATCTCGTCGGCGCTGAAAGCGTCATTGCCGGCCTGAATGTAGATGCCCTGATGCACCACGAGCGGCAGGTTCTTGGTGCTGATGACGCGCATCACCGTTACTGCGACATCGTCACTGTCAAACAACCGGATCAGGCCGAAGCCGCCAGCAACGAGCAACCTGAGGTCCTGCTCCACCATGGCGTCGGTGATGACTTCGGTGCCATGGGTTGCGGCGTCGGTCGTGGTGCTGCGATACGGCGAGTAGCTCACGGCTTTGGCCGAGGTGTAGGGTGCGGGCAGTGCACGCAGGCCGCTGGGCGTGGTCGTTGCGTCGGTGATCGGCGTCGTGCCGGAACCGCCGCAGGCGGCAAGCAGCATCGCCAGCGCAAGGGTTGAAGCGACGCTTACCAATTGAGACGCGTGCATCGTGCAGAATTTCGTGAGTTTCATGGGATTGACCTTGAACTTGTGGGCGTCAAAACGAGTAGACCGCGCCGACCGTGAACCAGTTGCCATTGCGATTCACACGCGAATCCACGTTGGAAAAGGCGTCGTTTCCGGGCATCGACATCGGTGCCAGACCGAGCCTGGCATAGTGCACCGTGCCCAGCGTGGACTCAAACACCAGACCGCCACCGTAGTCATAGTTCAAACCGAAGGTGTTGAACAGCGCAGAGTTGCTCTGGCCGCGCTCGCTTGGGTTGGCCGTGCTCGCCGTTCCCAGGTGCACCAGCCCGGTGGAGGCAACCCATTTGCCCATGCGGTAACGGGCGCCCATCAGCACGTCCACGGACGTGGCGGGGTAGCCCGGGTTCTGCACGCCGTTGAGGGAACCGCCCCAATTGACGTTGAACATGTTGTTCCATGTTCCCTGCACGCCAGTCGGCGTGATCGCACCCGTGGGGTTGGTGATCACGGCGTTGGCTCCACTCCAGTGGTTGCGGCGCAGGCCGCCCGAGATCTCGAGTTTGGAATCGATCTGGTAGCGTGCCATGACCATCGCGATGTTCTGGCTGGAGCCCCGCAGCAGGGGGTCGTCGGCCGCGTTCGGTGTCAGGCCACTGAAGGGTGCATGGCCCCACGCAGCGGGAGTCCCATTGTGCGAATCTTGTAGCACAGCATCCAGCACCAAGTCGCCCCTGTGGAACTGCCCGTACAACTCGATGAACCGTGGCTTGTTGATCTTGAACAGTTCGTTTCCTTGATCGTAGGTCGCCTCCAGCACCAGATCCCCCTGGGCCACGTCCAGGATGCGTGAGGTGTAGCTCACTGCGTTGCTCAGCATGCCGTAGCCCGCGCCACTTGAACCCCACTCGTAGGACATGCCGACGTTGGTTCCGTAGGGGAAGTCGGCGACGCTCCAGCCCCGGGTGGTCATCGCGCCGATGCGCAAACTACCATAGTCTTCGTGGCTGACGGAGACGTTTTTTTGGTACCAGAACCCCGGGACATCCACCAAGCCACCGTAGCGGGTTTCCACATGGTCGCCGTTCACCACGCCGTCACGGTAGCGCTGGCTCAGCAGACCCGCAAGCTTGAAACCGTCGATCAGGTCGAGCTTGGCGCCCAAGTAGGGTTGCACCTGATAGAAGCCCGTTGCCACCGTTTGGTACGGGCGCCCCGGCGCGAGCGCGTCGGCCCAGTTTTCGTCCTTCACGGCACCCTTGACCCACTGGCAATTGCCGCACCAGTTGCTGGACAATCCCGTGGTCGTCTCGGCAAATCCGGTCAAGCTGAACATGCCGTTCGCTCCGAATTCAATGGCATGGCTGGCACCAGAAAGACAGAGCGCCGCAGCCAACAGGCTGAGTCGCAGGTTGGCGCGGAATGGCGCTCTGGCGGTGCAGGCTGCAGGCCGCCCAGAGGAACGGTATGGGGTTGAATCGATATTCATGGTGAGTGGATTCCGGGGTAACTTGAAAGCGCTTTCACAGACATGGAAATCATGCTGCCTTATTTAATTATTTGGACTCCGTGTTTTCCCTAGTGCACCGTCAATTTTTCGACGGTATGCGCCCCGTCAACAGCCTCGGGTAAACCCTTTCAGGGTAATCCTGTGGATGCTATTTGAAAGCGCTTTCATTATCATGTCGATGGTCTGACACCTGCCAGTAAAGGGGATCCCACATGAAATTTATTCAAGCTTGCTCCGCGGCAGTGCTGCTCACATGTACCGTCTTGCACGGGGCTTTGGCTCAGCCCGTCAAAATGGGCGCTGGCACCTATTTTCTGGCACCCAAGGGCAGCGACCGAGTCGTGCCGACAGCGGTTTATCGCACGGAGTCGCTGTCCAAGACCGCTGCGCAGACAGCGCAGTGGTACTCGACGCTTATCTACAACCCGACGCCCGAGGCGATCTTCGTGCAGCCGATCACCGTGCGTCCGACGGCCGCCGGATTTGAACTGGCGTTGCCGAGCAAAGTCGTTGTGCCGACCGAGCGCCGCGACACCGAGATCCGCTACCCGCATACCGACGCGCTGCTGCTCTCCCCCACCGCCTTCGAGCCCGGGCAGAGTCGACTTGCCAAGGCGAGCGACTGGTCGATCGACATTTCGTTGGGCCGGGGCGCCGACGACATGCGCGTAACGGTGGCTCACGGCAGCCCCTACGCGTACCTGCAGTTGTCGCGCGGCGATCTGCGCGCGCGTCTGCCTGCCGCCGCCGAGCGCATCCACGCCGATGCCGATCCGCGCGTTCTGGCGCTGCGCCTCAAAGGGAAGACCTATGCGCTGTTCGGCCCGACCGGCGTGAGGTGGGAACCGGTCTCTGCCACTGAATGGATTGGGCGCCTGCCCCCAGGCAAAGGATACGTCGCCGCCGCCGCGCTGCCCGACGACAAGGCGCCCACCTTGGCGCTTTTTACGCGGCACGCCTACTCGTTCATCCAGGACACGCATGTGGACTGGCGTTTTGACAAGGGATCCAGCCAGATCGAGACCACGTTCAAGGCCAGCACGCGTACGATGGAAGGTGAAGACAACGGACCACTACTGGGCCTGTACCCGCACCAATGGTTCAACAACGCATCGGTCCAGAACAAGTTGGGGCCAGAGTACGACACGGTGCGCGGCAAGATCAAGCTACTTGCTGCACAGCAGTTCACAACCACGTCCACCTATACCGGGTTTGTCCCGTTCTGGCCCGCGGTAGCCGACCCGGCGCAAAAGACGCTGCTCGGTGAAATCATGAAGTCAGACCAGCGCAACGCGCGGCGCATGATGCTGGAAGAGGGCAAGGGGCCCTACTGGCAGGGTAAGGGACTGCAACGTATCCTGAAAGTGATGGACGTGGCTGAGCAGCAGGGTGACATGGAGGGCCGCGACCGTTTGCTGACATTGGTGAAGGGTCGTGCCGAGCAATGGCTTTCTGGCGAAGGCAACACCTACTTTCACTGGGACAAGGCGGCTGGCACGGTGGCGGCCTATCCAGAGGAGTTCTACACGGTGGAACAGCTCAACGACCACCATTTCACCTACGGCTACTGGATCCACGCCGCCGCCGACATTGCGCTGCGGGATCCGGCCTGGGCCGCAACCGAAAAATGGGGCGGCATGATCGACCTGCTGATCGCCGACATCGCTACGGCCAAGCGAGGTGGCGCCGAGTTCCCGTTTCTGCGCAATTTCGATCCCTATGAAGGGCACTCCTGGGCTTCAGGCATCGGCATGGGCGCCATGGGCAACAACCAGGAGTCGTCCAGCGAAGCGGTAAACGCCTGGGCCGGCCTCATTCTTTGGGGCGAGATCAAGGGCGACCGGGCCTTGCGTGATCTGGGCCTCTACCTATACACGACCGAAATCGATGCGATCAACCACTACTGGTTCGACATCCACCATACGGTGTTTGCGCCCGAGTACAAGAGCGTCGAGGTGAGTCAGGTGTTCGGCGGCATGTATGCACACAACACCTGGTGGATTGACGACCCGCGCCAGATCAAGGGCATCAACATCCTGCCGCTGACCACGACCTCTACCTATCTGGCCCGCGACCCTGAGTTCATCAGTCGAAATGTTGCCTCGCTCAAACCCGAGATCGAAGTATTCAACGCCCGAGGCAAGAGCGTGACCCCCGCTGACATCTGGCAAGACATCTTTGCCGAGTACCTCGGCCTGGCCGACCCGGCGGCCGGTCTGGCGCGTTGGAACCGCTGGGGTTCGTTCGAACTCGGCGACACGCGCAGCCATGCACTGCACTGGCTGGCCAGTCTGCAGGAGATGGGGACGCCGGACTTCAGTGTGACTGCTGACACCACGCTGTATCAGGTTTTCAAGAAGCCAGACGGGAGCAAGACCTACCTTGCCTACAACGCCACCAGGGTACCGATTTCAGTGCGATTCAGCGACGGTAAATCCTTAAGCGTGGCCCCCGGGAAACTGGAGCGCCTTCAGTGATCTTTCAAATCAGGTGATGTGCCTGTGCGCTGACAATCGCCGCGCTCGCTGCTTCTTGCGGCGGTTGCAGCAACGCTGACACCACACCGTCCACCGTAGACATTGCCGCAGCGGCCAATGATGGTGATCCTCACTCTTCAGCTTCGCCTTTAGAAAAAGTGTGGCTACCTTTCATCGCAGCGGGCGTCCCGGTATTTGAGGGCAGTCCAGCCTCGTCCTCGACTCACCTCAGTTCATTCCACTGAACCTTGCTAGGGGTGGCGATCTGGGAGGACCGATACCGGCATCCTTTGTCCAGGACAGCACGCAATTCGGCCAGGTCCGGGTTTACCAATAGTTGCCAGGCGCAACGGTTGGCCTGAAGCTCTTTATGGCAAGGGTATTCACCTACTGCTGTTTAAGGGAAAGCCCTAGGCTCAGGACGCTAGTCAAGCCAGGCCCTTCTTTCTATGATCGATTGAAAGCGCTTTCATGGTTGCGCTTTCAAATCAACCTCGTTCACTGCAACAGCCTGGAGCACTTTCAATGAATCAACTTGCAAAATCCTTTGCCCTGTCCGCCTGTGCCCTGGCTGCGTCGTTGCTGATCAGCGCCTGCGGCGGTGGTACCCTGTCCACCGATACGGTGCCTCCCACGGTCGTCATCACCGATAACGTAGCCACCCCAGCTACCGCGGCCACGGGTCCGGTGACCTTCACCTTTACCTTCAGCGAAGACGTTGGCACCAGTTTCACCGTTGAAGACCTGGTGATCACGAACGGGACGCCCGGCACGCTGACCAAGGTGGATGCGACGCACTACACGCTGGTTGTGACACCGGTGGGTACCAGCGGCACCATCACCGTGAGTGTTGCCGCCAGCAAGTTCAACGACCTCGCGAACAATCCGAATACCGCGACGGCCTCAATTTCACAGGCGTTTAACACAGTGCCAGTGGCGATTACTTTCTCTGAAACTACGCTCAAGTTCCAAGCCTTCGAAGGTTTGATTTCTGCGGCGGTTGCAGATGACCCGGTGCTGGGCGCATCCAACCAGGTCGCAAAAATGGTCAAGGGCCCGACTGGCCAGCCCTGGGCTGGTGCCACGATCTACACCTCGGGCGATCCCGTGAACTCGACGAGCAGTGCAGCGCACATCTTCGTGGACGCCGTCGATCTGTCAGGCAGCAAGATCGTCACGATGCGAAGTTACACCGGCGCACCGGTCGGCACACCCATCACGCTCAAACTTGAAGATGGAAATAACGCCGGTGCAAACATCGCTGCCGAGGCATTGACCACCGTGCAGAACGGCTGGGAAACGTTGAGTTTCAACTTCGCGACGCCCACCACGGGCACCTATTCGTCCAGCACTACGTACAACACTCTCAGCATCTTCCCCGCCTTCAGCATTCCGGCTGTCGGCTCGACCGCACCGGCAACCAACACCACCTTTTACTTCGACGACATCACCTATGCAAAGCTCGTAGTTGTTACCCCGACCGCGCCAGCGACGGCCGCGGCCACCCCCACCGCGCTGGCAGCCAACGTGCTGTCGATCTACAGCGATGCCTACACGCCGATTGCCGGGGTGAACCTGTTCCCCGGATGGGGACAATCGACGGTAGTCTCCGAAGTCACCATTGCCGGCAACAAGACCGAGAAATATGCGACGCTGAACTACGAGGGCATTGACTTTGTCGGTCACGCCATCGACGTGTCCGCCATGACCAAACTGCACCTGGATGTCTGGACGCCGGACGTGACGGCTCTTGCCGTCTCCATCATCACGTCCACGGGCGACCTGGAGAACGCCGTGACGGTGACGCCAACGCTGGCCGGCTGGAACAGCTTTGACATTGACCTGGCCGGCTATACCGTCCCCAACAAGACACAGATTGACCAGTTGAAGTTCGTGGGCACCTCGGCCACGACTGGCGGCGGCACGGTCTACCTTGACAACATCTACTTCTGGAAGCCGGCTGCATCCGGTGGCGGCACGGGTGGCACGGCGCCAACGACGGCGGCACCCACACCCACGGTAGCGGCCAGCGGCGTGCTGTCAGTCTACAGCGACGCTTACACGCAGATCCCCGGCGTCAATCTATTCCCCGGCTGGGGACAATCGACTGTCGTATCGGAAGTCACCATTGCAGGGAACAAAACCGAGAAGTACGCGACGATGAACTACGAGGGCATTGATTTCTCCAACAATCCCATTGACGTATCCGCAATGGGCAAACTGCACATTGATGTTTGGACGCCCGACGTGACCTCGCTACAGATATCCCTGATATCCACGCCACCGGACTTGGAAAACCCGGTCACGGTGACGCCGACGCTGGCAGGCTGGAACAGCTTTGATATTGATCTGGGGGGTTATACCGCACCGGACAAGACCAAGATCAACCAGATCAAACTGGTGGGCACCTCAGCCACGACGGGCGGGGGAACGCTGTACTTCGACAACCTCTACTTCTGGGGAACGGCCACCGCGCCCGCTGGTGGTACGCCGAACCCGAGCGCAGCCGCAGGCTCGGCTGGCCCCGTGACGCTTCCGCTATTGACGGCGGCCTATCTCGGCAATTTTGGCGCGGTCGGCAATGGGGTATTTGCTGCTGACTACGTTGGTGCGCTGGACTCGAACAATCTTCATGCCGGTTGGGCGACGGCCACGACCAGTGGGCTCGCCAGCAACGGCAATATCGGCTATTTCGAAGATCCAGCTATCAGCACGTCTGCGCAGAAAATCGATGAAAACGGCTGGGTCGCAGGCCTCATCGACAATCCGCCTGGCGTGCCCAGCCTGTTCCGTTATGCCGTTCTCACCACGCCCGCGTCGGCGTTCGCCAACTCCTACATGGGGTTGTATGTGAATGCGCCGAACAATGGCACAGTGGACGTCAGCAGCTACGGAAACATCAAGTTCAGGCTGTGGGGTCCGCATGAAATGTACGAACTGACCTACCATCCGACCCTCGAAATGAAACTGACCGGACCGAAGGTCGCTGGGTGCTCGGCAACGGGTTCCGGCGCCACCGAGATCAAGAAGACCTTCCTGGCAGACCAGACGATCGGCGCCGCATCCACCTACACGCTCTCCCTGGCCGGTTGGACCGTGGCGGGGGTTTGTGGAACGGACACAACGAGTACAGCGGTCGCGTCAGTACTTTCGAAACTTGCCCAAGTGGTAGATCGGAAGAGCACACGTCTGAACTCCAGTCA
>CAILAY010000015.1 GCA_903832285.1 uncultured beta proteobacterium | reverse complement strand
CAGCATAGTCCACTTGCGGTGGTTGCTGTGGTGCTGTTGGTTGTGTATTTGTATCTACCATATTTAGAAATCTATTGGTATCGCTCCTAATTTTGTCTGGGCGTAGTTTCCTGTGTAAGTCGTTCCGCTAGATGAACCTGCTGTGCCAGAACTTGTGATGCTACCCGTTCCTTTAAACGCAGGGAAGGTCTTAAGCATAGACTGGTCAAGTAGGGCTCGTGTTGCTTGAATCTTAACATTCGCTGTTTCTAAGCTATCAGACGCGACAGGGAGGTTCTTAATTGAAAGTCCAAGGTTCGCCGTATTCTGACGAAAACCAGAACCAATACCTCCCATCAAGTTTGTGTCTGCCTGTCCTGCGAGCGTTCGAAGGTTCTCAAAGTTTTGCAACTTAGGGTCGTTCTGGAATATGTCATTTATCTTTGATTTTGCCATATCTTTCAAATGACCGCCTGTGCCAGAGCTTAGTGTTGAAGAAACAAGGTCTTGCATAAGGCCGAGTGTACTATAGAGAGAGTCTACGCTCTGTAGTCCTGCAGAAGCACTTTGGTCAAGCCACGGAATACCAGCTGCCGCTGCCTCCTTTTGGATTTGATACTGCACACCAGAGGGTAGTGCCGAAAGTTTTGTCGAGTCTATGTATGCGACGCCTTCTGGGCCAGAACGGACATAGTTCTGATATTGTGGTGATAGAGAAGCTATTTTCTGAGCATAATCAGAAGACACATTTCCTCCGTCTGGAGTTCTATAAGTTCCATCTGGATTTTGTGGTAATGAAATCTGGTTGTTCATGCTTCCCACAGTTCCGTCTGGAGAAGATTGAATTGTCGTTCCACCCGTTGTAGGTGCACCGAATGTTCCTGTGAGTGGATTACCGAAGTTTTGAGATACAACTTTTCCTGTCTGTGGGTCTCTCATGAAACCAATCACGCTACCGTCGGCTGTTTGCTGTACGTTTTGTAGGTTAGGTACAGAGGCGAGAGCATTCGTGACGTCTTGTTGTGAAACGCCTACCATGGTTCCTGCGGCTTGAGCCAACATGGCTGCGGTCTGTGTTCTAATGTCAGATTTGAGTCCTTGTAGATAGCCCGCCCCTGCACCAAAGTCCGTGGTGTCACCAGAAAACTTTGCGTTTATTACGTTTTGCTTTTCCTGCCCTGCGACATTCGCTGAATTAGCGAGAGCTTGTGCATACTGGTCTTCGTACTGCTGTCGTTTAGCAATAACATCTTGATAGTTACTTGTCGCGCCGACAGCTGTTGAGGGAACATCTGTTGTTGGCACCTTGTACGCTGTGTCTGTTGCACCTGTAGATGAGAAACTTCCTGTTCCAGCCATTAGAGAACCAGTGTTTACGGAGGAGTCTAGTGTTCCTGTTGTTGTATCCCCTTGTCCTTTAATTGTATTCATCTGTGCCACTGTGTCTTCGTAAGAACCTGGTTTGATTACCACACCATTAAAAGAACCCTGCGTGGATGGGGGAGGAACAACTGGGGCCACTGTAGGTGTTACCACAGGAGCAACTGGGGCCTTAATGTTACCAGCAGGTGTCGGTGTAAATGCTGAGGGTTTCATACCAGCACTGAAGAACGAATATTTGCCTCCTGGTTGAAAATCTGGGCTTGT
>CAILAY010000014.1 GCA_903832285.1 uncultured beta proteobacterium | reverse complement strand
TGCGCGGCAATAATTCTTGCAGCCATCGCCGTCGTGCTGCTGGTGGCCAGTCACCCCAGTCCGAGTGTGAGCGAAAAACCTGCCTCAAACGAAGACTTGCTGAGTGCTCTGAAGGTCGACGCGTACCGCCAGCACAAGCCTTTGGGCAGCGCATTTTCGACGTCCCAACATCGCCCGCAGACCCTCCTGGTAACAGCGCAGAACTCACCGCAACAGCGCCAGGTGCCTTGAGCGCCGGGATCCCATTAGCTGCAAAGTTTCAGCACATCAGGCGAGTCATTCTCGAAGCTGTTGCTGCGCCGCTGGGTCGCCCATGGTCATCGGGCCGCCATCGTCGCGACTCTCGGAAACGACCTTCATGATCTCGCCTTTGAAGCTGAATTTCGCTGCATCGTCGGCAATGAGATTGCAGCTTCCTCACCGCCGTGGGTGCAGATTAGTCATTTCAGCATTCATGCGGCTGTGTCCTTCAGTGCGGTAACCGGTTTGTGCCAGCAATTTAGAAGCGTTTGCCGTGCCGACGGCTGCATGTTTACTTTGCCCATGTCGCTCGCGTAATGCGCTGCAACGCGATGGTCCATCAAGGCATACCACAAAGGCGGGAAGTAGGCCGCAGTGATCATCGTGGCATATCCTGCAGGTAACTGGGGCGCCTCATCAAAGTGCCGAAGTGCCTGGTAGCGCCGCGACGGGTGTGCGTGGTGGTCGGAGTGCCGCTGCAAGTGATACAGGAGAATATTGCCCACGATATGGTTGCTGTTCCAGGAGTGCTCGGGTTCGCAGCGAACATAGCGGCCGGACTTGTCCTTTTGTCGCATCAGTCCATAGTGCTCGACGTAGTTCACGACCTCCAGCATCGAAGCCCCATATAAACCTTGCAGCACCAGAAACACCAGCACCGGGGATCCCAACCAGACCGCCAGGAAGCCGTAAAAGACGCCGGTCAAAGCCCAGGCCTGAAGGTTGTCATTTGCGACATTCCACACGCTCTTTCCCTTTCTGTTCAGGCGCTCGCGCTCAAGCTCCCAGGCAGACCGCAGACTGCCCAGAACGGTGCGCGGCAGGAAGACCCAGAAGCTCTCGCCCATGCGGGCGCTTGCCGGATCTTCGGGCGTGGCAACCCGCTTGTGGTGACCGCGATTGTGTTCGACATAAAAGTGCCCGTACATGGTGGGTGCCAAGGCAATTTTTGCCAGCCACCGGTCCAGTGTTTCTTTCTTGTGCCCCAGTTCATGCGCGGTGGCAATGCCGATGCCGTTGAAGGCGCCGACGGACAGGACCAGTCCGGCAAACGCGTACCAGGGCAGGGGCTGCGTCGTCGCCAGCCACGCGCCAAACACCGTACCCGCAATCTGGAACGGCACATAGGCCCAGACCAGTGCTCGGTAAAAAAAGTCCTGCTCGAGTTGCGCTACCGCAGACTCGGGCGGGTTGCTGAAGTCTTCCCCAAACGCGAGGTCCAGCAGGGGCATGACCAGATGGACGAAGGCGGGGGCAAACAGGAGCCACAACCATTGGCCGCTCCACGCGAACGCCACCAATGAACCAGTGAACACCACAGGAATGGCTGGACTGAGAAGCCACAACCAGCGCTTGTCGCTCCAATTCTTGGTCGACGGTACCGATAGGGCGCTCATTCACCGTCTCCTGGCGCAAGAGCAGGGTTTCTGGTGGTGAAGGCAGTGGGCATGTGGGTTCTCCTCGTTTTTAGTGCGTTGACCGGAGTCAAGTATCGACACAGCCGTGGAACCTGAACACCGCTAATAATGCCATCCAGTCGTCATTAACTGCCAAGAGGGTAAACCAAATTCAAAGAAGGCAACCATTGAGCAACGTTCGGCGAACGCCAGGAGTGCGAGTTGTGCACCCCACCTACGCAAAAATGCTCTGCGTCACGCTGCGCGGACTCGGCGTCGACGTCGATGCCGCATTGCGCCGGGCCGGGATGCAGCCATGGTCTGTGCTGTCCACTTCGGACGCGCTGCTGGACCAGGGCACGATCAATCGCTTGATAGCCGCCGCGATCGACGCGAGTGGCCGACCCTGGCTTGGGATAGATGTTGGCTCGGCGGTGCAAGCTTCGGCGCATGGACCCCTGGGCAATGCCGCAGTTGCCAGCAGCGATTTGGGACAGGCATTGGAAACCGTGGTCCGATTCGGCGGCGTGCGATACAGCGCGGTCCAATATCACTTGTATCGAGAACCGGATGGTGTAGTCATGGCGCTAACGGAACTGGTTGACCTGGGCGCCGCAAGGACATTTGTGGCCTGCATGATGTTTGCCACGCTGTTGCGGATGATGGAGGCAGTGGTTGGCCACCGGCTTGATCGCATTGAGGTTGAGTTTCCTTTCCCGCAGCCGGACTGGCGTCACGAGATTGAGCGCCTTTGTGCGGGCCTTCTTCGCTTTGACCGGCCGCACCTGGCGTTCCACCTTGACAATCCAATGTTGTTGAGCCCGTGCATGACGGCGGATGCGCAAGCCTTTGCGGTGGCATGCCGCCAGTGTGAACAATTGGAATTTCAATCCACGATGCTGCCGTTGAAGCAACGGGTGTTCGATTTGTTGAGTGTTTGCGAGGGTAGCTACCCCTCTCTGGGGGAAGTCGCAAGTCACTTCAAAATTTCAGGGAGAACACTGATGCGGCGTCTGAAACAGGAAAGCAGCAGCTATCAAGCATTGCTGGACGAAACACGCCAGCAGAGTGCGGTTTGGTACCTCAGCCATTCCAAACTTTCGATCGAAGAGATCGCGGGACGACTCGGGTTTGAGGATACTTCCAATTTCAGTCGCGTCTTCAAGCGCTGCCATGGCTGCTTGCCCAGCCAAACTCGCCGGTTTGCGCTCGAAGAATTGAGGAAGAACACGGCGCCTCACTGAAACGCCACTTCGGCAAAGCTGCGCAGCTTGCGGCTGTGCAGTTGTTCTATGCCTTGTTTGCGCAGCAGTTCCACCGCACGCATGCCGATGCGCAGGTGCTGGTCCACGCGCTCTCGGTAGAACTGGTTCGCCATGCCCGGCAGCTTGATTTCGCCGTGCAGCGGCTTGTCGCTAACGCACAAAAGCGTGCCGTAGGGTACGCGAAAGCGAAAGCCGTTGGCGGCGATGGTGGCGCTTTCCATGTCAAGCGCGACGGCGCGACTCTGGCTGAAACGGCGCTGCGGCGTTGACCGCACGTTGGCCGTGGGCAGCAGCTCCCAGTTGCGGTTGTCGGTGGACGCGACGGTGCCGGTACGAAGGATGCTTTTCAGCGCTGCACCCTTGAGCTGCGTGATGTCGGCCACAGCTGCCTCCAGCGCCACCTGGATTTCCGCCAGCGCCGGAATCGGCACCCACAGCGGCAACTCTTCATCGAGCACGTGGTCTTCGCGCACATAACCGTGCGCCAGCACGTAGTCGCCGAGTTGCTGCGTCGTGCGCAGACCCGCGCAGTGCCCCAGCATGATCCAGGCGTAGGGGCGCAGCACGGCAATGTGGTCCGTGATGTTCTTGGCGTTGGCCGGACCGACGCCGATGTTCACCATGCTGATGCCGGAGCGGTCGGCGCGCACCAGGTGATAGGCCGGCATCTGCGGCAGTCGCGGCGGTGCCACGCCTCTCGCATCTTGCGCAAAGGCATTGGACCCGACGCGGCGCGTCACCACGTTGCCGGGTTCCACGAAGGCGATGTAGTCGCTGTCCGGGTCGCACATGGCCTCACGTCCCAGACGCACGAACTCGTCGATGTAGAACTGGTAGTTGGTGAACAGCACGAAGTTCTGAAACCACTCGGGCACGGTGCCGGTGTAGTGGCGCAGACGATGCAGCGAGTAGTCCACGCGCGGAGCGGTGAACAGCGCAAGCGGCAGCGACTCACCGGCGCGCGGCTCGAACGTGCCGTTGGCAATGCCGTCGTCCATGGCGCTGAGGTCGGGCAGGTCGAACACATCGCGCATCAAGGCGCGGCGTTGCGTGTCCATCTCGCCTTCCACGTGGTCGTGCTCGGTGAAGGCGAAGTGCACCGGTATCGGCTGGGTGCTGGTGCCGACTTCCAGTTCCACGCCGTGGTTTTGCACCAGCAACTGGAACTGCTCCAGATAGTAGTGGCCAAACAGATCAGGGCGCGTGAGCGTGGTCTCGTAGCGCCCGGGACCGGCGACAAAACCGTAGCTCAGGCGCGCGAGATCGGAGGCGCCCAGGCGCGCGACAGTATCGGTGTGCACACGCACAAACGGATAACAGGCACGGATCCTCTTGACCTGGGGCCTGGCGCCCGGTGCGGCGCTGCTCAAGTTTTCGCCTGCAACGAAACGCTGCATGGAGTTGCGCAGATGCGCCAGGCTGGCGGCGTAGATGCGCTGTACTTGTGCCAGCGCGGCGTGAGGGTCGGTGTGTCGACTCGGGGCGATGAAGTGGGGCAGTTGAGGCATGGGGGGATTGTGCTACGGCCGCGCTGCTCTGCCGGTCGCGGAGGGCAGACAACTACACTTCAGCATCCGGCCGCGTCCACCATGAACAACACCGTCAAACCCTGGCATCAACCAAATTTCAAGCCTCGCCCGCGTAGCGATTCGAGTCATGGAAGTTAGTTCATTGACGTTAAGCGGCCAGTACCAGTTGCGCCCCGGCATGCAGCCCGGCATTGTGGGCCTGCGTCCGGTGCTGGGTGCCGGGCGCCTGGGTCGTTTGCTGCGGGGCCAGAGTGGCGCGCAGGTCGGCCGCACATTGACCAGCGTGTTCACCCTGTGCGCGCACGCGCATCGACGTGCTGCCGAAATGGCAATGGAAAGCGCGCAGCGAGGCCAGTCGCCAGTTCTGCCGCCGCTGGCGACGCTCCTGCTGGAGACGGCACGCGACCACCTGCGCAGCATCGCGCTGGACTGGCCGCAGCGACTGCCGGAAAAAATCCCCACGGCGCACATGCTGGGCTGGCTGCGCAGCTGTCCTGTGGCTTTGGTGGGAAACCCTGCGGGAACGGATGCCGCGACGGCGTGGGAGGCGCTGGCGAAGCTGCGCACCTGGCTGGAGAGCAGCGTGCTGTGCGAACCCGCGTCCCGCTGGTTGCCGGTGCATCGCGACCCGGACGTGCTGGCTGGTTGGTGCGTCATGCAGGCACCGCATCTGCTTCCCGCACGCTGCATGGCGCACTGGCATGCGCTGGCCCATCATCTGACGCCACCGATGCGCAGCCTGGACTTGCTGGACGCGACCCCCGCGCTGCAGCACGCACGATTGCGCGAACTGGCGCAACAGCTGGTGGATGTGGGCGATTTTGCACAGCGGCCAACCTGGGACGGTCGATGCGCCGAAACGGGCCCCTGGACGCGACTGCGTCACCAGGACAGGAAGGCGCAGCACAGCGCATGGACCCGCTCAAGCGCGCGTTGGATGGAACTGGTGGAGATCGCCGCGGTCGAGCCGGGCAACGCGGGATTGGACGGTGCGCCGCTGCTGTCTTGCGGCGCCCTGCGACTGGCCGAAGGACAGGCGCTGGCCTGGTGCGAGATGGCCCGCGGACTGCTGCTTCATTGGGTACGGCTTGACGGCCAGGGCGCCGTTCTAGACTATCGCGTGCTGGCTCCGACGGAGTGGAATTTCCATCCCGACGGTGCGTTGTCCCGGGCCGTTTCGGACTTGCCGACGGCGGCCACCGCGGTGGCACAAACGCTGGCAGCGGCCTTTGACCCCTGCGTTGCCTGCACCGTGCAATCCGGCGCCACCGGGGCGGGCGTTGGCGCCTGAGGGCATTTGTCCGGCGGGTAGATAGTGACCTCGATCTTCAGCGGCGATCCCAGTTACCATGGCGCGTGGCCGCCTCGGCTACGGCGTTTCTGGAAGGAGATGCGATGGGTTTGAATGTGTTGTGGCTGCAGGCGGGTGGTTGCGGGGGCTGCAGCATGTCCCTGCTGTGCGCCGACACACCCGATTTCGGTGCTCTGCTGCGCAACAACGGCGTCGAATTGCTGTGGCATCCGGCGCTGTCGCTGGACGAGGGGCCGGGCTTGCCGCGCCTGTTGGAGGACTGCCTGTCGCGGCGCATTCGCCTGGACGCGCTGTGCATTGAAGGTGCGATGCTGCGCGGCCCCAACGGGAGCGGCCGTTTTCATGTTCTGGCCGGCACCGGAATGCCCATGATCGAATGGGTGCGGCGCCTGTCCTCCGTGGCCAGGCATGTGCTGGCGGTGGGCAGTTGCGCGGCTTGGGGCGGCGTTACGGCAACCGGGAGCAATGCCACCGAGGCCTGCGGTTTACAGTGGGACGACGACCGCCCGGGTGGCCTTTTAGGTGCCGGGTTTCGCGGCCTCGATGGCCTCCCCGTGATCAACGTCGCGGGCTGCCCCACGCACCCTGGCTGGGTCACGGACACGCTCATGGCGCTGGCTGCTGGCGACCTTGTGCAGGATGATCTGGACCCGCTGGGTCGACCCCGTTGCTATGCTGATCGTCTGGTGCACCACGGCTGCACGCGCAACGAGTATTACGAATACAAGGCCAGCGCCGTCAAACCCTCGGACCTGGGTTGCACCATGGAAAACATGGGTTGCAAGGGCACGCAGGCACACGCCGATTGCAACACCCGGCTGTGGAACGGCGAAGGGTCCTGCACGCGTGCGGGTTTCGCCTGCATCAGTTGCACCGAACCCGGATTTCAGAACCCCGGGCACGGGTTTCACGTCACGCCCAAGCTCGCCGGTATTCCCATTGGGCTGCCCACCGACATGCCCAAGGCCTGGTTCGTGGCGCTGGCCTCGCTCTCCAAGAGCGCCACGCCAAAACGCGTGAAGAAGAATGCCGGTAGCGACCACGTGGTGCTGCCTCCAGTTTCGCGCAAGACGGGGCTGCGATAGACATGACGCGACTGATCCTCGGACCCTTTAACCGCGTCGAAGGCGACCTTGAGGTCCAGTTGGAGGTGGCCGATGGCCGCGTGCTGGAGGCGCGCGTAAACGCGCCCATGTACCGGGGTTTCGAGGGCATGCTGAACGGCCGCGATGCCATGGACGCACTCACGATCGCGCCGCGCATTTGCGGCATTTGCTCGGTCTCGCAGTCGGTGGCGGCGGCCCGTGCCCTGGCCGATGCCTCGGGCGTCGAGGTCCCGCCCAACGGAGTGCACGCCATCAACCTGATGCTCGCCTGCGAAAACCTGGCTGATCATCTGGCGCATTTCTACCTCTTTTTCATGCCGGACTTTACGCGCAGCATTTATTCCGCGCGCCGCTGGCACACTGAAGCCCAGCGGCGTTTTGCACCTGTGGTCGGCGGCGCCAGTGCCAGCGGCGAGCACAACCGGGCGGCGTTGGCAGCGCGGGCTCGCTGGCTGGAACTGATGGGAAATCTGGGAGGCAAGTGGCCACATACCGGCGCTGTGATGCCGGGCGGAACGTCCCGCGCGATCGAAGCCGCCGAGAAAATCAGATTGATGGTGCGCCTGCGTGAGATGCGCGCCTTCCTGGAACAGACCTTGTACGGCAGCGCGCTGGAAGAGGTGGCCGCGCTCGACAGTCTGGCAGCGCTCGATGCCTGGAGCGCGCGCGCCAAGGATAGCGATCTCGCCCTGTTCCTGGACATCTCATCCGATGTCGGCCTGGCGCGGTTGGGCGCGGGCCCCGGGCGCTACCTCAGCTACGGCGCTTACGCCCAGAGCGACGGATCGCATGCGCTGGAGCCGGGGGTATGGGATGATGGACTGGAGCAGCGCCTGGCGCTGGACCCGGGCCAGATCACGGAAGACATGCGCCACGCCTGGTTGTCCGCAGGGCCGAGCGGCGAGCCGCTGCACCCCATGGCGGGCATCACCCAACCCGAGCCCGATAAGGTCGGCGCCTACACCTGGAACAAGGCTCCACGGCTGGCGGGCAAGGTGATCGAGACCGGGGCCATCGCACGCCAACTGGTGGCGGGTCAGCCCTTGATCCGCGCCGCTTGCGCCAAGCATGGCGGCAGTGTCTACACCCGCGTGCTGGCGCGGCTGGTAGAACTGGCCCGCATTGTGCCGCTGATGGAACAGTGGCTCGTGGCCTTGCAGCCGGGCGAGCCGTTCCATCAGGTGCAGGTCATGCCGGAACAGGCGCAGGGCATCGGTCTGACGGAGGCGGCACGCGGCGCCCTGGGCCACTGGCTGCGAATCGAGCGCGGGCGCATTGCCCATTACCAGATCGTCGCACCGACAAGCTGGAACTTCTCGCCGCGCGACACCGAAGGGACACCCGGCGCACTCGAAGCCGCGCTGGTCGGCGCGCCGCTGGACGACACCACCGAGGGCGTCGGCACCAGCGTGGCGGTGCAACACATCGTGCGCTCCTTCGATCCGTGCATGGTCTGCACCGTGCATTGAAAGCGGATTTCAGATCATGCCGGTTCCACCCGCCTCACCGCTGCAACACCTGAGTGTCGACGCTCTCGACGGCGTGGATGAAGCGACCTGGCTGGACGTGATTCACAAGATGGACGAGGTCTACTCCAAGCTCGTGACCGACGAGATCGAGCTGGAAGAAAAAAACGCGCAGTTGGAACAGTCGCAGCAGTTCATCTTCAGTCTGCTCTCGGCCATGAGCGACGTGCTGATTGCCTGCAGTCAGGACGGGCTGATCGAAGAAACGAATGCAGCCCTGTGCGAACTCGTCGGTGGCAGCGAGGAGTCGCTCAAGGGCACGCCGGTACTGTCCCTGCTGGCAGATCCCGAGAGTGTGAAACGCTGGCATCTGGCGATGTACCACTCGTCATCGCGCGAGGGCACAGTGGTGGAGATCAACCTGCGTGGCGCCGACGGACTTGCGGTCGCGGTCGATCTGAACTGCACGCCACGACGTAACAGCGCGGGGCGCCAGGTGGGACGCGTACTCGTGGGCCGCCCCATGGGTGAACTCAAGCGTGCCTACCAGCAGTTGCGTGAGGCGCATGAGGCGCTCAAGCAGGCCCAGCAGCAATTGCTGCATTCGGAAAAGATGGCGTCCCTGGGTCGTCTCGTGGCGGGTGTGGCGCACGAACTCAATAACCCGATCAGTTTTGTGCTGGGCAACGTGCACGTCCTGCAGCGCTATGGTGCGCGTCTTAACCGCTACCTGGAAGCGGTGCACCAACTCGAACTGCCGTCCGAGGTGCAGGCGCTGCGCGAGGAACTGCGCATCGACTACATGGTGAAGGATCTGCCGTCCCTGCTGGACGGCACGACGGAAGGCGCACAGCGCACGGCCGACATTGTGAGCGGCCTGAAGCGCTTCTCGGCGGTGGTGCGCGAGGAGGTTGCGCCGGTGGAGCTCAACGCCGTCGTGGAACGGGCCAGCCATTGGGTGAAGAAGGGCACGGCACCCGGATTTGCAATTCAATGGTCACGCGGTGCCGATTGCTACGTCAGCGGCAATGCCGGGCAGTTGCTGCAAGTGCTGATGAACCTGATCCAGAATGCCTACGATGCCGCCATCACCGGTGGCGCCAAAACACCACAGTTGCGGATCACGCTGGAGTGCGACGACGGCAGGGCTCACTTGCGTTTTACCGACAACGGCCCCGGCATCGCGCCAGAGCATTTGTCGCGCATCTTCGATCCTTTTTTCACCACCAAACCGGTAGGAAAAGGCACGGGCCTGGGTCTGTCCATCAGCTACGGCATCGTTGAGCAGCACGGCGGCCAACTCGGCGCGGAAAATCTGCCGCAGGGCGGCGCGCAGTTCACGCTGAGCCTGCCGCTGACGACGGACCGCTAGCTCACGTCGCCGCTCAGTCCCAGTCGCGCAAGCTTCATGCGCAGGCCCACGCGGGTCAAGCCGAGTTCGTCCGCAACATGCGTCTTGTTGCCTTTGTGGCGCGCCATCGCGGCGCGCAGCAGTTGCGCTTCGACCCGCTCCAACTGATGCTTGAGCAGGGAAGAATCCTCTACCGCGACATCCCTGCCCAAGGCACCAAGATTCGGCGCTTGCCGCAACCGGGGAGACAGCAGATCGGCCGCCAGCATCGGCCCGTCGCCCAGCGCCAGTGCACGCCGAACCTCGTTTTGCAGCTCGCGTACATTGCCCGGCCAGGCGTGCCCTTCCAGACACTGCATGGCCTGGTCCGACATCTTGCGCCCGGTGAGCGCTGATCGTTTGAGCATTTCCGTGACGATGGGGGCGATGTCCTGCGGCCGCTCGCGCAGCGCTGGCAGGTAGAGCGTGATGCCGGCAACGCGGTAATACAGGTCTTCGCGAAAGCGCCCACTGGCGACGTCGGCCTCGAGATTGCGGTTTGTGGCCGCGATGATGCGCACGTCCACTGGCACCGGGCGCGGGCTGCCCACGGGCCGAACCTCGCCCTCCTGCAGCACGCGCAACAGCTTGACTTGAAAGGCGGCCGAGGTCTCGCCGATCTCATCCAGAAAAAGTGTGCCGCCATCGGCCTGCTGGAACAGGCCGACGCGGGATTCGATGGCACCGGTGAAGGCGCCACGCTTGTGGCCGAAGAGCTCGCTCTCGAGCAAGGTGTCGGGCATGGCGCCGCAGTTTTCCACCACGAAGGGCTGCTCGGCACGCGCGCTCGCATAGTGGATGGCGCGCGCCAGCAATTCCTTGCCGGTGCCCGACTCGCCCGTGATCAACACCGGCAGGTCGTGCGGTGCGATCTTTTCGGCCAGCGCGCACACGGCGTTCAAGGGGCTGTCGCTCGCTCGCGTGAGTCGGTCGAATCCGGCCTGGGCCTTGGCCTTGAGCCTCAGGTTCGCCACGCGCAGCGCAAGATGCTCCGGGCTGGCGCGAAGCTCCAGCGTCAGGCGCTGGTTTTCCTGCTGCAGGCGCCACAGCTCGGCCGCGCTTTGCAACGTCAGCAGCAATTGATCCGGATGCCATGGCTTGAGCAGGTATTGCCAGATACCCGCTTCATTGATGCCGGCGATGATGTCCTGCGCCTCGGTGTAGCCCGACAGGATCAGGCGCACCGTATCAGGCCAGCGGGCGCGCACGCCGCGCAAAAACTCCACGCCCGAACTGCCCGGCATGCGCTGATCCGACACCACAATCTGCACGAACTCGCGCTCCATCACGACCAGCCCTTCGTCGGCCGAGGCGGCGGTGAAGACGCTGAAGTGGTCGTCCAGCGTGCGACGCAACGTCTCCAGAGAACGCTGCTCGTCGTCCACCACCAGCACCGACAAATGCGCGCGGGTGCTCATGGTGCAACCCAACCCAGTTCGCGATGGTGCGCGAGATGGCGCGGCGTCCATGAGGCCGGCGACTTGCGCACGAAGTGATGACGCGCCACGTGGTAGCTCGGATCGAAACCGTAAAAGTTTCTATGCATCTGCGCCAGTTCTTCTGCGCGGTAAACGGCAAGGGGTTTGGCCGCTTCGTCGCGAGCGCGGGCTTCACGCTTGGCGTTGATGCGGTCGCTCCAATCGGCTTGTTGCGCAAGTTGCGCCGCGCGCTGTGCCACTGCACGATGAAACGCCGGTACATCACCGACCATGCAGACGTCGCTGAAACCGATTTCCAGCGCACGCTGCGCCGTCAACGGTTGACGGTCGCGCATGATGGCGCGCGCTGCGTCCCCGCCCAGGCGCCGTGGCAAGGAGTAGGTCCAGTATTCGGAGCCATAGAGGTTGCCCATGTTCTTGTAGTGCGGATTCAGCATCACGGCCTCGCGCGCCCACACCTGATCGGCGGCGCGCGCCAGAAAACAGCCCCCCGCGCCGGTGTTGCCGGCCAGCGCCGCCACCGTAATCTGGTTTTCGGTGGTGAGGAGTTCCAGCGTCAGATCGTTCATGGCGTTGATGTTGCGCCAGGATTCGTCCGCCGCGGAATCGCCGCTCAGACTCGCCGCCTCGATCACGTTCAAATGGATGCCGTTGGACCAGAAATCGGTGCCACCCATGAGCACCAGCACCCGCACGGGGCGCTGCCTGGCCCAAGCCAATGCCGCCTGCAATCGAAGGCATTGCGCGCTCGACATGGCGCCGTTGTAGAACTCGAAATGCAGGAAGCCCACGGCGCCGACTTCTTCGTAGGCGATGTCCTGCCAGGTCGGCCTGTCGATGCGCCACCAGTTGTCCAGCGGCGCCTGCGGCAGCGCAGCCGCTTCGGCAACGAACGCCCGCGAGGCCGGCAGCTTGATGCCGTCAGGTTGCCTGGCGTGCCCGATCCAGACTGCACCATCGACCGTGGCCCGCAGCACTGCGGTCTCGCGCCGCGCAATCAGCGTGCCGGGCGTGCCGCGCAAAGTGGCTTCAGGCCAGGCGTCGAACAAATGACAGGGCTGATCGAACAGGCTGTCGGCAACGCCGGGAAAACCGTCGGCCGCGCGGATCTTGCGCAGCACTGTGGCGCTGTCGTCGCGCTGCCAATCCAGGCTGCGGTGCTGCTGTTTCATCAGCGGACGCAAGCGTCCGTGTACGTTGGACAGGGTCGCCAGCGCTTGCGGCAGGAAGTCGCCCGACTCGAAGCGCTGCACCGCCTGCAGCACCGCGCTGGTCGCGGCTTGTGTCACCTCGTTTCGATAGACGCTGGATTTCTTCGTCAGCCGCATGGGAAACTTCGTGCTCGCCCAGATCGGCCCCGCGTCCATTTCGGCCTCGGCCTGCAGCACCGTCACGCCCCACTCGGCGACGCCCTCCTGGATCGCCCAGTCCAGCGCCGATGGGCCACGATCACCCGGAATGCCGGGGTGCACGATCAGACACACATGGCGCGACCAGACCGACTCAGGAATGGCGCGGCGCAGATAGGGTGCGACGATGAGATGCGGGCGAAACAGCGCCACGGCCTCTTCAGTGACCGAGTCCGCGATGTCGAACTCGATCGATATCTCGTGCCCGCGCTGCGACAACTCGGCGCCCAGACGCTGGGTCAGGCTGTTGAAGGCGTGGGTGAGCAGCAGGATGCGCATGTTGGCGGTCTCAACAGATGCGCGGCAACTGGTCGCCCGCCAGCCAGTCCACGATGCGCCGGCCGCCGAAAGCCGTCGTCAGCTGCACGAAGTGGTGCGCGTCGGCAATCACTGCGCCGATCAGCGCCGCTTCGATTCCGAGCGGATGGGCGCGCATGACGGCGAGCAGGGTGGGCGCATCGGCGGCGGCGCAGATGGCAATGAGCTTGCCCTCGTTCGCGACGTTGAGCGGGTCCAGGCCCAGCAGTTCGCAAGCCGCAGCGACCACCGGTTTCACCGGAATCGCCTTCTCCTGCAGCATCATGCCGACACCGGACTGCCCGGCGATTTCGTTGAGCGTGGCTGCCAGGCCGCCGCGCGTCGGATCGCGCAGGCAGCGAATGTCGGCGCCCGAGGCGAGCATGGCAGCAACCAGGCCGTTGAGCGCCGCGGTGTCGGAAACAATGGGCGCATCAAAACTCAGGTTCTCGCGCTGGCTCATGATGGCCACACCGTGGTCGCCCATCGAGCCCGAGACCAGCACCACGTCGCCGGGTCGTGCCCGCGCGCCTCCCAACTCGATGCCCGCGGGCAGCACACCGACCGCGGTGGTGGTGATGAACACGCCGTCGCCCTTGCCGCGCTCCACCACCTTGGTGTCGCCCGTCACCACCGGCACGCCAGCGGCGCGCGCCGCCTGTGCCATCGATTCGACGATGCGCGCCAGATCGCTCAAGGCCAGGCCTTCTTCCAGGATGAATCCGGCGGCAAGGTACAGCGGCGTCGCGCCCATCACCGCGACGTCGTTCACCGTGCCGTGCACCGATAGGCAACCGATGTCGCCGCCGGGGAAGAACAGCGGCGAAACCACATGGCTGTCGGTGGACATCACGAGGCGCGCGGGCTTGCCGTCCAGCAGGGGCGCGGGCAGCACCGCGCCATCGTTGCCCTGGCCCAGGTATTCGTTGCCCAGGTGCTTGGCGAACAGTTCGGAGATGAGTTGCACCATGGCGCGCCCGCCCGAGCCATGCGTGAGATCGACCCGTCCATGTTTCAGATCAAGCGGGCGCACATAGCCTCTTTTGACTTCAGCCATCAGTTCATGTCCTTGTAGCGCCCGTAACTGTAATGCGCCGCGCAAGCGCCTTCGCTGCTGACCATGCAGGAACCGACCGGATTCTCGGGCGTGCAGACGGTGCCAAAAATCTTGCAGTCCTGCGGTCGTTTCACGCCGCGCAGAATGGCGCCGCATTCGCAGGCCTTGTTATCGGGCACGCTCTTGTATTCAATCTCGAACCGGCGTTCGGCGTCGAAGGACGTGAATTTTCCGCGCAGTTTCAACGCCGAATAGGGAACGACGCCAAGTCCGCGCCACTCGAATTCGCTGCGCAGTTCGAACACTTCGGCCACGCGGTCTTGCGCCTTCACGTTGCCCTCACGCGTCACCGCGCGCGAGAACTCGTTTTCCACCTCGGCCCGATCTTCATTCACCTGTTGCACCAGCATCAGGATGGCCTGCATCACGTCCAGTGGCTCGAAGCCCGCGATCACGACCGGCTTGCGGTACTCCTGCGCAAAAAATTCATAGGGCCGGCTGCCGATCACCGTGGACACGTGCGCCGGACCGATGAAGCCGTCGATCGGCACGGTGCCCCACTGGCGCACCTCGGGCGACTCCAGGATATGGCTGATGGCTGCAGGTGTGAGCACATGGCAGGACAGCACGCTGAAGTTCTTCAACTGCTCGTTGCTCGCCTGTTGCACTGCAAGGGCCGTCGGCGGCGTAGTGGTTTCGAAGCCGATGGCAAAAAACACCACCTCGCGTTGCGGGTTGTCGCGCGCGATCTGCAGCGCGTCCAGCGTCGAATACACCATCCGGATGTCGGCGCCGCGCGCCTTGGCCTTCAGCAGCGACAGGCCATCGCTGGCCGGGACGCGCAGCGTGTCGCCGTAGGTGCACAGCACCACGCCGCGATCCAGCGCGAGTCGGATCGCCATGTCGATGCGACCGATCGGCAGCACACACACCGGGCAGCCGGGGCCGTGCACCATGCGCACTTTGGCGGGGAGCAAATCGCTCAGACCGTAGCGTGAGATGGCGTGCGTATGGCCGCCACAGAACTCCATGAAGCTGTAATTTCGCCCGGCTTGCACCAGCGCGGCGATCTTGTTGGCCAGCGTCCTGGCGACGTCGCCGTCGCGAAATTCGTCTATGTATTTCAAGACGCCACCTGCACCGAGTCCTGCATCTGCGAAAACAGCGTCAGTGTTCTTTCGGCTTCTTCCGGGTCGAGCTTGGACAGCGCATAACCTACATGCAGGATGACGTAGTCGCCGACCTGAACCCCATCGAGCAAAGCCAGTGATATTTCCTTCTTCACGCCGCCCAGATCGACAATGGCGAAATCGCCCGTCGCTCCGATGCCGACCTCAATGACTCTGACGGGAAGTGCAAGACACATCGCTTCATTGCTCCAGTGATTGGATCGCCACCCAGGCTTGCCCCAGCGCAAGCGCTGAGTCGCCGGGTGAGAGCCGCCGCGGCGCCAGCACCGTGATGCCGCGCCGCTCCAGATTTTGCCGAAGACCCGACGATAGCAGGGAGTTCAGGAAACAGCCTCCGCCCCAGGCCAGCGTGCGCAAGCCCTGCGTCTGCGCCGTGTGCATCACCCACTCGCTGAGTGCCGCCACCAGCGTGGCGTGAAAATGCGCCGCCGCCTGGTCCACGTCGGACGCGCGATCCAGCGACGCGAGCAGCGGCAGCAGGTCGAGCCGACCGTCACTGCTGATCGACCAGCCGTTGCCCATGGGCGGCGGCCAACCGAACACCTCGATGTGGCGCGTGGCGGCCTGCTCCACCCGCATCGCGGCCTGTGCCTCGAACTTCATGTGCGAACTGAGATCCAGCAGACCGGCGGCGGCGTCAAACACGCGGCCCATGCTGGAGCTGCGCGGGCAGTTCAACTGGCGCGCCAGCATGGCGGCTACGGTATCGGCGCCGCGCGCCTGAAAACGCGCACCGATCCCGGCGTTGCGACCGAGTTCATGCAACACCGACGCCGCCATGCGCCACGGTTCACGTGCTGCCTTGTCGCCACCGGGCAGGGCCAGCGGGCGCAGATGGCCCAGGCGGGTGGCTAGCGGGCCGTCCAGGCGCAGCAACTCGCCGCCCCAGGGCTTGCCATCGGTTCCCAATCCCACGCCGTCCAGCGCCAGTCCCAGCACCGGCTCGTCGTAACCGTGTTCGGCGCAAACGGCGGCGATGTGCGCGTGGTGATGCTGAACGGCCACGGTGCGCAAGCCGTGACGAGCGGCACAGGCGAACGCGGCGCGGCTGCTGTAGTCATCGGGGTGCAGGTCGTGGGCGACGATGTCGGGCTTTACCTCCAGCAGGTCCAGCATGCGCTGCACGGTCTCGTCCGCGAAGGCGCAGGTGGCGGCGTTGTCGAGGTCGCCGATGTGCGGCGACAGGAAGGCTTCGTTGCCGCGCGTCACGCAGACCGTGTTCTTCAGGTGCGCGCCGAAGGCCAGCACCGAAGGCCCGTTACGCGGCAAGGCAATTGCTGTCGGCGCGTAGCCGCGGCTGCGCCGGATGAATTGGTGGTCTTGGCCCAGCGGACGCAGCACCGAGTCGTCGCAGCGCGCGACCACGTCACGGTCGTGCTGCAGATAAGCGTCGGCAATGCCGGCCAACCGTGCGTGCGCTTCTTCGTTCGAGCGAACGATGGGCTCGCCACCGGGGTTGGCGCTGGTCATCACCAGCAGTAGCTCCTGCGGTTCTGCCAGCCAGCCCGAATCAGCCGGTCGCCCGGCGGCTTCGTGGAACAGCAGGAAGTGCATGGGCGTGGTCGGCAGCATCGCGCCCAGCCAGATCAGGCCGGGTGCGACACCGGCCAGAGCGGCTTCAGTTTCGGGTAGCTTTCGTAGCAGCACCACCGGTCGCTCGCGCCCTTCCAGCAGAGCGCGCTCGGCGCCGGAAACCATGGCGTACCCCGCCAGACTGGCCACGTTGGCGCTCATCACGGCCAACGGTTTTTCCTCGCGGCTCTTGCGGGCGCGCAAACGCGCCACGGCGTCGGCATCGCGCGCGTTGCAGGCGAGATGAAAACCGCCCAGTCCCTTGATGGCGACGATGGCGCCCGACTGCAGCAGTGCCGACGTCTCTTTGATCGCGTCGCCGGCGACGGGCAAACCATGGGCATCGAGCAGTTCGAGCTTCGGGCCACAAGCCGGACAGCAGGTGGTCTCGGCGTGAAAGCGACGGTCGGAAGGCGCGCCGTACTCGCGCTCGCAATTCGGGCACAGGGGAAAGGGCGCCAGGCTGGTCTGCGGTCGGTCATATGGCAGGGCGCGCGTCACGGTGTAGCGTGGGCCGCAGTGGGTGCAGGTGATGAAGGCATGACGCCAGCGCCGATCGGCCGGGTCAAACAACTCGGCCAGGCAGTCGGGGCAGGTGGCCACGTCGGGACCTATGGCCGTGCTGGAGCGGCCCTTGATGCTGTCCCTGATGGTGAATTCGGTCAGCGTTTCGGGCTCGACCGGCTGCGCGTGCACCGCATCGACCCGCGCCAGCGCTGGCGCCTCACCGCGCAGGCGCTGCAACAGCGTGTCTATCCGCGTGGCTTCGCCTTGCGCAAAAATGTCCACGCCCAGCGCGTCGTTGCGCACCCAACCTACGAGTTCAAGCTGGCGTGCCAAGCGCCAGACAAAGGGTCGAAAACCGACGCCCTGGACGATGCCCGTGACCCGGATGCGACGCGCAACGAGGGTCAAGGCACGGGACGCTGCAATTGCGCTTCCAACTGCGCAATCCGTGCCTTGAGCGCGTCCACGGATTGACGCTTCGTTACCGCGGCGATAGTCAGGCCGGCATGCAAATAGTGCAGCCATTCATCCATGCCGGCGCCGCTGGTGGCGCTCACCTGGATCACGCGAATCTGCGGATTGACGCGCCGCGCGTAGCCAATCGCCCTGTCCACGTCAAACTCCAGATAGGGCAACAGATCGATCTTGTTCAGCAGCATCAGGCTGGCAGCGCGAAACATGTCGGGGTATTTGATGGGCTTGTCCTCGCCCTCGGTGACCGACAGGATCACTACCTTGTGCGCTTCGCCCAGATCGAATGCCGCCGGGCACACCAGGTTGCCGACGTTCTCGATCATGAGCAGGGAATCTTCCGCCAAATTCAGGCGTTCCATGGCGCGTCCCACCATGTGCGCGTCCAGGTGGCAGCCTTTGCCGGTGTTGATCTGGATCGCGGGGGCGCCGGTGGCGCGAATGCGCTCGGCGTCCTGACTGGTCTGTTGATCGCCCTCGATCACCGAGACTGTCTGCTCCTTGAGCAACGTAATGGTCTTGCAAAGCAACGTGGTCTTGCCCGAGCCCGGGCTGGACACCAGGTTCAGCGCAAAGATGCCGCGCTCGGCCAGCGTCTGACGGTTGTTATGCGCGTAGGCGTTGTTCTTGGCCAGGATGTCCTGCTCGATTTGCACCATGCGATTTGGCGCAACGCCCGGCGCGTGGGAATGGGCCGGCGTGTGGCTGTGGTCATGCTTATGTCCATGCTCATGCTCGTGCTCGTGCTCGTGCTCGTGCTCGTGGTCGTGCTCGTGCTCGTGCTCGTGGTCGTGGTCGTGGTCTCCATGCTCATGCTCGGCCCCGTGGCTGTGGCGCGTGCCATCCGCATGCACGTGCTCGTTCACGTCGTGAGCGGCATCACCATCCACCGTCACTTCACCCGCGCCGCAACCACAAGTCGTACACATCGCTTTCTCCAAATCAACTGCAGGTCGTGTTAGCTTACTTCCAGTTCCTTCACCCGCATTTCGGTTCCGCCCGTCACCTGCATCTGGTAGCCGCCGCACCTCGGACATTCACCAAAAACTTCAGTCATGGCCACGGTTTGCGAACAGGCCATGCACCAACCGGCGCCGGGCAGCGCGATGATTTCCAGCCGCGCGCCGGCCGCCACACTGTCACGCGTCACAGCGTCAAAGCAAAACTTCATGGCCTCAACCTCGACTCCCGAGAGCTGGCCGATCTCCAGCCACACTGTCACCACCTTCTCGAACCTCTGCTCGCTTGCCGCGTCCTCTATCAGCTGCAATACCCCCTCGGCGAGCGACATTTCGTGCATGAGACGCCAGTCTACCGCGCGCGGCGCAGCGTGAAAAAGCGGCGCCGCGACAGCGAGGGCACTTCGGTGTTGCTGTCGGTCACGGGCATGGAGGAGTCCGGTGCCGTCAGCAATCCGCTGATCGAAGCGCGTGCCGTCATCACGGCCTCCGTCTGGGTCGTGAATTTCCCCATCGGTGAGAACAAGGCGCAGCTCTGATAGTCACCCAGTTCGGGCTCATGACTGCCGAGAAATGCAAAATCACCGGCCGGAAAGTTCACGAAACGGCGCTTGTTGGCTCCGGTGGAAACCCAGTTCTCGGTGCTGCCCGGCAGCAGCAACAGGCTCATGCACCAGGGTGTGACGACCATGCCCAGCCAGTGCCCCTGCCAGCGCTGAAAGTCAACCGCTTCGACGTTCAGCACCGGATTCAGTATCGGCATGTCGACCATGCGTTCCCGCTGGATGCGAAAAAAAGCCTGTTCCACGGCATCGCCAGGATCGCGCTCGTGCAGACGAAAACTCATGCCTCACTGCCCCAGCGATTGGCGTCCTCGCCCTTGGCCATCAGTTCCTGCATCAGCGCCAGGGATTCTTTGGCGCGCTCCACATCAAGACGCTCAAACGCGAAACCGCCGGCCTGGATAAGCAGGTAGTCGCCGACCGCTACCTCGTCGTCCAGCAGCAGCAGGCTGACCTCGCGCGTTTGTCCAAAGCACTCCGTGACCGCTGTGCCATCGCGCACTTCGATTACACGGGAGGGCGCGGCAAGGCACATCTCAAGCCATCGCCTGCGTCAGGGATTCGAGCAGATAACCGCGAGTGCGCAACTCAGCGGCGGCCATGGCGGCCAGCACCGGAACTTGCGCTGCCACGGTGGGCGTCATCTCCATGCCCAGTTCCAGCGAGATCGGCTCCACACCCAGCACCACAATCTCCTTGGGCATGGTGTCGAGCAACTCCAGACTGGCCAAAACATCGGGGAGGGCGATCTGGTGTGGCGACAACTTCCGGCGAAAGAAAACCGGGATCTCGTCGCCCTCGATTTTCACGACCGTGCCGGGCGCGGCGCCGGTCTTGACGACATCGAGCACGATCAGGAAATCGAGGTTGGAGAGGTCTTCGATCATCTCCATGCCCGATGTGCCGCCGTCAATCGCGAGCACGTTGTCGGGCAGCTTGTAGGCCAGTTCCAGCGCCTCGACCGCTCGTACGCCCGCGGCCTCGTCAGTGAGGATGGTGTTGCCGATACCCAGAACCGCTGCACGCATATTGGCCTTGCCTCACAAAATGGAAGAGGGTCGACTCCGGTCGACCCTCGCATGTTAACCATCACTTGACTCAAACTGCCCTGACTGAGATCGCGGTGTCGTTTTCCTTGTCGGTCAGATGAATGGCGCAGGCAATGCAGGGATCGAAAGAGTGGATGGTGCGCAGCACTTCCAGCGGCTTCTCGGCGTCCGCAATCGGCGTGTTGAGCAGGGACGCTTCGTACGGTCCAGGCTCGTCCTTCTCATTTCGCGGGCAGGCGTTCCAGGTGGAAGGAACGACGCACTGGTAATTCTTGATCTTGCCGTCAGCAATCACCACCCAATGAGAGAGCGCGCCGCGCGGTGCCTCGTGAAAGCCCACGCCCATGACCTCGTCCTTGGGAAACACCGGATGGTTGAAGGTCGTGAGGTCGCCCTTGCCCATGTTCGTGAGCAGGGCCGTCCATTGATCAGCGAGCAGATCGACGTTGACACAGCAGGCGATGGCACGCGCCGCGTGGCGTCCGATGGTGGAATGCATGGCGTCGAGACCGATCTTCGTTTTGGCCAGGGCGGACACGGTATCGAGTGCGGCTGTGGCGTACTTCGTGGTGGGCGCGTGTCCTGCGGCCAGGCCGTTGAGCACCCTTGCCAGCGGACCCACCTGTGCGGTCTTGCCGTAGAACGTGGGCGACTTCAGCCAGGAGTATTTCGCGTCGTCCTTGAAGTCGGTGTAGTTGGGCGTGGTCTCGCCCTTGTACGGGTGCAAGGCGCCGGATTTCTCGTAGTTGTACCAGGAGTGTTTGACCGACTCTTCCACGCCCTTTTGCCAGTAGTCGTCGTTGAACGAACTGATGGGTTTGCGCGACGCCAGATTGCCGCCCTCGATGTAGCCACCGGGAATGGCAAACTGCGTCCCCTTGCTGTCCAGCGGAATGTCGGGCACCGACAGATAGTTGGTGACGCCTTTGCCGATCTGGGTCCATTCCGGATAGAAGGCGCCCACGGCGGCGACGTCAATCAGGTACACGTTCTTGACGAAATCAGCGAGTTCATCGATCCAGCCCTTGATGGCCATGAGACGTTCCACCGTCAACACCGACGGCGAATCGGTGGCAAGTGGATTGCTTACGCCGCCCACTGCCACATTCTGTATGTGCGGCGTCTTGGAGCCGAGAATCGAGACAATCTTGTTGGCTTTGCGCTGCACTTCCAGTGCTTGCAGGTAGTGAGCCACCGCCAGCAGATTCACCTCTGGCGAGAGCTTCATCGCCGGATGTCCCCAGTAGCCGTTGGTGAAGATGCCGAGTTGCCCTCCACCCACGAAATGCTTGAGCCGCTCGTGCACGCGCCGCATCTCGTGCTTGCTGTTCAGATGCCAGCTGGAGAGGCTTTCGCCCAGGGCGGACGTCTTGTCGGGGTCGGCCTTCAATGCCGAGGTCACGTCCACCCAATCCAGCGCCGACAGGTGATAGAAGTGCACGATGTGGTCGTGCACCGAGTGCGCCAGGATGATGAGGTTTCTGATGTATTGCGCGTTCAGCGGGATCTCCATCTTGAGCGCGTTTTCCACGGCGCGCACAGAGGTGATGGCGTGCACCGTGGTGCAGACGCCGCAGATGCGCTGGGTGATGGCCCAGGCGTCGCGCGGGTCCCGTCCCAGCAGGATAAGTTCCACGCCGCGCCACATCTGACCGGAAGACCAGGCTTTCTGGACGTGACCGTTGTCGACATCGACGTCAATTCGCAGATGGCCCTCGATGCGGGTGATGGGATCAATCGTGATGCGTTTGGACATTTTCTGTCTCCATCTTTATGAGTGGGCCAACCGCACATCTTCCCGAGGCAAAACCGGGAAACGACGGGTGATGATGATGTAACCGAGAACCTCGACCGCGAACATTCCCAGCGTCACCATCACCTCGGTGAACGACGGGAAATAGGTCCATCCGGACCCCGTGAAATGCTGGTAGCCAATGAGGAAACCGTTGATCCTAAGCAGGCTGCCGCCCAGCATGATGGCCAGACCGGCCAAAAACAGCCGCGCCGGATTGCGACGCGCCACGACGTTGCCGATCAGGACGAAGGGAGCAACGAAGCAGATGTTTTCGACCCAGAACGACAGCGCCACGAAGCTGGGTTTGAAGGCCTCGCCCATGGCGCCGCGAATCAGCAGGTCCCCGAAGCGCACGGCCAGATAGACTGCCAGCACGCCGAGCATGATTTTGGACATCGGATTCAGCAGGTGCACTTCGATGCTGCGCCGGTAGCTCGACGCGGCGACACAGGACTCGAACAGCACTACGCCATAGCCGATGATGATGGCCGTGAGCAGATAGATCAGCGGTACGGCGGGCGTCTGCCACAGCGGGTTCACCTGGCCGCCCATCACCACCAGCATCGTACCCAATGACGACTGGTGCATGAGCGGTAAAACGATGCCGAGGGCGATGAAGAAGAACAGCGTCTTGTTGAGTTTCTTCTTCAGGTCACGCAGCCCCAGCTTTTCCAGGAACACGGGCGAGAACTCGATCCACATCACGACGATGTAGGCCGTGACGCAGGCCGCGACCTCGAACATCACGGAGTTGGGATTGGAATAGCTGGGCCAGAAGATGTGCCAGAAGTTCCACCAGCGACCCAGGTCGAAGAAGATGCCGCCGCCGGCCAGCGTGTAACCAAACAGACTGGCCAGCAGCGCCGGGCGCACCAGCGGGTGGTACTCACCCTTGTTGAAGATATAGACCAGCAGCGCCACCGAAAAGCCGCCGCAGGCCAGGGCCGAACCGACCATCACATCGACCACGACCCAGATACCCCAGGAGTAGCCGTCGCTGACGTTGGTGACCGCTCCCAAGCCGAAAACAAAGCGCACCAGAAGTATGGACGCCATGATGACGACGAGAACACCGCACACGAGAGTCGCGGCGTTGAACAGGCTGCCGCCGATCGGCGCGGGTGCTGCATGTTGTTGGGTCATGTTCATTTCTCCCCGGTTCCGCTGCCGGAAGGATCGTCATTCGAATCGTCCTCGTCGTGGACGTTCTTCCTGGCGACGAAGCTCAATGCTCCCAACACCGCAATCGGCATCAGCAGGCCGCCGTAAAGCGAATGTTGAATCGTCTCCGAGGTGGACGCTGACGACTTGGGCGGCAGGTCAGGCATGCCGACCTTGGCGAAATTCACGCCCGAGAGTTTGAGCACCTGCGTGCCACCGTACTCGGTCTCACCGTACACGTGCTGCAGGTACTTGCCCACGGGCGCTTCGTAACTCTGATCGGGTCCGCCGATCTTGCCGCGCGGATAGCGGGTGACGGCGCCGGGTTTCAGGGCAATGCGTCGCCTGGCTTCAGCCAGCAGGTCGGTGGTCTTGCCATAGAGCGTGGCGCCCGTGGGGCAGACCTCGGCGCAGGCCGAATAATGGCCGTCTTTGTAGCGATGGCGGCAAAGCTCGCACTTGCCGATCTTGCCGGTGGGCGAGTCGTACTGATATTTCGGAATACCGAATGGACAGGCGACCACGCAGTAGCGGCAACCGACGCAGATGTCCGGGTCATAGCCCACGACGCCGGTGACCGGGTCCTTGGTCATGGCCGACACCGGGCAGGCCGATACGCATGACGGGTCGGCGCAGTGCATGCACGAGGTCTTCATGAAGGCGTAGCCGTTGACCTCGGCATCCTTCGTTTCCATCGTGCCGTTGCGGTACATCTTGATCAGGTTGAAGGTGTGGCCCGAGGTGTCGAGCGGCGTATCCCAAAGGTGGTCCTCGGTGGAAAACTCCGGCGGATTGTTGTTCGCCTCCTTGCACGCAGCCACGCAGGCCTTGCAACCGATGCACAGGGTCGCGTCGTAGAGCAGACCCAGCGCTTGCTCGGGTCGCTGATGGGTATCCCTGGCACAGGCGGGGGGTGCTACCACGGCAGTCGTCACCGCAGCACCGCCCGCGAGAACCCCTTTGAGGAAGCCGCGACGCGTGTTCATGATTACACCCGCGCCTTGTCTTGGGCCTGGCCCTCAGCCTTGGCGTCTTGCGCTTGCTGCGCCGCGTGTGACAAGCCCAGATTGCGGGTCAGCATCACGGCTGCACCGGCCGCTGCGCCCGCCAATGCGGCGAGTGCCGCAGCGGACGCAAAAGATGCGGCCTTGCCCTGTTCTTCCACGATCCTGGCGTACTGCAGGGGCGGTGCGACGTTGAGCATCTTCGCCACCTGGTGGATCGGTTTGATGAAGCCCACACCCTTCTCGCTGCAACCGATGCACGGGTGGCCGCAGCCCACTGGCCAGTTGTTCTCGCCCGCGTCGCCAAAGCCCAGGGTGGAGCAGTTGTTGTAGGTCTCCGGTCCTTTGCAACCGAGCTTGTAAAGGCAGTAACCCTGGCGGTGTCCGGCATCGCCAAACTCCATCGCAAAGCGGCCAGCATCGAAGTGCGCGCGGCGCTCGCAGTTTTCGTGGATCAGGCGCGAGTATGCGAACTTCGGTCGGCCCAGTTTGTCCACGTCGGGCAACTTGCCGAAGGTAAGGAAGTGCACGACCGTGGCGAGGAAGTTATACGGATTGGGCGGACAGCCGGGAATCGTCACCACCGGTTTGCCCAGCACTTCAGCCACGCTGGAGGCGCCCGTCGGGTTGGGTCCGGTAGACGGCATGCCGCCCCAGGAAGCACAGGAGCCGATCGCAATCACCGCGGCGGCATCGGCGGCGCACTCCTTCAATAAATCGATCGCGGTGTGGCCGCCCACTTTGCAGTAGATGCCGTTGTCCTTGACCGGAATCGCCCCTTCGACCACCAGTACGTACTTGCCTTTGTGGGCCTTCATCGCGTCCTTGCGCGCGGCTTCGGCCTGATGTCCAGCCGCGGCCATCAAGGTCTCGTGGTAATCGAGGGAGATGACATCCAGGATCAATTTTTCCAACGTCGGATGCTCGGCCCGCAACAGCGATTCTGTGCAGCCCGTGCATTCCTGGAAATGCAGCCAGATGACCGAGGGTCGCGGTGCAGATTCAATCGCCTTGGCCACTGCGGCCTCGGCGCCCGACGGCAGTCCCATGGTGACGGCCAACGTCGCACAAAACTGCAAATAGTCGCGCCTCGACATGTCGAGGCGTCGCTCCACTTCGCCTAAGGTTTTACGGCCGAGGTCAAAGATCTCATTCATGTCGCCCATGTCGTCTCCTCATTGAGCCAGGTCGCGTGTGGCCTGATGAGGCAGCAGAAAGCAAATTGCGCGCCACGCTGGAGCGGCCCGGTGTTACTGTGAGAACTGCACCGAAAAGTGATCTCCAGGAGAGTCAGATTTTTACCGGTAATGATTACTTAATAATCTGTCAACTAACCGGTACCGGATTCACTTCGACCGTTGCCGCTTCCGGCGTCTCGCCGTGTTTCGGTGACGCCACGTCGGGTCTGGGCGTGGGCACGGAATTTGCGACCTCTAACCTGCGGGCCAGTGGTGGGTGGCACACTGCACCAGCGCAATCCTTTGAGTTACCGAGCGTATTAAGCACAATTGTTGTTGAACCCAACTCCGGAGACTAACCATGAAATCCTTGTCCTACAAATCACTGCGCATGATTGCCATGGGCGGTCTGGCACTGGCTGCGGGAGTGGCTGAGGCCCACACGGGCCACGGAACTTCGGATGTTCTGGAAGGCTTGGCCCACCCCTTTGGCATGGATCACCTGCTGGCCATGGTGGCGGTGGGTATCTGGTCGGTCTGTGCGCTTCCCGCTACCAAGGCCTGGTGGGGGCCGACGACATTCATGCTGTCTCTGATCGTGAGCGCGGCGTTGGGCGCGATCGGCGTCACCGTTCCCTTCCTCGAACACATGATTTCGCTGAGCGTGGCCTTGTTCGGTGTCATGCTGATCTTTTCCCGTCAACAGATGACGGCCTCCTTTGGGCTTGGGACGATCGCTCTGGCAGCGTCACTTCACGGCCTGGCACACGGCGCGGAAGCACCCGCCTCCGGCTTCATTGCATACGCCGCCGGCTTCCTCGCGACCACAGCGGCACTGCACTTTGGCGGGGTGCTGGCGGGTTTGAGTATCCGTCGTCATCTGGCCAGCCAGGGCGGTTGGGCAATCACCGCCCTGGGTTCCGCGTGCGGTGCGGCCGGCCTGTACCTGTTCAGCCAGGTCTGAGTTGATCGGGCGCCGGGCAGGCCGGTGGCAGCGTTTCAGCTCTCTTCGCCGAGGGTCAGCCGGTCTGCACCTTCGTACCGATAGGCCGGAATCACCAGATTGGCCGGTGCCGGCCCGACTTTGAAGACGCGCCCAGCGAGGTCGTAGCGGGAGGAGTGGCAGGGACAAAGAAAGCCACCGACCCCAGTCAGCGCCGGCGTGCAACCCTGGTGTGTGCATAGCCCTATAGCGACAAAGATTTCGGGGCGCAGTGAGCGGTGGCGATTGCGACAGCCTGCAGGCTGCGCTGATGCCTGCGACTCGGGGTCCGTCAGGCGCGCTTCGTGCGCGGCGAGTGATTCAATCTCGGCGGCAGTGCGACGCAGCAACCAGACCGGCAGGCCCTGCCAGTCAAGCGTCATCAATTTGCCTGGTGGAAGTTGGCCCAGGTCGAAGGGCAGTGGTGACCCCTTGGGGTAGGCAATCCTGCTGCAACTCCGGTTGAGTACGGCCGCAGCGCCGCACGCCAGCACCGTCGCTCCGGTTGCCAACAGAATGCGTCGGCGCTGGTTGTCGCCCGCCTGCTTCATGGCTGTTCCCCATTTCCAATCGTGGCCGGTTGCACTTGCCACCAGCGCGGTCTCAAGACCTATGGATTGATCTGCAGCAAGTTCCGTGCACGGTCCGTCACTAGACTTTGAAGCCAGGTTTGAAACCACGCATAAAAGAAGTCCATGACCCCTTGCAGTCCAACCCCAAGCGCGTCGGCGCGCGACCTCGGGCGGGTGCTGTCGCGTTATGGCACCGAACCCCATGCCCTGCTGCAGATCCTGCGCGAACTTCAGGCCGTGCAGGGCTGGCTGGCACCCGAAACCCTGAGTCAAGTGGCAGCAGCGCTGCGTTTGACGCTGGCTCAGGTACAGGGCGTCGCCGGCTTCTATCGCTTCCTGCACACGCAGCCCGTGGGCCGCTACCGCGTTCTGTTCAGCGACAACGTGAGCGACCGCATGCTCGGCAGCGAGGCGCTGCTGGCGGACCTGTGTCGACGCCTGGGCGTGGCGCCGGGGCGGCTGAGCAGCGATGGCCGCGTGAGCGTGGACCGGACTTCGTGCACGGGTCTGTGCGACCAGGGTCCGGCGCTGCTCATCAATCACCATCAGGTTATGACGCATCTGGACGCCGAGCGCGTGGCTCAAATGACCGAACTGATCCGCGAGTGTGTGCCGGTGCCCCAATGGCCGCCGCAATGGTTTGAGGTGCACGACAACATCCGCCGCGCCGAACTGCTGCTGGCCGAGCCTGCAACGCCGGGTGCAGCGCTCGCGGTGGCGCTGGTGCGGGGACCGGATGCTACGCTGGCCGAGATGAAGCGCTCCAACTTGCGCGGGCGAGGTGGCGCCGGCTTTGCCACGGGCCTCAAGTGGGAACTGTGCCGCCAGTCGCCAGGGGCCGAGCGCGTGGTGGTGTGCAATGCGGACGAGGGCGAGCCCGGCACCTTCAAGGACCGGGTGCTGCTCAGGCGCCATGCCCACGAACTGTTCGAAGGCATGAGCATCGCGGCTCTGGTGCTGCGCGCACGCCAGGGTTTTGTCTATCTGCGCGGCGAATACCGCTTCCTGCTGGAACATTTGCAGGCCGTGCTGCAGCAACGCCGCGATGCCAGTCTGCTGGGCCGGACCATCCTCGGACACACGGGCTTCGATTTCGACATCGCCATTCATGTCGGTGCCGGCGCTTACGTGTGCGGCGAAGAGACAGCGCTGATCGAATCCCTGGAAGGCAAGCGCGGCACGCCGCGCATCCGCCCGCCGTTTCCGGTGGAGCACGGCTATCTGGGTCAACCCACCGTCGTCAACAACGTCGAGACCTTCTGCGCCGCCAGCCATATCGCGCTGTACGGCGGAGAACGGTGGGCAGGAATCGGAACACCCCAATCGACAGGGACCAGGATCCACTCGATCAGCGGCGACTGCGAGCGCCCGGGCGTGTACGAATATCCGTTCGGCACGCGCATCACCCGCATGCTGGAGGACTGCGGTGCACGCGACACGCAGGCGCTGCAGGTGGGTGGGCCGTCGGGATTGTGCCTGTCGCCCTACGAATTCGGACGCCGTATCGCGTTCGAGGACGTGCCCACGGCGGGTGCCTTCATGGTGTTCGACCGCAGTCGCGACATGTTCGAAGTGGCGCGCTGCTTTGCCCACTTCTTCGCGCACGAAAGCTGCGGCTTCTGCACGCCCTGCCGGGTTGGAACGGCACTGGTGGCCAAACGCATGGACAAGCTGGCCTCGGGCCAGGGTTCACGCTACGACATCGATGTGCTGTTCGAACTCGACAAGCTCATGCATGCGACCACGCATTGCGCCTTGGGCGCTTCAGCCTGCAACCTGCTGCGCGACACGATCCTCAAGTTCCGACCGGCTTACGAGCAGCGGCTGCAGTCGCTCTATTTCGAGCCCGGATTCGATCTCGACGCCGAACTATCGATAGCACGGCGCATGACCAATCGTGACGACGCCGGCGCGCATCTGGAGAACTGGACGTGAGCGAAGCCACACCGTCGACGGAGCACTTTACGCTGGATGGGAAGGACCTGCCGTTCACGCCCGGCGACACCATCCTCCAGGCTGCCACCCGCGCGGGCCGCTACATCCCGCACCTGTGCTGGCATCCCGAATTTGCCGCGCATGGCTCATGCCGTTTGTGCACAGTAAAAGTCCATGGCCGCGCCGGCGCTGCCTGCACCCTGCGCGCCAGCTCGGGCATGGAGGTTGAAAGCAACAGCGAAGAATTGAACGCCCATCGCCTGACGCTGTTGCAGTTGCTGTTTGTCGAAGGCAACCACTTCTGCCCGAGTTGCGAGAAGAGCGGCAACTGCCTGTTGCAGGCGACGGCCTATGAAATGGGGATGGTGGGTCCGCACTTCGAGGAGTTCTATCCGGACCGACCGGTGGACGCCAGCCACGCCGACATTCTGCTCGACTTCAATCGCTGCATCCTGTGCGAACTGTGTGTCCGTGCCAGCCGCGATGTCGATGGAAAGGACGTATTTTCCATGGGCGGCCATGGCATTGCCACGCATCTGCTGGTGAACAGCGCCAGTGGAAAGTTGGTCGACACCGACATGGTGCTGGCGGACCGCGCCGCAGCCATTTGTCCGGTGGGCGCGATACTGCCGAAGCGCCAGGGCTTCGTGATTCCGGTCGGGCAGCGGCGCTTTGACCAGCAGTCCGTTTCGGAACAGGTTTACGTGAAACATGGCGGGGAAGAAACATGAGCCTGCCGTTGCAGCACCGCAAACTCAAGCTGGCGACAGTCTCGCTCGCGGGCTGCTTTGGCTGCCACACGTCGTTCCTAGACATTGATGAGAGGCTGACGGAACTGTTGGAGCACATCAACCTGGGACGCTCGCCGCTGACCGATATCAAGGCCGTGGGATTCTGCGACATCGGCCTGATCGAAGGAGGTCTGTGCAACGCCGAAAACGTGGCCGTGCTGCGCGACTTTCGCGCCCACTGCAAGACCCTCGTGGCGGTGGGCGCCTGCGCCATCAATGGTGGATTGCCGGCGCAGCGCAACCACCTCGATCTGGGCGCGTTGCTGAGTGATGTCTACCGCAACCGAGAGGGACTGAGCGCGGGCAGTTCCATCCCCAACGACCCCGAGCTGCCGCTGCCGCTGAACAAGGTGCACCCGATCCACGAGGTGGTGCACGTGGACTACTTCCTTCCCGGTTGCCCGCCCTCGGCCGATGCCTTCTGGAGCTTCCTCACCGACCTGATGGCCGGACGCACGCCGCACTTGGGCCATGGCCTTATCCACTACGACTGAACATGAACCGACACCTTGAAACTGCGACCTCGTCGCAAGGTCTGCGCCGCGTGGCCATCGACCCCGTTTCGCGCGTCGAAGGTCATGGCAAGGTCACGATTCTGCTGGACGCGCAAAACCACGTGCAACAGGTTCGGCTGCATATCTTGGAGTTCCGCGGTTTCGAGAAGTTCATCGAAGGACGGCCCTTTTGGGAAGTGCCGGTGATGGTGCAGCGCCTGTGCGGCATCTGCCCTGTGTCGCATCACCTGGCGGCGTCCAAGGCCTTCGACCGGGTGCTGGGCGTGCCTGCCGTCACGCCCTCGGCGCAGAAGATGCGCCGGCTTATGCACTACGGCCAGGTGATGCAGTCGCACGCCCTGCACTTCTTCTACCTTGCCGCGCCGGACCTGCTGTTTGGCTTCGACTCTGAAGTGAACCGGCGCAACATCGTGGGCGTGGCGCAGGCGCATCCAGAGATCGCGCGCAAAGGCATCCTGCTGCGCAAGTTCGGCCAGGAGGTGATCCGTGCCACAGCCGGCAAACGGGTGCACGGCACGGGCTCGGTTCCCGGTGGCGTGAACAAGCACCTCAGCCCCGAAGACCGCGCCCTGCTGCAGCGCGACGTGGACCAAATGCTGGCATGGGCACAAGACGCCGTGGCCATCGCCAAACAACTGCACGCGCAAAACCCGGCGCTGTATGACAGCTTCGGCGCCAGCCGCTCGAATCTGCTGTCGCTGGTGCGCGCCGATGGTGCGCTGGACCTCTATGACGGTGTGCTGCGCGCGCGCGACCCGGCGGGCAAGATCATCATCGACGGCGCCAGCGACCAGGCCTATATGGATTTGATTGAGGAGGAGGTCAAACCCTGGAGCTACATGAAGTTTCCCTTCCTGAAAAGCCTGGGTGCGGAGCTGGGCAGTTACCGCGTGGGCCCACTGGCGCGCCTGCAAAACTGCGACTTCATCCCAAGCGCGTTGGCCGAAGCGCAGCGGCGGGAGTTCCTGGCGTCAGGCAAGGGTGTGCCCATTCATGCGCCGCTGGCCTACCATTGGGCACGCATGGTTGAACTGCTGCATTGCATCGAGGTGATACAGGTTTTGCTGGACGACCCCGACCTCCTGTCGGGCGAACTCATGGCCACGGGCCAGCGCCGTCGAGCGGGCGTGGGCGTGGTCGAGGCGCCGCGCGGCACGCTGATCCATCACTACGAGGTCAGCGACGACGATCTGGTCACCATGTGCAATCTCATCGTCTCGACCACGCACAACAACCAGGCCATGAATGAGGCGGTGCGCTCAGTGGCGCGAGAATACCTCGACGGACGCGAACTCACCGAAGGTCTGCTCAATCACATCGAGGTCGCAATCCGCGCCTACGATCCCTGCCTGTCCTGCGCCACCCACGCGATTGGGCAGATGTCGCTGGCAGTGGCGCTGGTCGGGCCCCGGGGCGAACTCATCGACCGCGTCCTGAGATCGCACGACGGCCAGCTTGAGCACGAATTGAATCCGCAAACGGGCGCGGCAACATGACGGCACACCCTGCGCCGGTGTCACCCTTGCTGGTGTTCGGCTGGGGCAACCTGAGTCGCGGAGACGATGCCCTGGGGCCGATGTGTGTGCACGCATTGCGTTGCGCATCCAACGGCGGCGGGCAGGTTGAATACCTCGAGGACTACCAGTTGCAGATGGAGCACTGCCTGGACTTGGTCGGTCGCAAGCGGGTGCTGTTTGTGGATGCTAGCCAGAGTTGTCGACCACCGTATCAGGTAACCCGATTGCGGGCACAGCAGGATGGGAGCTTCAGCAGCCACGCTTTGTCACCGCAAGGCGTGATGCAGGTATTTTGCGATCTGCAGGGCGGTCAACCGCCGCCCTGCACCCTGCTGGAAATTCGCGGTGAGCGCTTTGAACTCGGACAGTCGCCCAGCGGCGCGGCATTGGAACATCTGGCGGCGGCATTGAAATGGGCCGGAACGTGGCTTGCTCAGCGACAATGACGACGGGATGCCAATTTGAATTTGGTCTTGGCGTCGCGACATTCTTAAACTCGTGGAGCGTCGGCATGTGGAAATACGGTTCACTCTTTGCTCTCACGCTTTCAGTGTTGTATCTCGGCGGTAGCGCAAACGGTGCCGAGCTGAGCGAGACTTCTGATTGGAAGCTGGTCTGGTCGGATGAGTTCGCCGGCAACTCCCTGGATACCGCCAAGTGGACCGTGGAGAGCGGGGGCAATCCCGCCAACAACGAGTTGCAGTACTACACGCCTGGCGACAACATCGGGCTGCATGACGGCCACTTGACGATCACGGCGCGCCTGCAAGACTACGGGGGTCGGCATTACACATCCGGCCGACTGATGACAAAACACAAGGCGTTCTGGACCTACGGCCGCGTCGAGGCACGCATCAAGTTGCCTTACGGTCAGGGTATGTGGCCGGCGTTCTGGATGCTGGGGGAAAACATCGATCAGGTCGACTGGCCTCTGTGCGGCGAGATCGACATCATGGAAATGGTGGGTGGCATCGGTCCAAAGGATGTCAAGCGTGACGCGCTGATACTGGGCAGCCTGCACCGACCCAACCTGGCACCGGGCCACATCATCAGTACACCCAAGTCATTGACTGCCGACCATGGACTGGCTGGCGACGGCAGGTTCAGCGATGAATTTCACACCTTTGCCGTGGAGTGGGATGCCGCTGCAATCAGGTACTTGGTCGATGGCCATGAGTATGAGGTGATCGATATTTCCAGCAACGCCGATGGCTTCGAAGTATTCAGGCGCCCGTTTTTCATCGTGCTCAATCTGGCGGTTGGTGGCGACTTGCCGGGGTCGCCCGATGCGACGACCGTCTGGCCGCAGCAGATGGTTATCGACTGGGTGCGTGTTTACCAGAAATCCAGATAGATCGGCTGCGTGTCAGGCGTCCAGGGCAGGGTCTGCATGGTCGGTCGCTGGCGTTTTTCTCAACGACCCCAGTCGTAGTCAATCGTGATCGGGGCATGATCGGAGAACTTCCGACCCTTGTAGATCGCCGCTGACTTGGCCCCTGCGGCAAGGCCAGGCGTCGCCAGGTGATAGTCCAAACGCCAACCGACGTTGTTGGCGTAAGCCTGACCGCGGTTGCTCCACCAGGTGTAGGCATCGTCGGTCGCGTCGGGATGCAGTTGTCGGTACACATCCACCAAACCGCCGTGTACCGGGTCCAGCAATTTTGTCATCCAGGCACGCTCCTCGGGCAGGAAACCCGAGTTCTTCTGGTTGCTGCGCCAGTTCTTCAGATCGATTTGCTGGTGCGCGATGTTGACGTCGCCGCAGAGTATGAACTCGCGCTGTCGTCGCAACCGATCCAGATGCGGAAAGAACTCCTCCAGAAAACGGAACTTCGCCTGTTGTCGTTCGTCGCCCGAGGAACCGCTGGGAAAGTAGCTGCTGATCAGCGACAGCTTGGCGTGCGGCGTGTCGAAGCGCAACTCGACATAGCGGCCTTCGGCGTCGAATTCGCTGGAGCCATAGCCGACGATGACGTCGCTGGGCTCATGCCGGGCGTACACCGCCACTCCGGAGTAGCCCTTCTTTTGCGCGAAGTGAAAGTATCCTTTCAAGCCCGCGAGTTGTTCAAAGCGACCGGCCACGTCGTCTGCCTGGGCTTTGACTTCCTGCACACAAATACAATCGAAGCGGGTCTGGCCCAGCCAGTCTTCCAGCCCCTTGCTGCTGGCGGAGCGGATGCCATTGAGATTGAGGCTGGTGAGTTTGAACAAGGATGCTCCATGTCAGTTGAAATTGGGCAAGACGCCCTGGCTCAGGAATTTGTGCAGTTTGCGGTCGACTGCGGCGTACTGCGCCTGGGTGAATTCAAAACCAAAGCCGGTCGGCTCAGCCCCTATTTCTTCAACGCCGGTCTGTTCGATGACGGCGCCAAACTGGGGCGGTTAGCGCAATTCTATGCGCGCCGCCTGCTTGCCAGCGGTATCGAGTTCGACATGATATTCGGCCCAGCCTACAAGGGCATACCGCTGGGCGCCACGCTGGCCGTGGAACTGGCGCGTCTGGGACGCAACGTCCCTTTTGTCTACAACCGCAAGGAAGCCAAGGACCACGGTGAAGGTGGAACTTTGGTGGGGGCAAGCCTGAAGGGAAGGGTGCTTATTGTCGATGACGTGATGTCGGCCGGTACTGCAGTGCGCGAATCCATTGCCCTGATCCAGTCGGCGGGTGCGACGCCGCATGCGGTAGTGATTGCTCTGGACCGGCAGGAAAAGGCAATCGAGAAGGGTCAGGACGTAAACTACAGTGCCGTGCAGTATGTGCGCCAGCAGTTGGGCTTGGAAGTGTGTTCCATCGCCAGACTCGCTGACCTGTTGCAGTTTTTGACCCGACAACAAACCCCCAACTGGAGCCTTGACCATGCTCGCGTACTCGCATATCGACAACGCTACGGCGTAGAAGAAGGAACGGTTCGATGAATCTAACGCTTCGCGTCCTGGGCTGCGCTCTCCCGTTGATGGCCCTGGAGATTGCGCTGGCGCAGGAAATCTATTATTGCGTCGACAGCAAAGGTCGCAAGCTCACTTCCGACCGCCCCATAGCCGAGTGTCTGGACCGGGAGCAGAAGGTGCTCGGAACGGGGGGGACGGTGAAACGAATTGTGGGGCCCAGCCTGACGGCTCAGGAGCGCTCCGTCCTCGAGGACGCGCAAAAACGCGAAGCCGAAGAGCAGGCTCGCCTGGCGGAAGAAAGGCGGCGTGACCGGGCCTTGCTGACGCGCTACCCCAATCGGCAAGCCCATGACCGGGAGCGAGCCGAGGCCCTGGTCCAACTGGACGAAAACATGCGTGCATCTCAGCTGCGACTGCTGGACCTGGCGCAGCAGCGCAAGGCCATTGATGCGGAGATGGAGTTCTACGTCAAGGATCCAGGCAAAGTGCCGGCCTCCCTGAAGCGCCGGATCAACGAGAACGATCTCAACATCGCGGCCCAGAATCGTTTTATGAAGGATCAGGACGAAGAAAAGATGCGCATCAATCAGCGCTTCGACGAGGAACTGGTCAAACTGGTGCCGCGCTGGGCACAGCAAGCCGCGGCCATGGCGCCCGTGCCGCCGGCAGCCAGCGCGCCAAAAGCCAAATAGGCCGCACTCCAAGTAACCACGAATGAGCGCGGTCAAGGATAGCAAGCCAGCGCTCAGGACAACTTGCGCTTGAGCAGTTCATTCACCTGCGCCGGATTGGCCTGGCCCTTGCTCGCCTTCATCACCTGACCCACCAGCGCATTGAAGGCCTTGTCCTTGCCGGCGCGGAACTCTTCGATGCTCTTCGCATTGTTGGCCAGCACATCGTCGATGATTTTCTCCAGCGCCGATGTGTCATTCAACTGTTTGAGTCCCAGGCGCTCGATCACTGCACGGACATCGTTTGACCTGCTGGTCCAAAGCTCGCCAAACGCCCTTTTTGCATTGGCATTGGAGATTTCACTGTTGGCAATGCATGCAATAAGGATCGCGAGCGCCTCGGGAGATACACGGATGACCTCTGCGCCGGGCGAGTCATCGCGGACTTCGCCTGCATCAGGTTTATCTTCTGCGCCGCGTACCCCTTCGGTGATGAATCGACGCACATCGTTGGCGACCCAGTTGGCCGCCAATTTTGGCTGGCCGCAGGCTTTGGTTGTCGCTTCGAAATAGGCTGCCATGACTTTGCTTTGCGTGAGGATGCTGGCGTCGTATTCGGACAGACCGTAATTGGCGCAAAAGCGCGCGGCCATGACGCGCGGCAACTCGGTCATCTCGGAGCGCACGCGCTGCACCCACTCGTCAGCGATCACCAGCGGCGGCAAATCGGGATCCGGGAAATAGCGGTAATCGGCGGCGTCTTCCTTGCTGCGCATGGCGCGGGTTTCGCCGGTGTCGGGATTGAACAGGACGGTG
>CAILAY010000013.1 GCA_903832285.1 uncultured beta proteobacterium | reverse complement strand
GCGCAGTCCTGTCGCTTCGAACGCTGCGCCATGATCCGGGCTACTGCCGTTTTGTCGCTGGTGTTGCTGCTGATTCTGGTGCTGTACATTCCGTCGGCCCATCCACCTGAGCGCTGCGTGGCGCAAATTCGCGTCGAGCACGAAGCCGTTGCCGAATTCTGGGGGTCCGAGGAGAAGTGGTCGCGCAAATTTGAACAATTTTTTAAGTGGAAACTCTGGGCATAAAGTTCGGCCGTGGATGGCTGAACAGACAGGAGTTTTCGATGGTGAAGAAATCAGCGCGCCGCACCCGGCGCACACACACGCCCGCGTTCAAGGCGCGGGTGGCCCTTGCCGCGTTGCGTGAGGACAAGACGATGGCCGAGCTGTGCAAGCAGTTTGAGCTGCATCCCAACCAGATCAGCGAGTGGAAGAAGCAGCTTCTTGAGAACGCCGCCAACGTCTTCGGCGGTGGCGCCGGACAGGCCGATGCCGTCGATCTGGTGCCGCTGCACGCCAAGATCGGGCAGCAAGCCTTGGAGCTGGATTTTTTAAACAGCGCGCTCACCAAAGCGGGATTGCTGAGCGCAAAGCCATGATCGACCGTCAGCACGAATTACCCGTCACCCACCAGGCCAAGTTGCTCAAGGTGAGCCGCGGCTCTGTGTACTACCTGCCCAAGCCCGTCAGCCAGGCCGACCTGGCGCTCATGCGCCGCATCGATGAGTTGCACCTGAAGCATCCGTTCATGGGCGCGCGCATGCTGCGCGACCAGTTAGCCCGTGAGAACATTCACGTTGGGCGACGCCACATCGGCACGCTCATGCGTCGCATGGGCATCGAGGCGCTGGCGCCGCAACCGGGCACCAGCAAGGCCGCTCCTGGCAACAAGATCTACCCCTACCTGCTGCGCAAGTTGGCCATCGTGCGCGCCAACCAAGTCTGGGCGCTGGACACGACCTACATTCCCATGGCCAAAGGCTTTGTGTACCTCACGGCGGTGGTGGACGTTGCCAGTCGCCGAGTCTTGACGCACAAAGTCGCCGTCACGCTGGAGGCGTGTCATGCCAGGGAGATCATCGAGGAAGCCTTCGCGAGGTTCGGCATGCCTGAGATCGTCAACACGGATCAAGGTAGCCAGTTCACGGCCGAGGAATTTACCAACGCGGTGCTGAGCAAAGGCGTCAAGCTGTCCATGGACGGGCGAGGTGCCTGGCGCGACAACGTGTTTGTAGAACGGCTGTGGCGTAGCGTGAAGTACGAACGGGTGTACCTCATGGCCTACGACAGCGTGGGCGCTGCGCGCGTCAACATTGCCCAATACTTCGATTGGTACAACAACGAGCGGCCGCACTCAAGTCTGGATCGGGTCACGCCGACGCAGGTCTACGAAGACCTTCTGCCCCAACTGGCCGAGGCTGCATAAAATGAATTCTCTGGTGCGCCCCGAGTTGCCCACCGCGTCGGTCGGTTCGTCGCAAGCGACCACCGCCGCCGTGGACAACTCTGCACCTTTGGCAATCCGCCTGGAGTCCACTTAAAACTCGGGGGTAAGTTGTTCAAACAACCGGAGCCACTTCT
>CAILAY010000012.1 GCA_903832285.1 uncultured beta proteobacterium | reverse complement strand
CCGGTCTGCGCCGGGCGCACCACGACGTCGGCATCGCGCAGTTCAAAGGCGTTGATGCTTTTGCCCATGATGGTGAAGGTCTGCATCAGAATCTGCAGGGTGTCGTCCGTGAGGTTGCCTTCGGCGAGGCTGGAGATGTCCACGGCGATCACCAGTTCGGCCCCCATTTCCCTGGCGTAGCGCACCGGAACGGGCGATACCAGCCCGCCGTCGACGTATTCGCGTTGCCCGATCTTCACCGGCTGGAACACGCCCGGCACCGAGCTGGACGCGCGCACGGCGGTGGCCGCATCGCCGCGGCGAAACAGCACGCCCTGGCCGCTGTTCAGGTCGGTGGCGACGATGCCCAGCGGCATCGTCATGTTCTCGATCAACCGCCCCTTGACGAGCGTGCTGACGTAGTGCGCCAGCGCCTCACCGCGGATCATGCCGCGTGTGAAAAGCGGCAGCGTCCAGTCGGTGATGGTCGCCTCTTCCATGCTCTCGGCCACCTGCTGCAGTTGCGCGCCATTGCGGCCGCTGGCGTAGAGCGTGGCCACCAGGGAACCCGCCGACGTGCCCACCACCAGCTTGGGGTGGATGCCCGCCTCCTCCAAAACCTGTATCACGCCCACATGGGCAAAGCCGCGGGCCGCACCCCCGCCCAGCGCCAGGCCGATCACCGGTGGTCGCTTTGGTACTGGCATCACGGGTGGCGCCACCGCAATGATCGGTGGCTCGATCAGCGGCGGCATTGAGAGCCCCGGCGGCGGGGTTGCACAACCCGCCAGCAACATGGCGGCCAGCAGGCACACCCCAATCGAGGTGCTGCGCCTGGCTTCTTTCAGATGGAACATAGGAGTGGGTGTCGGGTATCAACAGGAAGTTCCCGCTGCGCCGAGCAGCAGGTCGCGCACGTGGTCGCCGAGGGTGAGGCAACTCGTCAATCCGGGCGACTCGATGCCGAACAGATTCACCAGTCCAGGCACACCGTGCACGGCAGCGCCCTGAATCACAAAGTCGCTGCCGGGTTCGTGCGGGCCATGAAGCTTGGGGCGGATGCCTGCATAGCCAGGTGCCAGTGCACCCTCCATCAAACCCGGCCAGTATTTGCGCACACCGGCGTAAAAAACGCTGGCACGCAGCGGATCGACCGTCAAATCTTCGGGCGCCGCCACCCACTGCACATCCGGCCCGAACCGGGCTTGCCCGCTCAGGTCCAGCGTCAGGTGGACGCCCAGTCCGCCAGCTTCTGGCACCGGGTAGATCAGGTGGCGAAACGGTGTTCGTCCGCTGAGGGTGAAGTAGTTTCCCTTGGCGTAATAGCTCGGAGGCACGGACCGCGGCTCCAGACCCTGGCAGCGTCGCGCCAATTCCTGGGCCTGCAATCCGGCGGCATTGACCACGAGTTGTGCCTGCAACTCGGTGCCGTCGCGGGTGATGAGCCGGATGCCATCGGCGTTGCAGACGGCGTGGTCCAGCGGTGAGTTCAGCGCCAGTACACCACCCGCATTTTCGAAGTCACCGAGCAGACTCAGCATCAGGCCGTGGCTGTCGACGATACCGGTGCTGGGCGAATGCAGCGCGGCGACGCACGCGAGTTGCGGCTCCAGCGCCAGCGCCTGAGAGCGCGTTAAAAATTCCATGTCGGTCACGCCGTTGGTGGCGGCCTGCAGCGCAATGCCCGGCAACTTCGCTTCGTCCTCGGCCGAGGTGGCGACGATCAGCTTGCCGCAGCGACTGTGCCCAATACCGCGCTCGGCACAATAGGCGTAAAGCAGCGAGCGACCCTGCACACACAGGCGCGCCTTGAGCGAGCCGCTGGCGTAGTAGATGCCGGCGTGAATGACCTCGCTGTTGCGCGAACTGGTGGCAGTGCCGATAGCGGCCGCCGCTTCCAGCAGCAACACTTCGCGCCCGGCCAGCGCCAGGGCGCGCGCCGCCGCCAGCCCGACGACACCGGCACCGACGACCACGCAATCGACGCGCTCAGTGCTCAAGACCGCGCCTCAGAGGAAGCCGATCGAGATCCACGGCACGGCAGCCACGACCGCGGTGCCGATCAGCAGTGCCAACATGTAGCCCAGGATCGGGCGCATGCCCTCGTCCGGATTGACGCGCCCGATGGCGCAGGCCGCGTAGTAACCCACGCCCAGCGGCGGCGCAAACAGGCCCAGGCCCATGGACAGCACCACCACCATCGCGTAGTGCACTTCGTGCACGCCAAGTTGGCGCGCGATCGGGAACAGCAGCGGACCAAACAGCACGATCGCCGGGATGCCTTCGAGCACCGATCCCAACACCACAAAGGCCGCGATCGAAACCGCCAGGAACATCGGCGCACCACCGGGAAGCGATCCCATGATCTGCGCCAACCAGCGCGAAAACCCCGATTGCGTGAGTCCCCAGGCCATCGCCGTGGCGGTACCGATGATGAACAGAATCGCACCTGACAACGAGGCGGTCTCCACCAGCATCGGCCCCACACGCTTCCAGTCGAATTGCCGGTACAGCAGCAGGCCCGCGAGCACCGAATACGCGATGCCGATGGTCGAGACTTCGGTGGCGGTAGCCACGCCCTGCACCACGGCGGCGCGGATGACAAAAGGCAGGGCCAGCGCGGGCAGCGCGATGACAAACAGTTTCAGGACTTCGGCCCTGGGTGCGCGCCGGACCTGACTCAGGTCTTCATGCCGATAACGGCTCCACACCACGCCGCACAGCATCACGCCCAGCACCAGGGCGGGCAGCAGACCGCCTGTGAAGAGCGCGGCAATGGAGATGCCGGTGACGGAGCCGATGGTGATGAGCACCAGGCTCGGTGGCACGGTTTCAGTCTGCGCGCCGGTGGCCGCCAGCAGTGCCACCAGGTCGCCGGGCTTGGCGCCGCGCTGCTTCATCTCAGGGAACAGCGCCGGCGCGATCGCGGCCATGTCGGCGGCCTTGGAACCCGAGATGCCCGAGACCAGGTACATGGCACCAATCAGCACGTAGGACAGTCCGCCCTTGACGTGCCCCAGCAGCGCCGCAAGGAAGGCGATCATGGCACGCGCCATGCCCGTCATCTCGATCAGCAGGCCCAGAAAAACGAACAACGGCACAGCCAGCAGAATCAGGTGCGACATGCCCTCGTCCATACGGCCCACGATCACCGGCAGCGGTGTCGTTGTGGTGAGCGCCAGGTAGCCGAAGGTGGCAAGGCCGAAACCAAAGCCGATCGGAATACCAGCCAGTACGCAGCCACCTGCCACGCCAACAAAAAAGATCAGCAGATTCGCTTTTCCCAGATTTGCAAACAACGGCGCAGCGAGCCAGAACGCCGCCACTATCGCGGCGATGAGGGCTGCCGCCTGCAACACCGGCTTGATGCTTTTGCTGTCGCCATGCCGAACGAGGCGCAGCAGCGTGAAAGCGGTCATGAGCGCGATGCCCACCGGTAGGGCCGCAGCCCGCCACAGGTTGGAGATCTCCAGCGCCGGTGTCGTGATGGCAAGTTCCTCGGACGCATAGTCCCATGAAGGCCAGGCCAACAGCGCCAAAAAGGCAAGACAGGCCACCGTGGCCACCGCTTCCAGCAGAGCGCGGCGCTGCGCGCCGAGTTGGCTCACCAGCGCGGTCATGCGCATGTGCTCGCCCCGGCGCAGCGCGACAACCGCGCCCAGCATGGCCAGCCAAAGGAACAGGATGGACGCGAGTTCGTCCGACCACAGCAGCGGGTCGTGCAGCACATAGCGCGAGACCACGCCGGCGAACAGCACCGCAATGTCCACCAATACCAGCAGCGCGGCCGGCACTTCGACCGCCCATCCCAGAGCGCGCTCCAGCCGCGCCAAAGTGCCACCGCGCAATTCATGGGCCATCGGCTGATGGCCTCCACTCATTCGGTAACCTTCGCGCGGCGCGCTGCGGCGCTATGTCCCTTGGGAACGGCCCGACGGCTCATATCAGCTTGCCCGTGTATTTTTCGAGCACGTTCCAGGCCTCGTCACCGAACTTCTTGTGCCATTCGGCGTAGAAGCCGGCGGCGCGCAGCTTGTTGCGGAACAGTTCCGCGTCGGTGTTGTTGAAGACCATGCCCTTGGCCTTGAGGTCCGCCAACAATCCGTCCGTCAGCTTCTTCACGTCGTCGCGCTCCTTCAAACCGGCGGCGTTGATGTTGCGTGTCACGAGGTCCTTCAGGTCCTGCGGCAAACGGTCGAAGGATTTCTTGTTGCCCAGGAACCAGAAACCGTCCCACATGTGGTTCGTGATGGAGCAGTATTTCTGCACCTCGTTGAGCTTGGCCGTGGCGATGATGGCGAGCGGGTTTTCCTGCGCGTCGGCCACCTTGGTCTGCAACGCGGAATAGACCTCGGCGAAGTTGATGGTCTGGGGCGAAGACTCGAACGCCTTGAACATCGAGACCCAGAAGGGACTGGGCGGAATGCGGATCTTCAGGCCCTTCAGGTCGTCGGGCTTGGTGATGGGCACGGTGCTGGTGGTGATTTGACGGTAGCCGTTATCCCAGATCTTCTCGAACGCGAACAGGCTGCTCGATGCTGCGATCTGCTTGCGCACATGGGCGCCGAGTTCGCCGTCCATGGCCGACCAGACCTGCGCGTAGTCCTTGAACGCAAAACCCACGCCGCTGACCTGCGCTGCCGGTACCAGGGTGCCCAGAATCAAGGGCGAAAGCGTGAAGAAATCAAGCGCACCCGAGCGCACCTGCGACAGCATGTCGGTGTCGTTGCCTAGCTGGTTGTTGGGATAGACCTGAAAGTCTATGCGGCCTTTGGACTCGGCATTGATGGCCGCGGCCATCTCGGCGGCGCGCGTGTTCATGGGATGCGAGACCGGCAGGTTGTTGCCGTATTTGAAGGTGAACTCGGCCGCCTTTTGCGCGAACACCTGTGGGCTGGACAGCGTCAGGGCCGAGGCGCCAGCGCCGGCGAGAAGGGTACGTCGATTGATCTGCATGGTTTGTCTCCTTTTGATGGTGAAAGTTGTTGCGTAATATAGCCTGCAGCACCCGGCTGTTTCAGTCTGCCAATTCCGCCACATCGCCGCGCTCAATCAGCAGCCGCCTGATGTCCCTTTTGACGATCTTGCCATAGCCCGATTTGGGCAAGGCGTCCCAGAAAAATATCTGCCGCGGCCAGCGGTAGCGGGCGCTGCGGCCTTCCAGATGTTGCAGCAACGCGGCGGCGTCCACCGGTGCCAGCCCTTCCCTGCGCACCACCACCGCGACGCCAATCTCGCCCCACTTGCGGTCCGGCATGCCCAGCACAGCGACCTCGGCCACGCCCGGGTGCGTGAGCAGCACTTCTTCCACTTCGCGCGGGTAAACGTTGGAGCCGCCCGAGATGTACATGTCGGATTCGCGACCGGTTATAGAAAGCAGACCGCGCTCGTCCACGCGGCCCAGATCGCCGGTGTGAAACCAGCCACCGCGCAGCGCCTTGGCGGTGGCCTCGGGGTTGCCGTGGTAGCCGGCGAAAACGGCAGGGCCGCGACAGCAGATCTCACCCACGTCGCCGGTCCTCACCTCCTGCAGATGCGCGTCCAGAATCGCCACCTCCATGCCGGTGCGAGGGCGCCCGCAGGAGCCGATGTGGGCGTTCGGATCGGCATCATCAGCCGAGTGCATGTCGCGCGGCAGCACCGTAATGCATCCTGTCACCTCGCCCAAACCGAAGTACTGCACCAACACGTGCCCCAACTTCTGCAACGCCAGCTTCTGGTCGGCGCGGTACATGGGCGCACCGGCGTAGATCAGGTAGCGCAGCGAACTGTGGTCATAGCAGTCCACCGCCGCATGCTCCACCAGCATCTTCACAATCGTGGGCACCGTGAACAGATTGCTCACGCGATGGCGTTGCACCAGTTGCCAGAACACTTCGGGATCCAGCTTCTCGCTGGGCAACAACACGGTGGCGGCACCGCGCGCCACATTGAGCAGCGCGTGCACACCGGCGCCGTGCGACAGCGGCGCCACCGCAATCGAGCAATCGCGCTCGGTCGTGCCAGGAATCAGATCGGCCAGATGATTGGTCACGACAAACGCCATTTGCCCGTGCGTGAGCACCGCCGCCTTGGGGTTGCCAGTGGTGCCCGAGGTGTAGAAGAACCAGAGCGGGTCGTCGCAGTCCACCTCCGCTGTTGCCGGGCGCTCTGCTTTGATGGACGGCAGATGCTGCTGCACCAGCGCTTCATACGAAGTCTCGTCGGCCCGTCGCGCACCGATGCAGATCACGTGCTTCAAGGCGGGTGATGCGGCGCGCACGGCGTCGGCGTGCGCGGAGAAATTCTCTTCCACGATCATGGCCACCGCGCCACTTGATGCGCCGAGGTAGGCCACCTCAGGCGGGGTCAGGCGAAAGTTGGTCGGCACCCAGACACAGCCAAGGCGAAACGCGACCCAGCAGCTCTCGAACATCTGCAGGTTGTTGCGCGACTGCACCAGTATCCTGTCGCCCTTGTTCAGGCCCAGCGCCCGCAGTGCCGCCACCATGGCGTCAACGCGTCGATCAATCTGTTCCCAGGTCCACTGCTGATCGCCCTGTATCAGCGCGACATGCTTCGGATACAGGCGCGCCGTCTGCGTCAGCAGCCGACCCAGATTCATCACCGTTTTCATGCTGATTCGAGCACGCTCAAATAGTTGGCGACGGCGGCGCCGCCCATGTTGAACACCGCACCGCGTCGCGCATTCGGTATCTGCATGTCGCCGGCCGTTCCCGACAACTGCATCGCAGCCATCACATGCTGCGAAACACCGGTGGCACCGATCGGATGCCCGCGCGACTTGAGTCCACCCGAAGGATTCACCGGGAGACGCCCGTCCTTGCGCGTGACGCCGTCCAGAATCGCACGCGCGCCCTGCCCGTGCGGTGCCAACCCCATGGCTTCGTATTCGAGTAGTTCGGCGATGGTGAAGCAGTCGTGCGTCTCGACGAACTGCAGGTCGGCCAGCGTGGCACCGGCATCGGACAAGCCACGCGACCAGGCCAGCGCCGCGCCTTCGAAGCGCGTGGCGTCGCGCCGCGCGAGCGGCAGCCATTCGTTCACCTGGGTGCGCGAGCGCCAACGCACGGCAGGCACGGCTGCGCCGGACAGCGGCTCCAGCGACAGCACCAGCGCCGCCGCGCCGTCGGACACGAGCGAGCAGTCGGAGCGCTTGAGCGGACCCGCGACAAACGGGTTCTTGTCGGACGGCTGGCGGCAGAAATCAAAACCCAGATCGCGTCGCATGTGAGCATAGGGGTTGTGCACGCCGTTGGCATGGTTCTTCGCCGAGATCGCTGCCAGCGCGTCGGATTGATCGCCGAAGCGCTCGAAATAGCCGGTGGCAATTTTTCCGAAAACACCCGCGAAGCCACCGGGCGTGTCGCCCTCTTCCTTGACGTAGGAGCAGCGCAGCAACGTCTCGCCGATCTGGGCGTTGGGCAGCGTGTTCATCTTCTCCATGCCGATCACCAGCGCGCGCTTTACGCGGCCGCTGGCCAGCGCATCCAGCGCCGCCCAGATGGCTGCCGAGCCGGTGGCGCAGGCATTCTCCATGCGCACTGCGGGCGTATGGCGGAACTCGGGGATGGCGACCGCTGCGAGTGCGGCGCTGAAGTCCTGACGCACGAAGCCGCCGTTGAAGTGGCCCATGAAGATGCCGTCGATGTCGCCCGGCTCCAGCCCTGCGCTGGCGATGGCCGGCAGCGCGGCATCGCGTATCAGTTGCTCCAGTTCGATGTTGTCGAGTTTGCCAAAAGGCGTGTGTCCCCAGCCGACGATGTGCGCTGTGCTCATGCTTTTCTCCCTGTGTTGTCGCCTGCTGGATGCCCTCGATAGGGTATTCTAGGTGGCCTGACTTTCATTCGTTAAGCACAGCACACACCCAACCCTGACGGAGCATTCGATGGCTAACCAACGTTCTTCCCAAGCCGTGGCGGTCGTCACCGGCGGCGCGCGCGGCATTGGCCTTGCGATTGGCCAATGGTTCCTGGCGCACGACCATCGCGTGGTGTTGCTCGACATCGACGCCGACACGCTGAGCCAGACCGCTGCGCGCCTGAACGACCCGGAACATGTGCTGGCGATTCACTGCGACGTGTCCAAGCCGCAGCAGGTTCAGGCGGCCGTGGGCACGGTGACGACCGCGTTTGGCCGCGTGGACGCGCTGGTCAACAACGCGGGCGTGGCGGTATTCAAACCGATTCTTGAAACCACGTTCGAGGAGTGGCGCCACGTGCTGGGGACGAACCTGGACGGCGCCTTCATCTGCACCCAGGCCTTTGCGCCGGTGATGCTCAAGACCGGTGGCGGCGCGGTGGTGAACATCGCATCGATCTCGGGCCTGCGCGCCAGCACCCTGCGCGTGGCCTACGGCACGAGCAAGGCCGCGTTGATTCAATTGACCAAGCAGCAGGCGGTGGAACTGGGCAACGTGGGCATCCGCGTGAACTGCATCGCGCCCGGGCCGGTGGACACCGAGATGTCCAAACTGGTGCACAGTGTGGCGATCCGCTCTGATTACTACGACACCATCCCGCTGAACCGCTACGGCACGCCCGAGGAAATCGCCTCGGCCGCGGGTTTTCTGTGCAGCCCGGCGGCGAGTTATGTCAACGGCCAGGTGCTCGCAGTTGACGGCGGCTTTGAAGCCAGCGGCGTGGGCCTGCCCACACTGCGCAAGAAATAGCAGTCGTTTGCGCTGACCGCCGTTTTGACTTGAGCATGCGCAGCATTCAGCATCCCGGCAGCACCAGCGCTGAACGCGTGCGGGCGGTGGCTACCCAGACGCGCCAGGTCGAAATCGATCTCCCACCGGGCCGTTCGTTGCTGGACGCGGTGCGCTTCGCGCTCGAACCTTTTGCCGCGAAAAGTGCGGTGCTGAACCTGTATGGCGGCGCCTTCTTTCCCTTCGCCTACGCCCTCCCCGCTTTGTCGAAAACGTCGGAGCACGCGGTCTACTTCAGCGATCGCTTCGATGCGCTGGAACCGGTCCAATTGGCGCGTGCCAGCGTGACCTACGGGCAGCGCGACGGCCATCCCTGGCTGCACTGCCATGCAGCCTGGGCGCAAAGCGATGGCACGCGCTGCAGCGGCCACGTACTGCCGGAACACGCTGTTGTTCTTGAAACGGTGAGCGCTTCGGTATGCCTGCTTGACAGCGCGCAATTCCAGGTTCGCCACGATGAAGAAACCCGTTTCGCGCTGCTCAAGCCCGAGGTCGTCAATACGGAATTGATCCTCTCTGCAGCCCCGACTGCGCTGGCCGTTCGGCTGTCTCCGAACGTCGACGTCTGCACCGCCATCGAAGACATTTGCCGCGAGCACGGCATCAAGCAAGCGACCCTGCACGGTGGCGTCGGCAGCACCGTGGGTGCGGCATTCGATGACGGCCGCATAGTGCAGCCGTTCGTGACCGAAGTGCTGATCCGTGACGGTCGTATCGTGTGCGGAAGCGACGGTGCGCCGCGTGCACTGATCGACGTGGACCTGGTGGACTTCAGTGGCGGCGTACACCGGGGACGGCTCGCCCGCGGGCTCAATCCGGTGCTGGTCACCTTTGAACTGGTGCTGGTTCCGGTGGTTGCCGTTCACGCACAATCGACATTTCAACGAGAACGGGAACAAACATGACACCAACGCTACCGACACGCTATGGGACTGTGGCCCAAACCTTTCACTGGCTGACTGCGATCGTGGTGCTCGTGGCTTTCATCTATGGTCCGGGTGGCTCGGAACAACGGGTCTACCAACCCAGCCGCGACTTTGAGCGGCAACTGCATGAGACGCTGGGACTGTGCGTCCTTGCGCTGACGTTTTTGCGCGTGCTTTGGAAAAAGTTTGATAGCCAACCCGTGGTGCCACCGGCGGCGCGCTGGATGGAACTGACGGCGAAGGCGGTGCAGTCGGCTTTGTATCTGCTGCTGCTTCTGGTGCCGCTCACGGCCATCGCCGGTGCCTGGCTGGAAGGCCATCCGCTGACGCTGCTGGGCGGCCTGCAAGTGGCGTCACCCGTGGGCATCTCCCACGACCTGGGCGCATCGATTGCGAACCTTCACACCTGGCTCGGTGACGCCATCCTCTGGATCGCGGGTGTGCATGCGTTGGCGGCGGTTTACCACCATCACTTGCTCAAGGACCAGGTGCTCGTCAGCATGCTGCCGAATTGGATGCCGACGCGAAAATAGGGGAGCGCTTCAGGGTGCGTAGCCGCCGGGATTGAGGTTTTGCCAGCGCCAGGCGTCGGCGCACATCGCCGCCAGACCGCGCTGCGCGCGCCAGCCCAGCGTGGTCAGCGCCAGCGCCGGGTCGGCGTAGCAGGACGCGATGTCACCGGCGCGGCGCGGTGCGAAACGGAGCGGCACGGACTTGCCGCTGGCCTGCTCGAAGGCGCGCACCATGTCCAGCACGCTGTAGCCGACGCCCGTACCCAGATTCACAGTCAGGCACTGCGGCCCCTGTTGCAGGCGCTCCAGCGCACGCAAATGTCCCAATGCCAGGTCCACCACGTGGATGTAGTCGCGCACGCCCGTGCCGTCGGGCGTGGCGTAGTCGTTGCCCCACACGTTCAGGAACTCGCGCCGCCCCACGGCCACCTGCGCCACGTAGGGCAGCAGGTTGTTGGGCGCACCTTGCGGGTCCTCGCCGATGAGGCCGCTGGCGTGGGCGCCCACCGGATTGAAGTAGCGCAGGATGGCCAGGCGCCACGTCGCGTCGCTCTGAAACAGGTCACGCAACATGCCCTCGATCACCAGTTTGGTCTGGCCGTAGGGATTGGTGGCTGACACCGGATGGTCTTCGGTCAGCGGCAAGCGCTGCGGCTCGCCATAGACCGTGGCCGACGAACTGAACACCAGCGACTTCACGCTGCACTCAACCATGGCTTCAAGCAGCCGCAGCGTGCCCACCACGTTGTTGTCGTAATACGCCATAGGGTTGGCCACCGACTCGCCCACCGCCTTCAGACCCGCGAAATGAATCACCGCCGTCGCGCCGCTTTCCCTCAGCGCCGAAACCAGCGCCGCAGGATCGCGAATATCGCCTTGCACGAAGCGCAACGTCTTGCCTGTGATGCGCTGCACCCGCGCCAACGATTCCTGCCGGCTGTTGCACAGGTTGTCAAACACCGTGACGTCATGCCCCGCATCGAGCAACTCCAGGCAGGTGTGCGATCCGATATACCCGGCGCCGCCGGTCACAAAAATCATGGTCATAAAATTAATTGGGGTCAGATTCCAATTCTTTTTTAAATTTTAATTTTGATAATTAATTGGAATCTGACCCCAATTATTTTAGGCGCAGCAGCATGGCACTCAGGGCCAGCAAACCAACGGCTGAGGCGGCGCACACCCACCACGCGTGCGCTGTTGGGTCCAGCGCAAGGCCCAACGCCAAAGGCGCGCACAGAACTGTGAGTTGCAGCGCATCAAATCCGATCGCCGCCAGGGAGAATGCACGCGCCCTTCGCCTCTGAAACGGCAGGTGGCTGCAGGCCGCCAGCAGGCAGGCGGCGGACTGCCACAACACCAGCGGCAGCACATAAGGAGCAAGCCCGGTCCATGAAGCGGCCAGCCACTGCATCTGCAGCGCGAACACGCAAATCAAACCCAGCGCTGCCGTGGCGACCGCACCGCCAAGCGCTATCCACAACGGCGAGACATGCCGGCGCGTGCCCTGAGCCAGCAGCACCTGCGCCCAGGCGGCGTGAATCATCGTCGGGACAAAGCCCAGGACGCGCAGCAGCACTGCGAGATAGCCCGCTTCGGTCGCTCCGTGACTGCGCTGCCATACCAGCACGAGGGCGACGCCCGTGAGGGCATCAGCGCCGGTATGCACAACGCGCAGCAGCGCACTACGATCGTCGGCCTGGGTGGGCACCCGCGCGGTGTCGGCCTTGACCGCAGCGGCGTCCGGGGAGTTATAGGCCTGCATCAGCCACAGCGCACCCACCGCATAACCTGACGCCGCTGCCAGCAACAAGTTGGTGCTGCCAGAGTTTGGCCACGCGGTGCCCAAAGAGCCCGCCACCACCAGCGCCACCGATGGCGGCAAGGCGCGCCCCAAGCCTGTCGACCGGGTGGAGCCGGCACGCAAGGTCAACGGCTGGGCCAGATACCAGCCGAGTTGCAGCAGCGCCAACAGTGCAGCCCAGCCGAGCAACTGGAAGGCCTGTTCCAGTGCGCTCATGTAGACGCCCAGCCAAGCCAGCGGCAACAGCAAGACCCAGCGCAGCAGGCTGCCGTGCAGCGCGGCGCGCAATGCCTGCGCGGCAGGTCGGTGCACATCGGCCAGCAGTTTGAGCGGGCTTTGCGCCAAGGCCAGCGTCATCCAGAAGAAAGCGATCTGGCTGATCACGGAAAACTCGCCCACGGCATGCGGCGCAAAAAGACGCAGCATCACCAGACTGAACAACACCTGCGCGCCCAGCGACACGGCACTGGCCAGCGCAATCGGGAGCGAAGCGCGAGGCAGCTTCATGCGTGCAGGCCGATTCGGCGCCAGATCTGTAGCCCGGCAAGCAAGCGCGGCCAGCCCAGCGCGCGCACATCGGGCACGACCCAGTGCTGCTCATCCAGCGCGGTTCCGAGAAGCACACCGTAGTTGGCGGCGTCCGCAAGAAACGGGACGTAGGCAAAGCGCGCGCCGTGCTGCTGTTCAAACTCGCGCACCCACGCATAGTCGGTCGACACCACGCTCAGACCCGCGGCGCAATATTCCAGCAACTTGGTCGACGTCTGATGGGTATACGGCAACTGGTCTGGCACCAGATTCAGACCATGGCGGGCGCGCCGCAAGTGTTTCGGCACGTCACTGTGCGGCACCCGACCGGTGACACTCAGGCGGGTATGCCGGCGCAACTGCCGACCGAGTTCGTCCGGCAAATCACCCACCAGCAGCACGCTTTTTCCCGCCTGTGCAATCCCGTCGAACACCGGTAAAAAGTGCTGCAGTCGGCGCATCTCGCCCAGATAAACGAAGTCAAATTCGGCTCTGAGCGTCGCTTGGGGACCGTCGAAAAACTCCGGTGCAATGCCCATGTCACGAAACTCGCAGGGCACCGCGTCGGTAAACCCCATACGCTGCCGCACCCACTCATTCTGGAAGATCCGGAACTGCGGCAACGGCTGACGCATGCGCTTGACGCGGTCCTTCAACCAGGCCAGCGGCGGCACCGAAGTCGATGCGTATTCATGGATGTGAAAGGCCGCTGGATATCGGCTTGCCATGTGGCGACTCACCTGCCCGCACATCCACCACAGCACCGCCGCATCATTCGGCAGCGTGTCGGTCTGACGATGCAGCTGGGCCTCATGCCCCGCGGCTCGCACGTGCTCAGCGTAGGCCTGCAGCTCGGGCAGGTAGGCGTCTCCGAGATGCACGAAATGAATCAGCATCGCTGCGCCGCCTGTTGCAAAACAGTCTGCCAGCGCTGCACAAAATCCTGCAGTCGATGACGCAACAGCACGCGCGCCATGTCGTCCCGAACCTGCTCGCGCGGCATGGCCCAGACCGCCTGCACGGCTTCGGCCAATGCCTGCGCCGATGCATCGCGCGCCAGCAGATACGGTGCATCGTCACCGACCACTTCCTGCAACGCCGCGATCGGCAAACCCACGCAGGGAACACCCAGGGTGAGAGATTCCAGCAACGTCATCGGGCAACCCTCGTAGCGCGATGCCAGCAGCGTCAGATGCCAGGGCGTGTACAGACCCGGGCCGTGCGGCTGCGCTCCGGCAAGCGTCAAACGACCGCTGGCCAGCAGGTCGGCGCCGCTCTGACGCAACTCGTCCCGCAGCGGGCCCTCACCCACCAGCGTCAGCCGAAATGGAGTTGGCAGCAGGCGCAGCATGTCCATCAGCAAATGAGGCCGTTTCTCCTGCGATAAGCGGCCGATGTAGGCCAGTTGCGGACTCGCCGTCGTCTTATCGGCTGCCCACAAACTGATCGCCGCTGAGGCCATCGGTGCCACCCCATTGGGGATCACGGCGCAGCGCTGATTAGCGGCCAAGGGCTGCTGCATGAAGCGTTCAAACGAATCCCGCGAAGCCCGTGAAACAAACACAAATTGCTGCAAGCGCCCGTAAAGGCAGCGCAACCAGGCGCGCTTGAGGACTGATGCCTGTGCCTGCTCCAGCACCTCCGACAACGGACCGTGCACCCACACCACCACCGGCTTGTGCAGCAACAGACCCAGCACCCAGGCCACGTAGGCGGGTTTGAAATTGTGGCTGGCCAGTATCACGTCGCACTTCGTTGCAGCGCTCAGTCGCTGACACCATCCGCAGCGATTCAACGCCAGTTCAATGATCGGCCAGTCCTGTTGCCGAAGTGCGTCGCACAACGTTCTTGAAATCGTGCTCACACCACCGGCGGCCTGGTCTTCTTGCAGCAGCAGAACGCGCGGTTTCACGAAAGGGGCGGTGGTGATGTTGATAATGGCAGGATGAAACAGATCGACAGTTACTTGACAGGTGAGTCATTCAGTGACGACCTTTGCTACCGGCCCCAAATTATCAGTCATCCGCAGGCACGCGGCGACGTGCTGGTGCAGTGGGTCGCCGGCCGACGCGTCTTGCATGTGGGATTTGCCGACCACGTGCCGCTGATCGCCAGTCGCGTCGCCGATGGCAGTTGGCTGCATGCCCGCCTGACGGCCAGCGCCCTGGCATGCCTTGGCATCGACATCAACGTGCAAGCCGTGAGCACGGCACGTGGCCTGGGTTTCGAAAACGTGCGCGAGCTCGACATTTTTGCTCCGCAAGCCGCCGCCATGTTCGCTGAATTCAAACCCGACCTGGTGCTGGTGCCCGACGTGATCGAGCACTTGCCCGACCCCGCTGCATTCCTGCGGCGGCTTGCGCAGTGCCTGCCCCACGCCGAGTTCGTCGTCACCGTGCCCAATGCGCTGTCACTGCGCAATGCCGTGCAGGCGCTGCGTGGCGCAGAGGGCATCAACACCGACCACCGGGCGTGGTTCTCGCCCTTCACCCTGCTCAAGGTGCTGGCAGATGCCGGACTGCAATCGCAGAACCTTCACGGTTGTGCCGTCTCGGCCTCAGGCTCGATCAAAGGTCGCCTGCTGCGCGCCCTTACGCAGTGGAACCCGATCTGGTCGGACGTGTTGCTGGTGCGGGCCAAAGAATTGGGGTCAGATTCCAATTCTTTTTGATATTTCAATTTTGACAATTAATTGGAATCTGACCCCAATTAATTACCGTGCACCAAAGCCGTTCAGCACAGTGCGGATGGTCTTGTAGGCGATCAGCAGATCCAGCGCCATGGAGTAGTGGGCCACGTAGTAGAGGTCGTAGCTGAGCTTGACCACGGTTTCTTCTTCGCTGTCGGCGTAGCCTTGTTGCATCTGGGCCCAGCCGGTGAGGCCAGGGCGCACCAGGTGTCGATAGGTGTAGGCCGGGATGCGGGTGGCAAACGCTTCCACAAATTGCGTCTGCTCCGGCCGCGGACCGATCAGGCTCATATGGCCCATCAGCACATTCCACAACTGCGGCAATTCGTCCAGACGCCAGCGCCTGATATGTCGCCCCACGCGCGTGATGCGCTCGTCCTGACGTTGGGCAAAGCGCGCCGGTTGCGGCTGGCTGTGGTGGCGCATGCTGCGAAATTTCCAGAGCCGAAAACTGTGACCATCGCGCCCCACGCGGCTCTGGCTGAACAACACTGTGCCGGGCGAATCGAGCTTGACGGCCAGCGCCACCAGCAGGCACAGCGGCAGCCACAGCGGCGCCAGGGCCAGCACCAGCGCCACGTCCAGACTGCGCTTGACCACGTCATAGGCCGGGTTGCCGTCGAGCTGCCAGAGCTCGTCCTGATCCGAGGGCAACATTTTGCGCCCGCTCAGCAGCTCGGCCACGGCCTCCACGCTGTACAGCCGCACGTGGCTGAGTTTGAGCTTGCTCAGGAGTTGGCTGCGCGCATCGCTGTTGGGCACACGACGATCCAGCACCACGCCTTCGCAGACCGGTATCTCTCCGGCAGCCACGGCCCGCATCGGCCACGGCACGAGCCGCACTGATTGGCCTGATGTGCTGGCCGGACCCAGCAGTGCCGTCAATTGCTCCGCGACGCCTTCATCGAAGTAGGCCAGTCGCTGAATATGTCGTCGCCTGTGCAGCCAGTTGCCCAATGCAAACCAGAGCGTGGACAGCGCATACACCAGCAGCACGGCGCCGCGCGAATACGGAAGCTGTGCTATCGCAAAGCCCAGGGGTGTCAGCAGGAAAGGCGTGGCCGTGGTCACCAGCAACAGGCCGGCGCGCTCCGCCGCCGGCAAGCCGATGCCGCGGTAAAGCCAATGCGCGGCCAGCATATAAGGCACGATGCACCACAGCACGGTCTGCCCGAACTGATAGGTGACGACGTTGGCCTGGTGCAGTCCGAAGGCGATCAGATAGCTCAGCAACAACACTGACACGCCCGTGAGCGACCAGCGCAGTTGCGTCGCCTTTTGCCGTGCCGTGGTCGATGCCAACGTGCTGAAAGCCTCGAGATCAGCGAGCAGCCGGGGCGCCGGATAGGCCAACTGTGCATAGCGCGCCGCCACCGGCTCGACCATGCGCCGCGGACTGAACTGATCCTCAACACGCTGCTGCGCCGCCTGTCCCAGACGCAACCGCAGGTCGGCGTTGTTCGCCAACAAAAACAGCGCATCTGCGAGCGCAATGGCCTGATTCGGTACCAGCAAGCCGTGCTTTCCGTCGTCAATCAGTTCGCGCAATCCGGGCAGATCGCTGGCCACCACCGCCAGCCCCGCATGCATGGCCTCAATCACGGAAATCGGCAGCCCCTCGTGGTCCGACATCAGCACAAAGATGGCGTGATGCACCAGGCGCTGAGCCACATCGGTGACGTTGCCGGTGAAGGTGACTTCCTGCAATCCCAGTTGTTCGCACAGCGCCTGATGGACTTTGATGTCGGGCCCGTCGCCAATCAGCGTGGCGCTCACTTCATGCCCCAATCGGTCGCGCACGAGGGCCAGCGCCTGCAGCAGCAGGTCGGGCCGCTTGGGGCTGGCCATGCGGGCCACCATCACGACGCGCACCGGCTCCTGCACGGGGCTGTGATGGGTCGCAGTGTCGGGCACGGCGTTGAAAATCACGCTCACGCGATCGGCCGCGATCGGCAGGCGCGCCGCCAACTGGCGCTCGTATTCCGACACGCACACCATGTGGCTGGTGAAAGGCGCGAGCGCAAATTCCGTCACCCATGCCGCCCAGCGCTGAACCCGCGGCACCTCCGGTTTGAAGCCGAAGCCGTGCACCGTGTAGATCACCGGAATATTGGCGATACGTCCGGCAATGCGCGCCACCACGCCCGACATCGCGCTGTGCGCATGAATCACGTCCGGATGCTGCTGGCGCAACAGCTGCAGCAGCCCGCGCACGGCGGCCAGCACCCGCAGTGGAGAGAGTGAATTCCCCAACTGCGGGAGTTGCAGCACCGGCACGCCAAGCGCGCCCAGTCCCTCGCCCAGCACCGTCACGTTGTCACTACCGCCAATGGCTGCGACAAACTGCACCCGATTGGCGAGCGCCTGGCACAGCGCCAGCACATGGGTTTGCGCGCCACCCGTCTCGCCCTTTGTGATGACCAGCATGACCTTCATCGTGCGTCACGCCGTTCCAGAGCGGCCCGCACGTCAGCGCATTGCCAAATGGCGGATGCGACGAAAGGAAAAACATGCTGGGAAATCACGGGTTGGCGCTGAGTCAGCAAGATTTAATTGGGGTCAGAACCCAATTAAATCTCGTGGTTTTGCAGGTGTACCCAGTCGACTACTTCACCGACCGGGTCGAAGCCTTGCACCAGTTCGGCAAGGCGCACGCGTAGCGCTGCGACATCGTGCGTGACCAGGGCTTCGGACAAGGTCGCAAGCCAGTATTGCAGCGGCTCCCAGGGCAGAAACGCCTCGCGCGCCTTCATGATCCGCCTGTGTTGCGTGCGTTCGGGGTTGTCGCCGATCAGCAGTTCCTCGTACAGTTTCTCACCCGGGCGCAGCCCGGTCACCTGCAACTCGATATCGCCGTCGGGACATTGCTCGTCCCTGACCCTCAGACCCGACAGTTCCACCATGCGCCGCGCCAGGTCGATGATGCGCACGGGTTCACCCATGTCCAGCACAAACACGTCGCCACCTGCGGCCATCGCACCGGCCTGGATCACCAGCTGTGCGGCCTCGGAAATGGTCATGAAATAGCGTGTGATGTCGGCATGCGTCAGAGTGATGGGCCCGCCATCCTTGATCTGCTTGCGAAACAGCGGCACCACCGAACCCGATGAACCCAGCACATTGCCAAAGCGCACCATGGTGAAGCGCGTCGTCCAGTGCTGCGCACGCGATGCGTCGGCCATGGCCTGCAATACCATCTCCGCCACACGCTTGCTGGCACCCATGATGTTGGTCGGACGCACCGCCTTATCGGTGCTGATCAGGACAAAATCACTCACACCGTGCTCCGCCGCCATTCGGGCCGTGATCAAGGTGCCCATCACATTGTTCTTCAAACCCTCTGCCGGGTTGTGCTCCACCATCGGCACGTGCTTGTAGGCGGCGGCGTGGTAGACCGTTTGCGGCTTCCAGGTGCGCATGATTTCACGCATCCGGTCTTCGTCACGCACTGACGCCAGCAGCGGCAACAGGGGCACCTCTGGCGCCGCCTCGACCGCGAGCAAGGTCAGCAGTTCCTGATGCACGTTGTAGAGTGCGAATTCGCTCAGTTCCACCAGCAGCAATTTGACCGGCCCCGATTTGATGATCTGGCGGCAGAGTTCGCTGCCGATGGAGCCGCCTGCGCCTGTCACCAACACCACCTTGCCCCGAATGTTCTTCTCCAACAGCAGCGAATCGGGCGGCACCGCGTCGCGCCCCAGCAAGTCCTCGATTTCGAGTTCGCGCAGATCGCTCACGTGCACGTGCCCCTGGGCGAGATCCATCAGGCCCGGCAGCGTGCGCACCGCCACATTCGCGCGTCGGGTCAATTCCAGAATCTCATTGCGCCGTTGGCGGCTCACCGAGGGAATGGCCAACAAGACGTCAGTCACTTCCAGTTTGCGCACCCAATGGGCCACCTGTTCGGGGTTGTAAATGCTCAAACCGTTGAGCACTTCACCGTGCAATCGCGGGTCGTCGTCCAGATACCCGACCGCGCGCAACTGCATGCCGTTGGAAATGGCTGCTGCCAATTGGCGACCGGCGGCACCAGCGCCGTAAATCAACACCTTGGGCAGCCCGCTGCGTCTGAGCCGGCTCAGGTAGAGACCGCTGAACCAGTAGCGCGCCAGAGTGCGCGAAGTGCCAACGAAGAACAGCAACAACATCGGTTGCACGAGAACCATGGTGTGCGGCAATCCCGGCAACCCGAGCACGCCCAGCACCGCGGCGTAAAGCACACCATAAATCAGCACCGCCTTCATCACCGTCGTCAAGGCGTCCCACCCTGCAAAACGGAAGATGGCGCGGTACAGACCCGTGAGGGCGAACACCGGCAAGGCCACAGTGAGCGACAGCCATACTGCCAACCATCCATATCGGTCCAAAGAGACCCAATGCTCGGGCTGCAGGCACAACGCCAGCCAGACCGTCAGGCCGCACAGGACGCCGTCCAGAAACATCACCAATGTCTGCTTGGTTACGCGCGGCAACGCCAACAAGGGCGAGACCAAGCTGTCGGCCATTGCCCGAACTACCTTGTGCCCCAAAGTCGGTAGGAGCTGCGGACCATTGCCGCCGGGAACGGCATTCGTTTGCTGCGCCATGTCAAGAGCCGGGACGCCTCACAGATGCACGAAGCGCAGCCAGTTTGGCCGCAGTCTCGGGATGGGCGGACGCATTGCGCCAGGCCTGGCGGATAAAGACGAAGAGCAGCAACGCAAAGCCTGTGGCCAGAGTGGTCATGATGGCGATCATGGCCTTCTTGGGCTTGGACTTTTTCTCGGGCGGCTGGGCCGTGTCGACCACCTGGATCACGGCACCTTCGCGGCTTTCGTCGACCCGGGCCATCTCGTACTGCTTGGCGAAAAGTTCGAACAGCGTTTCGTGGTACTTGAATTCGCGGTACCTGGCGATGTAGTCGCTGTCGGCCCCCTTGGCGCCTGCGCTGGTGGGCTCTTCGCGCTCGGCACGGGCCATCTGGGTGCGCATGGCTGCAAGCTCGGTTTGAGCCTGCTTGAAGTCGGGCGCAGACTCGGCCAGATAGCCGCGCATGGACGCCAGTTTGACCTCCTGCGCCGTGATGCCAGCCTTGAGCTTGGCCAGGCCTTCCACTGCGGCAACGGGGCTGGCTTTGAGCGCACTGCTGTTCACGCCGCTGGCCTTCAAGGCCTGCTCGGACTTGACCAGATTGTCCTTGGCGTTAGCGAGTTGCTTCTCGAAGAACAGGCGGCGCTGCTGCGCGTCGGTCACCGCTAGGCGGTTCAGCAAATGGCCCAGTTCTTCGACGTAGGCGTTTGCCAGTTGGGCGGCCATCAGCGGGTCCTTGTCGTCCACGTCGACGGTGATGAGGCCGTCCTTGCCGCTGGCGATGACGGAGCTGGTCTCCAGGGTCTTGCGCGCGTCTTCGCGAAACTTGGATTCGTAGCGATCAATCAACTTGAAGCGATCCACCATCGCGTCCTGCACGCTACGGCTCTTCATGAAGGCCACGTATTGGTCAGCCGGGTTCTTGATGCCCGTGGCCGCACCCGCCAGGCCACCCAGCGCACCCAGGCTGGAGAGCATGGCGGCAGCCCCGCTTTGCTGCTGCTGTGGCGGCATGAACTTGGTGCTGGCGGTGAACGTGGGCGCGACGGCGAAGCTGATTCCCAGCGCCAGCAGCCCGGCAGCGAGCGGACCCACGATCAGCAGTCGCAGATGGGTTGCCACGACCTGCAGCAGGTCCAGCAGGCTGATTTCGTCGTCTTCAGGCTGGATGTCTGACATGCCTGTCTGGGCTGCTTCGCTCATAGTATCCCGACCGATTTGAAGGCAGCAATGCCCAAGCCCAGGTTGGAGAGCACCTGTGTCCAGTCCTTGAAGGCTCGGGTGACGAAGCTGTAGCGGCTCTCGCGGTCGATCTGTGCCGGTACCACCAGGGTGTCGCCAGGCATGACAACAATTGACTCGAAGCCGCCACCAAACAAACCGCTGCGATCGCGCCGCGCGATGATGCTGCCATCGGCCCGCAGCACAAACGCCTGATCAGGTTCCGCGTCTTCGGTCAAGCCGGCGGTCCTGATGACGTCACCCACGGTTTTGCCGGGTTTGTAGATCAAGGCGTTTTCGTTGTTGACGGAGCCGTAGGCCGCCACAAAACCCGGCACCGACGGCACGATGATGCGGTCGCCATCTTCCAGCGGCAGCGACGGCAGTGACACAAGCGCCGTGGCCTGCGGATCGAGTTCCAGTGACACGCGGCCCGTGCTCTTGAGCGTTCTGAGTCGGTCGATCTGGGCTCTGATTTGTGCCTGCTGTTGTTGCAACAGGGCCGGTGCCTGTGCAGCCCGTTCCCCGCTCAAACTGGCCGTCACAGTGCTGGACTGCGACTGCGATTGCGCCTCCAACCGGCGCACGAGGCTGTCCAGGTTCTCCTGCTGCCGCACGCGCACCGATTCGCGCGTGAACTCGGCGCCAAACACATAGGCCTGCGGCGTGAGACCACCCACTCGCTGCAACAGTTGCACCAGCGTT
>CAILAY010000011.1 GCA_903832285.1 uncultured beta proteobacterium | reverse complement strand
GGCCAGGCTCTTGAGACCGAACTGACGCAGCTGGGCGGGCGCGCACTGAGTCTGCAGTACGCCTCGCCCGAGCAGGTGCTGGGCCAGCCTATTGCCACCACCAGTGACGTGTACTCGCTGGGCGTGGTGTTGCACGAGTTGCTCACGGGCAGTTTGCCCTACCGCCTGGAGCGCAGCTCGAATGTGGCGCTGGAGAACGCGGTGCTCAACACCGAACCCACGCGCGCCGGTCGCACCGAGATCAGCGCCGAGCACGCCCGGGCCCGTGGTGACAACCCACACCACCTGCGCATGGCGCTCAAGGGCGACATCGAGACCATCCTGCAAATGGCATTGAAGAAGCACCCGGGAGATCGCTACGGCAGTGCCCAGGCCTTTGCCGAAGATCTGGAGCGGTTCCTCGCCGGTGAGGCGGTGTTGGCCCAGGCAGACTCGCGCTGGTATCGAAGCTCCAAGTTCATCCGTCGCAATTGGCTGGCCAGCAGCGCTGCAGCGGCGGTGGTGCTCTCGCTGGTTGCCGGGCTGGGAGTGGCTTTGTGGCAGGCGCAAGTGGCGCGTCAGGAGGCGCAGACCGCCCGCGCGGTGCAGGAGTTTTTGCTCGACATCTTCCAGGCCAACTCGAGCAATCAGTCTGACCCGCAGAAGGCGCGCAATACTACGGCGCGTGAACTGCTCGATATTGGTGCGAAGAAGATTGATACAGCGCTGAATGAAGCGCCGGAAGCGAAGCTGACGCTGCTGGCAGCCCTCGGGCAACTCTACATTGAGCTTGGGCTGAATGCCCAGGCCGCTGATCTGGAGCGCAAACGGGTCGACGCCGCCAGGCAGCGTTACGGCAACAACAGCATTGAAGTTGCGACCGCGTTAATGGATTTGGCGTTTGCGGTCAATACCCGCCTAGACGACCCGGAATGGCAACGCTCGCTGGCGGAAGCCGAAAGCATCCTCGATCGACGCGGCGAAGCGGATTCGCTGCTGCGCGCGAGCCTGTTGATCCGGCTGGCCGATTACTATCAAGAAAAGGATATGAGCAAGGCAACCGGCTATGCCGAAAGTGCCCTCGCAATCTATCGCAAATTCCCACCCAGCCGTGATTTTGTGTCGGCATTGTTTTCCGCGGCGACCGTGCACATGGTGGTCGGAAACTACACGCAGTCGCTGGCCGTGATCGAAGAGGCTATCACCGCGGCGCAAGGGCCGGTAGCCAAGACCAGTGCCGACTTTCTGCCGAATCTTTACACCTACTTGGGTGAGGTCAAGAGGGAACTCGGTGACTTGCCAGGTGCCGACGCAGGCTTGCGCGAAGGATGGATGCGCTCAGCAACCTTGAACGGCGATGACCATATCGACACGATCACCAATCTTGCTGAGTACGCCCATCTGCTCACCTCGACCGGCCGTTCCGTCAGCGAGGGAGTCGCGCAATTGGGACATGCGGTCGATGCGCTGAAGCGCGCCAACGGCGGTGACGAGCCAGCCAATCAATGGAGCGTGCTGACTCGTTATGGTCCGGATATCGCCCACTACGGCCAACTCGAGGTTGGTCTGGATGCCTTGCAACGTCTAAGCAGACTTCTCGCGGATGGCGGTGACTCATGGCGTCTTGGATCCACACTCGTGTACGAGGCCGAAATACTCGTCAAACTTGGTCGCACGGCCGACGCCGATCGCACACTCAATGACGCCCATAAAATGCTGCCCGCTGCAGGGGTCGCCAGGTCCAAGTTCGAGCGGGTCATTCAAATCACTCGATTCAGCCAGCTATTGGCCGAGCAGCGATATGCTGAAGCTTCTACGCTCGCTAACATTTTTTCAATTGGAAACGTCGCCTTAGACGTGCAGATCTCCAACGGAATGACTGACCGATATTTGCAAGCCCAACTGGCGCTGGCGCTTGGCAATTCAAAGCGAGCCCTAGAACTGGCGCATGAAAGTCTTTCGATCATCGAGACCAGCAAGTCAAAGGCCTTTCTCACCATTGCTGGACAGCGGTTTCGTGTGGTCTCTGGCAAAGCACTTCTGGCGATGAAGCAAGCGGGAAATGCCGAGCCAATGCTGCGCCACGCTCTTGAATTGGGGCTAAAGGTCTATGACCCTGCGCGCAGTCCCGACTATGCGGACACCCAGATCGCGCTGGCTGAAGCACTACTGGATCTGAAGCGTCCGTTGGAGGCACGGGCGCTGGCGGCCAAGGCCCATCTGATTCAAGCGACGCACAAGGAATTAGGACAACAATACCGGGAACCGCTCACGGCACTGCAAGCCAGGCTTGCCAAGACGCGCTAACACGCCATTGCGCACGGGTCGAATCACCAGGAAATATTTTCGGTGTGAATGGCCGCTTTTTGTCCGGATTACGTTTTATTAGATGAGGGGCACAAAATCGGGCTGGAAGACCCGACCCAGCAGGTCGATAAGTTGACGAACTTGGCTTTTGTGCTTGACCTCGATAACCAAAACTTTCGTTTGATTTGCAGTTCGCCATGCTGTTGTTAGTGCGAGCATTGACCGGGTCAATCCGGGTCAGCGTTCGACTCGACTGTTCAACTTACCTTATCCGGAGATTTTTCATGAAAAAGTTCCTTGCTTTACTTGCCATTGCGTTCATTTCGGCCTCAGTGACGTTGCCGGTTTCGGCGCACGATTCATCGGCGCTCGACGATTTCGCAACTACCTCATTGAACCAGCCGGTCGCCTACATTTCCTGGTATGTCGTGTATATATGCGCTGTAAATCCCAGTTTGCCATTTTGCAGGGCGCACCCTTAAATTGGATTTTCGCGCTGGTCTGACAACCGTTGCGCTTGAATTTCTTGGCGTGAATTCTGGGCCCCTTGGGGCGAAGACCTGCGTAAGCCGACCGCTTAAAGGGCGTTGAAATCACCCGGTGGCTTGCCAGGGGTTGTTCAATTTTTCAATCGGTGGTCTTCGTGCCTATGGAACCGGGCATGCCGCATCAAAGGCACGTCCGACCCCGCGACCGCCTCACTCGCCAACCTGCAACGACTCCCCAGTGACGTAGAACTGCCCGCCTGCCACATAGTGCAGCGTGCGCAGATCGTCAGGCGCGTTTTCAAAGTGCCAGCGGCCGTCGCTGAAAACCCTCGAGTCAGCCCAGGCTGCGACCACCTCGCCAATGAACAGGTCGTAGGTCTGCTGGTTGCGCGGCTCCGATATCACGCGGCACTGCAGCCACCCGACACAACCCCGCGCAAGCGGCACACCACGGTGCTCGACTTGAAACGTGCTGACCCCATGGCGCGCAAGTTTGTCGGGAACCATCTTGGCGCTGTCAGTACCGACGCCCAGTATCTGCGCCGCCATGGCTCGGCACGGTATGTTCAGTGCGAATGCCCCGCTAGCCTCGACCAGTGAGCGGGTCAATGTGGTCTTGTCGATGACCACGGTGACTTTGGGTGGGTCAAAGTCAAGCGCCGTCGACCATGCGGCCGCCATGACGTTGGTGACGCCGCCATGTGCAGCCGAGACTAGTACTACGGGACCGTGATTCAGAAGACGGTAGGAACGGTTCAGGGGGACGGGCGTGAAGTGTGCTGGGGTCATTCCTCGCACTGTAACGAACTGCCGGCATCCTATGTCGGTCGCGCACATGGATGCACACGCACCGGTCGGGGCATACTGACGTCCATAGCCCCAAAACAACCTTCACGACCATGACCGCACCGATAGACCTTCGCTCCGACACCGTCACACGCCCTACCGACGCCATGCGCGCAGTCATGGCGGCCGCGCCGGTGGGTGACGATCAATACGGGGAAGACCCGAGCACCAATCGACTTCAGGCACGAATGGCGGAGATGCTGGGCAAGGAGGGCGCGCTGTGGCTGCCCACCGGCACCATGGCCAACCAAGTGGCCTTGCGCACGCTGACGCGCCCCGGTGATGAGGTGGTGGCGTCCCGAGAGTCGCATGCCGCCTGGCACGAACTGGGTGGTGCAGCGGCCAATGCAGGCGTGCAGATTCACGAGATCGGGCAGGGTGGTCTGTTCAGCGTCGACGAGCTTCGGGCGGCCACCAAGCCTCGAAACTTTGCGATCTTTCCGACCACCACGCTGGTGGAGATCGAGAACACCCATAACCGCGCCGGTGGCGTGGTGGTGCCTCAGGACCTTGTACTGAGCATCTGTGGCGTGGCGCGCGAACTGCGCCTGGCGACATTTCTTGACGGTGCACGGCTGTGGAACGCCAGCGCCGCCAGTGGCGTCGCTCTGGACAGGCTGGCGGCACCGTTTGACCTGGTCGCCGTGGCCTTTAGCAAGGGATTGGGCGCGCCCGGTGGTTCATTGCTGGCGGGGTCGAAGGCGCTGATTGCCGACGCCGATCGCCATCGCCGCCGCATGGGTGGGGCGATGCGCCAAAACGGCATCTTCAGCGCGGCTGCACTCCACGCCATCGACCACCACCTGGGCCGGCTTCCCGAGGACCACGCCAACGCACGCTTGCTGGCGGAGCGCCTGCTTGCCGGTGCGCCTGTGCAACTTGATCTGCGTACCGTGCAGACCAACATCGTCGTGTTTCACCTGCCAGTGTCGATGCCGTTGGACGCCCCGAGGGTGTGCACCCTGGCTCGCGAGCGCGGCGTGCTCGTCAACGCTTTCGGACCGCGCACCATCCGCGCTGTGACGCACCTGGACGTCACCCAAATGCAGTGCGCGAGCGCTGCCGACGTGTTGGTGGCCCTGCTTTCGGCATAACTGATTTGAGCGAAATTGCTCATCGTGACGGCCGTGTGCCCCATGGAATGCGACCAAATTTCCGTAGCTTATCGGTGCACCAGGTGCCGTCGCCCGGTCGCTTGGACCAGGTAAAGAAATGGTTTACGATTCCCCACCCGGCCAAGTCCGCGGCAACCCCGCACACAAGCCGGACAAGCACTGGCCGATGCGCAGCTACCCGCTGCAAATTGGCCATCGATCAGCGACATGACACGGAACACAATTCCGCCAGGAGCGACCATGAAACAGCAGCAAGCGCTACGCCTGCACGTCCCCGAGCCCTCGGCTCGCCCCGGACACGAAACCAATTTTTCCTATCTGCATCTGGCCCCCGCCGGCGCGGCCCTTCGGCCTGCCATCGACGTGCAGCCCCGGCAAACCAGCGAGCTCGCCTTCAGCCTGATACGCGTGCTCGATGACGACGGCAAGGCGGTCGGGTCGTGGGATCCCAAGCTCGAACCCGAAGTCTTGCGCAAGGGTCTGCGCGCCATGCTCAAGACGCGCATCTTCGACGCGCGTATGCTGATTGCGCAGCGCCAGAAAAAGCTCTCCTTCTACATGCAAAGCCTGGGTGAAGAAGCCATCGGTACGGCGCACGCCCTGGCGCTGAGCGAAGGTGACATGTGCTTCCCGACCTACCGCCAGCAAAGCCTTTTAATGGCGCGCGAGGTGCCGCTGGTGGAACTGATCTGTCAGCTCATGTCGAACTCGCGCGACCCGCTCAAAGGGCGACAGTTGCCGGTGATGTACTCGGTGCGCCGAGCCGGCTTCTTCTCGATCTCGGGCAATCTGGCGACGCAGTTCATCCAGGCCGTGGGCTGGGCCATGGCCTCGGCCATCAAAGGCGACACGCGGATCTCCTCGGCCTGGATCGGCGACGGCGCCACGGCCGAAGCCGACTTCGACACCGGCCTCACCTTTGCCCATGTGTACCGTGCGCCGGTGATCCTGAACGTGGTGAACAACCAGTGGGCGATCTCGACCTTTCAGGCCATCGCCGGCGGTGAAGGCACAACCTTTGCGGCGCGCGGCGTGGGATGCGGCATCGCCTCGCTGCGGGTCGACGGAAACGACTTTCTGGCGGTGTATGCGGCGTCGAAATGGGCGGCGGAACGGGCACGCAGCAATCGCGGTCCGACACTGATCGAATGGGTTACCTACCGCGCCGGTCCGCATTCGACCTCGGACGACCCGAGCAAGTACCGCCCCGCGGACGACTGGGCGCATTTTCCTCTGGGGGACCCGATCGCGCGGCTGAAGAAACACCTGATCGTCAAAGGCATCTGGTCGGAGCGGGAACACGAGCAACTGCAGACCGATCTTGAAACCGAGATCGCCGCTGCGCAGAAGGAGGCGGAAAGTTTCGGCACGCTGCTGGACGGCCACATCCCGGGCGCGGCTTCGATGTTCGAGGACGTATACAAGGACATGCCGCCACACCTGCGCACGCAATTGGCGCAACTGCAGAAAGTGGGGGCATGAGCATGGACGCGAACAACCAACTGAAGACTACGCCCATGAGCATGATCCAGGCATTGAGATCGGCCATGGACGTGATGCTGGAACGCGACCCCAACGTCGTGATCTTCGGCCAGGACGTGGGCTACTTCGGCGGCGTGTTCCGCTGCACGGAAGGACTGCAAAAGAAGTACGGCAAGTCGCGCGTTTTCGACGCGCCGATTTCCGAAGGCGGCATCGTCGGCGCTGCGGTGGGCATGGGCGCCTATGGATTGCGTCCGGTGCCGGAAATCCAGTTCGCCGACTACTTTTATCCGGCATCGGACCAGATCGTGTCGGAGGCAGCGCGGCTGCGCTATCGCTCAGCCGGCGAGTTCATCGCGCCGCTCACGATCCGCATGCCCTGCGGCGGCGGCATCTACGGCGGGCAGACGCACAGCCAGAGCCCCGAGGCACTGTTCACGCAGGTTTGCGGCCTGCGCACCGTGATGCCGTCCAATCCCTACGATGCAAAAGGACTGTTGATCTCGTCCATCGAGAACGACGACCCGGTGATCTTCCTGGAACCCAAGCGCCTGTACAACGGTCCCTTCGACGGACACCACGAGAATCCGGTTGTGCCCTGGTCCAAACACGCGCTGGGCGAAGTGCCCGAGGGCTATTACACGGTGCCGCTGGAGAAAGCGTCTGTGTTTCGCGCAGGTAACCAGGTGACGGTGCTGGCCTACGGCACGATGGTATTCGTGGCCGAGGCGGCCGCACGCGAGAGTGGCGTCGACGCCGAGATCATCGACCTGCGCAGCCTGTGGCCGCTGGACCTGGACAGCATCGTCGCGTCCGTGAAGAAGACGCGGCGCTGCGTGGTGGTGCATGAGGCCACGCGCACTTGCGGCTTTGGCGCCGAACTCGTGTCGCTGGTGCAAGAGCATTGCTTCTACCACCTTGAGTCACCGATCGAGCGCGTCACGGGTTGGGACACGCCTTATCCGCACGCCCAGGAGTGGACCTATTTCCCCGGACCGGCGCGCGTGGGAGCGGCCTTGCTCAAAGCGATGGAGGCTTGATCACCATGGGCATTTACATCATCAAGACGCCGGACATCGGCGAAGGCATAGCCGAGGTGGAACTGGTGGCCTGGCACGTGCAACCGGGCGACAACGTGACCATGGACCAGGTGCTGGCCGATGTCATGACGGACAAGGCGACCGTGGAGATTCCCTCACCGGTGTCGGGAAAGATCGTTTCCCTGAGCGGTGCCATCGGCCAGACCGTGGCCGTGGGCGGAGAATTGATTCGGCTGGAAGTGGCGGGCGCGGGCAACGTGAAGGAAGGCGCAGCACTGGCCCCCGTAGCCGCGCGCACTGCGGTGCTGCCTCCAACACCTGCGGCATCCGCACCGGCGGAGCGGCCCAAGCCTTCCGCCACCGCGTCAACTACGAGCACGCCGCGCCTGAGTGCTGAACGCGCCATCGCCTCTCCCGCCGTGCGGCGGCGTGCCTGGGAACTGGGTGTCGAGTTGGAGCAGATCACAGGCACGGGCAGCGGCGACCGTGTCATGCACGCCGATCTCGAAGCCTATGCAAAGCTGCATCCGAGTGCGCCGCCGAGGTCTGCCCAGGCAGCGCCTGCACCGGCCACTGCTGCCCGCGCACCCATGGGCGTCAAAGTGAACACGCAGCAAGCCATTCCGGTCATCGGTCTGCGCCGGCGCATCGCGCTCAAGATGCAGGACGCCAAGCGCCGCATACCGCACTTTACCTACGTCGAAGAAGTGGACGTGACCGAACTCGAAACCCTGCGCGAGCGTCTCAACGCGCAACATGGAAAGGAACGCGGCCGGCTCACGGTCCTGCCTTTCCTGGCACGCGCCATGGTGCTGGCGGTGCGCGAATTCCCGCAGATCAACGCACGCTTTGACGACGACGTGGGCGTGGTCACGCGCTTTGGTGCGGTGCATCTGGGCGTGGCCACGCAGACCGACAACGGCCTCATGGTGCCGGTGCTAAGGCACGCCGAGACGCATGATCTGTGGTCCTGCGCGAGCGAGATCTCGCGGTTGGCCGAGGTTGCAAGATCGGGCAAGGCCACGCGCGAAGAACTCAGCGGCTCCACCATCACGCTGACCAGCCTGGGAGCGCTGGGCGGGATCGTCTCCACGCCGGTCATCAACCACCCCGAAGTGGCGATCGTCGGTGTGAACCGCATGATCGCGCGCCCCGTGGTGCTGCGCGGAGCGGTCGTGGTGCGCCAGATGATGAACCTGTCGTCGTCGTTCGACCACCGTGTGGTCGATGGCCTGGACGCGGCGAGATTTGTGCAGGCGCTGCGCGCCTACCTCGAAGTGCCGGCCACGCTGTTTGTTAAGGCCTGATATGGCAACGATGCCACAGCAGCAGGGCAGCATGGCATCTTGGCGACTTGGAACATTTACTGGCACATCGGGAACTGCATAGAATTGGCGGCGCGAAGTCGGTAACAACCTTGTCCCCGTTGTCCCTCCTTCACGGTCATGGCGGAAAATTTGTTTTCATTCCCGTAACGCGAGTTCCGCGTCTCGCAAAAGTGGGCAGACGTGGGCATTCGTTGATAGCGAGGTCCTCCTGTGCGTCCGGAATATTTCCGTTGGGGTTTGCGGCTGGCGCTGGCTATCGCTCTGAGCAGCCTGCTGGGCTGCGAGCAGCAACCCCGGGAGCAACCCCTGCAGTACCGCCCGGCGCCGACGTCAGCGGGCGTGGTGGTCTATCGCTTCGCCATCCACCCGCTGCACAACCCAGAGAAGCTGTTCCAGGCCTATCAGCCCCTTGTGGACTGGCTCAACCGTGGGTTGCCCGGCGTGCGCATCGAGTTGGAGGCGTCACGCGACTACCAGGCCTACGAGCAGAAGATCGAGCGGCGCGAACCCGATTTCCTGCTGCCCAATCCCTGGCAAACACTGCAGGCGATCAGGCTCGGCTATCACGTGGTCGCGATGGCAGGCGACGCCGACGATTTCAGGGGGCTTTTCATCGTAAGGCGCGACAGCACCATCCGGCGGCCCGCTGACCTCAAGGGCAAGGTGGTGAGCTACCCGTCTCCGACAGCGCTGGCGGCCGCTGTCATGCCCCAGTACTACCTTTACAGCCAGGGCATCGACGTGCGCAAGGACATTCAAAACAACTATGTCGGTTCGCAGGAGTCGTCCATCATGAACGTTTACCTGGGGCAGTCTGCCGCCGGCGCGACCTGGCCGCCGCCCTGGCGCCTTTTCCAGAAGGACCATCCACGCGAAGCTGCCCAGTTGCAGGTGCTGTGGCAAACCCCGCCGCTGGTCAACAACTCGGTCATGGTGCGCAACGACGTGCCTGCGGACATTGCTGGATTGTTCAAGAGGAAGTTGCTGGATCTGGCGAGTTCGCGGGAGGGAAGCCTGGTTCTCGCCAGCATGCAGACGTCCGGGTTTTATGAGTCGGATGACGCCAGCTACGACCGCGTTCGGGACTACGTGGCTCGGTTCGAAAGAGACGTCCGTCCGGTGCAGGAAAAGTGATGCTCAAAGCACTCACGCGCGTGCTGGCCAAGACCTTGCGCCGACAGCTCGTGGTCGGCATGGTGCTGTTGGTGTCCGCCACACTGTCGCTGTTCATCTGGAACCTGACGCAGCGGCAGAAGGCCGTGCTGCTGGAGCAGCAGTCCGACCAGGCCGTGGCACTGTCACGCAGTGTGAGCACTTCGGCCGCGATTTGGCTGGCCGCCCGCGACTACAGCGGCCTGCAGGAGATTGTGCAGGGTCTGGCTTCCTACCCTGACCTGCAGCACGCGATCATTCTGGATACCCGCGGCTTGATACTGGCACACAGTGACGATGGGCGTGCGGGTCAGTATCTGAGCGACTTGCCGGAGCAGCCAGAAGTCACGCTCATGCAGCGCGGAGCCGGTATGGTGGATGTCGCCAGCCCGGTGGTGATTGCGGGGCGGCATATCGGCTGGGTGCGTATCGGATTGGGACGCCATTCGCTCGACGCCAAACTGTCTTCGATAAACCGTGACGGCATACTCTATGCGCTGATGGCAGTGCTGCTCAGCGTGGTCTTCAGCACGCTGGCAGCGCGCCACATGACGCGGCGTCTGCATGCCATTCAAAAGGTGGCGGATGCGGTACAGGCGGGCGCATCCGGATTGCGCGCCAGTGTTTCGGGTGAGGATGAGGCCGCGCAGTTGGCACAGCAATTCAATCGCATGCTGGACAGTCTGGCGCAAAGGGAAGAAGCACAAAAGCAAAGCGAAGCGCTGTTTCGCGCCGTGTTTGACAATGCGGCGGTCGGAATCTCCCAGCTGTCGGTGGACGGGCGGTTTCTGCAAATCAACCAGGCGCTTTGCGAAATCATCGGCTATGGACGTGAGGAAGTGCTGGCGGGAAGTTTGACATTCCAGCAGATCACATTCCCGGAGGATCTCGCACGCGATCTCGAGAACGTCAACAAATTGCTGCGCAACGAACTTTCCCGCTATGACATGGAGAAGCGCTATGTTCGCAAGAGCGGCGAACTGGTATGGGTGAGCCTGTCGGTGATCCTGCTGCGCAACGATGCGGGCGAGCCACTGTTCTTCATATCCGCCGTACAGGACATCACCGAACGCAAGCACGCAGAGACCGAACTGCGCATCGCTGCCATTTCCTTCGAGTCACAGATCGGCATGACGGTGACCGATGCGAAACGGGTCATCCTGCGAGTCAATCAAGCCTTCACCCGGATCACCGGCTATAGCGCGGAGGAAGCCATTGGCCAAAATCCGCGCCTGCTCAGGTCGGGGCACCATGATCCAGCCTTTTACACCCTGATGTGGGAGTGTATCGAGCGCACGGGGTCGTGGGAGGGCGAGATCTGGAACAGGCGCAAAAACGGCGAAGTGTTTCCCGAATGGCTCACCATCACCGCCGTGAAAGACGACGAAGGCGCCAACAGCCACTACGTTTCAACCTTCACCGACATCTCGTCGCTCAAGAGCGCTCAAGAGCAGATCATGGCGCTGGCCTTCTATGATCCGCTGACGCGCCTGCCCAACCGCAGGCTCCTGATGGACAGACTCGAGCAGTTGATGGCCGCCGGTAACCGGCATCGACGCAAGGCGGCGTTGTTGTTTGTCGACCTGGATAACTTCAAGACCATCAACGACACCCTGGGTCATTACCAGGGCGACATGCTGCTGGAACAAGTGGCCCAGCGTCTGACTTCCTGCGTGCGGGAAGGCGACACGGTAGCGCGCTTGGGGGGCGATGAATTCGTGGTGATGCTGGAGGACCTGAGCGAGGACGAAATGGAGGCTGCCACCCAGGCCGAAGCGGTGGGCGAGAAGATTCTGGCCGCGCTCAATGAGAGCTATCCGCTCGGAGGTCATCGCTGTCACAACACGCCAAGCGTCGGCGTGACCTTGTTCGGCGGTGACCTGCAGGAGAGCATCGACGAGCCGTTGCGGCGGGCGGACTTGGCCATGTACCAGGCCAAGGCCGCAGGTCGCAACACGCTGCGCTTCTTTGACCCGCAGATGCAGGCCGTGGTGATGGCCAGGGCTGCGCTCGAAGTGGGTTTGCGTGATGCGCTGGAATACCATCAGTTGCTGCTCCATTACCAACCCCAGATCGCGGGCGAGCAGCAGGTCACAGGGGTGGAGGCGTTGGTGCGATGGCAGCATCCCGAGCGCGGCCTGGTGTCGCCAGCAGAGTTCATCCCGTTGGCCGAAGAGACCGGATTGATCGTTCCCCTGGGGCAGTGGGTGCTGAAGACCGCATGCGCACAGTTGGCCCACTGGGCCAGCCGCCCCGAGATGCGCGAGCTCACGATCGCAGTCAACGTCAGTGCCCGCCAGTTTCACCAGCGCGGCTTTGTCGATGAGGTGCTGACCGCGCTGGCGCAATCCGGCGCCCAGCCCGGACGTCTCAAGCTGGAACTCACAGAAAGCATGCTGCTGTCCAACATGGAACAAACCATCGCCAAGATGAGGGCACTCAAGGACGCCGGCGTAGGCTTCTCGCTCGACGATTTTGGCACCGGCTATTCGTCACTCGCCTATCTCAAGAGATTGCCACTGGATCAGCTCAAGATCGACCAGGGTTTCGTCAAAGATATCCTGATCGACAGCAACGACGCCGCGATCGCCAAGATGGTGATCGTCCTGGCCGAGAGTCTGGGCTTGTCGGTGATCGCCGAGGGCGTTGAGACGCTGGCGCAGCGTGACTTCCTTGCGGTGCAGGGCTGTCACGCCTATCAGGGCTATCTCTTCAGCCGCCCCTTGCCCGTGGAAGAATTCGAGGCGTTCTTCCTGAGGCATTGAAGCGCGCGCGCTGACCTACAGCCTGGTCGCTTCAACCTGCACCACCAAGCGCACGTTCTTCGGGAAGCCCCAGTCGATGCCGTAGTTCATGCCCCATTGGGTGCGGTCGATGGTGGTTTCAAAATCGCCACCGCATACCTCGCGCTTGACCACAGGGTTTTGGTAGCAGTTGAACTGGTTCGCCTTCAGTGTCACTGGCAGGGTCTTGCCCAGCAGCGTCAGCGTGCCCGTGATTTCGCTCACCTTGTCACCGTTGAAGCTGAAGGTGTCAGACGAAAATTTGATGGCGGGGTACTTGGCGGCGTCGAACAGGTCCGGACTTTGCAGATGTTTGTTGAAGGCCTCAAAGCCCGAATTGATGGACGTGGCGTCGATGCTCACGTCCACCTTTCCGGTCTTGGCGACACGGTCCAACTGGATCGTTCCGTCCTTGCGGTCAAAGCGGCCACGGTTGGTGCTGGTGCCAAAGTGACCGATCTCGAAGGTCACATAAGTGTGGGCGGGATCCATTGCGTAAGCGGCCGATTGGGCCTGGGCCGCACCGGCGGCCAGACTGGCAATTGCGCCGAGAGCAGCAAGGGTAAAAAGGGATTTGCGCATGAAAGACACTCCTGAAAAATGGATGAAGGAAAGGGTTGAGGAAACTTAGAACTTGCCCACGCCCGACAGGCTGAGCTTGAATCTGACTTGCACGTCGTCGGCCACCACGGCGGTATCAGCCCACTCGTTTTCGCCGATCCTGAAGGCCAGTCGCTTGATCGCGAAACTGCCGCTGGCCGTCGTCATGGCGCCGCTCTGTGTCAATGCCACGGGCACCACCAAATTCTGCACCGAGCCCTTGATGCCGAGCTGCCCCGAGACCTCGAATTTGCCTGCGCCGAGCGCCTTGACGCCAGTCGACTGGAACGTGGCCTGGGGAAATTTCGCCGTGTTGAACCATGCGGCCTTGGGCAACTCGGAGTCGCTCTCGGGTGCGCCCAGTGTGGCGCTGGCCACGTCGATCGTGAAGGCGATCTTACTGTTGGCCGGCTTGGCGGGATCGAAGCTGATCTGCGCGTCAAACTTCTTGAAGTGTCCTTCCACCGGCACGCCCATCTGCTTGCTCACGAACGCGATTTCGCTCTGCACAGGGAGCAGTTTTTGTTGTGCCATGGCATTGACGCTGCCAGTGAGCGCGAGCACGGTCCAGGCGGCTGTTCGAACGAATTTGCATGTCATCACGATGTGTCCTTTACGGTTGAATCAGGCTCGCCCGGGAAGCATGCGGGCCATCAGCCCGTCCCGATCGATCCACTGGTGTTTAAGGGCCGCGGCCACGTGCAGCAGCACCAGCGCAGCCAGGGCAAAGGCGCTGATTTCGTGCCAGGGCTTGATCAACAGCGACAGCGCCTTGTCGGCACCCACAAAATCGGGCAGCGGCAACACGCCAAACAGCACAATCGGGAAGCCTGCTGCCGAACTGTAGGCCCAGCCAATCAGCGGCACCGAAAAAAACAGGGCGTAGAGCGCAAGGTGGGTCCCATGATGGGCCAGGTGCTGCCAGCGCGGCATGGAGCGCGCCACCGCTACTGGCAATTCAGGTGGTCGATGGGACACGCGCCATAGCAGGCGCAACAGCGACATGGCCAGTACACTGACGCCGCCCCATTTGTGCCAATTGAGAAGTTTCACGCGCTGGGGCGAGAACGGCAAGTCGGCCATGTACAGACCCATGATGAACATGGCCACCAGCGCCAGCGCCAACAGCCAGTGGAGGACGATCGCCAGCAGGCTGTAGCGCGAAGTTTCGGTTGGAAATGAAGTTTGATTCGTTGCCATGGAGCCGAGTCTAGGTTGAAACCTGATGGGCAAATTGACTGGCTTTGTCGATTTCATTCAATTGATTTGAAGTGTCGGCGGTCCCGGCCTGCGACCGATGCACAATATCGAATCCATGCCTGCTCCTGTACCCGATCCCCAGTGGTTGGCCGCCTTGCAAGCCGCCGCCAATCAACCCCCACGACGCGCGCGCGTCCCATTGCTGCTGGGCGCGCATCTGATCGGCACGGTGGAGCCGGATCTGCTGGAGCCGATTGCACACCTTGCTTCGCCCCGGTTGCCGAAAGTGTTGCAACGGGAAGAGTCCACGACCGGACTGGCGTGGCGGGTTCTCGGGGATGGCACCCAGTCACTCCAGCAGATTGCGTTGGCCCTGCGAGAAGCGCAGCTTGCCAGCGTACCCGGGCAGTGGCGCGACGAACAACTTGCCGTATGGAGTCCGCAGGGCGAGCAACTGGCCACCGTCGAGCGCGGCGTGGCACGCCCGCTGGGCATCGCCACCCGCGCGGTGCACCTGGTTGGCCGCGCATGCGATGGTCGCTATTGGGTGCAGCAGCGTGCGCTGGACAAGCCCAACGACCCCGGCCTATGGGACACCTTGATGGGTGGCATGGTGTCGGCCGCCGATACGGTATCCACCGCACTGGCGCGTGAAACCTGGGAAGAAGCAGGCTTGCGCCTGGAGTCCCTGCAGGGCCTGATGCAAGGCGGGCGACTCGCCATGCGCAAGCCCAGCGCCAACAGCCATGAGGGCTATGTCGAAGAACTGATTGACTGGTTTTCAGCAACCCTGCCCGACGGCGTCCAACCCGACAACCGGGACGGAGAAGTGGCGCAGTTCCAGCTACTCGACGACGCGGAGTTGCTGACCAAACTGCACCGGAATGAATTCACGACCGAAGCCGCGTTGATCCTTGTGGCCGCGTTGCGTGCCCGCTGATTTGTTGCAGTGGCCACGGTCTGCCGCCGCCACAAACGAAAAGGCCCTGGCACCAGGGTCCGAAAACCTGATGCCAGGGCCTATGAGAGTTTTTGCAGGCTTATTGCACCATCAAACTCAAACCGGCCGTGGAACCTGTCGAGTAGTCGCCGACGGCAAATACGGTATAGGTCGTGTTGGGGTTCAAGGTGAATGCGGTGGCCGCCGTGGGCGGGATCAGATTCGAGTTCAGCGACGACGACAGCGAAAGGTTGACGTTGCCATAGCTGTTAATGCCGGCCGATCCGTACGCAGAGGCCGTGCCCGGAGCCACACCAGTGGCCAATGCCACGCCGTTGGCGATGAGCTTGAGCACGTTGCTGGAATTGCCGGTGATGCCGTTGATCAGGCGCAATTTGACCAGGCCGCTGTTGGTTGGCGGACGGTTGTCATCGGTGATCAATGTCGCCGTGGCACTGTCTGGCGCACCAAAGACCAGCAACGTCATGTCACCCCCCGGGACCAGGCCCGCAGGCGCGGCCACTGAAACGCCGCCGACGGTGACAGCCAATGTGCTGCCGTTCGGAACCACGGCGTAACTGCCAAACTGAGGCGCAACGCCTCCGTCGAGCGGGCTGGTGACGCCAGCGTTGGTCATGGTGGCCGCAACGGTAGTGCCACCCGATACCGCCGAAGCCAGGCGCACCCTTGTTCCGGTGTTGCGGAAGTTCGAGAACGCGCCCAATTGAATCAGCAAGTTGCCGTCGAGCAGCGAACCGCCCGCAGCGGGTGTGAGCGCGACGGTGGCGACTTGCTGGCTGGTGACGGCCACAGGCATGTTCAGCATGCGCACATCGGCCGGGTTGGCCAAAGCCGTGACGGTGACATATTGGGTTCCCACACCGTAGCTCTGCACAATGGCCTGGGCCACCGCACCATTGATGGATCCGACGTAACCGGCGGGGATACCGCCAGGCGCCACAGGAGTCGGTGACACATAGACATCAAGATTTCCGGCTTCGGTTGCAAAGTCCAGAATGCGTATCTGGGTGGTTCCGGCCTGGGTTGGAATCGTCCAATCTTCTGGCAGTGCCGCCATCCTCACGACGGAGCCGCCGGTCGCGCCCGATTCGTAGGCGAGCAAGGTGTAATGGGCGCCGCCGGCCAGCGTCGGCGTCACATTTGCCACCCCGGTGCTTGAGCCATGGTCGTTGAGCTGCAGCGCGGCCGCGCCCGCCGGTGCCGACACATAGGAACTGACGCTGTTGAGAGCCGTTCCGGTAGCGGTCGTCACGGCGCCGCTGACCCAGAGGTCGATGGACGGATGTGTCAAGGTGGAATTGGCAACGCGGATCGAAGCACTGGAATTGCTCTTGCTCCCGCCGCAGCCCGACAGCGCCATACCGATCGCAACCATGCCTATGACCGAACACCGCTTGAAGTTGTCTCGAATGAGAAAGGATTTGACTTTGGATAGGTTCATGGTGCTTTCATCTCGTAAGGTTGCATGGGTTATGGGTGCGATTGCCGGGTCTCAAGGATAGACGAAAAAAAGCAGCCAGAGCACCTGACATTTTGAATCTGCCAACCCGGGGCCCGGATGAACTCTTTGTAAAGAACTGAAAAGGCAAGGCGGGTGGCAAAGGGCGAATTTTACCGCCTCCCTGACCCGCCATGGCCGCCCCGCAATCTGCCGCAACGCCAAACCTCACAACTCAATGTGATTGGTCAGCGGTTCAAACTGCTGCGCCAGGCTGTGCAGCACTTCGTCCAGCGGAACGGCACGCGAAAAGACATAGCCCTGCACAGTGATAGGCACGCCCTGTGACAGCCGTCTCAACACGTCGAGTTGACCGGCGTGCTCCACCCCTTCGGCCACCACGCCCAATTTGAGCGCATGGGCCATCGCCAGTATCGCGGCCACCAGGGTGTTGCCCGTCATCTGACTGACCGCGTTGTCCAGGCCGTCGATGAACGACTTGTCGATCTTCAGCACATTGACCGAAAAGCGCTGCAGGTACGCCAGGCTGGAATAGCCGGTGCCAAAGTCATCGATCGCCAGCGCGCAGCCCAACTGCCGCAGATTGTTCAGCGTCTCGTTCACCAGATCAAAATGGCCCAGCAGGATGCTCTCGGTCAGTTCCAGTTCCAGCAAATGCGCGGGAAGACCCGATTGTGCGAGAACATTCGCGATGGTCTGCGGCAACCGGACGTCGCGAAACTGCGTCGCCGAAAGGTTGACGGCCACACTGGCCTGCGGGTAGCGTGCCTGCCATGCGACGCAGGCGTTGCAGGCTTCGCTCAGCACGCGCAAACCGATTTCACCGATCAAACCAGCCTTCTCGGCGATCGGAATGAACTGCGCCGGCGACAAAGCGCGTCCGTTGTCACTCCAGCGTGCCAGTGCCTCAAAGCCGCGGATCCGTCCGTCCATCAGATCGACCTTGGGCTGGAAACTGACGGACAAACCCTGATTGCTTTCCATGCCCGCGCGCAAACGTTGTTCAATATTGAGTTTCTCCACCACCGCGCGCGCCATGTCGGGGGTGAAAAACTGGTACGAACCGCGCCCGGCTTCCTTGGCACGGTACAGCGCCACGTCGGCGTTCTTCAGCAGTTCCTCGCCGCTTTCTCCGTCCTGCGGAAAGAACGCAATGCCCAAGCTGGCGCTGGTATGCACCTCACCTTCAGCCACGGTGAAGACCTGACTGAGTGCGCTGGCGATGGTCTTGGCGAGATGCGCCACGTCGTGCGCCCCTTCGACGCTTTCCAGCAGGATGGCGAACTCGTCACCACCCAGACGGCTCACCGTGTCGGACTCGCGAATGCAGCCCTGCAACACCTGCGCCACTTTGCCCAGCAACTCGTCCCCGCTGGCATGACCGTAACTGTCATTGATCTGCTTGAAGTTGTCCAGGTCGGCCACCAGCACCACCAAACCCCGGTCGCCGCGTCGCGCACGCCGAATTGCCACCTTGACGCGATCAAAAAACAGCGCTCGATTGGCCAGCCCGGTCAGGGTGTCGTAATAGGCCAGTGCACGGAGTTGTTGCTTGGCGTCGATCCGGTCGCGAATGTCAATGAATACGGCCACCGACAGGGTGCCGCTGCGCACCAGATGCAAAGGTGTCACGGTCAATTCGACCGGCAGGGATTTGCCCTCGCTTGTCTTGAGCCAGGCTTCGCCGCTGTAGTTCTGCCATTGCGCAGCGCTTTCCGCCGCTGCGACGTGAAGCAGCCCCTCGTCGGAGGGCGTGACCAGCAACAGGTCCTGAAACCTCAGTCCGTCCAGCTGCAGGGCGGTGTAACCCAGAAGGCGCTGCGCCTCCGGGTTGGCGAAGGCAATCACACCGCTGGCATCCACGGCCATCACGCCCGCACCCAGATGGTCGGTGATGCCGTTGAGCAGGACGCTTTGATCTTCAAACTTCCGACCGGTCTGGCGTTGGTGCACTCCCAGCAACAACACGCCGACCAACAGCAGCACGACCGCAAGGTTTGCGATCAAGCCAATCTGCACATCGCGCATTTGAGGCAGCCAACCCAGCCAGCCCATCAACCAGACGCCAATCACGCCGATCAAAACCAAAGCCACGAACCCGTAGATCCACTTCTGCAGTTGGCCTTCTGCAGGACGGCCGGCAGTATTCAGGGTTTTAGGCATCAGTGGCGCTGGCTGTTCGTTGGCCTGAGATTATGGTGGAATCAAACGAACGACGCGGCGCGCAAACTGATGCTGGGCCAACCGCGCTGCTCGGCCAACGCCGTCAGACGCGTATCGGCGTTCACCGCCACCGGTCGCTGCACTGCTTCGAGCAACGGCAAATCGTTGATGGAATCGCTGTAGGCGGTACTCTGGAAATGCTCGAAGCGCTGGCCCCGGTGCTGCAACCACTGGTGCAGCCGGGTCACCTTGCCGGCACGCATGTTGAGGGTGCCGGTGGTCCTGCCGGTGAATTCACCGTCGATGGTTTCCGGTTCAGTGGCAATCAGGTGCTCAATGTTGAAGTACCGCGCCGTGAGCTCGGTGATATAGCGATTCGTCGCCGTCGTCATCACCACCAGATCACCCGCGTCCAGATGCTGTCGCACCAGATCCTTCGCGGCGTCGGATATGCGCGGAGCGACCACCGTGGCAAGAAAACTCCGACGTATCGGCTCCCATGCTGCGAGCTTTCGCTGGCGAAGTGTGCTGACATAGAAATTGGCGAATTCGTCCACGCCCACGCTACCGTCCCGATAGCGCGCCTCCATGTCCGCATTGCGCGGCGCGAAACTCGCCCCATCCAGTATTCCCATGGCGATCAGGAAGTCGCACCACAGCACGTCACTGTCCCCGTGCAGCAGCGTGTGGTCCAGATCGAACAGCGTCAACCTCATGGTTGGCGCAGATGCCAGGCCTTGGGGCGTGTGAAGGTGGCGATACCGTAGGTGGACAGGGTCAGACCCACGCCGGAGTCGCCGTGCCCGCTCCACGGCAGGCGCGGACTGACGCGGTCGCAACAGTTCCAGTAGACGCTTCCGGCGTTGACTTGAGCCAGCAGGGTTTTGGCGCGCGCTTCGTCGGGCGTGAACACACCTGCGGTGAGGCCATACCGAGTGTCGTTCATGAGCTTGACAGCCTCAGCGTCGCCCGACACCTTCTGGATGCCGATGATGGGGCCGAAGCTTTCTTCGCGCATCAACTCCATACTGTGATTGACCTCGGTGAAGACCGTCGGCGCAAACCAGTTGCCCGGTCCCGGCAGGCGCGCGCCGCCAGTGCGCAGCGTCGCGCCCTTGGCCTTGGCGTCTGCGACCTGGGCCTCGAGCACCGCGAGTTGCGGCGCACGCGTGACGGCGCCGATGTAGGTATCTTCGGCCATCGGGTCTCCCACCTTGAAGCCACGCACGGTGTCCAGAAAGGCCGCGACAAAGGCATCGTGGATCTTCTCGTGCACGTAGATGCGCTCCACCGAACAGCAACTCTGGCCGGTGTTGTACATGGCGCCGTCGGCGAGCGATTCGGCGGCGTTCTTTACGTTGGCGTCTTCACAGACATAGGTCGGGTCCTTGCCGCCGAGTTCCAGTTGCAGCTTGACCATGCGCGGCCCGAGCGCCTGGGCGATTTTGGCGCCGGTGGCGTAGGAGCCGGTGAAGAACAGGCCATCGATTTGTTGCGCCTGCAGCGCCGCGCCGACTTCGCCGCCGCCAACCACCGCGATGAACACGTCCTTCGGGACGCCCGCCGCGTGCAGCAAACGCGCCATCGCCAACCCCGTGAGCGTGGCGTATTCGGAAGGCTTGTAAAGCACGGCATTGCCCGTGAGCAGCGCCGGCACGTAGACGTTGGCACCGACAAACCAGGGGTAATTCCAGGCCGAGATATTCACCACCACGCCCAAGGGAATGTGCTGGATCTGCTCGGTCATTCCGCCCTCGGCGTAGACAGTTTCGGTGACGAGCTGCGCGTCCACTTCCCGCAGGAAAAAGTCGATGCGCCCCAACAGGCCGTTGAGCTCGTTGCGCGACATCTTGATGGGCTTGCCAGTCTCGCCGGTCATGGTCGCAGCCAGCGCTTCGAGCTCGGCCACGACTGACGCACGAAAGCGCGCGATGCAGGCCTTGCGCTCGGCCAAGGGCACCGCATTCCAGGCGGGTTTCGCAGCGCGCGCAGCAGCCGCCTTGGCCGCGACCGAGGCGCCATCGTCGGCCGGCACCTGGGTAATAAGTGCGCCACTGGCGGGGTTTTGGATGGAGAGTGTGTTCATGTCTTGCTTTCCTTGGTTGTCTTGGCGGCCTGTGCCGCGTTCAAGAAGTCCTGCAGCAGCGGCGTGTCGTCCAGCGTTCCGAGCTCCTGCCGGTGGAACTCGGGATGCCACTGCACCGCCGCCACATAGGCCGGGCCGGTGTGGCGAATGGCTTCGATCATGCCGTCATCGGGACAGCGCGCCTCCACCACAAAACCGGCCGCCAGGTCTTTGATACCCTGGTGGTGGATGCTGTTGATCTTCAGACTCCCGGTGCCGCTCAGCAGCTCGCTCAAGCGCGTGTCGGGAACGATGTCCAGGCCGTGAAAGTTGTGGTCGTAGCTGTCGGCGTCCCGGTGCACCAGCGCGTCCGGCCGCTGCGTGCCAATGTCCTGCAACAGGGTGCCGCCAAAAGCCACGTTGACCAGTTGCAGGCCGCGACAAACGCCGAACACCGGCTTGCCGGCGGCGACAAAGGCGCGCACCAGCGCCTGCTCGTAAACGTCGCGGATGCGGTCGCCGCTCCAGCGTTCCTGCAACGGCTCCTCGCCGTAACTACCGGGCCAGACGTCGGCGCCGCCGTGCAACACCAGGCCGTCGAGCCAGCGCGCGTAATCGCCCAGATGCACTTCGGCCGGTCCGCTTTGTCCGGCTGGCGAGGGGATCATCACCGGCAGTGCGCCACCGGACATGACCCAGTGCGCCATCGACTGCTCGATGTACTGCAGCGTCTTCTTGGCGAAGACGGCGCGTGTCGCGTCCGGGTAAAGGAAGCAGGCGCTGATGCCGATTTTCAGACGATCGCTCATGTTTTTGCTCACGCCTACATGGCTCTCCTGAACAGCGCCTCGAAGTCCGCCGCAACGCAGGGACGCGGATTGGTCTGGTGGCAGATGTCCGCGGTCGCAACCTGAACCAGACGCGCCAACTGCTCAGGTTTGACACCGTGTGCGGCCAGGCCGCCGTGAATGCCGACGCTGGCCTTGAGTGCCTTGAGCCAGGGCACGAGCGCCGCGCCACCGCCGACGACCTTGCACGCGTGCGCCAGTTCGTCGAACTTGGCCGGCACCGCCTCAAAATTCCAGGCCAGCACGGTGTCGATCATCAGCGCATTCGCCAGCCCATGGTGCAGGTCGCAGACGGCGCCAAGGGCATGGGCGCATGAGTGCACCGCGCCCAGATCCTTCTGGAATGCGATGGCGCCCATCATGGACGACATCATCATGTCGGAGCGTGCCTGCAGGTTGCCAGGTTCCTTCACGGCGTTGAGCAGCGCTGCCGCTGCGATGCGCGTGCCTTCCAGCGCGATGCCATCGCACAGCGGGTGGTAGGCGGGGGACAGATAGCTTTCGATGTTGTGCGTGAGCGCGTCCATGCCGGTGGCTGCCGTGACTGCGCTCGGCAGTCCCAGCGTCAACTCGGGGTCGGCGAAGACGCACTTGGCCAGGATCTTCGGACTGAACACGACGCGCTTCAAGTGCGTGTCGTTTTCGCTCACCACGCTGGATCGACCCACCTCGGAGCCCGTGCCCGAGGTCGTGGGCAGCGCCACAAAATAAGGCAATGCCTTGTCTATCGGTCGCACTTGCGGATGGTCCCAGACGTATTCCAGGATGTCGCCTGCGTGGGTGGCGGCAATGCCCACCACCTTGGCCACGTCCAGCGCCGCACCGCCGCCAAAACCGATGATGCAGTCGGCACGGTGCGCCTTGTACGCTACGGCACCGTCCATCACCTGAGAGCAGGTGGGGTTGCCGAATACGCCGCTGAACACCGCCACATCCAGCCCCGCGAGATGGGTTTTGAACTCGGCCAGAACGGGCAGTGCACCCAGCGCCCGATCGGTCACGATGAGAGGGCGTTTGCAACCCTGCTCCAGCAGGTGAGACGCCACCAGTTTGCGTGCGCCGGCACCAAATTTGATGGGAGTAGGGAAGGAAAAGGAGGTGATGCTCATGATGTTTAAAGGTGTAGAAATAAATGGTTCTTGTCGAGTCCCTGATCCCGCACCCGGATCGCGCCGGGCTCCATCCCCCAGGACCGAAACCCCGCATCAAGGTACAGGCTCTCGGCCGCCACGTTGCCCCGCGTCACGGTCAGCACGAGCATTTCCAGAGCGCTCTCCCTGGCGTGTTTCAACAGCGTATTCAGCAGCGCTCTGGCGATGCCGCGCCGGGCAAATTCGGGCGCTACAAACATGCCGATTATCAACCCCTTGTGCCGTACCTTGCGCCGCCAATCTCGTTCCAGACCGACCAATCCGACCAGCGTGTCATCGACAAAGGCGCCCCAGAAGCGGCAGGAGGAATCTTCCGCCAGGCGTTGTGCTGAACTTGCCAGCGGTTTGAGAGACTCCTCTTCAAAGCTGGAGGTGAATGCCTCTGGGTGATCGTGAAAACCCCTTAGCCGCAGCGCCCGGTAGGCGGCAGCGTCGCTGCTCGTGAGCCGACGGATCTGAGCCTCAGATGATTTCAAAATAGCGCTTCATTTCCCAGTCCGTGACGCCGTCCAGCCACTGGCGCCACTCCCAGTCGCGGGTGGCAGAGAAGTGGTCAACGAAGCCGTCACCCAGCCAGTCGCGGGCGATCGCCGACTGCTGGAAATTGCGCGTGGTCTCGATCAGCGTGCGCGGCGCGCGGGCGACATTCTCTGCGCCCACATTCGTACCTGTGATCGGTGGCGTCGTGAGCTTGAGGCCTTTCTCCACGCCGTCCAGACCGGCGGCAATCACCGCCGCCATCGCGAGGTAGGGATTGACGTCGGCGCCGGGACAGCGCGTCTCCAGCCGCGTGGCCTTGGGGCTGCCGGCGATCACGCGAAAACTCGCGGTGCGGTTGTCGATGCCCCAGGTGGGTTTGACCGGCGCCCAAAAGCCATCCACCAGGCGCTTGTAGCTGTTGATGGTGGGCCAGATCATGGGCGCGAATTGCATCATGCAGGCCACCTGTCCGGCCAGGTAGCTCTCGAACAGCTTGCTCATCTTGCGCGGGTTCTTCGCGTCATAAAAGAGGTTGCTCTTGCCGTCCGAGAGGCTCTGGTGAATATGGCCGCTGCACCCGGGCAGCTTCTGATCCGGCTTGGCCATGAAGCTGGGCATGATGCCAAACCCCGCGGCGATTTCCTTGGTCCCGGTCTTGAACAATATCGCGCGGTCGGCCTGTTCCAGCGCTTCGCTGAAGCCGATCGCCGCCTCGTACACACCCGGTCCGGTTTCGGTGTGCAAACCTTCAATGGGCACGCCGAACGCCAGCATCTCGTCCATCAGCGCATTGAGAAATTCCCGGTTCTGGTTCATGCGCAACAGCGAATAACCGAACATGCCGGGCGTGAGCTGTTCCGGTCCGACGCCCTTTTTCGCGGCCCAGCTCTGCGGCGTTTCCATAAAGTTGAACCACTCGAACTCCATGCCGGTCATGACCTTGAAGCCCATCTTTTCTGCGCGCTTGAGCACTCGCTTGAGCGCCTGGCGCGGACATTGCGCATGCGCCGTGCCGTCGGCGTTCACAAACTCGCCCAGGAAGAATGGCACGCCCTCGTCCCAGGGAACGTGGCGCGCGGTGTTCAGGTCCAGGCGCGCGAGCGCATCCGGAAAACCGTGCTGCCAGCCGGTGGCCGTGGTGTTGTCGTAGGTCTGGTCCATCATGTCCCAGCCCAGCACCACGTCGCAAAAGCCGAAACCCCCACCGGGGTAGGGCTCGGCAGCGCCGAGGAACTTGTCTATGTGCAGGTACTTGCCGCGCAGGATGCCGTCAATGTCGCTGACAGCGACTTTGACCTTGGGTGCGCCCGATTTTCTGATCGCCGCCAGCGCCGGATGCAGCTTGTTCGTTGTCTTTGTCGCCACGTTCATCTCCTTGTATTGTTTCAGTCCATGCCCGTCGTTGGGATGCCCGCAGGGCCGCGGCAATCCCGAGTCCCAGGCCAACAATCGGGTTGGCTTGGCTAAGGGCGCAATGACGAAGCGGTGTCAGTTCGGCGCGGATGCCAGTCCCAAATCCTGCAGCGCCAGCGCCACCGCGTGCACCGCCTGCTCGATCTCGATTTGCCCAATGGCGCCGATGCAGCCGACGCGGAACGTCTCCACCTGCGTCAGTTTACCGGGGTAGAGTAAAAAGCCATGCGCGCGCACCGCCGCGTAAAAGCTCTTGAAGTCGTACTTAGGATGCGCCGGCGCGTGAAATGTGACGATGATGGGCG
>CAILAY010000010.1 GCA_903832285.1 uncultured beta proteobacterium | reverse complement strand
CTCATGGAAGCGCGCAGAGACATCGTCAAGGGTCCAGGCTACGCCGGGCCGTTTGATGGGCGTATCGAAGCATCTGAGCCTATCCATGACGCTGCGCTCCCTTGCCGTAAAGCCGCTCGCCGATGCGTCGCACCAGCTGACGTTCACAGAAGTCCAGACGGGTGTCCTCAGCATTGACAACGAGGATGTGCTGGTCACGCCAGCCCTGCTCCTTGATGGCATCGAGGTCGGCGACTTGAGGTTGAATGCGACCCAGTGGGCATTGGTAGTGGTGGACGGGAATCTTCATGTCACGCCTCCTGCGTGTCGATAGCCCAGTGCAGGATCGCCAGCGCATCGGCTTCGTTGTCATCGGTAACAGGGTGATCCAAGACGCGCATGGCAGCGATCACCTCGCCCTTGCCGGCGTTGCCCTTGCCAGTCGCGTGCTTCTTGATCGTCCCAACCGGCACTCCCTGGTACGCAATGTTGTGGTGCTCGCACCAGGTGGTCAGCGTGGCCATCAGCCCGCCGTAGACGTGGGCAGCGTCGACACCGTTGTGGCGGCGCACTTCCTCGAAATAGACCGCCTGGATTTCATCGGCCAGGGCGGGCACTTCAGAGAGCCAGCGTTTGAATCGCAGGTAGCGCATACCGCCGCCTTCGAAGCGTTGGGGCTTGAAGCTCACGTAGCCGTGGGCGATCTGGCCGTGGCGGGTCTTGAGCGCCCAGCCGGTAGTGGTTCCGAGGTCGAGGCTCAGGATGGTGCCGGCGCTCATTGCATGACTCCGGCGGCCGTCTCGGCTTTGAGAATGATCCCAATCACACCGATGCTGCCATCGGGCAGTCTGCAAGGCATCAAGCCCTGTCGGTTGGTCAGCTTGATTGCAAAGTCTTCGACATCGTCTGTCTTGATGCCGCGGAGTTCGCACCAGTGACAGTAGTCGTCGTACAGGCTCAGCAACGGCGTCACGCTCGGGATGGCGGCGCCGCTGTCTTGCTCGAAGCGAGTCAGCAGGGATTGAAGTGCTTGGGAGGGCGTTGTAGTGTTCACGGGATACCTTTTTTGGGTTCCGACCGAACTGATCCGTGGTTCTGATAACCGTTACGGCCGCGCGCACGCGTAGGCGTTAATGGTTATTAGGGTCCAGTTCGGTCGGTGATCTATATAAATCAACAACTTAGAGTGAATGTGTCGACCGAAATTGGTCGCTAGTTGTCCGAATATGGCAATGCGCAGTCATTGCCGCGTGCGCGCAAAAACAGGCCTTTGACGGCTTTTGCGCCGCTGCCCATCCGGTCGCGTTCGAACCCCCGGGCCAACAACTGCTGGGTCAGCCAGCGGCTCGATCCCACGTATTCGCCGCGTCGCTCGGCGCGCTCCTTCCAGCGCTGATACAGCGCTGCAATCGGTTCTTTGGAATGGACTGAGCGCTGGCAGTCGTCTTCCAGGAACTCGCCCACAGCGTCCTCCTCGTCGAAGTACTCCTCGGTTGCATCGAGCACACATTTGGGAGGCTTCAGGCCCGCCCCTTGCCACTGCAGGCAACCCTGCAGGCCCCAGGCCAGAATGGCATCACGCTCGGTGAGCAACTTTGCCTGAAGGTGTTTGTCACGCTTCTCAGGCGGCACGGTGATCGTGAAGGGCACCAAATGCAGACGCCTTCGCATCGCTTCATCGATATTGCGAATGGTGGGCTTGTGGTTGCCGGCAATCAGCAGCTTGAACCGTGGATAGAAGGTGAAGAAGTCCTGGCGCATGAAGCGCGCCGAGACTGGATCGCCGCCGGTGATCTCCTTGACCTTGGACTCGGCCCAGCGACGACCCTGCTCGGTCTCGGTGGCTGAGACCAGACGCGAGCCACGCAGACCAGCCAGGTCCGTTGGGTGGCGGTCGCCGCGCGACTCCATGAAGGTGTCCATCGGTGCGTTGGCCGCGTAGTCGCCAAGAATGGTGGACAGTACATTGATGAACACCGACTTGCCATTGGCGCCGGTGCCGTAGAGGAAGAACAACGCATGCTCCTGGGTGGAGCCGCTTAAGAAGTAGCCGAACATTCGCTGCAGGTAGCGAACGAGTTCGGCGTCACCGCCAGTGACCTGGTCCAGGAAAGCCAGCCAGTTGGGGCAACCGGTGCCCCAGACCGGTGAGGCGGTGGTGATCTTGGTCATGAGGTCTTCACGCCGTGGCGCTCGAGTCTGTCCGTCATGCAGATCGACCACACCGAGCGGGGTGTTGAGCAGCCAGGAATCGGCATCCCAGGCGTCAGCCAGCGCGGCGAGGGCGGGTTCACTGCGCGCCATGCGTTCGACCGCCGCCATGGTCGATGCGCTGGCCAGTTTGGCCTTGGTTCGCGCTGAGCCGGCTTTGCGCGAGGCGGCGCGGCACACACCACGGATAAGGTGGTTGATGAACAGAACCAGGTCTTCGTTCCAGCGCTGGCCGCTCCAGATGTACCACTTGCCCCATTGGGCGCAGTAGCGCCAGTCCTTGCCATAGCGCCGGGTAAAGGCTGTGCACAGCCCGTCCTCGGTCTGCCAATCCACCTCTTTGAGCAGTTCGGCGTCAGCTTGGCGCGTGCCGCTGTCGGCACTGATTCTTGGAAGCACCAGCCTCGGGCCCGAGCGCACAAAGCCTGCAACGTCAAAGGCAGACTCCACTTCACCATTGATGGATGTCTGCAGTGCATCGGCACAATCCCATCCCTTGGGGCGATCCGGCGGCGGCTGCAGCACCGCGCAGGACAAGGCGCCAGCTGCCAGCACGGCCTGACCCGCCGCATGGGCGTAGGCCAGGCCTGGCTCATCGTTGTCCGGCCAGATGATCACCGCCTTGCCCGCCAGAGGCGACCAGTCCGTTTTATCCACCGGCGCGTTGGCGCCGAACATGGCGGTGGTGGCGCAAATGCCGGCATCGATCAGGGCTTGGGCACACTTTTCTCCCTCGACCAGGACCACTTGATTCTCTTGGAGCATTCCCGACTGGTTGAACAGTGGCCGCCGATCGGGTGGCGCTGCCTTCTTGCGTTTGACATCCCAGGGCCGAAACTCCTTCTTCTTGCCTGGCGGGTCATATCGATAGACGATGGCGATCAGTTTTCCGTTGGCGTCCAGGTAGTCCCACTTGGCAGTGGCCTTACCCAGATCGTCAGTGGGCGCCTCGACCTTGCGCTTGCGCACCGGAATGGGTGTTGCCTTGCCGACCAAGTCGGCTGCCTTTGCCAGCACCCGGGGGAAGTCGGTTTGGACGTTGATACCGTAGTGGCCACCAATCACGTCATACAGATCGCCGCCAGAGCCGTTTTCTCGATCAGTCCATAGTCCAGCCTTCTCACCGGTAAGCACGATCTCCAGGCTGTCACCGGGGCTACCCAGAATGTCTCCGATGTAGAACTTGCCGCGTCGGACCTTGCCAGCCGGAAACATTGTCATCAAAACCGTTTCGAGCCGCGCCAGTAAGGCGGCGCGGATTTCCTCCCGTTGGGTATCGTGATTTGCAAGCGGGAGCACAGGCGCGTCGGAATCATTGAAGTCAAGCATGTGTCCCTCCCTGCGCATAAAGCCATTGGGCAAGTTCAGACAACTTGAAGCGCACCATGCGACCAATGCGGTAGTGCGGGATGCGCAACTTGGCTCGTTGGCGCGCATTGGTCAGGTAGTACAGCGGCAGATTCATGGTGTAGGCCGCGTCCCGGGCATCGACAAAGGGCTCTGCGACCACGTTGGGACGCGGCGTTATGGGTTTCATGGGGTGGTTCTCCAGCAACGATCTGCCCACGCGCAGAACTTGCATTCGAAATGGGTGGAATCGGTAAAAGAGCGTGGCAAGAGCTCACCCACCTCGCTGGCAGTGATGACGCGCGCACCCCGGTCCGACATGCGCTGAGCCAGAGCCGCATCGAACGGAACCAGTTCGGCGTAGATCTCCATCGTGTCGGCGTTGACCGCGGTGAACAGCGCCGGATGCTCGTGCAACTCGAGGTAGCTTTGGTACAGCGCGATCTGTGCGGCATAGACCGGTTTGGACACCGCTAACTTGTGCTTCTCGACATCCCGCCAGGATTTGGCGCCCAGGCATTTGTTCTCCCAAAGGGCTGGATAGGCAAAGCCTTCAGGGCCGCCGATCAGCACGCCGTCAACGTGACCGCGCAGACGACCGCCAGCAACCGAGAAGCCGAACTGGTGACCATTGGCATCCTCGGTCCTGAGAGTGAAGCCCGCCATGCGCAGCCAGCGGATCACCATGTCCTCGGTGCGGTGCCCGCGCTCGAAGATGCGCAGCAAGCGCCCCGAGAAGCCCTTGCCGTGATCGACCGGTGCCTTGGCGTATTCATATTGGAGTTGGCGCTCACAAGCAGCGCCCAGACGCGATGCGCCGAGGTACTCACGCGCCGGTGTCGCATCACGCTCCGATTCAAGCGAGCGGTCCATCAGTTCCTGCAGCCGTGCCGACAGACTGGCCGATGAATTGAAATCCATCATGGCGTTGCCTCCCATGGCAGGTCGTTTTCCATATCGGCAAACGGGTTGTCCACCACTGGAGTGAGCGCATCGCCCAAGAGCGCATCCCGCATGGGATCGTTGACCGGCCTCGAACCCGGCATGCGCACCGCCGGGTACTTGGTGCGCTCGTGCTGCGCAGCCATCTCAGCGACAAAGCCCGTGACAATGGCGTCGATCACAGTGAGTGCCTCAGCTTCCGAATAAGCCCCGAGGGGCTTGTCGAAACCGATGGCGCTGGCCGCCTCGCCAAAGGATTTGAGGCACGTGCGCATGGCGGCGTTTTCCAGGGGTGTGACGTCAACCATGGCATCCTCCGAGGCCAGCCCCTTGTCCAGCGCCCGCGTCCAATTGCCGTAACACTTGTGAAACGCGTCCTGGCAGCGCCGTGAGCAAAACACCCAGTCGATGGGGTAGCGCCGCGGGTCGCCGATTGAATATCGGTTGTCGCTGTGACCGCTCCCGCGGGCTTGTCTTGAGCAGACCCAGCATTTCATGTTCATGCATGACACCCTCCCCTTGCCTGCTCACGGGCCGGCTTTGGCGTTTTGAATCGCGAGACGTGGGCTGCGCAAAGGAAGTCCAGCGCCACATAGCCGTTACGCACCGTGGTTGTGTCGATCCGAACGCCCTTGGGTCGGCGGCAGATCGCAATCGGCAGTCCACCGATATCGGTGGCACTGGTGTGGTCCAGGTGGCGGCAATTGCCGCAACGATGATTCGCCATGGTCTTGGCCCGCCTACTGCGCCCATGATGGCTTGCCTGAAACAGGCGCTTGAGTCGTGCGCGCCGGCGCCGCAAAGGCGGGTGTAGTCTGCGCCGGTGCGCCGGATTGACCACCACCGGTAGGACCTTTGGGCGCAACACCCATCAGCGCCGCGTAATCCTTGTGATCGGGCTCGATGGCGATCTTGACCACATTGCGCTCGTCGCCCTTGTTGTCCTTTTCCACATCAACGCGGGCGATGAACTCGATGCCGTCCAGATCGGCAAAGCTGTTGATCCGGCGTGCGGCTGAGGCCTGGGGCGTGTTGTCCAGCGGATGCACATTGCGCGCGCTGTTCAGGGCTGCCCGGATGAAGCTGCGACCCATCTGGCCCCAGGTGGGTCCCTTGGCCGAGTGAAGTCCGATGTTCGACCACATCTTGCGTTTGGCAAATGGACCAGCGGTGACGACAAACTCGCAGGCCAGGTAGACCGCGCCGGTCTCGAAGGACTGGGTGGCATAGCCGTTGGTCCAGCCCTGGCTGTGGTCATCATGGCCACCGGGCTTGATGCTCATGCGCAGCGGCACGATTGTGCCCTTGGGGATCAGATCGAAGCCTGCGTGCTGCGCTTCGGCATCATTGAAGTCGTTCCAGTTGGCCGTTGTGTTGGCGTTGGCGTTGGATTGGGAATGGCTGTTCATGGTGTTTCCTTACATTGATGGGTTTAGCGGTGCGGGCGTGTTCTGTCCCAGGCACTTGGCGATGAGTTGTCCGAGGTGCGGTTCCTCGATGGCGTCCAGGCGTCCGCTGCGGTCCTTGGATGGATAGCCAAACGGGTTGTCGGCGCGGGTCACAAAACCGCGGTAGGTCGAGCCGTCATCGGCCTTGAGGACTGCCAGCGTGATGACCTCGTCGAGTACACCGGGCAATTCCAGCGCAGTCTTGCTGCCCTCCAACTGCAACTGGTAATAGCGTCGGTTGAAGTCGTCGGTCTTTTCTTCCAGAATGGCGACATAGATCACGTGCTTGTCACGCACATGCTGCAAGTGGGTCAGCGCCGTGATCATTTCCTGACCGAGAAGACCATAGGCGCCGCGGTTATCCGGCTTGCCGTTCTTCTCGCTAAAGGCCTGCGGCTGCGTCTTGCACCAGGCAAAGCACAATCGTGACAGGACGGTCAGGCTGTCCACAAAGTAGGTGTCGTACTTGGCCAGTTGCGCCGGGTCGCCAAACCGGGTGCAGACATGCTCGAAGTGCGCTTGCGAGAACGCCTGCTCGGAAGTTGCGGTGGGCATGGGGCCGGCCAGGAACACCACCAGATCGCGGAACTCGGGCCAGGTGCGTGGGCGAACCGTGTCACCGGGCCAATCGCGCACTGAGAGGTCGCCGGCTTCCAAGTCCACAAACAGGGTGCTGCCGGCTGGCAGGGTCTTGAGCTGGGTCGTCTTGCCGACCCCGGGGACTCCAACCAGCGCGACCTTTGCGCTGTGGCGTTCCTTGAGCCGTTCCTCGGCGGAGATGATGGGCAGCATCACAGGCCTCCTTCGGAATCGACCAGCGCGAGCCGGTAGGTCGGCTTGCCGGGTTTGACGGTGCGGGCCTGTGCGAACTGCTCCATTAGCGCCGGCGGCCAGTTGTTGAAGCGGCTCTCGGGGATCGAGTAGTCGGTGTCGATGTAGTCCGCAACCTTGTCGCCAGCAGCTTCAATGCGCGCGGCGGTGGCTGAGAGCTGCTTTTGGTCCCAAGTCACTTTCTTGGGCAGATCGACCGTGACCCGCAGTTCGCCATCGTTGATGTGGCAGATGCCGAAGTCGCGCCCGCTGGCCAGGCGTGCCGCTTTGGCGGACTCTGCATAGCGTTGATCCAGAGCGCTGTGCATGCGCTCCAGGACCGACTTGACAATGGATTGCACGTTGAGCAGATTGATGTGCGCTTCTTGCAGTTGCGCTGCAGGCAGTAGTGCAATCTGCGCCACGGTCATCTCCGAGAGCGGCGTGGCTTGCTCGATCTGCAGCGCTGAGGTCAGAGAACTTGTCATGCTCTTGCCCCTTCGGTGAACACGCGCTCGCAGGTCGAGGCGTGCAAGGCGCTGTGCTCGTACGCTGTGACGACTTCCAGCGGATAGGTGACCCGTTTGGAGAGCTTCAGATAGTGCGGACCACGCCCCTCGGTGCGCCAGCGTTGCAGCGTCTTGGGACTCACGCCCCAGCGCTGTGCCAGCTCCATTTCTGAGAGCACACGCCGCTCGTGCGGTGCCACCGGTGCGGGCCTTGCCAGAGTGGCTGACGACCCGCGATTTGCTGATGTTGATTGCAGCATTGATACCCCTTTCGTTAAGGTGAGGAACAACGCTTGCATTGGAGAATTTGTATGGCGAACTGATAAGGAACTGGGTGGCGAACTGGATTGATAGTTCTGGTTCGCCAATGAATTGCACAAACAAAAACGGCGAACCAAACTGGCTCGCCGTCGCGCTTGAGAGGAATTTCTACTTCAGGCTGTTGTCAGAGCCGCGCAGGCCATCACATAGGTGCCGGCGCGCCGGTCTGTTTGCACCAGGGCCTTGTAGGCCAGGTCGGGCAGTTCGTACTTGGCCTCCCCCTGGAATTTGGACTTCACCTTGAACACATCGATTGGCTTGTCGCTGGAGCAGCCAGCGCGCGACATGATGGTGTGCGCCTCCTGGGGCTGGCCATGGAATTGCCACAGAGCACGAAATACCGCCGCCTGGGCCTGGGTCAATGCAATCGGCTCGGCTTGCAGATCGGCTAGGTACACCCAGCGGAAATCTTCCGAAAAGGGGCCGTGCACTGGCCCTGCCCTATCAACCGTCAAGGCGTGCGTTGGCTCCCCCGGTTCAATGAAGCTGATATTGCCGCCGTAAAGCGTGAACCGTTCTTCCATTGGCAGCCACTGTGCGCGTCCACCCAGCGGATCGCTGCCAAGGGCTTTCCTTGGTCTGGGAGTGATCACCCAGGGCATCCCGTTGCCGCGAGCAGGCCCCAAGGCAGACAGGTGATGCAAAACGGCATCGATACTTCGTGCCAGGAGGACTGAGCGGCGTTGATACTGCCCGATCAACCAAATGCCGCTGGCAATCACCAAGGTTGCCTGTCGCATGGACGTGTCCAGTGCGCTGCGCAACTTGCGCACAAACCAGTCGGCATCAATAGTCCAGGCCCGAAGCTGTCCCTCAAAGATCCGCACAGGCCCGCAATCCGGGCATTTCAATTCCAATACGCCGCATGCACGGTAAAGCTCAGCCGCTTGCAAGCCGCAGCAAGGGCACAGCACAAAGCGGTTGTCAGTGACGAAGGACTTGACGGCCCTGATCGCGACCAGGTGTTCAAAGGCTGGTCGATCCGCGGTATCGACGGCCTCGTCAAACCAGTGGCTGTCATCATGGTAGCGCGCGCAAAGAAACTGCCAGGCGCGCTCGTTCAGAGATGGGGTCATTGATCGGCGGCGTACGCCAACTCCTCTGACGCCACCACCTGAGGCGACAAGCGCTGCTCGGCCTGCATGACACCGAGCGTGATCAGGTAGCCCTCAAGCCTGGCCCTGAGCTGCTCATCGTATTTGTGCAGATTCAGGCGCCCCAGACGCGTGACTTCGACCGAGATGACCTTGGCCCTCGCGCGCCCGGCCTCTGGCGGGTAGTAAAGGTTGATGCGAGCAGCCTGGATTTCCCAGCCGCGCTGCAACGGGTCATCGCTGGGGAAGTTCTTGGCCATCAAGGCTGTGACGCATTGATTGTCGACAGAGGCCATGGCCAAGAAGTCAACCTTGAGGCTCCGATTGGGCGAGATTACTGTCAGGTTCTTGACCTGCAAGGTGACAAAGCCATCCTGCAGCGCCTGCGGGACCTGAAAGCCCAAGCGCAATGCCGTCAAATTCAGGATGGGTTGTTTGATTCGCTCGGCATGCACCTGATCGACACACAACAGATGCAGTGCAAACGCATCAACAAGCATTTGCTGGTACTTCGCACCGCCTTTGATGAGGCTTCGAACGACGCCCGTCGCCCGTGAATACTCCAAAATCATCTGAATGGTGGGGCTGCCGGTGCGACGCAGCAGTTCGGGTCCATCGAACTCCACCCTTTGCGTGGGCAGGTCCTTCACATGCACACTGATCAGCAGCGTGCCGCTGGAGCGGTCAATCAGG
>CAILAY010000009.1 GCA_903832285.1 uncultured beta proteobacterium | reverse complement strand
TGTCCCACAATCAATATTTATCAGAGCACTTTGACCAGGTAACTGATCTTGTTGATCATGCCGCGCACTTCCGGCGTATCGACCAATTCCTTGGTGCTGCTGATCTTGCGCAGGCCCAGACCACGCACGGTGGCACGATGTGATTCCTTGCAGCCGATGGGGCTTCGAACCAGTTGAACTTTTACGGTTTGGCGTGTCGTCATGATGAAGCTCCCGGTCAGACAAAGAGTTCTTCAACGGTCTTGCCGCGCTTGGCTGCCACATCCGCTGGAGTTGTGGAGTGGGTCAAGGCGTCGAGCGTGGCACGAACCATGTTGTAGGGATTGCTCGAACCATGGCTCTTGGCCACGATGTCGGTGATGCCGATCACTTCGAACACGGCGCGCATGGGGCCGCCTGCAATGATGCCGGTGCCCTTGGGTGCCGGAGCCATCATCACGTTGGCGGCGCCGTGGTGACCCATTACCTGGTGGTGAATGGAGCCATTGCGCAAATTGACCTTGATCAGATTGCGGCGCGCTTCTTCCATCGCCTTCTGCACAGCAGCGGGCACTTCCTTGGATTTGCCCTTGCCCATGCCGACGCGACCGTCACCGTCGCCCACGACGGTAAGCGCAGCGAAGCCGAGAATACGACCACCCTTGACCACCTTGGTCACGCGGTTGATCGCGATCATCTTTTCGCGCATGCCGTCTTCAGGACCTGCAGCCGCTTTACCCTGCATTTTTGCTTGAACTTTTGCCATTATTTTTCCCGTTGCGCTTAGAACTGCAGGCCGCCAGCACGAGCTGCGTCGGCCAAAGCCTTGACGCGACCGTGGTACGCAAAACCTGAGCGATCAAATGCCACTTTCTCAACACCGGCAGCTTTCGCTTTTTCGGCGATAAGCGTGCCAATGGCCGTTGCAGCAGCGGTGTTGCCACCCTTACCGGATCCGCCCAGCGACGCACGAACCGTCGCATCGGCCGTAGATGCTGCTGCCAGCACCTTGGAGCCATCGCCTGAAATGACGCTGGCGTAGATATGCAAGTTGGTGCGGTTCACCGTCAGACGGGCCACGCCCTGGATCGCGATGCGGATCCGGGTTTGGCGCGCACGGCGCAGACGCTGCTCTTTTTTGGTCAACATGGTGCTGCCCTTTACTTCTTCTTGGTTTCTTTGATCGTGACCTTTTCGTCCGAATAACGGATACCCTTGCCCTTGTAGGGCTCGGGTGGACGAATGGCACGAATCTCAGCGGCGACCTGTCCCACGCGCTGGCGGTCGGCACCCTTGATAACGATCTCTGTGGGGGTCGGCGTTGCCACCGTAATCCCTGCAGGCATCTCTTTGTCGACCGGGTGCGAATAGCCCACTGTCAGGTTCAGCTTGGCACCAGCGGCTTGCGCCTTGTAGCCCACGCCCACCAGACTGAGCTTCTTCTCGAAACCCTTGGTCACACCCACCACCATGTTGTTCACCAGTTGGCGCATGGTGCCGCTCATCGCGTCTGCTTCGCGGGAGTCATTCGCCGGCTTGAAGCTCAACTTGCCAGCGTCGCTGGTAATCGTCACTAACGAGTTCTGGTTCAGGTGCAGAGCGCCACCCGTTCCCTTGACGCTGATCTGATCTTGTTTGATAGCCACATCCACGCCAGCCGGGATAGTGACAGGCATTTTTCCTACTCGGGACATTTCAGTTTCTCCTCAATGTCCGGCTTACGCCACGTAGCAAAGTACTTCGCCACCGACACCGGTAGCGCGCGCCTTGCGATCCGTCATCACACCCTGGGGCGTAGTGACAATAGCGACACCCAAGCCATTCTTGACTTGTGGAATGGCGTCGCGGCCCTTGTACACACGCAGGCCGGGACGGCTTACGCGCTCGATTCGCTCGATCACGGGGCGACCCGCGTAGTACTTCAAGGTAATTTCGAGTTCGGACTTGCCGCCCTCGGTCTTGACCTGGAAGCCATCGATATAACCTTCGTCCTTCAGCACCTGCGCAATGGCCGCCTTCACTTTGGAAGAAGGCAACGATACGGTGGCCTTGGCCACCATCTGCGCATTGCGGATTCGCGTCAGCAAGTCGGCAATGGGATCACTCATGCTCATGTTTAATCTCTCCTACCTTGCTTACCAGCTGGCCTTGACCATGCCGGGAATATCCCCAGCGAAAGCCATTTCGCGAATCTTGGCGCGTGCCAGTCCGAACTGACGGAATGTGCCACGCGGCCGACCCGTGATCGCGCAACGGTTGCGTTGACGCGTCGGGTTTGCGTTGCGCGGCAACTTTTGCAGGCCCAGACGGGCTGCAGCACGCTCTTCGTCGCTACGCTTCATATCGCTGGCGATGCCTTTGAGTTCCGCGTGTTTCTTCGCGTACTTGGCAACCAATTTATCTCGTTTGAGCTCGCGCTCGATCAATGCCATCTTAGCCACGCGTCACCTCAGTTCTTGAAAGGGAAACGGAAGCCGGTGAGGAGCGCCTTGCACTCTTCATCGTTCTTGGCCGTTGTGGTGATACTGATATTGAGGCCGCGCAAGGCATCGACCTTGTCGTACTCGATCTCAGGGAAAATAATTTGCTCTTTAACGCCGATGTTGTAGTTGCCACGGCCATCAAATGCGCGACCCGAAATACCGCGGAAGTCGCGTACGCGGGGCAGTGCCACGGTCACGAAACGGTCCAGGAATTCGTACATCTTCACGCCGCGCAGCGTCACCATGCAGCCAATAGCCTGGTTTTCGCGAATCTTGAAGCCGGCGATCGCCTTCTTCGATTTGGTGACGACAGGGCGTTGACCGGCAATCTTGGTCAGGTCGGCGACGGCGTTGTCCATGACCTTCTTGTCGGCGACGGCCTCGCTCACACCCATGTTGAGCGTGATCTTGGACAGACGTGGAACCTGCATCGGCGACTTGAAGCCAAACTTTGCCGTCAGTTCAGGCACCAGTTTTTCGCGATAGTGTTGTTGTAGACGTGCCATGCTCATGCCACCTTGATTTCTTCACCGCTGGACTTGAAAACGCGAACGCGCTTGCCATCGGCCTGCAGCTTGATACCCACGCGATCAGCCTTGCCTGTGGCGCTATTGAAAATTGCGACATTGGACTGGTGAATCGGCATGGCTTTTTCGACGATACCGCCAACTGTGCCTTTGAGCGGATTGGGCTTGGTGTGTTTCTTCACCAAATTGATACCGTCCAGCAACAGATAGCTGTCATCCTTGCGCAGCGTCACTTTGCCGCGCTTACCCTTGTCGCGCCCTGCGAGCACGATCACTTCATCGCCTTTACGAATCTTGTTCATGGCGCGTCCTTAAAGAACTTCAGGAGCCAACGACACGATCTTCATGAATTTCTCAGTGCGCAGTTCACGCGTCACTGGGCCGAAGATGCGGGTGCCGATGGGCTCCAACTTGGCGTTAAGCAACACAGCTGCATTGCCATCGAATTTGACGAGCGAGCCATCGGCACGGCGAATACCCTTGGCAGTTCGCACTACAACTGCGCTATAAACCTCGCCTTTTTTGACGCGGCCGCGTGGCGCAGCTTCCTTGATGCTCACCTTGATGACGTCGCCGACACTGGCGTAACGACGCTTGGAACCGCCCAGCACCTTGATGCATAGGACGGACTTGGCGCCGGTATTGTCGGCAACTTCTAACCGAGTTTCAGTCTGGATCATTTCAAATATTCCCAACTTGCACCAGGTGAACCAAAGGTCCTTGGACCCTCAAAACACCCAATCAGTCTTGGGCCCGTCGTCCACGTCACAAACCATTCGTGACGCTTTGCTGGGCAGATACTTCGTGCTTTTCTACAGCGAAGCCCACGATTATGTCAAAGGTCCAGGGGGCAGTCAACTTTTTTCGACAACTTTGTTGAAAACACCGCAGTTCCGCAATGTGAACAGGCACGACTCCCCGTGTTTCAATCCAGCAAGTAGTGGTGCGCGAGGTTCCGGAACTCGGCCACCCCAGGATCGAACCCGGTTTCCGGCTCAAGGATGGCGGCCACCTGGTCGGCCATTTCAAGCGCAAGACGCGCATCCAGAAACAGGATGCGGCTACGCCTGGCCAGGACATCTTCCACAGTGCGCGCGTACTCAAAGCGCGCCGCAAAGCGCACCATAGCTTCAGTCAGGCCCGCACCCAACAGGCGCTGCGCCCCTGGGAGGGCCTGAACCGCCGCCTGCTCACTGCCGTAACCATGCAATCCTGCAGGCTCGCTGATTCGGTGCTGGTGCACAGCGGGATTACCGGCACCAACCAATTGCAAGTTGGCGGTCACTCCCTCGGAAGGAGCCACAATAAGTGAGGCGTCGTTGCATTTTCCCATGACATCTTCGGCCATGGCGCGGTAAGTAGTCCATTTTCCGCCGGTCACTGTGACCAGGCCGCTGCGGCTGATCAGGATAGTGTGCTCGCGGCTCAGGCCCTTGGTGTTGTCGCCGTCGTCATCCTGCGGTTTGACCAACGGGCGAAGACCGACCCAAACGCTCTTCACGTCCGAGCGGGTGGGTGCCTTCAGCAGATACTTTGCGGCCTCGCCCAGAATGAAATCAATCTCTTCCTTGAAGGCATCGGGTTCGCGCGCCAAGTCGTGGCGCGGCGTATCGGTCGTACCTAGAATAACGTGGCCCAGCCATGGCACGGCAAAAAGCACGCGCCCGTCAGCCGTCCTGGGCACCAGCAACGCATGGTCGCCCTGGAAAAACCCCCGGTCCACGACCAGGTGCACACCCTGGCTGGGAGCGACCATCGGCTTGACGTCCCGGCCAATGGCCTGTCCGTCCTTTTGCCGGAACTCGTCAACCCATACGCCGGCAGCGTTGATGACGCACTTCGACCTCAATGTATACATATTGCCGGTTTCCTGGTCCTTGCAGACCAAGCCCACGACCTTTCCGGTTTCGTGCAGCAAGTCCGTCGCAGCGCAGTAATTGACCAGCAGTGCGCCCTTAAGTGCGGCCGTTCGCGCCAGCGCAAGCGCCAGACGCGCGTCGTCGAACTGACCGTCCCAATATTTGACGCCACCCTGTAGTCCAGCGGGCTGGGCGCTGGGAAGCAGCTTCAAGGTTTCTTTTCGGCTCAGAAACTGGGTGGGTCCCAGACCCGCCTTTCCTGCCAGCAGGTCGTACATCTTCAGACCGGCGCCATAGAAAGGCACTTCCCACCAATGGTAGGCCGGCATGACGAAGGGCAGGGGTTGCGCCAGATGCGGCGCGTTGCGCAACAACGTGCTGCGCTCGTGCAGCGCTTCGCGCACCAGCGAAACGTTGCCTTGCGCCAGATAGCGAACACCGCCGTGCACCAGTTTGGTGGCGCGAGACGATGTGCCCTTGGAGAAGTCGTGCGACTCCACTAGCACCACCTTCAAACCGCGCGCGGCGGCATCCAGCGCCACGCCAAGACCCGTGGCGCCGCCACCGATGATGGCGATGTCGTAGACGACGGGCTGCGCCAGCTTTGAAAGTATCTGCGAGCGCAGCGTGGGCCGAGGTTCGGTCGATGCAGTGCCATTTTTGTTGGCTTGAGAAGTCATGCGCTAATTGTCCACCCAAGCGCGAGAACGCTGGACCGCCTTGCGCCAGCGCTCCAAAATCGTGAGGCGCGCGTCATTGGACATGATTGGAACGAAGCGTGCATCGACCGCCCACCGCTCCGATATCTCGCTGGCGTCGCGCCAGAATCCCGTCGCCAGACCCGCCAGACAGGCCGCCCCCAGGGCCGTGGTTTCGGTGACACGCGGGCGCAGCACCGGCACACCCAGCAGGTCCGCCTGCATCTGCATCAGCAGGTTATTGCGACACGCGCCCCCGTCCACGCGCAACTCCTGCAAGACAATGCCGGAATCGGCTGCCATGGCCTCAAACACGTCGGCCACCTGCAACGCAATGGATTTGAGAGCGGCACGAGCGATGTGAGCGCGGGTGGTGCCGCGCGTCATTCCGACCAAAGTTCCGCGCGCGAAACCGTCCCAATGCGGCGCGCCCAAGCCCGCAAATGCGGGTACCAGATACACGTCCCCGGTATCGGCCACGCTCGCGGCCAGTGCCTCCACCTCGTTGGCGTGCGAGATGATTTGCAGGCCGTCCCGCAGCCACTGCACGGTGGCGCCACCCATGAACACCGAGCCCTCCAGCGCATAGCAGGTTGCGCCAGGGTCCCGGCTTGCCGTGAGCGCTGCGGGAACACCGCCAGGCCCTGCCCACGCAACTGTGCTCAACAAGCGATTGGCGCTGGGCACCGCCTGACAACCCACGTTCATCAGCATGAAACAGCCCGTGCCATAGGTGTTCTTCGCCATGCCGGGTTCGAAACAGCCCTGACCGAAGGTGGCGGCCTGCTGGTCTCCTGCCACACCAGCGATTGGAATTGCGCGGCCCAGCACCGAAGGGTGGCTGTAGCCCAACACCTCGCTGGATGACACGACTCGTGGCAGCACGGCGCGCGGTATATCGAACAACGCCAACAGCTCATCGTCCCACTGCATCGTGTGCAGATTGAATAGCAAGGTGCGCGAGGCGTTGCTCGCATCAGTTACGTGTATTGCCCGGGCGCGCGTGTTGGCGTCGGCGCCGCCCGTCAGATTCCAGATAAGCCACGAATCGACCGTACCGAAGGCCAGTTCCCCGGCTTCGGCACGGGCGCGCAAACCGGGGGTATGGTCGAGCAACCATTGCAGTTTGGTGGCGGAAAAGTAGGCGTCGAGCATCAGACCGGTCTTGGCTTGAATCATGGTGCCCAGGCCCTGCGAGCGAAGCACGTCACATTGCGCCGCGGTGCGCCGGTCCTGCCAAACGATGGCATTGGCCACGGGTTCTCCCGTCTTGCGGTCCCACAGCACCGTAGTCTCGCGCTGGTTGGCAATGCCAATGCCGGCGAAGCGAGCAGGTCCGTCGTGTGACGCCGCCAGTTGCTGCGCCTGAAGCAGCACCTGCAACGCAACGTCGCGCTGGGTGCGCCAAATGGCACGGGGATCGTGTTCTACCCAGCCCGGTTGCGGGAATAACTGGGCAAATTCCTGTTGCGCCAGCGCCGCCACCTGGCCCGCGCGATCAAACAATACGGCGCGTGAGCTGGTTGTACCCTGATCAAGTGCGAGGATGTAGTCCATGGGCCGAAGCGTAGCGCATGTCGGCCTGCTGTGCCCCGATTCCGTGCGCCAGCTTTGATGCTTCAACTGCGAAACGTGCCGAATCATGTCGGGTTATTCTCTTTCGTTGAGGCAAGGCACTAAACTTGACCTTCATGACCTCACCTACATCGCATGCGGACTCATCGCCCCACGCCGCGCGGCAAACGCACAGGCTGGCATTCATCGGCGGCGGCAACATGGCCAGCGCCATCATCGGCGGCTTGATCAAACAGGGCTTGAGCGCCAGCTACATCGCCGTGGTCGAGCCCTTCGCCGAAGCACGCATCAGGCTGATCGCGCAATACGGCGTGCAGGTGCAAGAACACGCCGATGCTTCACTGCAAAGCGCGACGCTGGTGATCTGGGCGGTGAAACCGCAAACCTTCCGTGACGCAGCAGCGCTGACGGCCACCTTCACGGCCCAGGCCCTGCACCTGAGCGTGGCTGCCGGCATTCGCAGCGACAGCATTGCCCAATGGTTGGGAACCGAACGCGTGGTGCGAGCCATGCCCAACACGCCAGCGCTGGTGGGTCGCGGCATTTCCGGCCTCTTTGCCCGCGACGCCGTGACAGCACAAGACAAGGCGCTGGTGCAAAGCGTGATCGCGACCACCGGCGAGCACCTGTGGTTGGACACCGAAGCGCAACTGGACGCTGTCACGGCCTTGTCCGGATCGGGTCCGGCCTATGTCTTCTATTTTCTTGAAGCCATGGTGCAAGCCGGGGTCGGGATGGGTTTGTCACCTGAGAATGCGCGACAACTCGCCATCAGCACGTTTTCCGGCACCGCCGAACTGGCACGCCAATCCATCGAACCGCTGGAGCTACTGCGTGAGCGCGTCACCTCCAAAGGCGGCACCACCTACGCCGCCATTTGTTCCATGGAACGCGACAGCATCAAGCCTCATTTTGTGCAGGCCATGCATGCCGCGTGTGAACGCGCAGCCGAACTCGGTGATGAGTTTGGCGCAGCCTGAGCAAGAACGCCGCCCCCCATTTTCAAGAACGCTAGACACACAAGATACGGCCATGAAAAAGATGCTTTCCCAGTTCCTCAGCGCCGGTATTCTGGTGGCTTTCATGGCCCTTGGTTCGCAGACAGTCAGTGCCGCGACCCAAGTACAAGGCGCAAGCCGGAGCCACGACACGGCAATCAAGACCCAGCAAAAGCGCAAGGCAAAGAAGGCCAAGCACGCCAAGAAATCCAGGAAGAGCAAGGCGCACAGCCCACACACGGCGTCCAAAAAATAGTGGGGCGATCCCAGGGTCCTGATCCCCACTACAGACCCAGCGCGATACCCGCAAACAGGGTCAAACCAAGCCAGTGATTCACCCGAAAGGCCTTGAAGCAGGACGCCCTGGATCGTGTGCGGATCAGCCCGCCGTGCCAAACCACTTGGGCCAGCGCCAGCGCCAGCGCCAGGGTCAACGGAACCGCTGCGACACGGCCGACCAGCGCCAGCAGCCAGATTGACAGAAAACCCAGGTAGCACAGCAGCACCGCCGCGACGTCCCAGCGCCCAAGCGTGATGGCCGAGGTTTTCATACCGATCAGCAGATCGTCATCGCGATCCACCATGGCGTATTCCGTGTCGTAGGCCAACACCCAGAAAAGATTGCCCAGCAGCAGCAGCCAAGCCAAGGGCGGCACACTGGCGTGCATCGCGGCAAGACTCCAGGCGTCGCCGCCGCGCACAGCGGAAAAGGCCATGGGGATGCCGAAGCTGAAGGCCAGGCCCAACACCGCCTGGGGCATCGAGACAAAGCGCTTGGCATAGGGGTACATCATCGTCATGGCCAGAGCGACAAAGGACCAGGCAACGGTCGTGACATTCAGCGTCAACACCAGCCCGAAGGCCAGCAACGCCAGCGCCGCGCCCAGAGCCAGCGCCTCCTGGATTGAGAGCGCACCACGGGCAACCGGACGTTGCGCCGTGCGCTTCACGTGTGCATCGAATTTTCGGTCGGCAACGTCGTTGATACAGCAACCGGCGCTGCGCATCAAGATCGTTCCCAGCGTGAAGACCGCTATCAAATGCCAACCGGGAAAGCCGCCAGCCGCGAGCCACAAGGCGCTCAGTGTTGGCCACAGCAAAAGCAGCCAGCCAGCGGGGCGATCCCATCGAATCAGGTCCAGATAGAGCTGCAGGCGGTGCATGGAAAGATTGTGTCGCTCACGACAACCGTTTTACGCCCGGTAACTCGCACGCATAGATCGCGTTACGCAGCGCGGCGATGGCTTCATAGCGAGTGAAGCTGCGCCGCCACGCCAGCACCACGCGGCGGGTGGGCGGGTCGCCATCGAAAGGCAGGTATTTGACGTGTGCGTCTTCGTGCCGCTTGCGCTTGAGCATCAGTGCCTCCTGGGGCACGCTCAGGCGCGGCACCAGCGTCACGCCCAAGCCGGCCGCCACCATGTGCTTGATGGTCTCCAGTGACGAGCCTTCAAAGCTTTTGCGTATGCCTTCGGCATGACTGGAGAAGCGCGCAAATTCGGGACACACCTCAAGCACGTGGTCGCGAAAGCAGTGCCCCGTTCCCAGCAACAGCATGGTCTCGTTCTTGAGCTGTTCGGCGGTGATGAAGTCGCCTGCGGCCAGCGCGTGCGCCACCGGCAAAGCGGCGAGAAACGGCTCGTCGTACAAAGGTGCGATCGCCAGCCCTGCGTCCGGAAAAGGCTCGGCCAGAATGGCACCGTCGATCTCCCCCGTGCGCAACATCTCAAGCAGTTTCACAGTGAAATCTTCCTGCAACATGAGCGGCATCTGCGGTGTACGGGCAATGGTCTGACGCACCAGATCGGGCAGCAGGTATGGACCGATCGTGTAGATCACGCCCAACTTGAGTGCACCCGCGAGCGGGTCTTTGCCGCGGCGCGCGATTTGCCGGATGTGCCCCGCCTGCTCCAGAACGCCTTGCGCCTGGCGCACAATTTCCTCGCCTAGCGGCGTCACCGTGACCTCGTTGGCATTGCGTTCGAACAGCTTGAGTTCAAGTTCTTCCTCCAGCTTCTTGACGGCCACCGACAAGGTCGGCTGAGACACATGGCAGGCTTCGGCGGCCCGGCCAAAGTGCTTCTCCCGCGCGACCGCGACGATGTATTTGAGTTCGGTCAGGGTCATGCGTTGGAAGTCTTTGCAGCCGGTCTCGCTATTTTAGGTTTGCTCCGCACTGGAAGAAGTTAACTGGCAGCCCTGGCACCGCGATCCGCATGGAGAACACGCAGCCGGATTGCGGGTAGGTCTCCAACTCCGCTGCGGGTCTTTTTTGCCGCGCCGTGGTGAGGTACAGGGTCTTCAAATCATCACCGCCAAAGCAGACCATGGTTGGGCACTGGGCTGGCGTGGCGATGTCGGCCAAGACGTCGCCATTGGGCGCGATCTGCAACACCCGTGCGCCTTCGTACATCGCAACCCAGTAGTTGCCCGCGCTGTCCGCCGCGGCGCCGTCGGGCCGACCGAGGTATCCAGCCTGGCCGCTGTGCCAGCCCTGAGGTTTGGCAGGGAACTGCGCCAACGTGCGCTGCCTGGTCATGGCATTGCTGTTGGCATCCCAGTCCCAGGCATGCACCAGTCCGGCACCGGTGTCGGCCCAATACAGCGTTTTGGCGTCCGGCGACCAAGCCAGTCCGTTCGCCACCTGCGACTGATCGGCCATCTTCGTCGCCTGTGCCGTGCCGGGTCCGCGGGCATCGATGCAATAAAGCGCAGCCAGCGGCAGGTCGCGTGGCTCATAGTAGGTGCCGACCCAGAAGCGGCCCATTGTGTCGCACTTACCGTCGTTGGCCCGCGTGGTCGAGACGGGATAGTCGATCTGCGCCAACTTGAGCAGCGCGCCGCCCCAGACCCGCGCCAGGTAGATGCCGTCGCGCAGAGCAATCACAACACCACCGTCCCGAGCCGGTGCAATGCAGCCTGGCTCGAAAGGCATGGACCAGGTTTGCACCGTGCCCGTGAAGATATTGCTGCGGCAAATCAGTTTTGCTGTGATGTCGACCCAGTAAAGCTGTTGCTCCTGGGGGTGCCAGAACGGCGATTCACCCAACTGATTGGGTTCGGTGGTAACGGGCTGCCAGGTCATTGAGGTGTCTTGTTTCGGAATGTGGCGCCGGTCAGCGAAGGATAGGCTCCCGGCAAGCTGCGATTGTGCCGCCCAAAAAAAACGGCCCGCCCGGAGCTTGCGCTCTGGCGGGCCGAACATCTTAGGAGACACTCGCTTGAAAAAATAGTCAGAGTCTTGCACCCTGTCCACCCTCCGTTGCCGGAGGATGGATACGGTAGGTTATCGGCCGTAGGCAGTTTCACCGTGCGACGTGATGTCCAGACCTTCGCGTTCGCTCTCTTCGCTCACACGCAGACCTAGCACCAAGTCCACCAACTTGTAGGCGATGAAGGCCACGACACCCGACCACACCACCGTGGTGATGACGCCCTGGAATTGGATCCATACCTGACCGGTGATGGAATAGTCCGGGGTGACCTTGTTGGCGACATAGTCATAGACGCCGGTGCCGCCCAGAGAAGGGGATGCGAACACGCCCGTCAGCAGGGAGCCCAGGATACCGCCCACGCCGTGCACTCCAAACACGTCCAGTGAGTCGTCCGCACCGAGCATTCGCTTGAGTCCATTCACGCCCCACAAGCAGACCAGCCCGGCCAGCAAGCCGATCACGATCGCCCCCATGGGTCCGACGAAACCGCAGGCTGGAGTGATGGCGACCAGGCCAGCCACCGCGCCGGACGCGCCGCCCAACATGGAAGCCTTGCCCTTGTGCAGCGCTTCGCCGCCGATCCAGGCGAGTGTCGCCGCTGCCGTTGCGACCAAGGTATTGATGAAGGCCAGAGCCGCGCTACCGTTGGCTTCCAGATTGGAGCCTGCGTTGAAGCCGAACCAGCCCACCCACAGCAGGGCTGCTCCCACCATCGTCAGCGTCAGGCTGTGAGGTGCCATGGATTCCTTGCCGTAGCCGACGCGCTTGCCGATCACAAAAGCGCCCACGATGCCCGCCATGGCGGCGTTGATGTGCACCACTGTGCCACCGGCAAAGTCCAGCGCTCCCTTGGCCCAGAGCCAACCGCCAGCAGCAGTGACCTTGTCCAGCGAGGCAGCGTCGGTGATGCCATCCGGGCCGTCCCAGTACCAGACCATGTGTGCCACTGGCAAGTAACTGAAGGTGAACCACAGGGCACAGAACAGCAGCACCGCGGAGAACTTGGCGCGCTCGGCAAATGAACCCACGATCAAGGCACAGGTGATGGCGGCAAAAGTGGCCTGGAAGCAGACGTAGATCAGTTCCGGAATGACCACGCCCTTGCTGAAGGTGGCGGCCACTGAATCTGGTGTCAGACCTTTGAGGAACAGTTTGTCGAACCCACCGATGAACGGACTGGTGATGCCGCTGCCGCCGGAGAAGGCCAGCGTGTAGCCATAGATGACCCACAACACGTAGATCATCGACGTCACCACGAACACCTGCATCAGCACCGACAGCATGTTCTTGCTGCGCACCAGTCCGCCGTAGAAAAGCGCCAGCCCGGGGATGGTCATGAGGATCACGAGGGCGGTGGCCACGATCATCCAGGCGGTATCGCCCTTGTTCGGTATAGGGGCCGGTGCAGCCGCAGAAGCTGCAGCGGCGGGTGCTGCAGCGGTCATAGCGGCAGCGGCAGCGACGGGTGCCGAGGCTGCGGGCGATGCGGCGATGCTGGGCTCGGCGGCCGAAGCAGCCGGAGCAGGTTGCGCCAGTGCCAGAGCACTGCTGAGCGTCAGGCCAAAGGCCAACGCAACGGAGAGAAGTCGATTTTTCATTTCAGTATTCGCTTTCTTCAGGGTTGGCTTTACAGGGCTTCCTTGCCGGTTTCACCGGTGCGGATACGAACCACCTGCTCGAGGTTGTAGACAAAGATCTTCCCGTCGCCGATCTTGCCGGTGCGGGCTGCCGCTTCGACGGTCTCGATCACGCGGTCCAGCAGTTCGTCAGACACCGCCGCTTCGATCTTCACCTTGGGCAGGAAATCGACCACATATTCGGCCCCCCGATACAGTTCGGTATGGCCCTTCTGGCGTCCAAACCCCTTGACTTCGGTGACGGTGATGCCTTGAACTCCAATGCCGGAGAGGGCTTCACGCACCTCGTCGAGCTTGAAGGGTTTGATGATGGCAGTGACAAGTTTCATGTGAACTCCTTTGATGGATTGATCAGAAGCTGTATTTCAGGCCCAGCGACAGACCGGTTTTGCCGGTAGATTTCCCGGCTGGGGTGTAGTACACGGCCTTGTTCGCATTGGTGCCAAGCAGCGTGGCGCTGATCGCCAGTCCGTTGCCATAGTCCTTGGTCACACCGAGGGAATAGTCGGTATAGGAAGCCGCGCCATTGCCAGCTCCTGCAACCTTCTGATGGCCAAGGTGCGGCGCCAGGCTCACACCGCTACCAAGGTCGAAGGACGCTGCCGCTTCCAGGTAGCCACTGTTCTTGCTGGCTGCAAAACCGAACAGATTACTCACGCTATGCGAGTATTTGGCGGTGACCAATCCATACGTCAGTGCACCGTACAACTCTGTGGTGTTCGCGCTCACGGCCAGATTGTTGCCGGGGTATTGGTAGGTTAGCAGGCCAAGGTCGTAGCTCACGTCCTTGGCAATTTCACCTTTGTAGCCACCGTAGAGGTCGAGCTCGAAATCGTCTTTGCCGCCCGCATCCTTGATCCATTTGATGGTGGATGTCCAGGCGCCCAGATAGATGCCATTCTTGGCAGCGAAGTCCACACCCGCTTGCGCAGCCGGACCGAGCCGCGACTGGGAGAGGCCTCGGTAGCGGTAGTCGGTAACGACACCCACGTTGTACGACAAGGTGTAGTCGGGTTCGGGTGCGGCCGGGGCAGCGGGTGCGGCCGTTTGGGCAGCGGCCAGGGAACTGCCCAACAGGCAGGCCAAATAAAGAGAGGATCGAACTTTGTGTTTCATAGGGTACTTCCAGGAGGGTTAAAAGATTTCGCTCTGAGTGGATAAGCACGGTCCGTGCCAGTACCCATTTCCTGATGTCGCTCGTCAGCTTTCTGATCGTTCTCCCACTGTGGAGGCGATCGAATTCGCGCTAGATGTTGTTATAGATTTGACGCATACTCCATCCAGACATCAAGCCAACGACGCACCATTTTGGGAGGGATATTCGATGAGCCTGTCTTTGGTGCAAAGCCGTGCCTTGCTGGGGTTACAGGCGAGCGCGGTAACCGTGGAGGTGCATCTGGCCAACGGGCTGCCAAGCTTCACGTTGGTAGGTCTGGCGGATGTGGAGGTCAAGGAGGCGCGGGAACGCGTGCGCTCGGCCATTCAGAATTCAGGCCTGGAATTTCCCCACAACAAGCGCATCACGGTGAATCTGGCGCCCGCCGACCTGCCAAAGGATTCGGGGCGCTTTGATCTGCCCATCGCCCTGGGAATTCTGGCGGCCAGCGGTCAAATCGATGGTGCCCGCTTGAGCGATCATGAATTTGCCGGTGAACTGTCGCTCTCAGGCGAGCTGCGTCCGGTTCGGGGTGCATTGGCCATGAGTCTGGCGCTGCATGCGGAGCAGGTTCTAACCAATTTGGTGCTCCCACTTGCGAGCGCGCGGGAGGCGGCGCTGGTGCCCGGTGCGCAGGTTTATGCAGCACAACACCTGCTGGACGTGGTGCGGCAGTTCCTGCCCCGGACCGACGCTCAGGATAGTCCTGAACCGTGGACTCAAGTGACTCCTGCCATGGTCGGGACGGCGCCTGTATATGCCGATCTGGCCGATGTAAAAGGCCAGGCTGGGCCGAAGCGGGCGCTGGAGATTGCCGCCGCTGGCGGGCACAGTATTCTGCTCATGGGTCCACCTGGTTCCGGCAAGTCCATGCTGGCGCAGCGCTTCGCAGGATTGTTGCCGCCGATGAGCGTCGAGGAAGCCCTGGAAAGCGCGGCAGTGGCCAGCCTGGTGGGTCGCTTTTCGCTGGAGCACTGGGCCACGCGCCCAACCGGAAGTCCACACCACTCGGCCAGTGCAGTGGCTTTGGTGGGTGGCGGTTCACCGCCACGACCAGGTGAGATTTCCCTGGCCCACAACGGTGTGCTGTTTCTGGATGAACTCCCTGAGTTTCCGCGCGCCGCACTGGAAGCACTTCGCGAACCGCTTGAATCCGGATGCATCACGATTTCACGCGCGGCGCGACGCGCCGAGTTTCCGGCGCGCTTTCAATTGATCGCAGCCATGAATCCCTGCCCCTGCGGGTACCTTGGCTCGCGGCTAAGGTCATGCCATTGCACGCCCGACCAGGTGTCACGATACCAGGCCAAGCTCAGCGGTCCTTTGCTGGATCGTATTGACTTGCATGTCGAGGTGGGCGCCTTGCCACCAGAGGAACTGCTGCAAGCGCCGCCGGGTGAAAGCACGGCCAGTATCCGCGCGCGCTGCGCCGCCGCCCGCCAGTGCGCCTTGCAGCGACAGGGAAAGTCGAACCACGCTTTGCAGGGACGAGAGTTGGACCAGCACGCGGCGCTGGACGCTGCCGCAGTCAAGTTCCTCAATGTCGCTGCCGCCCGCCTGGGTTGGTCCGCTCGCGGCATCCATCGCACCATGAAAGTGGCGCGCACCATTGCCGATCTGGCACTCGCGCACAGCACCCAGGTAGCGCATGTGGCCGAGGCCGTGCAATACCGGCGTGCCCTTCACCTTGGGACTTGAGACCCCACCGGCGTCGGCATACCGTGCTGGCCATAATGGAACTATGGCCCACACCCAAGCTCAGCACCGCCATCTCGTGGGCTGGCTATCGCTGGCACAACTCATCACTTGGGGTAGCGTCTTCTATGCGTTCGCGGTTTTGATGGAGCCACTGGAGCGCGAGTTGGGATTGAGCCGGGCACAATCCTCGCTCGCCTTCAGCCTGGCACTGCTGGCCGAAGGTCTGCTGGCGTATCCGGTGGGCCGCTGGATCGAACAGGGCCACGAGCGCGCGGTCATGACAGGCGGCTCACTGCTGGTGGTGCTGTGCCTGGCAGCGCACAGTCAAGTCCACAGTCTGGCGGCCTTTTATGCAGTGTGGACAGGCTTGGGGGTCGCGCTCTCGGCAACACTTTACACGCCCGCCTTTGCGGTCATCACCCGGCGTTACCCAAATGATTTTCGCCGCGCCATCATCACCCTGACCTTTCTAGGTGGACTGGCCAGCACGGTGTTCACACCCCTGACCGCGTCGCTTATCCATTTGTTTGGTTGGCGTCACGCATTGCTTTTACTGGGTTTGTTCAACTTGCTGCTCTGCGTCCCGATTCACGCGGTCATGTTGCGCGGCCCGTCGCGCACGGTCTGCCCCAAGATGCAGCGTCTCCCAGTCCCGCCCATCAGCCAGTACCTGCGCAGTCCGACCTTTATTCTGATCAGCGCATTTGTGGTGCTTATGATGGGCGTGACCGCAGCCTTGCCGGCCCACATGGTGAGCCTGTTGCGCGAGACCGGCTTGAGCGAGTCATGGGTCATCGCCATCCCGGCCAGTATGGGCATCATTCAAGTGCTGGGGCGTTTACTGCTTTATTTCTTCGAATACCGCTTTGACGTGCATGTGGCGAATCGCATCATCCCGATGCTCATTCCGCTGGGCCTGCTAGCGCTTATTCTGGGCAGCGGCCATGGTGAGGCTGCGTTGCTATTCGTGCTGCTGTACGGCTTGGGCAATGGCATGTTAACGATTGTGAAAGGCACCGCTATGGCGCAATACGTGAGCCGCGCGCATATGGCGTCGCTCAACGGCGCTTTGGGCGTCCCACTGGCCCTGGCCCGCGCAGGAGCGCCGCTGATGCTGGGAATGTTGTGGAACGCGCAAATCGGCTATGGGTTGGGCCTGTGGTTGTTGTTGATGGCAAGCATCGCGGCAGTCGGGGCGCTGTGGCTGGCACAACACCGGTCCCGGGTGCCGGAGCACTAGCGCACAGCCACAATCTTCTGATCGATGGCGCCAAAGACGCTGGCACCGTCGCGACCCTTCATCTCCATGCGGATACTGTCGCCGAATCGCATGAACTCGGTCGTGGGCTGGCCGTCCTGAATGGTTTCCATGGCACGCTTTTCGGCGATGCAGCCATAACCGCGGCTCCAGTCCTTGTTGCTCACCGCGCCGCAGCTGACGACGGAGCCGGCGCGCACAGTGCGGGTTTTGCAGCGATGGGCGATGAGCTGGCCGAAGTGAAAAGTCATTTCCGGCCCGGCCTCGCACAGGCCAACTTTGCGATCATTCCACGTGACTTGCAGCGTCAGGTGCACTCGCCCCCGATCCCAGGCGTCGCCCAGTTCGTCCGGCGTCACTGCCACCGGACTGAAAGCCGTGGCGGGTTTGCTTCGTGCAGATCCAATGCCCTCGACAAGCTCTGCCGAAATCAGCCGCCGCAGGCTCACGCTGTTGGCAAGCATCACCAGGCGAATTCGGTCCAGAGCTTGCTCGGGCGTGGCACCTATGGCGACATCGGCGGTGACGACCGCGAGTTCGGCTTCGAAGTCGATGCCGTGGGATTCGCTCACGCACGCGACATCGTCGCACGGACCCAGAAAGTCGTAGCTGCCGCCCTGATGCATCAAGGGATCGGTATAAAAACTCTCTGGCACGGTGGCGTTGCGCGCCCTGTGCGTCAGTTCCATGTGGTTGAGATAGGCGCAGCCTTCGACCCGCTGATAGGCTCGCGGCAAAGGTGCCATGCATTGGGAGGGGTTGAAGGGGAAGGCGTGACGCGCCTTCCCTTGATTCAGGGAGTCGTACAGGTCCTGTAATTGGGGCGCGACAAAACTCCAGTCGTCCAGCAGCTGCTGCAACCGGTGCGCGATGCCGGTCGCATAATGCGCTGAGCTCAAGTCACGCGACACCACGACCAGTTGGCCGTCGCGTGAACCGTCTTTGTAGGTGGCAAGTTTCATGAGTGGATATCCTGGCGGTCAGAGCAGGCCACTGGGGCTTGTCGAATAGTGGGTTTGCATCCTGAACAGGTTCCGATTCTAGTGAACACGATTTTGTATAAGACAAGCACACACGCCGCCGGGCTGGGCCCGATTACCGCTTTCGTGGTACTCGGTCATTGGCTGTTGCTCATGGGCTTGCCAGGTCTCGTCAGTCCTGAACAACAGCCCCAAAGACGTGCTCTTGTGCTGCGCACGTTGGCAGCAACAAACCCGCCACGCGTGGCGGTCGCTCCCACCCACCCCAGGCGCGCGGTGTCCGGCGATGGCCAATTCAACACGACCTCACGCGCGGCAGGTCCGCAGACGATGACGACAGCCTCCGGCCTCGACGCCGCACCCACGGTGTTGTTGACGCCGGCGACTGAACCGGCTGCTGCGACGTTGTTTGCGCTCGCCCCAGCGGAGTCCGTGCCCGAACCGTCCGTGGCCAAGCGCGACGCAGTGGCTCCCAATTTTGCGGTGCCGGTATCTGCACGCCTGGAGTACGACGTAGTGGGCGAAGTCAAGGGTTTTCCTTATAGCGCGAACTCCGAACTGCTCTGGCAGCAGGATGGGCAACAGTACAGCGCAAAGTTGGAGATCAAGGTGATCCTTCTGGGCTCGCGCTCCCAGATCAGTACCGGGCGGATCGGCGGTTTGGGGCTTGAACCAACACGCTTCCTGGACAAGGCGCGCAGCGAACTGGCGGCTCATTTTGAGCGCGACAAGGGCATCATCGTGTTCAGTTCAAACGCTCCCAGCGCCAACTTGCTCGCTGGTGCGCAGGATCGTTTGAGTGTGGTGCTCCAACTGGGCGCCATCCTTGCGGGTGGGCCTTCTCGATACCCGCCGGGAACGACCATTGCCCTGCAGGTCGTAGGCCCGCGCGACGCTGAAGACTGGCAGTTCACGGTGGGTGCGTCCGAAGTCCTGAAACTTCCCGGCGGTAGCGTCACGGGCGTCAAGCTGAGCCGCCATCCACGCAGTGCCTATGACCAGAAACTGGATCTGTGGCTGGCTCCTTCGATGGGCTATTTGCCAGTGCGCTTGCGCCTGAGTCAGGACAACGGCGATTATGTCGACCAGAAATGGCGCGCCAGCCTGGCACCGTGAATTCAGTCAGCTCTCGGTGGTAGACCGCGACCCTTGCTCTTGAAATGGGGCTACGCATGGCCATGTAATTCATGTCGCGCGCAGTTCGCGGGATCAGAAAAACCAGGGAGAACCAGCGCTATGAAGATGCTTTATGACTCGGAACACTTTGTGGTGGTCCACATGCAGGGCTTGACCATGCCACAGCAGCGCGAGGTAGAGGTCGCCTCTACGCTGTCCGAGGAGGGGCCGCGGTTTCCGGTTCTGGAGCGCCACGGCTTCGAGATCGTGGACAAGCGATCCGGCAAGGAGGTGTATCTCGACGGGTCTTGGGCTGAACTGTTCCAGCGCCATATTCTGGCATGGCAACTTAACCCGCCGACGCAGGACGAGGTTGAGGATACGCTGGGACAATATGCCGAATTGGCACAAAACCCGGTTGTGATGCACTGAGCCAGGCACCGTTTTGGCCCGATATTTGCATGCTATTGGTGCGTCTGTGCGGGAAGGAATTTCCGCACCAAAGTAATGCAATTTTCCCCGGGACTCATCAATGGAAGCACTAAAACAGGGCTCTGACGCCCTATTCATTTTGTTGGGCGGCGTCATGGTGCTGGCGATGCACGCCGGATTTGCCTTTCTGGAGCTTGGCACGGTACGCAAGAAGAATCAGGTCAACGCCCTGGTCAAAATTCTGGTGGATTTTTCGGTCTCCACAGTGGTGTATTTCATGGTGGGTTACGCCGTTGCCTATGGCACCAGCTTCTTTGTCGGTGCCGAGCAACTTGCGGCAAAGAACGGCTATGAGCTGGTCAAGTTCTTCTTCCTGCTCACGTTCGCCGCTGCCATACCGGCCATCATATCCGGCGGCATTGCTGAACGCGCAAGGTTTTGGCCACAACTGCTGGCCACGGGTGTGATCGTCGGTTTGGTTTATCCGTTGTACGAGGGCGTGGTCTGGAACCAGGCTTTCGGCATTCAAGCCTGGATCAAAGGTCTGACGGGACAGGAATTTCACGACTTCGCCGGCTCGGTCGTGGTACATGCGGTCGGCGGCTGGCTGGCGTTGCCGGCCGTGTTGCTGCTGGGTGCACGCAGCAATCGCTACCGCAAGGATGGATCGATCTCGGCCCACCCACCGTCCAGTATTCCGTTCCTGGCACTGGGCGCCTGGATTTTGACGGTGGGCTGGTTTGGCTTCAACGTCATGAGCGCGCAGACCATCGACAAGATCTCCGGCCTAGTCGCGGTGAACTCGCTCATGGCCATGGTGGGAGGCACCTTGGCCGCGCTGGCGCTGGGCAAGAATGACCCGGGCTTTGTCTACAACGGTCCGCTGGCCGGACTCGTGGCGGTGTGCGCCGGATCGGATTTGATGCATCCCCTGGGCGCCTTGATCACCGGCGCCATCGCTGGCGCGATTTTTGTGCGTCTGTTCACGCTCACGCAGAACACCTGGAAGATTGACGACGTGCTGGGTGTGTGGCCGTTGCACGGCCTGTGCGGCACTTGGGGCGGCTTGGCCGCCGGGATCTTCGGCTGCAAGTTCCTGGGTGGCATGGGCGGGGTGAGTTTCTGGGCCCAGTTTCTTGGAACCGCCCTGGGCGTAGTCTGGGCACTTGGCGGCGGCTATCTGGTTTACGGCGCAATCAAAACCACAATCGGCCTGCGCCTGAGTCAGGAAGAAGAGTTTGAAGGCGCCGATCTGACGATCCACAAGATTGGCGCGACCGCAGAGCGCGAAGCCAACTGGTAGTGTCATTACCTTGAAGGAACAAACCTTCATGACTCGGCGTGCTTCGCAGCCGTAGCACGAACGTTTCTCAGGCCTTGAGGTATTCGGCCTTGCCGCCAAGCCAGCGATCGATGTGACGCCGCGCCAGCTCCGGATACTGATCCAGCATTTTCGGCGCCATGATCCGCGCCCATTCCAGCAACGCGGTGTCCGTATTCAGATCGGCAAAACGCAGCAGCGCTGCGCCCGATTGACGCGCACCCAAAAACTCGCCGGGGCCGCGAATCTCCAGATCGCGCCTCGCAATTTCAAAGCCATCGCCGGTATCGACCATGGCTTTTAGGCGCTCCCGTGCCGTTTCAGCCAGGCGCGGTGCGTCGCCCGTGGAATAAAGTAGCACGCAGGCAGAGGCAGCGGCACCACGCCCCACACGCCCACGAAGCTGGTGCAACTGGCTCAAACCAAAACGTTCGGCATGCTCCACGATCATCAGCGATGCGTTGGGAACGTCGACCCCGACTTCGATCACCGTGGTACTCACCAGCACCTGCAACTGCCCCGCAGTGAACTGTGACATCACGGCTCTCTTTTCTCCCGTCGACATGCGCGAATGCAACAGGCCCACCGTTACGGGAGCAACAGGGTCGCGCAGTGCAGCGCTCAATTCGAGGTGGGTTTGCGTGGCATTGGCCAAGTCCAGGGATTCACTTTCTTCAATCAAGGGACAGACCCAGTAGACCTGCCGACCTTGGGTAATCTGCGCGCGGATGCGCTCTATCACCTGATCGCGACGCCGGTCGTGCACGAGTTTGGTGATGATGGGCGTGCGCCCTGGCGGCAATTCGTCCAGAGTGGAGACTTCCAGGTCGGCGTAATAGCTCATGGCGAGCGTGCGCGGAATGGGTGTGGCAGTCATCATGAGGAGATGAGGATGGAGTTGGGCACCAGCCTCGTCCTGTTCGTGCTTGTCGTTGGCCACCTTCGCAACCCTGCCCCCGCCGGGGGAGGACTCCGATGTAAGGTTCATCTTGTTGCGAAGCGCCAGTCGCTGCGCCACGCCAAAGCGGTGCTGTTCGTCAATGATGGCCAGCGCCAGATTCCTGAACTGCACCTTGTCCTGAATCACCGCGTGCGTGCCAACCACCAGTGCAGCCTCGCCGCTGGCGATCAGCGCCAGCATGGCGCGACGCTCCTTGGTCTTTTGGCTCCCCGTGAGCCACGCCGTACGAATCCCCAATGGCTCGAGCCATGCAATGAGCTTGCTGAAGTGCTGTTGCGCCAGGATCTCAGTGGGCGCCATGAGCGCGCATTGCCAGCCCGCGTCGATGCACAACGCCGCCGCCAGCGCCGCGAGCACGGTCTTGCCAGACCCCACGTCACCTTGCAATAACCGGTGCATGGGCACGGCACGGGTCAGGTCGTGTGCGATTTCCGTGTTGACCCGGCGTTGCGCTGCCGTCAGGGCAAATGGCAAGGCGGCCAGCAACTTCTCCGCCAGGCCCACCTCGCCCGCAGCGCAAGGCGAAGGCTGCAACCGCGGCGCCTGGAGCGCGTCGCGTCCCCGCTTGGCCTGCAATTGGGAGAGCTGTTGCGCCAGCAATTCCTCGGCTTTGAGGCGCTGCCATGCTGGATGACTGCGGTCTTCGAGCGCAGCAAGAGCCTCATCCGAAGCCGGTTGATGCAGAAACGAGAGCGCATCGCGCAGGCCCCATCCGCTCCATGCCACCTTCCATGCGGTGTCACCGGTTGGAAACGTGTCGGACAAATCGGCCCGTGCCAACCCGCCAAGCACCGCCTTGCGCAAATAGGCCTGCGGCAAACCGGCAACAGTAGGGTATACCGGCGTCAAGGCTTTGGGCAGTTCACCGCCCGCTGCCTTGAACGTGGGATGCATCATGGTCCAGCCCGCCCTGCCGCCTCTGACTTCACCGCGAATGCGCAAGCGCGCACCCACAGCAAGCGCCTTTTGCATCGACGGATAGTAGGTGAAGAAGCGCAAAACACAGGCATCGGAGCCGTCGTCCACCGTCACCAGCAACTGACGGCGAGGCCGCGCAATGACCTGACACGCCGTCACCGTGGCCTCGATCTGCAGCAGCTCGCCTTCGCGCGCGTCGCGCAAATGCGAGATACGGGTTTCGTCTTCGTAGCGCAGCGGCAAGTGCAACGCCAGATCGATATCGCGTACCAATCCGAGCTTGTGCAAAGCCTTTTGCGGATAGCTCAGAGCAGTGGCCATGGGATTCGGAGTATCGATCAGGTACAAGCGGATTTTGCCTTGCGGTGGGTGTAGCCTGTCGGTGGTTTGGCATACACTCAAAAAATGCTCAAGCGAATCAGCGTCAGCCAGCTCACTGTCGGTATGTATTTGAAAGAGTTTTGTGGCCCGTGGATGGAACATCCCTTCTGGCGCAACAGCTTTGTGATCCGGGATCCGGATGACATCGCCAGCATTGTCGCCAGCAGCATCAAGGAAGTTTGGATCGATGCCTCTCTGGGGCTGGACGTAGCGCCTGGCGTGGCAGTGCTGTCCGAGTCCGATTCAGTGCAACAAGTGGAAGCCGAGTTGCAGCGCATGGCCGTCACCGGGCGCAAGAGTGCACCTTTGCCCATGTCCGAAGAATTGGACCGTGCCAGCATGATTTGCGCTCGCTCCAAACTGGCCGTGGCTTCCATGTTCGCCGAGGCCCGCATGGGTCAGACAATTAACACCGCCGGCGCGCAGCGCATGGTCGAAGAAATCTCTGATTCGATCACACGCAACCCCGGGGCCCTTATCAGCCTGGCACGCTTGAAGACGGCCGACGACTACACCTACATGCACTCCGTTGCGGTGTGCGCGCTGATGATCGGGTTGGCCAGACAACTTCAATTGGACGAGCCGGTGAGCCGGTCACTGGGGGTGGCTGGACTGTTGCACGACTTGGGAAAAGCGGCGATGCCGATGGAGGTGCTGAACAAGCCCGGGAAGCTCACCGACGCTGAATTCAACGTCATCAAGAGCCATCCCCAGCGGGGCTACTCCATGCTGGAGGGCGGTGAACGTGTGGATGCGGTCACACTGGACGTGTGCCTGCACCACCATGAGAAGATGGACGGTTCGGGCTACCCAAAGCGCCTGAAGGGTGACGAGATCAGCCTCTATGCCCGGATGGGTGCGGTATGCGATGTGTATGACGCCATCACGTCGAACCGGCCCTACAAAGCCGGCTGGGATCCAGCCGAGTCAATCAAGAAGATGGCCGAATGGACCCAAGGGCACTTCGACCCGCAGGTGTTTCATGCCTTCGTGAAGAGCCTGGGAATCTACCCCGTTGGCTCGCTCGTACGCTTGAGCTCGGGGCGCATCGGTGTCGTGACCGAACAGAATGCGCAGTCTTTGCTCGCGCCCATGGTCAAGGTGTTCTATTCCACCAAGAGCGGAATGCGCATCCTGCCCGAAGTCATCGACTTGTCGCGCCCGGGCGGCAACGAACAAATTGCGGCACGCGAAAATCCGGAAGATTGGCGTTTTCCTGATCTGAATGAACTCTGGTCCGGCCTGGCCAACTGACCCCACTTACCCCCCCGTTGATGCGCACCTTCACCCTCAGCGCTTTCGATTTCGCCCTTCCCGCCGAACTCATTGCCCAACACCCCGCTGCAGAACGCAGTTCGTCGCGTCTGCTTGACGGCATGCAGGCGACGCCGGTGGACCGCATCTTTCGCGAGTTGCCGGCCCAGTTGAACCCGGGTGATCTGCTGGTCTTCAACGACACCAAGGTATTGAAGGCGCGCCTGTTTGGGGAGAAACCAAGCGGCGGCAAAGTCGAGTTGCTGATCGAACGCGTGCTCAACGGTAACCAGGTGGCCGCGCACATGCGCGTCAGCAAGAAGCCCGAGGTGGGAACCACGCTGCGCCTGATCGGCGGCGGGAATCTAAGCGCTACCTTGCTGGGCCGCTGGCCCGATGCCAACGGCGCACTGTTTCGCTTTGTGCTGAGCAACGACGCGGGCGACGACCCTCTCACGCTGATGGAACTGCACGGCCACGTACCGCTGCCGCCCTACATCACGCACACCGATTCAGAAGAGGACACTCGCCGCTACCAGACGGTGTTCGCCAAGAATCCCGGAGCAGTCGCAGCGCCTACGGCGGCGTTGCATTTTGATGAGGCACTGCTGGCGCAGATTGATGCACTCGGCATACTGCGCGCCAGCGTGACGCTGCACGTCGGCGCCGGCACCTTCCAGCCGGTGAAGACCGAGAACCTGTCCGAACATCAAATGCACAGCGAGTGGTACGAGGTGCCGCTGGCGACCCAACAAGCCATCAGAGAATGTCGAGCGCGCGGCGCAAGAGTGGTGGCGGTGGGAACCACCACGGTTCGCACACTGGAGTCGTGGGCGCAGTCTGGCCAGGCCAGCGGCGACACGCGCATTTTCATCACGCCGGGCTTTGAGTTCCAGTTGGTGGACGTGCTGGTCACCAATTTCCATTTACCTAAAAGCAGCCTGATGATGCTGGTGAGTGCCTTCGCCGGTTATGAGCACGTGATGGCTTTGTACAGCCATGCGATTCGAGAGCGCTACAGCTTCTTCAGCTACGGCGACGCCATGCTGCTTGCACGACAATCGCGGCATGTTGAAGTTTGAACTCCTCACTACTGATCTCCATTCGCACGCGCGCCGCGGCCGTCTCACGCTGAACCACGGCGTGGTGCAGACGCCGATCTTCATGCCCGTGGGCACCTATGGCACGGTCAAGGGCGTTACGCCGCGCTCGCTCGATGAAATGGGCGCGCAGATCATTCTTGGCAACACCTTTCACCTGTGGATGCGCCCGGGGCAGGACGTGATGCAGCGGTTTGGCGGACTGCACGCGTTCGAGAACTGGAACAAGCCCATCCTCACCGACTCGGGCGGGTTTCAGGTCTGGTCGCTGGGCGAGATGCGCAAGATCAGCGAGGAGGGCGTGAGATTTTCATCGCCGGTCAATGGCGACAAGCTGTTCCTCACGCCAGAGGTTTCGATGCAGATCCAGACCGTGCTGAACTCCGATATCGTGATGCAGTTCGACGAATGCACGCCTTATGAGACCAAAGGGAAGCTCACGACCGAGCGCGAGGCGCGTCACTCCATGGAGTTGAGCCGGCGCTGGGCGCAACGCTGCATCACCGAGTTTGATCGGATGCAAAACCCGAATGCGCTCTTTGGCATCGTGCAGGGTGGCATGTTTGAAAACCTGCGCGAGGAGTCCCTGGCGGCGCTAATGGAGATGGACCTACCCGGCTATGCCGTGGGCGGCGTCAGCGTGGGCGAACCAAAGGAAGACATGCTGCGCATCATGGGGCACACGCCGCACTTGCTGCCCGCACACAAGCCGCGCTATCTGATGGGTGTGGGCACGCCGGAAGACCTGGTCGAAGGCGTGGCCTGCGGCGTGGACATGTTCGACTGCGTCATGCCCACGCGCAACGCGCGCAACGGTCATTGGTTCACGCGCTTTGGCGATCTGAAGATTCGCAACGCCCGCCACAAAACCGACACCCGACCGGTAGACGATACCTGCAGCTGCTACACCTGCGCGGGTGCTGCCGGATCCGGCGGCTTCAGCCGGGCCTACCTGCACCACCTGGACCGCTGTGGCGAAATGCTGGGTCCCATGCTGGCCAGCATCCACAACCTGCACTACTACCTGAACCTGATGTGCGAAGTGCGCGAGGCGCTGGATGCGGGACGCTTTGCCGGGTTCAGGCGACAGTTCAGAACGGATCGCGCGCGAGGCGTTTAAAATTGCGCAATTCCAAGGAGCGTTGCAGCGGGCCACAGACCACGTTCTGGCCCGCCAGGCTTGGATGCATCAACGACGCTCACCTGCCCCACGCCATTGAATGATGGCATTCCAGGTGAGATCCATGTCCGAAGTTACCGCCACTCCCCCTTTGCGCTTGTCCGGCCTGGAGCCGGTGCGCATCGACAAGCAAACGCTGTTCGTCAACATCGGCGAACGCACCAACGTCACCGGCTCCAAGGTCTTCGCCCGCATGATCCTGAACGGCGAGTACGAACAGGCGCTGGCCGTCGCGCGCCAGCAGGTGGAGAACGGCGCGCAAATCATCGACATCAACATGGACGAGGCCATGCTCGACAGCAAGGCAGCGATGGTGCGATTCCTGAACTTGATCGCCAGCGAGCCCGACATTGCGCGCGTGCCCATCATGATCGACTCGTCCAAGTGGGAAGTGATTGAGGCGGGTCTGCGCTGCGTGCAGGGCAAGGCGGTCGTGAATTCCATCAGCATGAAGGCCGGTGTGGACGAGTTCAAGCACCAGGCGCGTTTGCTGCGGCGCTACGGCGCTGCCGCCGTCGTGATGGCATTTGACGAGCAGGGCCAGGCCGACACCTACCAGCGCAAGATCGATATTTGCGCGCGTGCCTACCGCATTCTGGTAGACCAGGTGGATTTCCCGCCAGAAGACATCATCTTCGACCCCAACATCTTCGCCATCGCCACCGGCATTGAGGAGCACAACAACTACGCCGTGGACTTCATCGAAGCCACGCGCTGGATCAAGCAGCATTTGCCCGGCGCCAAGGTATCGGGCGGCGTGTCCAATGTGTCCTTCAGTTTTCGTGGCAACGACCCGGTGCGCGAAGCGATTCACACCGTGTTTTTGTACCACGCGGTGAAGGCTGGCATGGACATGGGCATCGTCAACGCTGGCATGGTCGGCGTCTATGACGACCTCGATCCAGTGCTGCGCGAGCGCGTGGAAGACGTGGTGCTGAACCTTCGCCCCGATGCCGGTGAGCGCCTGGTCGAAATCGCCGACAACGCCAAGGGCGCGGCCAAGGACGACAGCAAGAAGAACGAATGGCGCGGCACTGCCGAGCAGCGCGTCAGCGTGGGGCAACGCCTGTCGCACGCCCTGGTGCACGGCATCACCGACTTCATCGTCCAGGACACCGAGGAAGCCTATCGCGACATCCTGGCAAAGGGTGGGCGCCCATTGCACGTGATCGAAGGCCCGCTCATGGATGGCATGAACGTCGTGGGCGACTTGTTCGGTCAGGGCAAGATGTTCTTGCCCCAGGTGGTGAAGTCAGCCCGCGTGATGAAGCAGGCCGTGGCACATCTGCTGCCCTACATCGAAGAAGAAAAACTGCTGCAGGCCGCCGCCGGACAAGACGTCAAGGCCAAGGGCAAGATCATCATTGCCACGGTCAAGGGCGACGTGCACGACATCGGCAAGAACATTGTTACCGTGGTCCTGCAGTGCAACAATTTCGAGGTCATCAACCTGGGCGTGATGGTGCCCTGCCATGAGATCCTGGCCCGCGCCAAGGTCGAGGGCGTGGACATCGTGGGCTTGTCCGGACTCATCACCCCGAGTCTGGAAGAGATGCAGGTCGTGGCGGCCGAGATGCAGAAGGACGACTACTTCCGCGTGCGCAAGATCCCTTTGCTCATCGGCGGCGCCACCACCAGCCGTGTGCACACGGCCGTGAAGATTTCTCCGCACTATGAAGGACCCGTCGTGTACGTGCCCGACGCCTCGCGCAGCGTGGGTGTCGCACAGCGTCTGCTGGGTGAACATTCGGCGCAATACTTGGAAGAACTCAAGGCCGACGACGAAAAGGTGCGCGAACAGCACGCCAACAAGAAGCAAACGCCGCTGTGGCCTCTGGAAAAGGCGCGCACGAACAATACACTGATTGACTGGAGCAGCTATCAGCCACCGGTGCCGAAGTACTTGGGGCGGCGTGTCTTCAAGAACTTCGATCTGGCGGAACTGGCCCAATACATTGATTGGGGACCCTTCTTCCAGATCTGGGATCTTGCCGGCCGCTACCCGCAGATTCTGCACGACGATGTGGTGGGCGTGGAGGCGCAGCGCGTCTTTGCCGACGCCCAAGCCATGCTCAAGCGCCTGATCGAGGGACGTTGGCTCGCGGCCAGCGCGGTGCTCGGTTTCTACCCCGCCAATTCTGTGAAGGACGATATCGAGTTCTACACCGACGAAAGACGCAGCAAGGTCGCCTTCACCTGGTATGGCCTGCGCCAACAGACCGAGAAGCAGGTGATCGACGGTGTGCAACTGCCCAGCCGTTGCCTGGCAGACTTTGTCGCGCCCAAAGGCAGCGGCATCAAGGACTATGTGGGACTGTTCGCCCTCACCTCTGGCTTGGGCGTGGAGAAGAAGGAACGGGCCTTCTTGGCGGCGAACGACGACTACTCAGCCATCATGTTCAAGGCGCTGGCGGACCGCTTGGCCGAGGCCTTCGCCGAGGCGCTGCACCAACGCGTTCGCACGGACCTTTGGGGCTACGCCGCAGACGAGGCCCTGACCAAGGAAGATTTGATCGCCGAGAAATACCGCGGCATACGCCCCGCACCGGGCTACCCGGCGTGCCCAGACCACAGCGTGAAACGCGACATATTCTGGCAATTGCAGTGCGGGGAAATCGGCATGGGTCTGACCGAGAGCCTAGCCATGACCCCGGCCGCGAGCGTGAGCGGCTTTTACTTCAGCCACCCCAAAAGCTGCTACTTCAACGTGGGGAAGATAGCCGACGACCAGCTACAGGATCTGGCCCGTCGCCGGGGCGAAAACCCGCAGGAACTGCAGCGATTGCTGGCACCGAATCTCTAAACTTTGCAGGACAGACCAAGAGTTACGCGAAGCGAGCTTTGCTCTGTCCCCAACTGATCGTAGCTGTCGGATGTTCCTTGTGGGACAGACCGAGAGCTACGTGCGGCGAGTTTTTCTCTGCCCCAGAAACCTTTGCTACGCTGACCCGACCTGCGCCACCAACTAAGCACGTTTGCGCGGCGGCGCCTTCTTGGCTGCCGAACCCGAGGCCCTCTTCACCGCCGCCTTCACCGCCTGCTTGGCCACATGTTTGGTGACATCGACTGCCGTTTGCTTGGCCGCGTCCTTCATGGCGGTAGCTGCGATCTGCTGGAACTGCTGTGTCAGCGCCCCCCACCATTGCATCGGGTCTGCCATCCCTTGCGTGGCGCCTTCTGCCGCTTTGGCCTTGTTCTTGGGCGCCGGAGCCGTCACGGCAGCAGCCACACTGGAAATGGTGCGGGCAGTACCCGCTGCGGTCTCGGTCACCTTCTGCATGCCGCTGGCCACCGTATCGGCGGCCTTGAGTTTGAGCGCATTGGCCACGTCGCCCATGTTGAAGTTCATGCCTTTGAGAGTCGCCAGCGTCATCTTCTGCACTTCCAGCGCCTGCACCGTGGCGCCCAAGGCCCGGGAATTTTGTTCGAGCCAGAAATGCACCGCCTTGAGTTCTTCGATGCGCTTGTCTAGTTCTTCCACGTTCAAGGTGGGTGCCACCCAATTTGCCAAGTTGGGCATTTGCGGGATGGTTTGCGTCGCGCCTTTGGCCAAGTTCTGAAGAAAATCAAATCCGGGGACGAATTTCCCAAACCCGGAATTCTGTGAATCGCTCATATTTCAGCTCCAATCGATTGCGGACAAGCCTTGATACCACCCATCGCCCGGGTCTGCACCCAGCGTCGGCAACTTATTCTGCTACGCCACCAGCGCAATGCAAGGATACTCCGCTTCACACTGAGGGACCGCACAATTTGGTAGCGCGCCGCCTGCACACCCATGCCGCCGCTCGCGTTAGCCGCTGCTGCGCGACTGTCGGGGTTGGGCAGAAAATCCACGGGTTTACCCATATAATCAAAGGCTTTGCGACACTCTCAAAACGTAACTTGGCTGTAATTTTTGATGGTGACAATGGCGTTGCACGATGAATCAGAAAACGAGCCGGGTGGGTTTGGGGCGGAGTTCAAGCCGTTATCGGCTGAACAAGCGCAAGAGTTGCGCCCCTTGATGCGTTTGGTATCACCCTGGAGGGTGATTGCAGCCCAAGTTGTGGCGGGGGGAGTGGTTGCATTGACAGCCTGGGGAACGACAGGCAGAAGCAATGCCGCCTGGTCTGCGGCCTTCGGGGCACTGACTGTGGTGATACCGGCGGCGCTGTTTGCGCGCGGATTGACGAGCCGGTTCTCCTCGCTGAACGCGACCACGGCCGGATTTGGATTTTTTATGTGGGAAGTGGTCAAGATTACCGTCAGTGTGGGGATGCTGCTCGCGGCACCACATCTGGTTTCTGATCTGGACTGGTTGGCCTTGCTGGTGGGCCTGATCGTCAGCATGAAGATGTATTGGCTGGCGCTGGCCAGGTGGCCGAAACGTAAAACTGTTTAAAGATTGAACCATGTCCGCAGAAGAACACGCACCTTCGTCCAGTGAATATATCGTGCATCACCTGACGCACTGGCAGATCGATTGGCGCACGGGCCAATCTCTGACTGAGCCTCAGGCCAAGATTGTCGATTTCAGCATTCTCAATTTTGATTCGGTGTTCTTCTCGGTCCTTCTGGGTGCGCTGGCCTGCTTCTTCCTCTGGCGCGCCGCGAGTCGGGCCACGTCTGGCGTGCCTGGCCGGTTCCAGGCAGCGGTGGAAATCCTGTTTGAGATGGTCGACTCTCAAGCCAAATCCATTGTTCACAACGCCGCCAGTCGCAAGTTGGTCGCGCCCCTGGCGCTGACCGTGTTCGTGTGGATCTTCCTGTTGAACGCGATGGATCTGTTGCCACTGGACCTGCTGCCGCTGGCGTGGAGCTGGATCTACGGCGCGACCGGGCACGATGCGCACCATGCCTTCTTACGCGTGGTTCCCACCGCCGACCTGTCCATGACCATGGGCATGTCGGTCTCTGTCCTGCTGCTGTGCCTGTTCTACAACCTGCGCATCAAGGGTGTGGGCGGCTGGGCCCACGAGCTGGTGGTCGCACCTTTTGGCACGAGCAAGAACCCCCTGTTTGCCGTCGTCCTCGGATGCGCCAATCTGGCGATGCAGTTGATGGAGTTCGTGGCCAAGACCGTGTCCCATGGCATGCGGTTGTTCGGCAATATGTACGCTGGTGAGCTGATTTTCATGCTGATCGCGCTGCTGGCCGGCGCCTGGGCGTTTTCATTTCAGCCTGGGGATCTGTTGTTACTGTTGCTCAACGTAGTGGCAGGTTGGGCGTGGTCCGTATTCCACATACTGATCATTGTTTTGCAGGCATTTGTGTTCATGATGTTGACCCTGGTCTACATAGGGCAAGCGCACGACGCGCATTGATTTTTGGTTGGTTTTTGGTTGGTTTTGGTTTTTACTTTTTTAGTTTCTTAAGGAGTCATCATGGAAGTCATTGGTTTTGTTGCTCTCGCCGCAGGTGTGATCATCGGTTTGGGCGCCTTGGGTGCGTGTATCGGTATCGGCATTATGGGTAGCAAGTTCCTCGAAGCTGCTGCCCGTCAACCTGAACTCATGGGCGAGTTGCAAACCAAGATGTTCTTGCTTGTAGGCCTGATTGATGCTGCTTTCATTATCGGTACCGGTATCGCCCTGTGGTTCACCACGGCCAATCCGTTCCTGGGTCAAATCGCACGGGTGCTGGCTGAAACTGCAAAAGTAGTGACCCATTGATCCCGTCGACAACAAACGTTGAGGGAGATCTACTGTGAACATTAATGCAACCCTGCTGGCGTCAATGATCGTCTTCGCATTGCTGGCGCTGTTCACGATGAAATTCGTGTGGCCACCTATCACCAATGCCCTGGATGAACGTGCCAGCAAAATTGCGGCTGGCCTTGCGGCGGCCGACAAGGCCAAGTCCGAGCTTTCATCGGCCAACAAGCGGGTGGAAGAAGAGCTGGCGAGGTCACGCACCGAAACCACGGCACGCCTGGCCGATGCCGAACGTCGTGGTCAGGCCATCGTGGAAGAAGCCAAAGCCAAGGCAACCGAAGAGGGCAACAAGATCATTGCTGCCGCCAAGGTCGAAGCCGAGCAGCAAAGCGTCAAGGCGCGCGAAGCGCTGCGTGAACAGGTGGCAGCGCTCGCGGTCAAGGGCGCGGAGCAGATTTTGCGCAAGGAAGTCAACGCCAGCGTGCACGCCGCCTTGCTGGGCCAACTCCAGACCGAGCTGTAAAGCATCATGGCTGAAATCGCAACCATTGCCCGCCCATACGCTGAAGCGCTGTTCAAGGCCTCGGCCTCGGACCTAAGTACCGCGGCAATCTGGGTCGAAGAGTTGAGGGAAATTGCGGGAAATCCGCAGTTGCAGCAATTTGCCGATAACCCCAACTCCTCGGTGGCCCAGGTGTTTGACCTGATCACCGGTGTGGCCCGGGTGGCCTTGCCTGAAATGGCCAGGAACTTCCTGCGCACTGTGATTGAAAACGGGCGCCTGGCGGCACTACCGGAAATCGCGCTTCAGTTTCGCGCCCTCAAGAGCGCGCAAAGTGGCTCGTCCGATGCCGTCGTATACAGCGCGTTTGCGATTGAAAGCGATGCGCTGGCGGGCGTCACAGCGGCGCTGGAAAAGCGCTTCGGCCGCAAGCTCCAGGTATCGGTGCAATTGCAGCCCGAACTCATAGGCGGCATTCGCGTGGTGGTGGGTGATGAGGTTCTTGACACTTCCGTCAAAGCCCGTCTGGAACAAATGAAAGTGGCATTGGCAGCCTGAGCGTTCCCGCTTGGTTGTCAGCCCAATTAACGAAAGAAGGAACGAGTCATGCAACTCAATCCCGCAGAGATTTCTGAACTGATCAAGAGCCGCATCGAGGGCTTGTCCGCAAGCGCCAACATCCGCAATCAGGGTACCGTGGTTTCCGTGAGCGACGGCATTTGCCGCATCCACGGCCTGTCGGATGTGATGCAGGGTGAGATGCTGGAATTCCCGGCCGGGAGCGACGGCCTGCCCACCTTCGGTCTGGCGCTGAATCTGGAGCGTGACTCCGTCGGCTCCGTGATTTTGGGCGAGTACGAGCACATCTCCGAAGGCGACACCGTCAAGTGCACGGGCCGCATTCTGGAAGTGCCCGTCGGCCCCGAACTCAAAGGCCGGGTGGTCAACGCGCTGGGCCAGCCGATCGACGGCAAGGGTCCGATCAACGCCAAGATGACAGACGTGATTGAAAAAGTCGCGCCCGGCGTGATTGCTCGTCAGTCCGTGAGTCAGCCGATGCAGACCGGCCTGAAGTCGATCGACTCCATGGTGCCGGTGGGTCGCGGTCAGCGCGAGCTCATCATCGGCGACCGCCAGACCGGCAAGACCGCCGTGGCGATCGACGCAATCATCAACCAGAAGGGTCAGAACATGACCTGCGTTTATGTAGCGATTGGCCAGAAGGCCAGTTCCGTCAAGAACGTGGTGCGCTCGCTGGAGCAGGCCGGCGCCATGGAATACACCATCGTCGTCGCAGCCACGGCGTCCGAATCTGCCGCAATGCAGTACGTCAGCGCCTATTCAGGCTGCACCATGGGCGAATACTTCCGCGACCGCGGCGAAGACGCGTTGATCGTGTACGACGACCTGTCCAAGCAAGCCGTGGCCTACCGTCAGGTGTCGCTGCTGCTGCGCCGCCCACCAGGCCGCGAAGCCTATCCGGGCGACGTGTTCTATCTCCACAGCCGCCTGCTGGAACGTGCCGCCCGCGTGAATGAAAAGTACGTCGAAGACTTCACCAAGGGTGCGGTTAAAGGCAAGACCGGGTCGCTGACCGCCCTGCCCATCATCGAGACGCAAGCCGGCGACGTGTCCGCTTTCGTGCCGACGAACGTGATCTCCATCACCGACGGCCAGATTTTCCTGGAAACCTCGCTCTTCAACGCCGGCATCCGACCCGCCATCAACGCCGGTATTTCGGTGTCGCGAGTCGGTGGTGCGGCGCAGACCAAGCTCATCAAGAACCTCTCCGGCGGTATCCGCACCGACTTGGCGCAGTACCGCGAATTGGCCGCTTTCGCGCAGTTCGCTTCGGACCTGGACGAAGCCACGCGCAAGCAACTCGACCGCGGTGCCCGCGTCACCGAGTTGCTCAAGCAGGCCCAATACAGCCCGCTGCCAATTTCGCTGATGGGCGCAACATTGTTCGCCGTGAACAAAGGCTATCTGGACGACATCGCCATCAACAAGGTGCTCTCCTTTGAACATGGTCTGCACGCCTATCTCAAGGACAAGAGCGCAGCGCTGCTGGCCAAGCTCGAAGCCGCCAAAGCCATGGACAAAGACGCCGAAACCGAATTGAACGCCGCCATCGCAGCCTTCAAGAAGTCGTTCGCCTAAGGTTCCTTCTCACTCAAGCGAAGGAGCTTTTATGGCAACCGGCAAGGAAATACGCGGCAAGATCAAGAACTTCGAAAGCACGAAGAAGATCACCAAGGCCATGGAGATGATCTCCGTGTCCAAGATGCGCAAAGCTCAGGAGCGCATGCGCGCTGCGCGTCCATACGCGGAGAAGGTGCGCAATATCGCGGCCAATTTGGGTCGCGCCAATCCCGAGTACGTGCACGCCTTCATGAAATCCAACGACGCCAAGGTCGCAGGCATGATTGTGGTGACTACGGACAAGGGGTTGTGCGGCGGTCTCAACACCAACGTGCTGCGCAGCGTCACCCACAAGCTGCGTGACCTGCAGACGGCCGGAAACACGGTGCAGGCTGTGGCCATCGGCAACAAGGGTCTGGGTTTCCTGAATCGCATTGGTGCCAAGGTGGTCTCCCACGTCACCCAGTTGGGCGACAAGCCCCATCTGGAGCGTTTGATCGGGCCGGTCAAGGTGTTGCTCGACGCTTACGCCAGGGGCGAAGTGAATGCGGTCTACCTGTCTTACACGCGCTTCATCAACACCATGCGGCAGGAGGTCGTGCTGGAACAGCTGTTGCCACTGTCAGCGGCGCAGATGCAGGAACAAGCGCGTGCCAGCGAGAGCGAAAGCGGTTCCAAGCACGCATGGGACTACATCTATGAGCCCGATGCGCAGGCCGTCATAGACGAGTTGCTGGTGCGCTACGTCGAGGCACTGGTGTACCAATCGGTGGCCGAGAACATGGCCTCCGAACACGCGGCGCGCATGGTGGCCATGAAGGCCGCCACGGACAACGCTGGCAACGTGATCGGCGAGCTCAAACTGGTCTACAACAAGACCCGTCAAGCCGCGATCACCAAGGAACTGTCCGAGATCGTCTCCGGAGCTGCAGCGATCGGGGCCTAAGCCCAAACAGCAGCCAGCAAGATTCAACCTATTGGAGCAAATGTAATGACCCTCGAGACCGCAAAAGTGAACGCAAGCGTTCAGGGAAAAATTGTTCAGTGCATTGGCGCTGTCGTTGACGTGGAGTTTCCGCGTGACCAGATGCCAAAGATCTACGACGCACTCAAACTTGAAGGTTCGACACTGACGCTGGAAGTGCAGCAGCAGCTCGGTGACGGCGTGGTACGCACAATTGCACTGGGGTCAAGCGACGGACTGCGTCGCGGCTTGATGGTGTCCAACACCGCGAACCCCATCATGGTGCCCGTGGGCAAGGCCACGCTGGGCCGCATCATGGACGTGCTCGGCAACCCGATCGATGAACGCGGTCCAGTGACTTCCGAGCTGCATGCCTCCATTCACCGCAAGGCCCCGGTCTATGACGAACTGAGCCCTTCGCAGGAACTTCTGGAAACCGGCATCAAGGTGATCGACTTGGTCTGTCCGTTTGCCAAGGGCGGCAAGGTCGGTCTGTTCGGCGGTGCCGGCGTGGGCAAGACCGTGAACATGATGGAGCTGATCAACAACATCGCCAAGGCGCACAGCGGTCTGTCGGTTTTTGCTGGCGTGGGCGAGCGCACGCGCGAAGGCAATGACTTCTATCATGAGATGATGGAGTCGGGTGTCGTCAACAGCGAGAACCTGGGTGAATCCAAAGTGGCCATGGTCTACGGCCAGATGAATGAACCTCCCGGCAACCGTCTGCGCGTGGCGCTGACCGGCCTGACCATTGCCGAGTCGTTCCGCGATGAAGGCAAGGATGTGCTGTTCTTCGTGGACAACATCTACCGCTTCACGCTGGCCGGAACTGAAGTCTCCGCTCTGCTGGGCCGTATGCCGTCCGCCGTGGGCTACCAGCCCACGCTGGCCGAGGAGATGGGTCGCCTGCAGGAGCGCATCACCTCCACCAAGATCGGTTCCATCACCTCCATCCAGGCCGTGTACGTGCCTGCGGATGACTTGACCGATCCCTCGCCCGCAACGACTTTTGCCCACCTCGATTCCACCGTGGTGCTGAGCCGTGACATTGCCTCGCTGGGTATTTACCCGGCGGTCGATCCGCTGGACTCGACCAGTCGCCAGCTCTCCCCCAACGTCGTGGGCGAAGACCACTACAACACAGCACGCGCCGTGCAGGGAACGCTGCAGCGCTACAAGGAACTGCGCGACATCATCGCGATTCTGGGCATGGACGAACTGGCGCCGGAAGACAAGCTCACCGTGGCCCGCGCGCGCAAGATCCAGCGTTTCCTGAGCCAGCCGTTCCACGTCGCAGAAGTGTTCACCGGAACCTCCGGCAAGTACGTGTCGCTGGCCGAAACCATACGCGGTTTCAAGATGATCGTGAATGGTGAGTGCGATCATTTGCCGGAGCAGGCTTTCTATATGGTGGGCACGATCGACGAGGCTTTTGAGAAGGCCAAGAAGGTTTGAGCGTCTCCTCCCGTAGCCCACAGACGTCAAAGGAAATCTATGTCGACCATACACGTTGACGTTGTCAGTGCCGAAGAATCCATCTTCTCCGGCGAGGCTCACTTTGTGGCCTTGCCTGGTGAGGCTGGCGAACTCGGTATCTATCCGCGCCATACACCATTGATCACGCGAATAAAGCCCGGCTCGGTGCGCATTCAGATGGCTGACGGCAGCGAGGAATTTGTATTCGTGGCCGGTGGTATTCTGGAAGTTCAACCCGGCTGCGTGACCGTGCTGAGCGACACCGCGATCCGCGGCAAGGACCTCGACGACGAGAAGGCCAACGCCGCTCGCGCCGCTGCCGAAGAGGCGCTCAAGAACGCCAAGAGCGACATCGACCTGGCCCGGGCCCAGTCTGAACTGGCGGTGCTCGCAGCGCAAATTACAGCCCTCCGAAAATACCGGCAAAAGAAGTAGTTGGTTTGCACGAAAACACCGCCTCAGCGGTGTTTTTTTTGGCTACAGCAACACCGGCGCGTTCGCCAACTCGTCGGCGCGTGACGCGTCGTTCGACGCCGGAAAATGGTTTTCCAGCAAGGCCACGAAGGTCACTGAAACCCTGGTTCGACTTGAGATTCGGGTAAGCCTCGCTCACCGCCATCCAGCGCGGCACTGGTACTGGTTTAGAACCTCACTCCAAGCAGACTTGGACCCTTCATCTAGAGGTTGAAAATCTTTGTAACCGCATCCTGTCAGTGACAGTGCGGCGATCAGCGCAAGAAGCCAGCGATACATAAATATCTTGCTGAGTTTGACAACATTCCTGCGACTCGGTGCGCTTGGGCGCGGTTCAAGGCAAAATCGGGACCTTCATTTACCCAGGTAAGCCATGTCTAAAGCCAAGCTCCAAGCCGCCACCGTGGGCGGCAGCGCCAACGATATGGAGGCTGCCTTCTACGACGCGCTGCAATCCGCCGATATCGAGAAACTCATGGCCTGCTGGGCGGACGAGGATGAGGTCGTGTGCGTGCATCCCGGCGGAACGCGCCTGGTGGGAATCGGTGCCATCCGGGCCGCGTTTGAGGCCTTGTTCAGTAACGGAACTATCCATGCCAGCCCGGAGCGCGTGCGTAGTGTGGACTCCCTGGCCAGTTCAGTGCACAGCGTCGTCGAGCGCATTGAAGTCATGACCCCCCAGGGACCGCAACTGGCCTACGTGATCGCCACCAACGTGTATCACAAGACGGCCCAGGGTTGGCGACTTGTGGCGCACCACGCCAGCCCCGGAACACTGAACGAAGTGCACGAAGCGGATGGCACGCCCCAAGTTTTGCATTAGCGTGAAAGTTTGATTCTTGCCCCCGCATACCCGTTTTGCCGTGCACTTGTGATGCAGTATCTTGCGCCGCGCTGGCTTCCCGGCGGCAATTTGCAGACCCTCTGGTCTGCGCTCTATGCGCGTCGTGCACAGGGTGCAGCACCCGCGCTGCGGCGCGAGCGCTGGACCACGCCAGATGGCGACTTCATCGACGTTGACTGGCTTGCCAGCATTCCGGGTCCAACGCTACTGGTGGTGTTTCACGGCCTGGAAGGCTCGTCCTCCAGCCACTATGCACAGGCCTTTGCAGAGTACGCGCGCCAGCGGCAATGGGCCTTCGCGGTGCCCCATTTTCGGGGCTGCAGCGGTGAGCTCAATCTAGCACCGCGCGCCTACCATTCGGGCGACCATGAAGAGGTCGGCTGGATCCTGCAACGCTTTCGCGCGCGACACCGCGGCGCGATTCTTGTCGTGGGAGTCTCTCTTGGAGGCAACGCGCTGTTGCGATGGGCCGAAGAAATGGGGCAACAGGCCAGTTCGGTGGTCAATGCCATCGCCTCGGTCTGCGCGCCGCTGGATTTGACGGTCAGCGGTCGCGCCATCGGTCGCGGCTTCAATCGGCTGGTCTATACCCGCATGTTCCTGCGTAGCATGAAGCCACGTGCGTTGGCTCTGTTGGCGCGGCATCCGGGATTGTTTGACCGTGCCACTATGGAGGCCGTGCGTGATCTCTATGATTTTGACGACGTCTTCACAGCGCCATTGCACGGCTTCAGGAATGCAGATGACTACTGGGCCCGTGCCTCGGCCAAGCATCAGTTGCAGTGCATCCGTGTTCCCACTCTGGTCGCCAATGCGCGCAACGATCCCTTTGTGCCCGCTTCCTGCCTGCCCCACGTCGGCGAAGTGGACGCCAGCGTCACACTCTGGCAGCCCCTGCAGGGCGGCCATGTGGGGTTCGTTGCCGGGGACTTTCCTGGTCACTTGCGGACGCTGCCCGAGCAGGTGGGTGGCTGGCTGACTCAGCATGGAACCTGAGACTTTGAGGACAGTCCGTAGCGACGCGCAACGAGCAAGCCCTGCCCTGAACTGATTCGTATGGAGAATGCCACCCATGGATGAGATCGTCAGAGCCGCCCTTGCCAAGTGGCCGAACGTCCCGGATTGCTATGGCTGGCTGGGTTTGGATGCGCGCGGCAACTGGTATCTGCGGGACGATCAAGCCCAAGCCGCGGGCGCATTTTCAAGCGGATTGCCGGGCAGCAAGGGCTCGCTGCTGTTGCACGGAAATCTGATCGACTTCATCCAGCGCAACTACGCGTCGGACGCGCTGGGCCAATGGTTTTTCCAGAATGGGCCGCAGCGCGTCTACGTAGAACTGCAAGCCACGCCCTTCATCTGGCGCATCCATGCAAACTACTCGTTAGCAGCGCACACTACCGAGACTGCGCGATTGCAGCGCTGCGTTCTGGACGAACTCGGGCGTGTTTATCTTGAAACCGATCTGGGTTTCGGCTTGGTACACACCCAGGACGTGGTCCTGGCCGCACAGGCCATTGAGGAAGGCCTGTGGGTGCCGCAGGAGATGAGCAGTCAGACGCTACCGCAGCGTTTTGGCTACGCGCCCTCACCCCACAGGGGAGAGGGCGGGAAGTGAGGGGGCGCGGCTTATTTGGCAGCGACCGGTGCCGAAGCGACAGTTGCAGGCGCCTTGGGCTCGGCGAATTTGGCGCCGCCGGCATTGGCCATGTAGACCACGGCCCGAGCGACTTCGCTGTCGTCGTACTCGCCACCTCCTTGCGCCATCATGTTGTTCTTGCCTTTGAGAGCGGAAAGCAACAACGCTTCAAAGCCGGTCGCGATACGCGGCGCCCATGCGGCGGAATCGCCAAACTTGGGGGACCCCAAGGCACCGGTGCTGTGGCAAGCGGTGCAAGTGCGTTTGAACACTTCTTCGCCGGTGTGTTGCACCCGTGTGCTGTTGTCACGGACCTGGAGCGTGCCGACCTTTGCAATACGCTGCGCCACGGCGGCTGGCATGCTCGAGGCATTCAACGTCCCGGCGGGAGGGGTGTGTGAGACCACGTAATAGACCAGGCTGGCTGTGACCACCGCCGGCATCAGCAGCGCAAAAACCCCCACCTTGAAGGCGCGGCCGGATTGACTGCCAGAACCTGCATCGGCTCCATCGTGCGCGTTGTAGCTCATGTATTCCTAACTTTCACGTTACCGGGTTTTGGCTGAAAATGTGACGTGGGATTATAGCTGTGGCGTTCCCGCCAAGGCGCTGCAGATCGCTCCTTGGATGCTCGTCAATCCTGGCGCAAGCACTCGATGGGTAGCAGTTTCGAAGCCCTTCTGGCGGGGTAAAAGCCAAAGAACAATCCCACGCCAGTAGAGAACAAAACGGCCGTCAGCACATGACTGGCTCCCAGCGCCATCTCGAACTTGCCAGTGCTGTTCACGCCCCAGGCGCCCAGCGCCGCCAACCCGACGCCGATCATGCCGCCAACAACGCACATCACCACAGCCTCACTCAGAAACTGCACCAGCACGTGCACGGGTTTGGCACCGATCGCCATGCGAATGCCGATCTCGCGTACCCGCTCGCTCACGCTCACCAGCATGATGTTCATGATGCCGATGCCGCCAACGATGAGCGAGATTGCGCCGACAATCCCCAGGCCTATCGAAAGTCCCGCGCCTATGGCCTCGCCCGTTTGCGCGATGCTGGCCAGATTCGTGATCTGAAAATCGTCCAGCTTTTCTCCCGTGATGCGATGCCGATCCCGCAGCAGTTCGGCGATGTCACGCTGCGCTTCGGCCATGCTGGCTTCGTCTTTGGCCTGGGCGTTGATGTAATGGACGGTGCGCGGCCTGGGCATGCGAACGGGAATTGCGGTGATGGGCACGGCCATCAGGTCGCCCAGATCGGTGCCGTCCAGGGTCCGCCCGCTGCCCGCGAGCACGCCGATGATGGTGAAAGGTCGACCATCCACGCGCAGCGTCTGTCCTATCGGGTCGCGCCGGTAGTAGTAGGTGTTGGCCACGTTGGATCCGATGACGATGACCCGGTTGGCCGATCTCACGTCGCTGTCGGCCAGCGACACGCCGCTGGCCACTTTCCAGTTGCGCAGGGCGAACATGTCGGGTGTCACGCCAAGCACCACGGTGTTGCTGTTGTCGTCGCCGTACAGGATCTGGAAAAAGCCCTGCAGCGTGGGCGCGGCACCGCGCAAGCTGGGCAATTGGCTCATCGCTGCGGCGTCTTCAATGGTAAGGGTAGGCGCGTCGTTGGTGCGCCGACGAGCGCCATTTTCGGTGGGTGTTCCGGGTTGCACGATCAACTGGTTGGAACCCAGCACCGACAACTCCTTGTTGATAAAGGCCCGCACTGCATCGCCCACGCTGAGCATCAGCACGACTGAGGCAATGCCGATGATGATGCCCAGCATGGTCAGGCCCGTGCGCAACCGGTTGCCGTTGAGCGAGCGAAAGGCCTCCAGCAGGATCTGCATCAGACTCATTGCACCTTCTCCGTTGCTTCTTCAGCCACGGCACCGTCATACACCACCCTGCCATCTTTCAAACGGACCAGACGACGGGCGTGAGCCGCCACATCCGGCTCGTGTGTGACGACCACGATGGTCAAGCCCTGCGCGCGATTCAAGTGGCCAATGAGATCCAGCACTTCGCCCGTGGTCCTGGTGTCAAGATTGCCGGTGGGCTCATCCGCTAGCAGCAGTGGTGGCCTGTTGACCAGTGCCCTGGCGATGGCCACCCGCTGTTGCTGCCCGCCCGAGAGTTGATTCGGCATGCGGTGCCCCAGGTCAGCCAAACCGACCTGTTCCAGCAGCTCCTGGGCCCGCACACGGGCCTTGGCGCGCCCTTGGCCCGCATAGAGCAGTGGCAGTGCCACGTTCTCCAGCACGTTCATGCGTTTGAGCAGGTTGAAGCTCTGAAACACAAAGCCGATGGTGTGGTTGCGCACGCCCGCGTGCTGCGCTGCGTTCAGGTCTGTCACGTCCTGCCCGTTGAGTTGATAGTGGCCGCCGTCGGCGCGGTCCAGCAAACCCAGCAGGTTCATGAGCGTACTTTTCCCGGACCCGCTGGGACCCATGAGCGCGAGGTAGTCGCCTTGCTGCACCCGCAGATCGATGTCATGCAACACCGGCGTCACGACGTCGCCGTTGCGGTAGCTTTTGCTGATGCCCGCAAGCTCGATCAAACTCATTTCTTGCCTGGTGCTTCAGCGCTGCGGGTAATGACTTCGTCCCCTGCTTTCAGGTCGGAGCTGATGAGTTCCGTGAAGCGGGTGTTGGCGATACCAATCGTCACCTCGTGCAGCTTGGGAACCTGCTTCTCACCCACGGTGTAAACACGGTACAGCTTGGCCCCGCTGCGTGTGGCGTTGAGCACGCCATCGTCGTCGGCACGGGCTTTCTCGTCGACGGCTACGCCTGCCGACGCCGCAGAAGCCGGTGCACCCGCGCCCTTGGCCTTCAGGCTGTCGTCGTCGGGCCGAAAGCGTAGGGCCGCGGTGGGCAGCCGTGTGACCCTGGGTTTGCTGGACACCACGATGCGGGTCTGCGCCGTCATGCCGGGTTTGAGCAACTCCTGCGGATTCGCCACGTCCACGATGATCGTGTAGGTGACCACGCCCTGGTTGCTTGCCGAGTTCAAGCGAAACTGCTGCACCGTCCCCTCAAACTCACGCTCGGGGTAGGCGTCAACTGTGAAATTCACGCGCTGCCCGGCTTGGATGAGGCCCACGTCGGCTTCGCTCACGTTGGTCTGGATCACCATCTGGCGCAGGTCGCGGGCCAGCAGGTACAGGTCCGGCGTTTGAAAACTCGCCGCAACGGTCTGCCCCACATCGGTGTTGCGCCGTATCACGACACCGTCAATGGGCGAGCGAATGACCGAGTTGTCGAGGTCGGTTTGGGCCGCCTCGACCTGAGCCCGTCCGAGCTCCACGTTCGCCAGCGCTGCATCCACTTCGCGCCGACCCTGGTCCAGCGTGAGCGCTGAGATAAAGCCTTCGACCACAAGTTTTTGATTGCGCTCAAATGTGGCCCGCGCCAACACCAGAGCGGCTTCGTTCGCGGCCAACTGCGCGCGCGTCTGGCGCAGGCGTGCTTGCAGGTTGGCAGGATCAAGACGTAGCAGGATCTGCCCCTTGCTGACGCGGTCATTGAAGTCTGCGCGACGCTCCAGCACCGTGCCGCTGACCTGGGTGCCCACGTTGACCGTGATCACCGGCTGCAGTGTTCCGGTGGCCAAAACGACCTGAGTGATAGCGCCCTGGTCGATGGACGCGGTGCGGAACTTTGGTTCTTCTTCCTTCGGGTTCTGGCGCGCATATTGCACTGCGACCGCTGTCGCCACGGCCAACAAAGCCAGCGCAAACGCGCCGCGCTTGATCCACGGTTTCATCATGTGTTTTACCTCGTCCGAGGGCGTCAGTGTAAGGGTGAGCCTGTCGACGCGAAGCAATGCTGTAAATTCCAGCTATGCCGCCCATCAAAGCCTCCCCGCCGAGTTTTTCGCCGCTCGAGTTTCGCGCCGCCCTGAGCGCCTTCGCCACCGGCGTCACCATCGTCACGGCGCGCACGTCCGCGGGCGATCTGGTGGGCTTCACGGCGAACTCTTTCAACTCGGTTTCACTGGAGCCGCCACTGGTGCTGTGGAGCCTGTCGCGTCGAGCCCGCTCTCTGGCAGCGTTGAGCACAGGATCGCACTATGCCATCAACGTTTTGGCGGCGGACCAGCGGCCCTTGGCCGAGGTCTTCGCCTCCAAGGGATCGGACCGCTGGGCCGGTGTGGATTACTCGGACGGCGTGGCCGGGGCGCCATTGCTGGCAGGGGCAATGGCGACATTTGAGTGCTTCAACCGCAGCCGCTACGAGGAGGGCGATCACGTCATCTTCGTGGGTGAAGTGGAGCGCTGCTCACACGATGAAGGTGCCTCTCCGCTGCTGTTTCATGGCGGCAAGTACTTCAGTGAACATCCGCTTTGACGTGGGTGGTGAGCGATGCCCTTCGCAAATTTGGGCAGCGCGGGCAGTTTGGCTGACAATCATCGCATGACGCAACGCAAGTCCGAACTCGACGCCGTGGCCATTGCCCTGCTGCTGGGCTGCTGCCTGTTCTGGGGCTTTCAGCAGGTGCTGATGAAGGCCACGCTGCCCGAACTCGCGCCGGCTTTCCAGGCCGGCCTGCGCTTTGTCGCTGCCACGCTGTTGCTTTGGGTTTGGTGCGTTTGGCGCGGCATCAAGTTGTGGCAGGACGACGGGTCGCTTCCGGCCGGTTTGCTGGCGGGTGCCTTGTTCGCCGGCGAGTTTGCCTGCATTTACGTCGGCTTGCAGTACACGACTGCATCGCGCCTGACGCTGTTCTTGTACACGGCACCATTCTGGGTTGCGGTTTTGCTGCCGCTGTGGGTGCCGACTGAGCGCCTGCGACCGCTGCAATGGCTGGGGCTGTGTTGCGCTTTTCTGGCCGTGATGTTTGCACTTGGCGGCGGCTTTACCGGCGCCTTGGCAACCCCCGCCCACTGGCGCGGTGACTTGCTGGCACTTAGCGCCGGACTGCTGTGGGGCCTGACCACGATCACCATCCGCAGTTCGACCCTGATGCGCGTTTCGGCCGAAAAGCTGCTGTTCTATCAGTTGGGAATGAGCGCCGTCGCTTTACCGATGCTGTCGCTGTTTTTTGGTGAAAAGTGGCACTGGCATTTCAGCGCATTTGCCTGGGGCTCTCTCGCAGCGCAGGCGCTGCTGGGCGCGTTCATGAGCTTTCTTGCCTGGATGTGGATGCTGGGCCGTTATCCGGCGACCCGAATATCGGTGTTCGTTTTCCTCACCCCGATTTGTGCTCTGCTGTTTGGCGCGCTCTGGCTGGAGGAACCGGTGACCCTCAGCTTGCTCGCTGCGTTGTCCTTGGTGGCGCTCGGAATCGTGCTGGTGAACCGGCCGGCTGCTAGGAATGTCCAATCACCGGATGCGGCTCATACGCCGCTTCAAGGCGGCTGATGTCCTGCCCCGAGAGTTCGACTTTCAACGCGGCGACCGCCTGATCGAGATGATGGGTTTTGCTCGCGCCCACGATGGGCGCCGTCACGCCTTTGTGCAGCAGCCAGGCGTAGGCCAGGGTGGCGTTGCTGATGCCTTTTTCCTGGCTTAGTTGGCTCAGTTCCGCCACCACCGAGAAGTCGCTGGCGCGGTAGTAGTAGTTCTGGGCGATGGTGTCGGTCTTGGCGCGCTCGGTGCTCCCTTCTTCCTTGTCGCCGAGTTGACGGTTTCCCGCCAGGAAGCCGCGCGCCAGTGGGCTCCAGGGGATCAGTGCCACGCCCTGATCGCGGCACAGCGGAATCATCTCACGCTCCTCTTCCCGATACGCCAGGTTGTAGTGGTTTTGCATGCTGGCAAATCGCGTCCAGCCGTTCTCACTGGCGATCTGCTGCGCCTTGGCGAATTGCCAGGCCCACATGCTGCTCGCACCCAGATAACGCAGTTTGCCGGCCTTGACGAGGTCGTGCAGGGCCTCCATGGTCTCTTCCAGCGTGGTCTCGGGATCGAGCCGGTGGATTTGATACAGGTCGATGTAGTCGGTGCCCAGACGCTTGAGACTTGCGTCCACGGCGTGGAAAATTCGCTTGCGGCTCAGACCGTCCAAATTGGGTCGGCGCGGCGGCTTGGCGTCGGTCCCGCTGCCGCCCTTGAAATCGATTTCGACCGGGAAGTACACCTTCGTTGCCACCACCACTTCCTCTCGTTTGCAATAGGCTTTGAGAAACTTTCCGGTCAGCGCTTCTGACTCTCCTGCCGAGTACATGTCAGCGGTGTCGAAGAAGTTCAGCCCCAGATCGACCGCGTGTTTGACCAGCGGGCGCGACGCCGTTTCATCCAGCACCCAGGGCCGCCATTGGGGTGTGCCATAAGTCATCATGCCAAGACATATGCGGGAGACTTTGAGGCCCGTTTGGCCCAGACGAACGTACTGCATCGGATAAGCTTTCTTGCCGTTAACTTGAAGGAATAAACGCTCATGACTCGGATCGCTTCGACGCCGAGGCACGAAAGTCTGGCTTGCACTTTACAGCGTTGACGCGCGGGCTGATGGCCGTAGGGGTTTGAGCAGATCGGACAAGCCGTTGTGGTCTATTTCATGCATCAATTGCAGCAAGCGACCGGTTTCGCTCCTGGGGAAACCCTCGCGCGCGAACCAATTGAGGTAATTACCTGGCAAATCGGCCAGAATGAGTCCCCTGTGTTTGCCAAAGGGCATCGTGCGGGTCACCAGCAATTGCAGGTCCTCGGCTTTCACTTCTCAACCACCCGCGCGTTTCACAGAGAAGCCCTTTTCCTTTAGGGTCTGCACAATCTTATCCACGTGGTCGCCCTGAACTTCGATCACGCCATCCTTGACCGTGCCACCCGAGCCGCAGCCCGACTTGAGTTGCTTTCCCATTTCGTTCAGGGCCGCGGGTTCCAGGGCCAGGCCCTTTATCAGCGTCACACCCTTGCCCGCGCGCCCCTTGGTTTCACGCGACACGCGCACCACGCCGTCGCCTTTTGGCGGTGCCATGTGGGTCTTGCAGACGCAGTTCGCCATGGGCTGGCGGCAGGTCGGACACATGCGCCCGGAGGCAGTGGAATAGACCAGGCCGGCGTTGGCAAATGCCGATTTCATCTACACCACCCCCTCCCGCCTGAGCGCTGCAATCTGCGGCGCTTCCAGACCCAGTTCGCCCAATACCTCATCCGTGTGTTCACCCAAGGCGGGCGGGGCGAAGCGCAGCACCGGCGGAGTTTCTGACAAGCGCAATGGGCTGGCGATCGTGGAAATAAACTCAACGCCGCCCGGTTCACACTGTCCGCGTGTCTGTTCCAGCACCAGCTTTCGCGCCTTTACCTGTTTGTCGGCAAAAGCCTGCGCCAGGTCGTTGATGGCCCCACAGGGAACAGCGCGGTCTTCGAGCAATGTTATCCAATCCTCCGAACTGCGCGTACGGGTCACGGCTTCAATTGCCTGCACCAACACAAGCCGGTGTTGCACGCGCAGCGAGTTGCTGGCAAAGCGCGGGTCACGGGCCCATTCGGGATGGCCCGCTGCTTCACCGAAACGCGCGAACTGCCCGTCGTTGCCGATGGCCAGAAGCATGGAGCCGTCAAGTGTCGCGAAGTCCTGATAGGGAGCGAGGCTGGGATGGCTGTTGCCCTGACGCGTCGGGACCTGGCCGGTGTTCAGGAAGCCCGCGCCTTGATTCGCCAGCGTAGCCATCCCGACATCCAGCAGGGCCATGTCGATGTGCTGACCAGCACCCGTTTGATGCCTGGCCTCGATTGCCGCCAGGATCGCCGTGGACGCGTAGACGCCGGTAAAGAGATCTATGAGCGCCACACCTACGCGCTGCGGTCCACCACCCGGCACATCATCGGCGCGACCGGTGATGCTCATCATGCCGCTCATGGCCTGGATCATCAGGTCGTAGCCGGCACGCTGGGCATAAGGGCCTGTCTGACCAAAGCCGGTGATGGAGCAATAGATGAGTCCCGGATTGATTACCTTCAGGCTCTCGTAGTCCAAGCCATAAGGCTTGAGACCGCCTACTTTGAAGTTCTCCACTAGCACGTCGCTTTGCAGCACGAGTTGACGCAACAGGGCTTGCGCCTGAGGCCGCGCCAGGTCGAGCGTGATAGAGCGCTTGTTGCGGTTGGTGCAGGTGAAATAGCTGGCTTCTCGGGTATCTCTGCCCTGGTCATCTTTCAAAAAAGGGGGACCCCAGTGACGCGTGTCGTCGCCCACACCGGGGCGTTCAACCTTGATCACTTCGGCGCCGAGGTCAGCTAAAATCTGCGTGCACCAAGGCCCGGCCAGCACCCTTGAGAGGTCAAGCACCTTGATGTGCGCCAACGCCCCTTGATTCATGAAAATGCCGCGATCCCGGTCTGTGCCCGGCCAAGTATCAGGGCGTGGATGTCGTGCGTTCCTTCGTAGGTGTTCACCACTTCGAGGTTCACCAGATGTCGTGCCACTCCGAACTCGTCGCTGATACCGTTGCCGCCCATCATGTCGCGCGCAAGACGGGCAATATCCAGCGCCTTGCCGCAGGAATTTCGCTTGATCAGGGACGTAATTTCCACCGACGCTATTCCTTCATCTTTCATGCGACCCAGTCGCAGACAACCCTGCAGTCCAAGGGCGATCTCGGTTTGCATGTCGGCCAGCTTCTTTTGAATCAACTGGTTCGCCGCCAACGGCCGTCCAAACTGCTTTCGGTCCAGCGTGTATTGGCGCGCACGAAACCAGCAGTCTTCTGCCGCACCCAGCGCTCCCCAGGCGATGCCGTAGCGCGCCGAGTTCAGGCAGGTGAACGGGCCCTTCAAACCCCGAACTTCGGGAAAGGCGTTTTCTTCGGGACAGAACACGCCGTCCATGACGATTTCACCAGTGATAGAGGCACGCAGACCGACCTTTCCGTGAATGGCGGGGGCACTCAACCCCTTCATCCCCTTTTCCAGAACAAAACCTCTGATAGGTCCGACCTGGCCGCCCATGCTGACCTCCTTGGCCCAGACCACAAACACGTCGGCGATCGGACTGTTGGAGATCCACATCTTGCTGCCCGTGAGTTTGTAGCCACCATCGACCCTGACGGCGCGCGTGGCCATGGAACCGGGATCCGAACCATGGTCTGGTTCGGTCAAACCGAAACAACCAATCCACTCCCCCGTGACCAGACGCGGCAGGTATTTTTGCCGCTGCGCTTCGGTGCCAAATTCGAAAATGGGCAGCATCACCAGCGATGACTGGACGCTCATCATGGAGCGGTAACCCGAGTCCACGCGTTCAACTTCGCGCGCTATCACACCGTAGGCCACGTAGCTCAGACCCGGACCGCCATAGGCTTCGGGAAGGGTCGGACCGAGCAGCCCCAGATCCCCCATTTCACGAAAGATGGCGATATCGGTTTGCTCCCTGCGAAAAGCCTCCAGCACCCGCGGCGCCAGTTTGTCCTGGCAGTACGCGGCGGCAGCGTCACGCACCATGCGTTCTTCGTCGTTCAGTTGTTGATCCAGCAAGAATGGGTCGTTCCAATGAAAAGTTGCGTGAGCCATAAATTTCTTTCGTTAGGATGTCGATGTTAGTGCCAGTCGGAAGATCAGGCAAAGGGAAAATTTTTATTATTTTTTTCACCTGTGTATCTCTTTTCTTAAACTCAACTTATTTAAGATAGTAGTAGTAGTAGAGTAAGGAGTCATCTGTTAATAAATTAAGTTAACTTAATGTTATCAAAGACTTACAGACCTGTTTATGCTGTGTCAAACTATGTTTTTAGATGGGGTGCTGAAAAGGAACAACTTTCCAATTTGTGTCTAGTATGTTGATAACTCATCTTTTAGCAATAAATTATCAACAGCTTTGTTAGATGACATTCTGAAGTCGCTCAGGCATGATGGTCTGCGTGAATCAAGTTTCGTTTATGGGAGTAAGAATGTTTCTGTTGAGTTGCGGCCTTCTTGTCTTTTTGGGCGTGCATTCGCTACGTATTTTCGCGCCTGAATGGCGCCTCCGGATGGTTATAAAACACGGTAGGGGCGTCTGGAAAGGCGCTTATTCCGTCCTGTCACTAGTGGGTTTTGCGCTGTTGTGCTGGGCTTATGGCAACGCCCGGCAACAAGCGGTCGTGCTTTGGAGTCCGCCGCATGGCATGAGGCACCTGACTGCGCTACTGATGCTATTTAGTTGGATGTTGTTGTTGGCGGCCTATGTGCCCGGCAATATCATCAAGGCCCGGGTGCACCATCCGATGTTGCTGGCGGTAAACGTTTGGGCATTAGCGCACCTGCTGGCAAACGGCACTTCGGTGCAGGTGCTGCTGTTTGGCTCTTTTTTCTTGTGGTCTGTGGCCTGTTTCATCTCGGTGCGACAGCGCGATCGGGTTGATGGAACGGTCTATCCTGCTGGAAGAATTTCTCCCACAGCGCTGACCGTGGTGCTGGGCGGGGTGGTCTGGGCGGGCGTTACGCGGTATCTGCACCAGATGTTGATCGGCGTGCCAATCTTCGGCTGACCACATCATTGGAAAAAATACTTAGCGGGTTCCTGAAAGCGTTGCCGCAATCGCGCGTTTGAAGGGAACCAGTGCTTCCCCCAGACGCAAGGCGGTGTCGCGTAACAGGCGGGCAGGTGGACTGTCGTTGGTATACAAAGTCGAGACCAGTTGGGTTGCGAGATAGAGCGGCCGGGTGGCGCGGCGGTGGATTTTTTCGTAACCCTCAAGTACCCGGGGTGAAGCAATATCACCACCCGACGCATGAGTTGTCAGTACGAACTGGGAAAGCGTCTCTACCCCAAGCAAACCGAAGTTGAAACCGTGCGCGGTGACGGGATGCATGCCCACAGCCGCATCCCCAACGGTAGCAAAACGACGCGCCACAAAGCGGTGTGGATACACACCAACGAGCGGATAGCTGTGGCGCGTACTGACCAAGGTCATGCGACCCAGGCGCTGCAAAAAGCGCGTCTGCATCTCCAGACCAAAAGTGTCAGGCTCCAAACTCATCAGTGGTGCGATAGCTGTGCTGGGCAGAGTCAGCACCACGGAGGATCGGTATTCGTTGGTGACAGGATCGGGGTTCATGGGCAGCAGAGCCAGCGTCTGGCCGTAACCGAACCATTCCCAGGCGGCATGATGGTGAGGCTGTTCGTGGGTCATGCAGCACACCAGCATGGTCTTGCCGAAGTCGTGCATGTCGGCGCCGATGCCCATGGCCCGCCGGGTCTCGGAAAATCGACTGTCGGCAGCGACGATCATTCGCGCCTTCAATGTTCGGCCACTACCGAGTGTCACGCTTGCGCCCTGATCGTCGGTGCGCAACGAGGCCACTTTTTCTCCAAACAGCAGGGTCAAATCTTGATGGCTTTGCGCCGATTCCTGCACCGCCTCATAGGCGGCCTTGCGGATCAGATGATTGGAAACCAGCCAGCCCAGTTCCGACTTCTGGCTGAGTTGGTGCCCGATGGTCATGGCAAAAGGCGATGGGCCATTGAGGACTCGGGCATCGCGTAGCGGCGAGATGGCGCTGGCCTCGATGCGTTGCCACAAACCCAGCGCCCGCATAAGTTGGGCCGAGTGCTGGGTCAGCGCGATTTCGCGTCCGTCAAATGGCGGATTCGCGAGATCGGACTGGGGTAACTGCTCGATCATGGTGATGCGCAGGCCACGACCCGACAAGGACTTGGCTAGGCACAAACCGGCTGGACCGGCCCCACTGATGATGATATCAGTCTCGAAAGTGGTGACGTCGTTCACTTGCGTTCCATGAACCATTGAATGAAGTACTTGGCGATAAATCCGACCATACCGAATGCCAGGCCCAGAAACAACACAAAAGTGCCGAATCTTCCGGCTTTGGATTCCCAGGCAAGGTGGCCAATGATGAATAGCATGTAGAGCATGAACGCACCCACGCCGAACGTCAGTCCAAAATTGGCAATCTGCTCCTCGGTGTAGCCAAACATCAGTTCCGTCCAGTGTCGAATCTTTTCATGGTGCTATGGTAACCAACCTGAAAGTGCGACGGGCCGCCGCCCTGTGCCCATGCGGACAAAGGGTAGGGGCCAAAGTTCTCGGCTGATCGTTGGCGACTGGTTGAGTTCGGATGCGAAGGTCCGAGCGTTTCATTGGAGCGCGTTGAAACCGCCCATGCCGTGCATTGCGCCTCGGTGGCCATGACGCATGTGCTGAGCGTCAAAGATCTTCTTTTGGTCCGGCGCAAGTGCTGCGTAAAAGGCTTTGACTGCATCGCCACGCTTGTCCATTTCAGCCTGATGCACGCCGCGCAGCGCCCGCATCCTGTCGATTCGCTCAGGCGTCGGGAGCTTTGCAATTTCTTCCCGGTTTGGACGCTGGCCCAGGTCTGCAGGCGCCTTCATGGCAGCGGCAAAGGTGGTCCAGGCAACCTCCTGATCGGGCGCGATTTTGAGTTTCACTTTGAGCCCCTCCAGGCGCTTGGCGACCCAAGCCTGCATCCTGCCCGGGTCGGGTTTGTGCATGCCACTTTGCATGCCTTCGTGGGGTGGTCCGTCCATGGTGCCGCCCATGCCCTGCGCGAAGGCGGTAAATCCGGCAACGGCCAAAACACTCGAAAGCAAAGCAAGTTTGAACACTGATTTCATGACTTTTCCTTTTGACATTTACGCCTGATGCGGTTCGTTTGGCTTCAGGTTGAAATCAAGTGTGAGCCAGCTCTGTAACTGCAAGAAGCCCGTTGCGCAAGGCTTTGTAAAGTTGCGCAAATAACGGGCGGCTCGACGCTGCACCGACAATACACACCCGCCATTCAATCAACCCTGTGTTGCGGGACGACCCTGTTCCGCAACCGATTTATAGTGAAAGCCGCGTGTGTTCAAGAACCTGATTGTTTATCGTATCGGCGCCGACTGGTCAAGCACGTCGGCGCAAGTGGAGCGGGGCTTGGCACAGGCTCGTTTTGTGGAATGTGGCGCGACCCAGGAAAAGTCGACAGGTTGGGGCGAACCCAGAGGTGAGGCGCATGGCCCCTTGGTGGAGGCCGTTGGTGGGCAATGGATGCTCAAGTTGATGACCGAGACCAAAGCGCTTCCGGCCTCGGTTGTGAATCGCAAGGTGAACGAGCGTCTGACCCGGATCGAGGCCACCGAAGGACGCAAGCCCGGAAAAAGGGAAAAGCGTGAAATCAAGGACGACGTCCGGTTGCAACTTCTGCCCATGGCGTTTACCAAGCAGGCGGCGGTGCACGTGTGGATCGACCCAAAGGCTAAGCTGCTGGTGCTGGACGCCGCCAGCCAAGCCAAGGCGGATGAAGTTGTGACCTGCCTGGTGCAGTGCCTTGACGGCTTGCTGGTGCTTCCCATCAGCACCCAAACTTCTCCAACCACGGCCATGGCCGAATGGTTGACGAGCCAGGAGCCACCGCCAGGGTTCAGCGTTGACCGCGAATGCGAACTCAGGGCGCCCGACGAGTCCCGGGCTGTGGTGCGATATTCACGGCATCCGCTGGACACGGAGGAGGTGCGCCAGCACATCAGCAGCGGCAAGCAGCCCACGCGCTTGGCACTGACCTGGGACAACCGGATTTCGCTGGTGCTGACGGACGCCATGCAAGTCAAGAAACTGGCGTTTCTGGACGTGGTGTTTGAAGGCGCGTCAGCCAGGCAGGATGACGGTTTCGACGCCGACGTGGCCATAACCACAGGTGAGTTGCAGCGTCTAATTCCGGGCCTGCTGGAGGCCCTGGGTGGCGAAGCTGTGGCCGCTTGAGCGGCAACGCTTCTTCAGGCCTTGGGTTTCGTCGCGCAGGTACTGATGCCGAAGATGGCGTAGGGCGGGCACCAGCCGATCGCGCCAGTGGCAAGGAGGACGATGCCCAGCCAACCCCACCAACCGACGGCGCCGGTGGCAGCCAGGCCGGTAAGGAGCAGGCCTGCGACGATGCGAATGATGCGGTCAGTGCCGCCGATGTTGAGTGTCATGGGTGTCTCCAGGGAAGTTGTTGTGAGGCTGCAATTTGACCGCATATCGCGCGCCTGTGTCGGTGACACAAGTCACACACCTTGGTCATTCAGCGGGGGTCGCTTCCGGCTTGGGCGCGCAGACCTGCCGCGTCCAGGATTCGGATCTGCTCGCGTGCCAGTTCAACCCAGCCTTCGCGTTCGAAACGACGCAACAGGCGCGTCACGATCTCGCGCACCGTTCCCAGTTCGTCAGCCAGGGCTTGATGGGTTGTGTCTACGACGGAACCTCGACCCAGCAGTGCAGCAGCGAGGCGCTGATCGAGTTTGCGAAACGCGACTGCATCGACCAGCGCCGTGAGGTCGGCCATGCGTTCTGCAAACAGCCCCAAAACGCTGTCCCGAAACGCGGGTTCTTCCAACCAGCTTGCGAACACCGACGGCGGGATCAGCAGCAGTGAACTGGGCTTGGTGGTGACGCCGCATGCCGACAGGGGTTGGCTACGGAACAGGCAGGCGCTGGACACGAGACACAACTCGCCCGGAACAACGCGGTACAACTCCAGTGAACGGCCGTCGCCCGAACTGCGCGATACCCTGACCTCGCCCTCAAGCAACATGGGAAAGCCTTGGCAGGGGGCGTTCTCGTCGAACAGCACGGTACCCGCAGGTACCTGCATCGGCCCAATGGACGAACCTACCGCGGCCAATGCAGGCTGCACGCCGGCGAGAGCGGGATAGAGTTGGGTGGGGTCGATCATGGGCTCAGTGTATCGGTCATGATGCGCAGGCCCAGCGCGCTCAAAACATGAATTTCATTCCCAAGCTGCAGACAGTATCCCTGCCGCTGCGGCCGAGGGTGCCATCCAGTTGGATGTTCTTGACGACTTCGCTGCGCAGTCCGACTTGAGCCGTGGGCCGCGCCTGTTGCTGACCAAAGTATTCGACGTGGCCGGTGATCGCCCCCAACTCCCGCTCGTAGGCTACGCCCCAGGTCCGGATCGTGGCATTTGAGGCGGCGTGTTGTGCACCCAGATTGAGGTGTACCGCTCCGCCGTGCATATTGCATGTGGCGATGGCGTTCAGGTAGGGCGTGCTTGTCGGGTCCCCGCTGGCGCGGCTCAGGCCAAGCGTGCCGGCAAAGTTGCAACCATCGCTGCGCGACTCGGTCAGGCGCAGCTTGATCTGTACGGCCCCGCTGTTGACGGCAGCGCTGCTGTCGCGCGATACCAGGCCGTCAATTTCCACTCCCGAGGCCACCGCGTAGGCCGGTGCTGCGGTCCAGTTGTTGCTGTGGCCGCTTTGGCGCCCGTACCAGGTTTCGACGTGGCCAGTACTCACATCGTCGACGTTGGCGTCGTCCACGCTCAAAGGGCGGCCGGCAAGGCACGAACCTGCGAACAGGGTGGCGCCCAAGGCGCAAAGCAATGTGGCGACGTGGCGCTTAAAACAGGTGTGCATGCGTGGAATCCAAGCGCAAGTTGAGGAAGAGATCGACGGCGTTTGGCGACGCTGACTGCTTCGCATTATTACGCAGCAGCGCCGCCAGTTCCGGGGGCGGCATAGGTCGGGAGAACCGGAAACCCGGCTCGAAATCGCTTTGGTGCTGTCGCAGAAGGTCTCGCTGGCGGTGGTGATGAAGTAGCGTTTGAGGCGCAGGATCATAAGGGCGTTTTTTTGCACCAAGGGGTAAATTGGGTATTCCGGTCGATCGTGACCACCCGTTCCGGTTTATCGTGACCGGCGATTCTGGTGGATCGTGACCGCTCATTCCGACCGATCGTGACCAGGCATTCTGGTTTATCGTGACCACCGATTCCGGTTTACCGTGACCGGTTGGTGGCGGACCCTCTTTGCCCGTTCACTTCGCCTGCGTGGGAACAGGCCGCGGTTCCACTCGAATCGATAAGCAGCGTGAGGAGCTGCGCATATTTGTCCCACCCCGAACGGGCTAGTCTCAGCAGCTTTTGCTGGAGCCGACTTGCCCGATACCCGAAGGATCACTATGCGTCAGATCAAAGACGTCCTGCGTCTCAAACTCGAACTCCACCACTCTCAGCGGCACATTGCAGCCGCGCTTGGCCTCTCCAAGGGGGTCGTTGCCAAATACATCAAACTGGCCAGCGACGCCGGCCTGTACTGGCCCCAGATCGAACCGTTGAGTGAGACCGACCTGCACCACCGTTTGCTGGGCTCACTTGCGCGCGCCAGTAGCTTTGTTGCCCCCGACTTCGCCCAAATGCACCAGGAGCTACGGCGCAAGGGCATGACGCTGATGCTGCTGTGGCAGGAGCACAGCGAGCGCCACCCGGACGCGACGATCCACAGCTATTCACAGTTCTGTGAGAACTACCGCCGATACGCCAAAACCCTCAAGCGCTCCATGCGCCAGGTCCACCGTGCTGGCGAGAAGCTCTTCATCGATTACGCCGGCCCCACGGTGGCCCTGGCAGACGGCAACCGAGCCCACATCTTTGTCGCGGCGATGGGGGCCTCTGGCTACACCTTCGCCTATGCCACCCCACGCGAGACCATGGCCGACTGGCTGGGTGCGACGGCCCAGGCCCTGCGGTTTTATGGCGGCAGTCCCGAGCTCGTCGTCCCCGACAACCCCAAGGCCCTGATCGCCAACCCGGACCGCTACGAACCCAGAGCCAACGACACGGTGCAGGAATTCGCACGACACTACAACACCTCTGTGCTGCCAGCGCGGCCACGTCGGCCGCAGGATAAAGCCAAGGCCGAATCGGCCGTGCAGGTCGTTGAGCGCTGGATTCTGATGCGTCTTCGCCACCACCGGTTTGAGACGGTCGATGACGTCAACGAAGCCATCGTTGCGCTGCTACAGCAGCTCAACAACAAGCCGTTCCAGAAGCTCCCCGGCAGCCGCGCCAGTGTCTTTGCCCAGATCGACGCACCGGCCCTGCGAGCCCTGCCACTGCAGGCCTGGGAGCTGGCCGAATTCAAGACGGTAAAGGCACATATCGACTCGCACATCCAGTTCGATGAGCACTACTACAGCGTGCCCCACCCACTGATCGGGCAGTCGATGGAGGTGCGCGCAACACAACGTTGCGTAGAGGTTCTGCACCGAGGTCAGCGGGTGGCAAGCCATGCGCGCAGTGCCCACAAAGGCAAGTTCACCACCTTACCCGAGCACCTGCCAGAAGCCCACCGCGCACACATGCAATGGAGCCCAGAGCGGCTGATCCATTGGGGTGTGGACATTGGCGTGGCCACGGGCAGCCTGGTCAAGCGCATGTTGGCGGCGCGCCAACATCCCGAGCATGCCTACCGGGCCTGTCTGGCGCTGCTGTCGTTGGCCAAGCGCTTTGGCAAGCCAAGGCTGGAGGCAGCCTGTGTGATCGCTCTGGAGTTGGGCACCACCAAGGCCAGCCACGTGCGCGACATCCTGGCCAATGGACGTGATCTGGTGGAACCCAGCACCCCGGCGCAGTGGGTCAGTCCGGCGCACGCCAATGTGCGCGGTGCAGCCTACTACCAATGATGGCAGTGCACCCGGGCGCTGGCGCCCACAGCAACGACAACAAAAACCCAAATACCAAGGAATACCCCATGATGATGAACACGACACTGGAGCAATTGCGCGACCTCAAACTCGCTGGCATGGCGACAAGCCTGCAGGAGCAACTCACCCAGCCGGGCATGACGGCCATGAGCTTTGAGGAGAGGTTCAGCCTGCTGGTGGACCGCGAGGTCCACTGGCGCAGCGACAAGCGCCGGGCACGCCTTCTCAAAGAGGCAAACCTGAAGTTCCCCCAGGCATGCATTGAGGATATTGACACCCGCGCCGGGCGCGGCCTGGAACGTAGCGCCGTGATGAGCCTGGCGTTGGGCAACTGGATCCAGAATGGCCACAGCGTGCTCATCAGCGGCCTGACGGGTACTGGCAAGACCTGGTTGGCCTGCGCCTTGGCTCAGTACGCCTGCAGGCGCGGGCACACCGCGTTGTACCAGCGTGTGCCACGTCTGGGTGAGGAGTTACGCATTCGCCACGGCAACGGCACGTTTGGCAAGTGGCTGATCGCCTTGGCCAAGACAGACGTGCTGCTGCTTGACGATTGGGGAATGGCGGGCATCGATAGTCAGACGCGGGCCGACCTCATGGAAATCATCGATGACCGCGCTGCCAATAAGGCCACCATCATCACCAGCCAGTTGCCCATTGAACACTGGCATGCATGGATCGGTGACCCCACCATCGCCGATGCAATTCTGGACCGCATCATGCAAAAGCATCATCGCTTCAACCTCAGCGGCGACTCCTTGCGGCCGAACTCACAACCGACTGATTGAGCACAATCGCGCGCCCGCCGTGGATAACTGATCTGTCCACAGGACGGGCCTGTGGACAGCCGGTGCTGCGCACCGGTGCATCAGTTGCCCACCGCTCCCCGGTCATACGCCTTCGGCCTGACGCGCTCACGCTTGCCCGGTGCAGCGTCCTGCCCCGCCCCTACGGGCTACGCCCGGTGGCCCCACCCCCAGACCCATTGACCCCAAAAGAAGGGAAGCCAAAACATCCTGAGCGGGCATGATTTGAAGCCGTGCGCAACTCCCACCATACAATCTGCGCAGCGCAACTCTTGCACGCTGCGCAACCGGTCACGATCGACCGGAATCGGTGGTCACGATCGCCGGAATACGCAGTAAATGGCCCCGGGCGTGTCAAGCTGCCGGAAGCGAAGGCGTTCGATTCATGTTGGGTATTACGCAAGCTTTCATGTTTTGACCGGGAAGCGCTGCGGTTCATGAAAGGAATTTCTTTGATATTGTGGCAGCGCTTGACCGGCGCACCGATATTCAGTGCCGCGGGTAAAATCTCGCGCAGTCCGGACCTTGGATTTCATTCCTGTTCGCGCGCCGCCAAAGCTTGCGGCACAGTGCCGGTGCAATGCTCCTGTGGCGATGCCCGCCTCATTGATACCGGACTGTTCACGGAACCGGCTTCGAGCCAAAAACATGCAATACGCCCAAGAATTTGATGTGATCGTGGTTGGCGGCGGCCACGCCGGCTGCGAGGCGGCATTGGCAGCGGCACGCATGGGCTGCAAGACACTGCTACTCACGCACAATATCGAGACCCTGGGTCAGATGAGCTGCAATCCGTCCATTGGCGGGATTGGCAAGGGCCATCTGGTGAAGGAGGTCGATGCGCTGGGCGGCGCGATGGCCTTGGCCACCGACGAGGCCGGCATCCAGTTTCGAATTCTCAACAGTTCCAAGGGGCCGGCGGTGCGCGCGACGCGGGCGCAGGCGGATCGATTGCTGTACAAGGCGGCGATTCGCAAACTCCTGGAAAACCAGCCTAATCTCTGGCTGTTTCAACAGGCGGTGGACGACCTGATGGTGCAGGGCGATCGCGTCGTGGGCGCAATGACGCAGGTGGGCATCGCTTTTCGCACCCGCACCGTGGTGCTGACGGCGGGCACCTTTCTGGATGGCAAGATCCACGTTGGCTTGAACAACTATGCCGCCGGCCGAGCGGGTGATCCTCCGGCGGCCAGCTTGAGTGCGCGGCTCAAGGAACTCAAGCTGCCGCAGGGGCGCCTGAAGACCGGCACACCACCACGCTTGGACGGTCGCTCGATCGACTTCAGCCAGTGCGCGGAGCAGCCAGGTGACGGCATGCCCGGCGGGGAGGGGCAGTCGGTGCCGGTGTTCAGCTTCATGGGGCGCACCGGCATGCACCCCCGCCAGCTGCCATGCTGGATCACGCACACGAACGAGCGCACGCACGCCATCATCCGTAGCGGCTTTGATCGCAGCCCCATGTACACCGGCAAGATTGAAGGCGTGGGACCGCGTTACTGCCCCAGCGTGGAGGACAAAGTGAGCCGCTTTGCTGACCGGCTTAGCCACCAGATCTTTTTGGAGCCCGAGGGCCTCACGACAAACGAGTACTACCCCAACGGCATTTCCACCAGTCTGCCTTTTGACATCCAGTACGCCTTGGTGCGCTCAATGAAGGGTCTGGAAAACGCGCACATTTTGCGACCCGGCTATGCCATTGAGTACGACTACTTCGATCCGAGGAAACTCAAGAGCAGCTTCGAAACCCGGCATTTGAGCGGCCTGTTCTTTGCCGGGCAAATCAACGGCACGACCGGTTACGAAGAGGCTGCGGCCCAGGGCCTGTTCGCCGGCATCAATGCTGCATTGCAATGCCGGGAACTGGAGCCCTGGGTGCCGCGGCGTGATGAAGCCTATCTGGGCGTGCTGGTGGACGACCTCATCACGCAAGGGGTGACCGAGCCCTATCGCATGTTCACCAGCCGGGCCGAGTTCCGTCTGCAACTGCGCGAGGACAACGCCGATATGCGTCTGACCGAAACCGGGCGTCGCTTGGGGCTGGTGGATGACGCGCGCTGGGACGCTTTCAGCCGCAAGCGCGATGCTGTTTCACGTGAAACAGAACGCCTTAAGTCGATCTGGGTTAGCCCGCAGAACCTGGCCGCCGCTGAATCGGAGCGCGTGCTGGGCAAGGCTATCGAGCATGAGTATCCGCTGTCGGAACTACTGCGTCGGCCCGATGTGAATTACTCCAGCCTGATGTCGCTGGAGGGGGGTCGTTTTGCAAGCGCAGAGCTGGCCATCGTCTCGGCGCCGGATCTGGATCTGTTTGCGCAGTCGGTGGTCGAGCAAGTGGAAATCAATGCCAAGTATTCCGGCTACATCGAGCGACAAAAGGGCGAGGTGGAGCGCGCAGCGCATTTTGAAAATCTGAGGCTTCCAGCCGAGCTGGACTATCTGCAGGTCACCGCGCTGAGCTATGAGGCACGGCAAAAACTCAAGCAGCACCGCCCTGAAACTTTGGGACAGGCATCACGCATCCCGGGCGTGACTCCGGCGGCAATATCGTTATTGCTGGTCCATCTGAAGAAAAGCGGTTTCAAGGGTGTTGCAGGGAAGAAGTGGTCATGAATCGATGGATCTGGTTGATGGCCGCTATCGTAGCGCTCGGCTTCGCCGCGCTTGGCTTCGCCAGGCACAAAGCGATCCAGGTAATTTCCAAGGTGGCGCCGCCCACCCAGGGCGCGAGCCCCTTGGGGTCGCCGGCATTCTCCCCGGCACGGGCAGAAATTCCCGCTGTGGTCGCGGTGCCCATTGGCTACGGACTGACTTTCGCAGTGGTGAACGCCCCCAATCTGGCGACCGATGCGGTTTCTCTGAGTTGCCAGGGAGAACCTGCGCAAGTAGATCGACCGCTCAAGGATGCGTGCAACCCTTACCAGGGAGACACGTCCTGCCGAACCGTGTTGCCCGTCCTGTGTTCCAAGGCGGGAGAGTTGGACCTGCCGGTCGGTGCAGATCCAGCCCTCTACCCGAGCTGGACGCGTGGCAGTCTGGGCGCCACTCAGCCGGTGATGGGGGCGGTTCTGGAGTCGGTGGCCGCCGCGTCGGCCATGTGCGAAAAAGAGTTGGGCCCAAGCTGGCGCATGGCTGAGTTCCTGGACGCCCCGGGTGCTTGGGGAATGCAGGGGCAGCGCGGCCTGGGTCTGACCGGCAACAATCGCTATTGGGTTCATGCGAAGGGGAAGAGCGCCAATTGCTGGAACAGTTCACCCTGACGAACGCAGTTGCATGCGGTTGGTGTTTCAGGAAGCCGGTGCAATGATTCATTTCCCTTCATCAGAACCCCCGCCATGTCCGAACTTCAAGCTACCCCAATCCAGAGTGAACGCCAAGCACGTTTGCAGGGCATCGCGCGCAAGTTGGACTGGTCTCTGTCCGACGGGGATAGCGCGCTGCTGATCGGTTATCTGGCGCTGATCGAGCGTTGGAACAAGGTCTATAACCTGACCGCCGTACGCGACGCGGACGCGATGCTGACTCTGCACCTCGCCGACAGTCTGGCCGTGCTTGCGCCCCTGCGACGATGGATGGCGCAACGGGCAGTGCAAGGGGTGGTGCCGCTTCAGCTGCTGGACGTCGGTTCAGGCGCGGGTTTGCCGGGTGTGGTCATCGCCATTTGTTGCCCTGAGATTTCCGTCACCTGCATCGATGCCGTGGGCAAGAAGGCAGCCTTCATCCAGCAGGTATCGGTGACGCTCAAACTACCGAATCTGCGTGCCGTACACGGTCGGATTGAAGCGCTGACCGCAATGTACGACGTGGTCTGCTCCCGAGCCTTTTCATCCTTGGTCGACTTCACCGCGTGGTCTTCCAATACGCTGGCTGCCGACGGCGTCTGGCTCGCAATGAAAGGGAAGATCCCGACCGAGGAGTTGGTGGCGCTGGCTGAAAGCGTGCAAGTGTTTCACGTGGAACCACTGGTTGTTCCGGGCCTGGATGCGGAGCGCTGTATCGTCTGGTTGCGCAGGAAGTAAACTCGCTCCTTCCCGTTTCGCTTTCAGGACCTTTCCCTTCATGTTTGGTATTGCAGACTACGGCGCCTTCTGCGCTGCGATCATCATTTTCCTGTTGATCCCCGGTCCTGGTAATTTGGCCCTGATCACCTCCACCGGCAAGGGTGGAATGCGCGGCGGCTTGGCTGCCACCTTGGGCGTGATCGCAGGGGATCAGGTGCTACTTTGGCTTGCCGTGGCGGGAGTTGCCGCCCTTTTGGCAGCGTATCCAACGGCCTTTGCGCTGCTGCAGTGGCTGGGTGCGGCTTACCTGGCTTGGTTGGGCTGTCGGATGTTATTGGCCAAACCGGGCGCCGCGCCGGTGCTGAAGATGGCGCCGCACCACTTCTTTCGTCAGACGTTAATGATCACCCTGCTCAACCCCAAGGCGATCGTGTTCTACATGGCCTTTTTTCCGTTGTTCGTCGATCCCGCACGGCATCCCGGGCTGGTCACTTTTGGCGCAATGGCACTCACCATCGCCGTGCTCACGGCAGCCTATGGCTTGACCGTCGTGCTGCTCACCCACTTCTTGGCAGAGCACATGCGCGCGCGGCCCGCCGTGGGTCGCGCGCTGGAAAAGCTGGCGGGAATATTCCTGATCGGCTTTGGTATCCGCTTGGCCCTTTCCAAATAAACAATTCGCAGGGAGTCGATCTATGGCCAGGATATTTTGTGTCGCCAATCAGAAGGGCGGTGTCGGCAAGACCACCACCACCGTGAATCTGGCCGCCGGCTTGGCCAAGGTCGGGCAGCGTGTGCTCATGGTCGACCTTGATCCGCAGGGTAACGCCACCATGGGTTCGGGCGTGGACAAGCGCCAACTCGAACTCAGCGTCTACGACGTATTACTGGAGTCGGCAAGCGTCTCCGAGGCGCGGATCAGCAGCGAAAAGTGCGGATACGATGTGTTGGGTGCCAATCGTGAACTTGCTGGCGCCGAGGTCGAACTCGTGGATGTCGAGCGGCGCGAAAGACGGCTGAAGCAGGCGCTTTTGGCGGTGAGCGATCAGTACGACTTTGTGTTGATCGATTGCCCGCCGTCGCTTTCCATGCTGACCCTGAATGGGTTGTGCTGCGCACACGGCGTGATCGTTCCCATGCAGTGTGAATACTTCGCTCTGGAAGGCCTGACCGACTTGGTCAATACCATCAAGCAGGTGCATGCGAATCTGAACAAGGACCTGGCCATCATCGGCCTGCTAAGGGTCATGTTTGATCCGCGCATCACCTTGCAGCAGCAGGTGAGCGATCAACTCAAGGCACATTTCGGGGAAAAGGTGTTCAACACCGTGATTCCGCGCAATGTGCGCCTGGCAGAGGCGCCCAGCTACGGCTTGCCGGGCGTGGTGTTTGATCCGGCTGCCAAGGGCAGCCAGGCGTTCATCGAGTTCGCGCAGGAGATGGTGGATCGAATTCAGAAAATCAGTTGAGGACCGAGCAAGCTCGCTGCGCGAAGCCTTGGTCCGTCCCACAATATCTCATGACTCCATCCAACGTATTGCTTCTGCCGGGCTGGCAAAACTCCGGCCCCGATCACTGGCAAAGCCGGTGGGAGCGTGCGCACGGCTACCTGCGGGTGGAGCAGCACGACTGGATGCGCCCGTTGCGCGGCGACTGGTGCGCCCGACTGGAGGAGGTGCTGCTGTCGTGTGACGAACCGGCGCTGCTGGTGGGTCACAGTCTGGGCTGCCAATTGGTGGCCACCTGGGCCGCGCATTCGGGCCAAACGCACAGGGTGCGTGGGGCATTGCTGGTGGCGCTCCCGGACGTGGAGCGGGAGGAGTTCCGAGCAATGTGGCCCAGTTGGTCGCCCATTCCACGGCAGGTGCTGCCGTTCAAGAGTGTGGTGCTTGCCAGTCGCGATGACCCTTTCTGCGCCTTCGAGCGCGCGCAACAGATGGCCACGGCGTGGGGCGCCGAATTCGTCGACTACGGACGCCGGGGCCACATCAACGCCGACTCCGGTCTGGGGGATTGGGACGATGGGTTCGAGCGCTTGCGACACCTGATGCCATTGGCGGCGGCGAGTAGTGTCCGACCGCAATAACCCAGTTCTGTGCGCAACTGATTGAAAAGAAAAGTAGAAAGAAATCATGGTCACAAAAAAACCCAAAGGCCTTGGCCGCGGACTCGAAGCCCTGCTCGGACCCAAGGTCGCTGAAGGTACAGCGGGCGCGCTTGCGCCCAACCCCGGCCTGCCCGCAACCTTGCTGCTGATTGATCTGGTCCCGGGCCAGTACCAGCCGCGCACCCGCATGGACGAAGGCGCGCTCTACGAACTGGCCGAAAGCATCAAGGTGCAGGGCATCATGCAGCCGATCCTGGTGCGGCAGTTGGGCGAAGACAAGGCTCGGGCGCACCGCGGTGAAGATTCGCATGGTGCCGCGCAGGCCCGACCCGTGTACGAGATCATCGCCGGCGAGCGCCGCTTTCGCGCCGCCAAACTGGCCGGTCTGGATAGCGTTCCGGTGCTGGTGCGCGATGTGCCCGACGAGTCCGCAGCGGCCATGGCGCTGATCGAGAACATCCAGCGCGAAGACCTGAATCCACTGGAAGAAGCGCACGGTCTGCAACGTTTGGTGAGAGAGTTTGGACTCACTCACGAACTCGCTGCGCAGGCTGTGGGACGATCCCGTAGCGCCGCCAGCAACCTCCTGCGCCTGCTCAATCTGGCCGAGCCGGTGCAGACCATGTTGATGGCCGGCGACATCGACATGGGTCATGCCCGCGCCCTGTTGAGCCTGGAGAAGGCGACGCAGATCACGGCTGCGAGCCAGATCAATGCCAGGAAGCTGTCGGTCCGCGAGGCCGAAAGCCTGGCGAAGAAACTCGGCGCCGAGTTCAACCTGGTGTCGGTCAAACCCAAGAAGGAAAAGTCCCGCGACCTGAAACGTGTGGAAGAGGAACTCTCGGATTTGCTCACCGCCGACGTGGAAGTGCGCGTGAAGAAGCGCGTCAAGCGTGCTGGTCGAATGGAGGAGATGGGTGAGTTGGCGATCCAGTTTGGCTCGCTGGAAGAACTCAACGGCCTGATCGACAAATTGACCCAAGGTGCAACGCGCTAACTTTCGTGCTTCGGCTGCGTCGCGCATGACCCGCTGGCCACTTCCCGCCGTCTGGGTCTGGTCCGGTTGCTGGGCCGTTCTGTTGGGCTCGCGGGCTTTGGGCGTGGCTCACTGGCTGTCGTTGGCCGTGGCGTGCATGGTCGGCCTAGTCTGCGCACTCTGGGGCAGCACGCGTTGGCGCAGTGCCTTCATTGCGTTGGGCTTTCCGCTGTCGGTGGCGCTGTCGGGTCTCGGTTCGAACGGCAGCCATGCGAATGCGCCGAACTGGGTCTGGCTGCTGCTGCTGTTGCTGTTGCTGCTGCTCTATCCCTTCAATGCCTGGCGTGACGCACCGCTGTTTCCCACCCCTGTTCACGCCTTGCGCGACTTGCCTCAGTCGGCACCATTACCCGGAGGAGCCCGTGTGCTGGATGCCGGCAGCGGTTTGGGCGACGGCCTCACGGCGCTGCGTGAGGCCTATCCGCAGTGTCAACTTCATGGCATCGAGTGGAGTTGGCCTTTGCGCGCCATCAGCGCCCTGCGCTGTCCCTGGGCGCGAGTGCGGCAGGGCGACATCTGGCGCGCCGACTGGAGCCCCTATGTCCTGGTCTATCTGTTCCAGCGGCCGGAGAGCATGGCGCGGGCAGCGCAAAAGGCCGGGACACAAATGCGGCCGGGGTCCTGGCTTGTGAGCCTGGAGTTCGAGGTGAAGGACTGGGTGCCCAGCGCCACGCTAAACGCACCGGACGGGCGCCCGGTTTGGGTCTATCAAATTCGGGGCGAGGGCAGGTTAAACCCTGAGCATGTTGTTGGCACGGAAATGGCCTGCGTCGATAAAATAAGTTGACCAGTTGGTTAGCTTCTTCCAGCGCGACCGATCCAAACTCCCGAGCGTCAATGAACCCTTCCGAAGCGCCATCCGTCCTTTCCAAAACGACCTCAACCGGGAGCGCGCGGCTGGCAGTTGAAGTCCGCAATGCGAGCGTCGTGTACCAGACCAGTGAGGCGCCGGTGCATGCGCTGGAGAGCATCGATCTGGACATTCGCGAGGGTGAATTCGTGGCGCTGATCGGCCCCTCGGGCTGCGGCAAAACCACCCTGATGCGCGTCATTGCCGACCTGGAAAAGATCAGCACCGGTCAGGTGTTGGTGAACGGCGTGAGCCCGCATCAGGCGCGTCTGGCGCGCGCCTACGGCTACGTGTTTCAGGCACCGGCCCTGTTCCCCTGGCGCACAGTATTGGCCAACGTCACGCTGCCGCTGCAGATCCAGGGCCACACCAAGACGCAATGCAAAACCATCGCCCTGGAGCAGTTGTCGCGTGTCGGTCTGATCGGCTTCGAGAACAAGTATCCGTGGCAGTTGTCAGGTGGCATGCAGCAGCGCGTGTCGATTGCGCGCGCCCTGGCCTTCGAGCCGCGCATCCTGATGATGGACGAGCCGTTTGGTGCACTCGACGAAATCACGCGCGACCGCCTGAACGAACAGTTGCAGCAGCTGTGGCAGCGCGAGCGGCGCACCGTGGTGTTCGTCACGCATTCGATCGCCGAGGCTGTTTACCTGTCGACCCGCATCGTCGTGATGTCGCCCAGGCCCGGACGCATAGTGAAGGTGATTGAGTCGCCCCTGCCCGATGCGCGCCATCTGGGCCTGCGCGACAGCGCGGATTTCATTGCCGTGGCGCACGCGGTGCGCGAAGCGCTTGCGGATGGCCACCATGACTGAAAACACGTGGCGCCACAGAGTCGCGCGTTTTCACCAGCAGGGCCTGCCGGTGGCGGTCATGCTGGTGTTGCTGATCGTGATTTGGTACCTTGCCGCCTGGGCGCTGAACGCCCCCGGCGCGATAGAGCGAGTCATGCCGCAGGACGCGCCGTGGACCTGGCAGAACCTGTTCTCGGCGACGATGGAGATGCAGCGCCCGCTCATGCCGGCGCCGCATCAGGTCGCTATTGATCTGTGGTCCAGCCTCATCGACTGGCCCTTGGACTCGCCGCGCAACCTGCTGTTCCACGTGGCGGTGACGGCCGAGTCCACGCTTTGGGGCTTCGTCATGGGCACATTGCTGGGCCTGCTGTTGTCGGTGGCGATCGTGCATTCGCGCACCCTGGACCGGGCCCTGTTGCCCTGGATCGTGGCATCGCAGACGGTGCCGGTGCTGGCGATCGCACCCATCGTGCTGGTGATATTGGGAAGCCTGGGTTTTGCCGGCGTTGCGCCCAAGGCCGTGATCGCGATGTACCTGTGCTTCTTCCCGGTGACGGTGGCGATAGTGCAGGGTTTGCGATCGCCGCAACGCATCGAGACCGAGATGCTGCACACGTATGCCGCGACGCGCTGGCAATCGCTGTGGCTGCTGCGCCTTCCGGCGGCCCTGCCATTCCTTTTTCCGGCACTGCGTGTGGGCATCGCGGCGGGACTGGTGGGCGCGATGGTGGCCGAGCTGCCCACGGGCGCGCAGGCCGGTCTGGGCGCGCGCTTGCTGACCGGCTCCTACTACGGCAATACGGTACAGATCTGGTCGGCGCTGGTGATGTCGGCCTTGCTGGGCCTCGCGCTCACGACCGCCGTGGCCGGCGTGGAGCGTCTGGTGCTGCGCCACAGGAATCAGGGATGAAATCCTCGACCCAAATCACCGCGATCTGGATTGCTGTCTGTCTTGGCCTCGCCGGGCTGCTGTTGGGCACGCCCGTCGCCGCGGGCGAAGCGCCACCGACCGCAATATTCTGGCTGATGACCAGCGTGCTGGCATTGCTGGCCATTCAATCGATACGCCGCATGGCGGCGATCGAAGGGGGACGAATCTACGGCACGCTGACCGCGGCGCTGTTTGGCATCTGGATCATCTACTTTTGGCAGTTGCTGGTGGTCGCCTTCGAGGTGCCCAGAGTGCTGTTGCCACCACCGAGCCTGATCCTGCGATCCATGGCCGAGCATGGGCCCACGCTTTGGGGCGACTTCGTGCAGACCGTGCTCAAGGCGGTGCTGCTCGGCTGGACTCTGGGCTCTGCCCTGGGGTTTAGCGTGGCCGTGGCGATCGACCGCATGCCGTTTCTGCAGCGCGGCCTGTTGCCGCTGGCGTCGCTGACCAGCACCATTCCACTGGTCGCGGTTGCGCCCATCGCCGTGATGTGGTTCGGCTTCGAGTGGCAGTCCAAGGCTGCGGTGGTGGTACTGATGACCTTCTTTCCGATGCTGGTGTCCACGCTGGCCGGCCTCAAGGCCGCGGGCAGACTGGAGCGCGAACTGATGCACAGCTACGCCGCAAGTTATGGCCGCACTCTGTTGGCGCTGAGGCTGCCGGCGGCATTGCCCTTCATGTTTTCAGCGCTCAAGGTCAACGCCACGTTGGCGCTGATCGGCGCGATCGTGGCGGAATTTTTCGGCTCGCCCACGTCGGGCCTTGGGTTCAGGATTTCGACCGAAGCCTCGCGCATGAACATGGCCCTGGTCTGGGGCGCCATCGTCGTGGCTGCGGTCACGGGCTCGCTCGCCTACGCGCTGCTGGTGCAACTGGAGCGGCGCGCCGCCTTCTGGCATCCGTCGGTGCGTGCCACATGAATCATCACTTTCACCCCGTGGTCGGCTCGCATGAGTTGGCCGTTTCTTTTCCCTCAACCCCAAGGAGCTTCCCATGATTCGTTCTTCCAAGATAGTTGGTGGTCTGTTGGCCGCCGTGCTGGCCGTGTGCGGTGCCACCGCGAGCGCGGCCGACAAGGTCACCGTCCAGCTCAAGTGGCTGCCGCAGGCGCAGTTCGCGGGCTACTACGTGGCCCAGGCCAAGGGTTATTACAAGGCCGCCGGTCTGGACGTGACCATCAAGCCCGGCGGCCCGGATATCTCTCCTGTGCAGGTGATCGCCGGCAACGGCGCGGACGTGGTGGTGAACTGGATGCCCGACGCGCTGGCCGCGCGCGAAGCCGGCGTGCCCCTGGTCAACATTGCCCAGGTGTTCAATCAATCCGGTCTGATGCTCACCTGCAAAAAGGCCAGCGGCGTCTCCAGTCCCAAGGACTTCAAGGGCAAGACCCTGGGCGTGTGGTACGGCGGCAATGAGTACCCGTTCCTGAACTGGATGGCCAAGCTGGGCCTCAAGACCGACACCGACATAAAGATCCTCAAGCAGGGCTTCAACGTCGATCCGCTGCTGCAGAACCAGGCGGCCTGCATCTCGACCATGATCTACAACGAGTACTGGCAGGTGGTGGACGCGGGCGTGAAGGAAAGCGACCTTGTCACCTTCTTCTACGAAAAGGAGGGCGTGGCCTCGCTTGAAGACGGGCTGTATGTGCTCGACTCCAAGCTCAAGGATCCGGCCTTTGTCGCGCGCATGGCCAAGTTCCTCAAGGCCACGTTCAAGGGCTGGAACGATGCCGTGAAGAACCCGGCCGAAGCCGCCAAGATCGTGGTTGCTGCCGACACTTCCGGCAGCGCTTCCGAGAAGGTGCAAAAACGCCAGATGGAAAACGTGGCCAAGCTCATCACCAACGCGGGCACGGCCAAGATCGGCTACCTCGAACCCGCGGCCTATGAGCGCACGGTCAAGGTGCTGCTGGCCGCCGGCAGCTCGCCTGTGATCAAGAAGGATCCGGGCAAGGCCGCGTACTCCCACGTGGTGTGGGACGCAGCGCAAAAGTAATTCGCAGGCTCGCTTGTCTGGGGTCCTGTCCGACGAGGGTAGGACCCCTTTTTCTTCTCACGATGAATCAGCTCTCCAACCGCAAGCCGAACAGCGTCATGGACGAGAACGCCAAGGGCCAGATTCGCCAGAGTAACGAGGCGCTGATCCTGGAGGCGGCCGAGCGCGTGTTTGCCGGCGCCGGTTTTGGCGGTGCCACCATGGCCGCGATCGCGGACAGCGCGGGTCTGCCCAAGGCCAATCTGCACTACTACTTCGGCTCCAAACAGGAGCTGTATCGTGCGGTGCTGGCGCACACTTTGCAGGACTGGCTGGAGCCGACGCACGGCATCGTTCCCGAGGCCGATCCACGCACTGCGATCGAGCGCTATATCCGCGACAAGATGGCGCTGTCGGCGCGTCGACCCCACGCCTCCAAGGTGTTTGCGAACGAACTCCTGCACGGTGCACCGGTGGTCAGAAATCTGTTGACCACCGAGCTGCGCGCTCTCGTGCGGGACAAGGCCGCGGTGATCGACGGCTGGATTGCGGCCGGCAAGGTGGCGCCCGTGGACAGCGTGCACCTGTTCTTCACGATCTGGGCCGCGACGCAAACCTATGCCGACTTCGACGTGCAGGTGTGCGCGGTTTTGGGACGTGTCGAACTGGGCGCCAAAGACTACCAGCGCGCAACTGAACATGTGGTGTCGCTGCTGCTGCGCGGTTGCGGTCTGGGCGAGTGACGCGACAATAGCGGTATTTGTCGGGGAGACTTCATGGGACAACGCCTCACGCAAATCGCCACACGCACCGGCGACGACGGTAGCACCGGGTTGGGCGACAACACGCGGGTTTCCAAGGACAGTTTGCGTGTGCACGCCATGGGCGAGGTGGACGAATTGAACTCCAACATCGGTGTGCTGCTGTGCGAAGGGTTGCCACCGCCTGTGCGCGATCTGCTGGTCGAAGTCCAGCACCAGCTTTTCAACCTCGGTGGCGAATTGTCCATCCCCGGTTTCGAACTGCTCAAGGCCGAAGCGGTGCTGGCGCTCGATGCCGCGCTGGCGCAGTACAACGACGCCTTGCCCCGACTGCAGGAGTTCATCCTGCCGGCGGGAACACGCGCCGCGGCGCTGGCCCATGTGTGCCGCACGGTGGCGCGGCGCGCCGAACGTGCGCTTGTGGCGCTGGGGCATCAGGACGCGTTGAAAGACACGCCACGCCAGTACCTGAACCGTTTGAGCGATCTGCTGTTTGTGCTGGCGCGGGTGCTCAACCGCATGCACGGCGGTGACGATGTGTACTGGCGCAGTGAGCGCTTGGCGCAAGCGGCCTCGGAGTAGCCGAGCGCTTGGCAGGCGCCGCGGGCGGCGGCTACCGCGGCGCGCCCAAAGGCCCGCGCACCACACACAAGGCACCGGCAAGAACCTGCAATTCAAGCTGCTGCGTCGTGCCCAAATATTCCCCGTCGGCGGCCAGCGGCACCGGGGTGCTGGCATGCAGCGTCAGGCGCGAGAACGCGCGGGTTTGGACGCGCGGATGTCCGAGGTGCCAGCCCGCCAGCAGGCGCGGCAGCATGAGCGCCGTGCTGATGCGTCCGAAGCGCCCGGCCAGCAGCAGATTGAGTTGGCCATCGTCAATGAGCGCGTGCGGCACGGCCGGCATGCCGCTGCCAAAAGAACGGGTGTTCAGCGTGGATGCAAACAGCGCGGTACCGTCATGCACAGCCACCCCATCCAGTTGCACCTGCAACTCCCAGGTGCGCAGTGCCGCCAGCTCGCGCAGCGTGGCCAGCAGGTAGCGCGGTAAACCCTGCAACCAGCGCGGACCGTTCAGAGCACGCAATCCCACAGCTGAATCAAAGCCCGTGGTGAAGCTGGAGAGAAACGGCACGGTGCGCGCGGCACCGTCGCTGTAAAACGCCGCCTGCCCCACGTCCATGGAACGAGCCGGCCCGCGCAGCGCATGCGCCAGCGCCGCTGGCCAGGGTGCGTGGTGCAGTTTCAATGCCCGTGCGGTATCGTTGCCACTACCGCCGGGCACGAGTCCGAGCGTGTGTTCACCGGCAAGCAGCGCGGGCAGCAGCTGGTTCAACGTGCCGTCGCCGCCGACCACCACCACCCGGCTCGATCGTGGCAGGGCCTGCAGACGCGCTCGCGCCTGTTCGACACTGTCGGGCGCCGCGAATTCGGTGCCCGGCGCATGCTGCGCCAGCCATTGATGGATCGGCGTCTGCAGACGCGCCGCGCGGCCACCGCCGGCATGAGGATTCAGAAGCACCAGGGTCGTCGTCATGGTGCAAGTATTCCAGAAATTTTGCCTTGCTTGCGGGACACGCCGCGTGCGACAGCTCTGCCCAGTGGTCGCGCCATCAGCCAGGCCGGCTGGCGGCACGGTGGCGCCGGAAGTCTGGGCGATGGCCAGCAGGATGACCGTACGCGCCCGATCGGCATCAGAATGTCCAGCATGCTTTGTGATTCTTGCAGCAGGTCCTTACCCTCCAGCTTGGACCGCAATTCGGTGTTGACGGTGATCAGTTCCTCGTTCACCGATTGCAGCTCTTCCTTGGACGTCTCCAGTTCTTCCACCTGGGCCTGCTCCGCTGGCGCGGCTGTGCGCTTGCGTCCTTTGGGCGCAGTGCCTACCGCCTTGTCGGGCGCCTTTGCATGCTGCTGAAAGCTGACTGGCAGCAGTGCCTCGCCGGCGTCCGGCTCGGACAGGGCGCGCACGCTGAACCCCACGCCGTGAAAATCGCCGTTGATGCGCACCGACAACTTGCGGTTCAGCGTGGGTCTGCCCTGGTTCGCCGCGAGCACGGCGGCGCGCAGTTCCAGTTGCAGACCTTCACGTGCCACCTCGACCACGTTGAGCGTGGCCTGTCCCCGGCGCGGCGCGCAGCTAGCGTCCGGTGTCGCCGTGCACGAAGCGGAGAGTGCCCTTCAGATCCGTCACCACCGAGGCCGGCGCGTAGGACCGGAGCAGCACTCGGCGCAAACGCTCGGGCGTGAGGTCCTGCGCGATGTTGGACGGACAGACCCCACCGCGTGCGCTGGCAATGGCGTTGTCGTCCTGATCGGTGGGATTGAGCTGTACCTTGAATTCGGTCCGGGTCTCGTCCATGATTTCGCGCAGCAGCATGGCAATGAAACAGGCCTCTTCGCCACTGGCGCAGCCCGCCAATAGGGCGCGAAATACATCACTCTCGCGCCTGTTCCTGAGCAGCGCCACCGTGCTCAGAACGCGCCAAAAGCCAGCGCGATGCGGTAGGTGATGAAGGAGGCGAGGTAGGCCAGTGCGAACAGGTAGGCGGCCATGATGAGCGGCATCGTCCAGCCGCCAGTCTCACGCTTGACGGCGGCCAGCGTGGCCATGCATTGGGGTGCAAAGACGAACCAGGCAAGCAGCGACAAGGCGGTGGGCAGGCTCCAACTCTGGGCGATCATGGGTGAGAGCGTTTGCGCCGCGTTGCCCGTGGCGGAGAGCGCATACACCGTGCCCAGCGCGCTCACGGCCACTTCGCGCGCGGCCAATCCCGGCACCAGCGCGATGCTGATCTGCCAGTTGAATCCGATAGGGGCGAAGACCACCGCCAGCGCGTGTCCCAGCATGCCGGCCAGGCTGTATTCGATGGCGGCACCCGTGGCGCCTGGAGGCGGACCGGGGAAACTGGCCAGAAACCACAACAGCACGGTGAGTGTGAGGATGATGCCGCCCACGCGTCGCAGAAAGATCTCCACGCGTTGCCACAGACCAAGCGCCACGTTGCGCGGTGTGGGCCAGTGGTACTGCGGCAGTTCCATCATGAGCGGGCGCACCTGGCGTCCGGCGCGGGTGAAGCGCTTGAGGATCCAGGCCACGAGCATGGCGCCTGCGATGCCGGCCAGGTAGAGCGCGAACAGCACCAGGCCCTGCTGCTGCACCATTCCCCACATCTGGCGTTGCGGTATGAAGGCACCGATCAGCAGCGCGTACACCGGCAGCCGCGCCGAACAGGTCATCAGCGGCGCGATCATGATCGTGACCAGCCGGTCGCGCGGATCGGCGATGGTGCGCGTGGCCATGATGCCCGGGATGGCGCAGGCAAAGCTGGATAGCAGCGGGATGAAGGAGCGCCCCGACAGGCCCACGCTGCCCATCAGTCGGTCCAGCAGAAACGCGGCGCGCGGCAGGTAACCGGATTCCTCCAGCACCAATATGAAGAAGAACAGGATCAGGATCTGCGGCAGGAACACCAGCACGCCGCCCGCCCCCGCGATCACACCATCGACAATCAGGCTTCTGAACCAGCCCTCTGGCAGCAGCGCACCGATGCCGGCGCCAAGCCAGTCCGATGCCGCCTGGATGGCGGCGCGCGGCGCTTCCGACCATGAGAAAACGGCCTGGAACATCAGGAACAGCATCAGCGTCAGCAGCAACGGCCCGAACACCGAATGCAGCACAACGGCGTCGATGCGGTCACCCACCGTCGCGGGCAGCGCCTGGTCCAACTGGAGTTGTTGCAGGATGCTGCGCACGGATTCGTGGTCGGCGTGGGCACTGACAGTGTCGGTGGCGGTGGCAGTGTCATGTGCCGCAGTCTCGCCTCGTTGCCAGATCGCTGGGTCGTCAAGCAGCAGGCGCAGCGCCGCATCGCCATGGCGCGTCACGCCCACGCTGCGCACCACCGGCAGGCCCAGCACCTGCGACAGCCGATCCGCATCGATGCGGATGCCGCGGCGCTCGGCCACGTCCGCCATGTTGAGCACCAGCACGCAGGGCAGGCCCAGGCGCTTGACCGCCAGCACCAGACGCAGGTTGCGCCGCAGGTTGGTGGCGTCGACCACGCACACCACCAGGTCCGGGCGTTTTTCGCCACGGGCGCGACCGGCCAGCACGTCGCAGGTGACGCGCTCGTCGGGGGAGCGCGGGTAGAGCGAATAGGCGCCGGGCAGATCAAGCACCCGCAGCGTCTTGCCCGCGTGCGTGACGAGCTTGCCTTCCTTGCGCTCGACTGTCACGCCGGCGTAGTTGGCCACCTTCTGGCGGCTACCGGTGAGCAGATTGAACAGCGCTGTCTTGCCGCAATTGGGGTTGCCCACCAGCGCCAGCAACGGACCCGCTGCATGGAAGTGGACGACGGCTTCTTTCATCGCGTCGTCTCGCCCTGCGTCCACGGCAGCACCCGGATGCAGCCGGCTTCGGCCCGGCGCAAGGCAAAGGTGGAGTGGCCCACGCGCACCGCCAGCGGGTCATTGCCGGGTCGGCCGCGCGCCATCACGGTCACGCGTTCGCCCGGCAAGAAACCAATTTCTTCGAGGCGCTGCGGCCAGTCGGAGCCGCCCGCCAAGTCGACCAGCGCATGCACGGCGTAGGACGTGGCGAGTTCGGCCTGATCCAGCGGAATCGGCAGCAGGCACAAGTCGGGCGGGCTCGCGGCGGGTGATGCGTGGTGTGACAGAACAAACTCCCTGGGGCGCCGAAGCTGAAGCCGTGGCGGATTCAATATCTCGGTCAATGGCTCATTGTAACTCAATACGAATCATTCTCATCTATGAAAATGCTACACGAGCACCAGGCTGGCTCCGACCCGTCCCGATTGGAGCTGACGCAGCGGCCTGTGTAAAACCCGGTAAAGCTCGATGCCGCGGGTCATCAGTTCGACCGGTTGAGCGTTGTACCGATGGCGCGCAGCTGTGCGCTGGGTTAATGTGAAAGTTGTGGCGGTCAGGATGATTCCCGCAGCATGCGCATGGATGTTAGAAGGACCCGTTATGAACCTTATTTCCTCCAGCGGTCCGCGCTGGCCAGCGCATCGAATTGCGCGACCCGCGATGGCCCAACTCGCCGCGCTTGTGCTGCTGGTGATGATGCTGTGTGCCGCCCGTGCGCAGGCACAGGTGAGTACGGCTCCCGCGTTCGATTCCCAAGCCACCTGGCGCGTCCTCTCGCGCCTGGGGTATGGGCCAAGCGCCAGTCTGGTGCAGGCGGTGAACGCGGCCGGCGGGGCCAAGCCCTGGGCCCTGGCGCAGCTGGATCTGGCTTACCAGGCGAGCCAGCAGCTGCCCGCCATACCCGCTGCATGGGCGGATTTCAATGCGCCTCTTACGTCAACGTTCAAGGGGTTTCAGAAGGAACGCGAATTGCGCCGCACGCTCAAGGAAGATCGCCCATCACCTCAGAACGGTGCAGCCGCGATGGAACCGGCCCCGGGTGTGCGAGCGCAGACCTTCAGCCGCGATCTGGCACGCGAGGCGGCGGCCTGGCGTCTGGCCTCATGCAGCCAGAGCGAAATCGAGAACCCGTTGCTGGCGCGCATGACCGAGTTCTGGTTCAACCACCTCAACGTGTATGCGGGCAAGGGCGCGGTGCGGCCCTTCGTCGGACACTACGATGTGAACGTGATCCGCGCCCACGCCATGGGCCGGTTTGAAGATCTGTTGCTGGCCAGCGCGCGGCACCCCGCCATGCTGTTCTATCTGGATCAGGCTCAAAGCGTGGCGACTGGCAGCGGCGGCGCGCGCGGTCAATCACGCGGTTTGAACGAGAACTACGCACGTGAATTGATGGAGTTGCATACGTTGGGTGTGAACGGCGGCTACACGCAAAACGATGTGCGGGAACTGGCGCGAGTGCTCACCGGCTGGACCGTGAACCCCAGGGACGATTCAGGTTTCCGGTTCGCGCCGCGCCTGCACGACCAGGGTGAGAAGAATGTGCTGGGCCAGCGCTACAGCGAACGTAGCGCAGCATCGGGCCAGACCCAAGGTGAGGAGGCCATCCGCATGCTGGCGCGCCAGAGCGCGACCGCGCACCGCATCGCCTTGCGACTGGCGCAGTTCTTTGTGTCGGACCAGCCCAGTTCGGCCCTGGTGGACCGCCTGACGCAAAGCTTTCTGGCTTCGGGCGGCGATACGCGCGCGCTGCTGCGCAGCCTGATCGAATCAAGCGAGTTCTGGCAAGCGGACCAGAAACTGTTCAAGACGCCGCTGGACTACGCCTGCTCGGTGCTGAGCGTGACGCATGAGTCGGGTGAGCCCGTGGATAAAGCCTACCTGCGGCAAATCGCACAGACGCTGGGGTTTCTGAGCAACGCGGGTCAGCCGATGCACGGTTGGCAAACGCCTGACGGCTACAAGACCGATGCCGCCACCTGGCTTGCACCCGAAGCGCTGACACGGCGTGCCGATTTCGCGCTGACACTGGCGCGACGCGAGCGCGAGCCTGAATGGCTGAAGCCCTTTTTGAGCACTGCGACCTTGCAAAGCATTGCCACGGAAGTGGCACCGCTGCGCGCCGGGCTGATGCTGGCGAGTCCGGATTTCATGTACAAGTAGAACCTCATGTCACAGTCAAAACCATCTCCACCGAACAGGCGAAGCGCCCTGCAGGCGCTGGGCGGATTTGCGGCCCTGTCCGCGGCGCCTTCGCTATGGGCGCAACCCGCCACGGCCAAGAGCGAGGGGCGACTGATCGTGGTGTTTTTGCGCGGTGCCTATGACGGCCTGTCGGCCTTTGTTCCCTACGCCGATCCGCAGTACGCGAAACTGCGCAGCAGCACCGCGATCGCGCCACCCGACGGCAGCGACAAAGCCGCGTTGCGGTTGGACGAGGTGTTCGCGTTGCATCCGGCGCTCGCGCCGTTGCTGCCGCTGTGGCAACAGGGCGTGTTCAGCTTCATTCCAGCAGCGGGTTCGCCGGACCCGACACGATCGCATTTCGAAGCCCAGCATCATTGGGAGATCGGCATCCCCGGAAAAAACAGCGACGCGCCGGGATGGCTCAACACGCTGGCGGGTCTCAAGGGCCCGGGCGCTGCCGCTGCCCTCGGCGTGGGTGAGGCCAATCCGCAGATTCTGGCCGGCGCAGCGCCCGTCAGACTCATTCCCAAGGGCCAGGCCGCAACCCGCTCCGGTGCGCTGGGCAACGAGCGCACGCGCCAGGCCGTGCTGAATCTGTACTCGGGTTCCGACAAGGTATCGCAGGCGTTTCGCGAAGGTGCGGACAGCCGCATGCAGACCGCCCTGACGCTGAGCGAAGAAAAACTGCGGCGGGAAATGATGGCCGCCGACAACGGCGCATCCGGCGTCGCGGGGCTGGCGCTGGATGCGCAACACCTGGGCACACTGATGCGCCAGGACCGGCGCTTGCGCCTGGGCTTTCTGTCGGCCGGCGGCTGGGACACGCACGCCAATCAGGGTGGCGCAAGCGGTGCGCTTGCAACCAATCTTGCCGGCCTCGCTCGCGCCGTCGCGCAACTGCGCCACGACTTCTCCGCGTCGGACGATGTGATCGTGGTCATGAGCGAGTTCGGGCGCACCAGCGCCGAGAACGGCACCCGTGGCACCGACCACGGACACGGCAACGCCATGTGGCTGATCGGGGACGCCGTGCAAGGTGGGCGCTGGCACGGCCAGTGGGCGGGGCTTGCCAGTGGCAATCTGCACGAAGGTCGCGACCTGCCGGTGCTGCACGATTTTCGTGGTGTGCTGTCACAACTGTTGCGCCGCAATTTCGGCCTCACTGAGTCGCAACTCGCCAATGTGTTCCCCGGCGGCAAATGGGACGCCTCGCTGGATGGCCTGATGCGTGCGTAATGTGATGCGTGCGCTTTGGGTCGCGGGATTGCTGGCACAAGCGACCGCACCGGCCCGATAGAATCGCCCGGATGAATTTTCCCTTTTGCTGGCTCGGCGCGTGCGGACTCGTGCTGAGTCTGGTCTGCGCCAACGCGGCTCAGGCCCAATCCAAAACCAACGTCGAACCCATCGCCCCGACAACGCCGATTTCACATGACGCCCAGCGTGCCTACGAAGGTGCGCGTGACAAGCTGGTGCAGATTCGCACCCTGGTGCGCCACAGTGAAACCCAGGCCAGCGTGGGCTCGGGTTTCTTCGTTTCGGTGGACGGACTCATCGTCACTAATTTTCATGTGGCGAGCCAACTGGCTTTGGAGCCGGAGCGCTACCGCGGCGTGTATGTCGCCGTGGACGGAAAGGAGGCGCCGCTGCAATTGCTGGCATTCGACGTGCAGCACGATCTTGCCTTGCTGCGCGCCCAACCCGGCGTCACCGATCATGCGGCACTGGGTTTTCGCCCTGCCGACGCGCCACTGGCGCGGGGCGAACGCATCTATTCGCTGGGCAACCCGCAGGACATCGGCTTCGCCGTGACCGAAGGCAGCTATAACGGCCTGGTCGAACGCAGTTTTTATCCACGCATCTTCTTCGGCGGCACCATCAACGCCGGCATGAGCGGTGGCCCGGTGCTGGACGACTCCGGGCGCGTCGTGGGCGTGAACGTATCCAAACGCATCGACGGCGAACAACTGAGTTTTCTTGTGCCCGCCGAGTTTGCCCAGGCGCTGATGCAGCGCGGCGCCGCGGCCACACCGTTGACGAAGCCGGCCTTTGCCGAAGTCGCGCGTCAATTGCTCTTGCACCAGGAGCAAGTGGCAAAGAAATTTCTCGCCACGCCGCTGAAATCGCAGCAGCAGGGGGGCTACAGCGTGCCTGTTCCAGACGATGCGCTGGCGCGCTGCTGGGGGCGGGGAAGGGACCGGGACTTCAAGGCCTTTGATCTGGAACGTACCGATTGCCAACTGGACAGTCACGTGTTTGCCGGGGAGACCACAACCGGCTACATCCACGTGCGCTACGAGGCCTACGATGCCCCGAAGCTGGGCGCGCTGCGCTTTGCAAGCCTGTTCGGACGCAGCTTCCGCAATGAATCTTTTGGTGTGCAGGGCACCAGCAAGATGACAGCGGCCGAATGCTCCGAGAGTTTCATTGATCGCGCGGGCATGGTCATGCGCGCCGTGGTTTGCATGAGCGCCTACAGGAAGTTGACGGGCCTGTATGACGCGTCCGTGCTGGTGGCCTCGCTCAACCGCGATACCCAGGGTGTGCAAGGGCGCATGGACGCAAGAGGCGTGAGTTTTGCCAACGGCCTCAAGCTGGTGGAGCAGTATCTCAACGGTTTCAAGTGGGAGGGCGTGCGATGACCCCCGGCGCACCTCTGCTGGCATTGTTCGAAGCCACGGACCGCCATGGCAAGCAGCACACGCGCCAGCCTGTGACGGATTGGCCGGTGACGGTGGGTCGCGATCTGGGCTGCGATCTGGTGCTGGATGATGTGCATGTGGCAGCCCGGCATCTGCGCCTGACGCAGGACGCACCCGGGCGCGTCAGCGTCGAGGTTCTGAATACGAAGAATGGTGTGACCCAGGGGCGCAAGCACCACAAGGCGGGCACCCGGTTTGACTGGGTCGAGGGCACGCCCCTGACGCTGGGACGCACCCAGCTGCACTTGCGGCTGGCCGATACACCTGTGCCGACAGAGCAACGAATGTCGAATCTGCCCTGGCGTACGGTGCTGTGGACGATCGCGGTCCTGGTGCTGGCAATGGTCCTGATGGCGGCACAGGAGTGGCAGAGATCCACCGAAACTTCGAAATTCCTGCGTGAGTATCCGGCGACCCTGCTCGGCGCGCCCCTCGCTTTCGGACTCTGGGCAGGAATCTGGGCGCTGGCAGGAAAGTTGTTCAGCGGGCAGCCGCAGTTTTGGCGCCATGTGCGCATCGCCTGCGTTGTGGTGCTGGCATCAGGTAGCGTGGCAACGCTTGTGAGCGTGCTCGCATTCATGTTTTCCTGGGAGAATCTTTCCCGCTTCGGCTATGGATTCGGGCTGCTGGCACTGGCAATGGGCGTGCATCGACATCTGGTGGTGGTGGCGCCGCAGCGCCACCGGGGTCTGACGCTGGGCGTGGTGCTGGTGCTGCTGCTGGGAGCGCCTGCGGTGCTGGGAACGCAGTGGCTTAAGAACAAGCGGCTTTCAAACCAGCTCTACATGTCTGAACTGTATCCGCCCGATTGGCGCGTGGCGGCCCCGTTGTCGGTGCCGCAGTTCGTGCGTGAGGCTGCCACCATCGAGCAACGATTGGCTACAAGGTTGCAGGACAAGGATGACGCAGATGCGGCGAACTCGTCCCAGGGCGACGACTGACCCCGTCGACCCCGGAGTGCTACTGCCTGAAGGCCTGAAGTTCGGCGCAAGTGACAAACGCCTGCTGGGGTCGGTCGCCACTGGAGGGTGTTCCGATGACGCGCACGGCCACAAAACGCACCGGTCGGTCCAACCGCAGCACAAACGACTGACCTTGGGCCAGACTGCCGGCCTTGCTGGCGGTGGTGGCCGGGTAATCCTGCAATTCCCCGATCGTGTCCCATTGGCCGTTGACGCTGCGCTGCACCTGCACTTGGGGTTTGCCGGCCTGGGTGTCAAACCAGCCGCCGTCATGGTAGTTGCGGCCGTGTGTGAAGACGAAGCGGGATGCGCTTGCGGGCTCATCCAGCGTCACGGCGAACCAGTCCGCGCTTGCGAACTGCCCGTCCCAGGTATTCACGAGATTGCTCAAGTCGTCGTCAATGATGGAACCCACTCCGTTGCCGGAACGCGAACGACTTTCTTCGCCATCGGCCAGGAGCGATTCGGGGCGTCGTGCGCTGGTCGGGTCCACGTCAGGGGCGCGCAGCCAGACACGGTAGCTGCCGTGCGTGGCACCAGCGTCGGCAAAGGTAACGAACGTCGCAGGGAATTTGCGGGCGCTGCCCGACTCCGAGGCAGCGACGTCAACCTCACTTGTGAAACGAAGGGAGTGGCCCGTCGGCGCAGCCCGGGCGATGGCCCCACTCAGCAGCCCCAGTTTTCGAGGTGACGGCAACTGTGGATCGGCCTGCTGTTCAAACGCCAGTACATAGGGCCCCCAGGCGAGTGCGGCACGACCGAAGTTGCCGGCCGCATCCGTCATGACGCGAGAGACCAGTTGAAAGCTGATGGGCAGCGTGTCCCCATCGCGCCAGATTCGCGCCGGGATTTCGGCCCAGCCTGCCCGCATCCGGGCGCCGGGAAGACTCAGCGTTTGGGCCCAGGCCGGAGCTCGAAACTTGAGCGCGAAGCGTGACGGCCTCTTCATGCGCAGCGTCAGCGTGGCCAGACCGCGGTACGGAAACTCGCTGCGCTGCTCCACGCTCACGCGCTCGCCGCCGAGCATGAGCGTGGCGCTGGAAGTCTCGAAGCTGCTGACCAGCAGTACATCGCTTCCGTCCTCATGGCCGCGCAGATAGCTGGCTTGCGGCGCCAGCGCCAAGCCGCGCGGTCCACTGGAGTGGCAGCAGGTGATGCCCTGGTCGTATTGCTTCTTGCCCTCCAGCGCGGTGTAGTAGCACCAGTCTTCGCCATCAGGGTGCTGCGCTGCCGTCAGGTGGTTGTAGAACGACCGCTCCAGTTCATCGCCAAAACGCGCCTCGCCGGTGATTTGCAGCAACGCCAGGTTGAGCTGGATCCAGGTCGTGGTGACGCAGGTTTCGGCGATATGGTGGTTCACATCGTCGTGCATGTCGTGGTCCGCCTGGAAGTGTTCCCCCTGACTGGTGCTACCGGTGGCATACAGGCGGTTTGTCACCACGTCCTGCCACGCATACAGCACAGCCTGAAGCAACCTGCGCTCGCCCGTGACGCGGGCCAGTTCGCAAAGCCCTACAAGGTTGGAGAGCATTTCGTAGGCCTTGCCGTTGGACACCTTGTTGACGGGCCGACCTGCGAGCAGAGACTTCGCGATCGCCGGACCTTGGGGTTCGTCCCAGGCCTGCACGATGTATTGAGCGAAGCGCAGATAGCGCGCCTCGCCTGTGACGCGGTAAAGCAGCACCATGGGCTCAAGCACGCTGGTGGCGGCCATGCCCTCGTGCAGACCTGCGGCCAGGATGCTGCGCTGCGCCGGGAAGGTGGCGATGAGCAGGTCAGCGGCCTTGCGGCTGGCCTGCAGCGCGCCCGCATGACCGGTGTATTGGTGGTAGGTCAGGAGACCGATCAGGCAGTACTTGTGCGACCACACGTCCCAGTCCGCGCCCTCAAAAATTCCAAATCGTTTTTCAGGCACATAGGTGCCGAGGTAACCGTCGCTCTCCTGCGCAGCAACCAGGGCGGTGACGACATCGTCCAGCTTGGCGCGCAGCGTCGCGTCACCGCTGCTGGCCCAGGCCAGCGTGGCCGCGTGCAGCCACTTTCCCACATGCTCGCCGATCCACGGATGACTTCCCGGTTTATGCTGGAAACCCGCCAGCAACGGCACCATGTCAATGGTCATGAGTCGGCGCGTGGCGTTGATGAATACGCGCTCGCCAAGCCAACCATGGAGCTGCAGCGCCGACGGCGCCAGCAGTTCGGCGACGTCGGCCATTGTTGCCGCCACCCGCAGTGCCTTTGGTGCGCGTGTATCACGATCCGACGCGCCCGCGACGTCTGCCAGCGCAGCGGTGCAGGGCAGGCCAAGCAAACTCAGCCCGGCGAGGGCCTGATGCTGAAGCACGATGCGGCGTGAGATGGACATGGGGCTTCGCCTCCGGTGCAAATGTTGGGGCAGAAGCATAGCATCCGCTTGGCGCGCAAGCGTGTGTCGGAGTAACAAGGATCTTCGAGCGCTATCAGAGAAGCGGTTCGTTGTCGCTACGCTGCCAACACCCGCGCCAGCACTGCGGCGTCCACGTTGCCGCCGGAGATCGTGGTGCCGACGACCAGACCCTGAACTGAATTGCGTTCCTGCATCGCCGCCGCAAAACTTGCCGCACCGGCGCCCTCGGCCACGTTGTGCGTGTCGGTGTAGATGCTGCGCATGGCCTGAGCAATTTCCTTATCCGTAACCTGCACGATATGGTCCAAATGCGGTGTCAAAATCTCCAACGCAGCGGGGTCTGCCAGGCGGCAGGCCATGCCGTCGGCAAGTTGCGTGCTTACGGGCGCCGCCACCACGCGGCCAGCTGCGATCGAGTCCGCATAGGTGGTGGCGTGCGCGCTGACGACGCCCACGATGCGCGCGCCGTGTCCCAGTGCGAGCTTGGCGGCTAGCGCAGAACAGGCGCCGGAGCCCAGGCCAATGGGCACGTACACCACATCCAACTGCGGCACGGCACGAAAGAACTCCCACCAATAGGTGGCAACGCCGCTGAGCAGGTCGCGGTGAAAGCTGGGCACCATGTGCGCGCCACGCTCAGTCGCCAGACGCAGCGCGTGCTCGCGGCTTTCCTGAAAATCCTCGCCGTGCTCGATGAGCTTCGCGCCCAAGGCCCGCATGGCCGCGTTCTTTTCCACCGAGTTGCCATGCGGAACCACGATGCTGCAGGCTACGCCGTGCGAGCGCGCCGCCCAGCCGATGCTTTGCCCGTGGTTGCCACGGGTGGCGCTGATCACTTCATGCGGCAGCGCGCCACGCTGGCGCAGTGCTTCAAAATAGGTCAGGCCGCCGCGGATCTTGAAGGCGCCCACCGGCGTGTGGTTCTCGTGCTTGACCCAGCAACTTGCACCCAGGCGTTCGCTCAGACCAGCCCAGCAGTATTGCGGTGTTGCCTGGAATTCGCGGTAGATGAGGCGTGCCGCCGCCTCGATCTCTTGCAGATTGGGGATATTCATAGCCGCACCGTGCCATCGATGCAGGTGACGACATCGCCGCCAACCCAGATGCGGTCGCCGTCGCGTTCGATGTAAACCCGCCCTGCTCGCCGCAACGCCGCTCCCTGGCCGGCGATGTACTGCTCCGGCGCCAACCCGGCACCGATGAGCCACTGTGCAATCGCAGCATTCAGGCTGCCGGTAACGGGGTCTTCCGACATACCGTTGTTGCCGGGAAAGAACGCACGCACCTCGAATTCGGTGTCCTGCGTTGCAGTCTGCGCAGCGACGACGCCAACCTTGCCGCGCGGACCCACGACACCGATATCAAGTCCGGCGAGTATGGCGGCGTCGGGTTTGAGAGCGAGCACCTGCTCAGCCGAGCGCAGCAGCGCGCCACGCCAGTTGGGTCCGTTGTCGCACCATGCGTGGTGCACGATGTCGTTGCGCTGAACGCCCAAGCCGCGAGCGATCAAGGCGACATCGGATTCCGGCAACGGGCCGCTCTTGATCAGCGGTGGCGCGGCAAAAGCCAGCCGTGCGCCTTGACGGCGAATCGGTACCAGGCCGACGCCGCATTCCTGCACCACGAACTCCGCTTTTGGTTGTCCACCGGCCTGCAGCCACGCATGGCAAGTGCCAAGCGTTGGATGCCCGGCAAACGGCAACTCCCGACCTGGACAAAAGATGCGCACGCGGTAGTCGGCTGCCACATCGGTCGGCGGCAGTAAGAAGGTGGCTTCGGACAAGTTGGTCCAGTTCGTGAAGTGCTGCATTTGTTCCGTGGACAATCCCGTGCCGTCGAGTACTACCGCCAATGGATTTCCCAGGTATGGAATGGCCGTGAAGACATCGACTTGCTTGAATGCTCGCGTCATGCCCTGTTCTCCTCGATGGTTTTTGCCAGTGCCTCAATGCCGGTCTGGATCTCTTGCACGCTGGCGGTGACGAAGGACAGGCGCAGCGTGCGCGCATCCGGATGGTCGGCGTAGAAGGCGGCGCCCGGAACGAAGGCCACACCTTTGTCCACAGCCTTGGGCAGGAGTTCGGCTGCGTTCATGCCCTGCGGCAGACGTGCCCACAGGAACATGCCGCCGCTGGGCGTGTTCCATTCAACGCCGGCGGGCATGTGCTGCTTCATTGCTGACAGCATGGCATCGCGCTGGCTCTTGTACAGGGCGCGGATGGTGGGCACATGGCGTCGTAGAAATCCGTCCTTCATGACCTCGACCACGACCCGTTGGTTGAAGCCCGGCGTGTGCAAATCGGCGGCCTGCTTGGCCTGCAGCAACTTGGGATAAATGGCCTTGGGCGCGACCACAAAGCCCAGGCGCAGACCAGGGGCCAGCACCTTGGAGAAAGACCCCAGATAGACACAACCGTCAGGGTTCCGCGCGGCGAGCGGCAAGGGCGGCGGCGTGTCGAACCACAAGTCGCCGTAGGGGTTGTCTTCGAGCAAGGGCAGGCCAATCTCGCCCGCCGCCTGGCTTAAGGACGCGCGGCTGGACTCGGGCATGGTGCGGCCGGTGGGATTTTGGAAGTTGGGCAGGACGTAGAGGAAGCGTGTGGACTCCGCCCGAACGGCATCGCGCAGCGCCGCAACGTCGACGCCGTTGTCGTCGCAGGCCACGCCCACGATTTTCGGTTGCATCGGCGTAAAGGCCTGCAGCGCACCCAGATAAGTGGGCGTCTCCACCAGCACGCGGCTGTCCTTGTCGAGCAGGATCTTGCCGACCAGATCCAGCCCCTGCTGCGAGCCGGTGGTGATCAATACCTGGGCCGGATCCACCTGCCACGGTAGCATCTGCGCCACCAACTCGCGCAGCGGCCCCAATCCTTCGCTGGCGGCGTACTGCAGCGCGGCGCTCGCGTCATCGCGAAGCACCTTGGCGCATGCTGCGGCAAACTCGGCCACAGGAAAAGTCCTGGGCGAAGGCAGTCCGCCGGCAAAACTGATGACTCCGGGGCGCTCCGTGATTTTCAGAATTTCGCGGATCACTGAGGGGTTCATGGCAGCGGTGCGCTCGGCCAGCAGCCATGGATTGGAAGAGGCTTGGGGTGGGGTCATGACTTGCTTTCAGAAACGGCTGAGACCGGCATCTTTCTACCGACAAAAACGGTCACCATCACGGCCAGACCGAAGCCCACCGTGATGACATCGAGCGACTCGCCCAGCAGGGGCACGGCAAACAGCATCGATAAAAACGGCTGGATCAATTGCACCTGGCTCACGCGTACCGTGCCGCCCAACGAGAGCGCACGGTACCAGGCAAAAAAGCCCAGCCACATGGAGAACACGGCGACGTAGGCGAAGGCCCACCACGCCACCGGTTGGATCGCAAACTGCGGCCATTGCGCATAGGCCAGCGGCAGGTTGATCGGCAACGTCAACAGCAACGCCCATGAAATCACGTGCTCGGCCCGCATCGCGCCCGAGAGCCTTGCGCCCCAGGCGTAACCAATGGCGGCGCACGCCATGGCCGCCAGCAACAGCAAGTCGGCAGTTTGTAAAGTCAACCCGGATTGACCCGAGCGCAACACCGCAAAGCTCACCACCAACGCCGTACCAAACAAGGCGCAGCACCAGAAGGCGGTTGAAGGCCGCTGCCGATGCAGGTACGCGCCCACCACGGCTGTCGCCAGCGGTAGCACACCCAGCATCACACTGGCGTGAACCGCCTGCACATGGCGCATGGCAATGGAGGTGAACAGCGGGAAACCGAACACGACACCCAACGCCACCACCACCAGCGGCAGCAATTCCTCACGCCGGGGGCGGGGCGCTCGCGTGAACAGCAGGAACAGCGCAGACAGCAGGGCCGCCACGACGGCGCGACCCGTTGCCACAAACACCCCCGACATCTGTGGTGCCTCCGGTGTGCCCACGGCGATGCGCGTCAGGGGCAGCGTCAGGGCAAAGATAACCACGCCGATGACACCCAGCCACAGGCCCTTGCCTATGCCCTTGTTCATAGCGTCGCCATCCATGCCGCGGTGAGCACGAGCACGGCCGCCATGCAGCGGTTGAAAGCCAGCAGCCACGCGCCTTGCGAGAGCCACTCCCGCAACAGCGCGCCCATGAGCGCATACATGAGGTTGCTGCCCAGGCCAAACAACAACATCACCGGCAGCACGACCGCGAAACGTGCAAACTGATCCGGACGTCCGGCGAGCCATCCCGCCACCACGGTGAGCGCCAGCATCCAGGCTTTGATATTCAGGAACTGCAGCAGTACGCCCTGCCAGAACGTGACGCTCAGGCGCGACTTGTCGCTGTGCCAGTGTGGCTGCGCGTTCGAGCAGCGCAGCGATCGCCAATCCACGGCCACGCCCGCAAGCCGCCATGCCAGCCATAACAAATAGCCCACGCCGAACAGCGTGATGCCCGTCCGCAGGGCAGGTGCGGCCAGCACCAGCGCGCCGACACCCGCGGCGCACAGACTGAACAGCAGGGCCCAGCCCACCGGCACCGCCAACACGAAGCCGAGCGCGCGTCTCAGACCGAAGTTGGCCGCCAGCGCCGTGGACAGGGTGGTGTTGGGCCCGGGCGTAAAACTGGCGGCGGTAGTGAGCAACAACAGGGCGGTGAATTCGGAAGCAGTCATGACGAAGTTAATGGCGGGGACTTGCCATCGGGTGAAGTATCACTTTATAGTTGCAGTCAGCACAGTATCAGTACAGTTATCCAAGCAAAACATTTGACTGTATGGCTTAACGGGCCAGCACAGCCGTCCTACCGCCGGACCTCAGATTAACGCCTTCCATGTTGACGCCCGCCGCCGCACAGTCGCTTACTGAACAACTGGCTGAGCTCTTCGCCCAGCGCATCGGCACGCGCCTGCTGGCGCCCGGTGCCAAGCTGCCGTCGGTGCGGCAGTGTGCGCAGATTCACGGGCTCAGCCCTTCGACTGTGGTCGCGGCTTACGACCGACTGCTGGCCCAGGGCCTGGTGTTGTCGCGTCGGAACCGGGGTTTCTATGTGCGCGAGGCCGCCAGCCCGGGGTCGGCCGCTGTAGCCGGTAGTACCGCGACCACAGCGATGCGTGCGCCGGTGAATGCTGCTGCCCTGATCCGCAGCATGTTCCATCGGCCCAGTGACAAGCCTCAGCCCGGCATGGGTGCGTTTCCCCCGGACTGGATGGAGAGCACGTTCATGCCCACGGCGGTGCGCAAGTACAGCAGCAACAAAGCCCTGCAGTCGTTCTCATTGCGCTACGGCGAACCAGCGGGAGACGCGGGTCTGCGCGAGGCCTTGTCGCGCAAGCTGGCAACGATCAACGTGCCGGCCGCGCCCGAGCAAATCATCACCACGGTCGGCGCCACGCACGCACTGGACATTGTGAGCCGCACTCTGCTGCGCGCGGGCGACACCGTGATGGTGGAGGAGCCGGGCTGGGCGATAGAGTTCGCACGCCTCGATGCCTTGGGTATCCGCATGCTGCCCGTGCCGCGCCGCGCCGAGGGTCCCAACCTCGAGGTGATGACGCGTTATTGCGAGGCGCATGCCGGCACCTCGCAGGCGCCGAAACTGTTCGTGAGCGTGAGCGTGCTGCACAACCCCACCGGCTACTGCATCACTCCCGGTCGTGCCCACCGCGTGCTGCAACTGGCAAACGCGTACGACTTCTACGTGTTGGAAGACGACACCTACAGCCATCTCGCATCTGGGCACGAAACGCGTTTGTCTGCGCTTGATGGATTGCAGCGCAGTATCTACGTCAGTGGCTTCGCCAAGATCCTCGCACCCAATTGGCGCGTCGGTTTCATGGCCGCGCCGAACGCGCTGGTGGAGCGCCTGCTGGACACCAAGATGCTGACCACGCTGACCACGCCTGCGCTGCTGGAAAAGGCGCTGGCGTGGTGCATCGACCAGGGGCAGTTGCGGCGTCACGCTGAACGCATACGCCAGCGACTGGATATGGCGCGCTCGCGCAGCGTGAAACTGGCGTTGGCGCACGGCTGCACGTTTGCCGCAGAGCCTGCAGGTCTTTTCGGCTGGGTCGACACGGGCGTGGACACCGACGAACTGTCGCAGCGCATGCTGGACCACGGCTACTTGCTGGCGCCAGGCTCGCTGTTTCACGCCGCACGAGTCCCCAGCACCCTGATGCGCATCAACTTCGCCACCACCCAGGACGCGGCATTCTGGAAAGTGTTTGGCAAATTGGTCGACTCCACTGGGACCCGGGCGCCGCGCCGCGAGGGTTGACTTGCGTCGACTGGGTGACTTGTGTCACAGACAACTGACCTCAACTGAAGTCGAATCGGGTTCCTGAAATCAAAGATTGAGCGGATTTTTCATGCAAGTTGACCCTGTCACTAAACCATCGGTTGCGCCCGCCACCAATCCACCGGCATCCGATCAGGTGGTGTCGCTGTATGCGGGCCACCAGATAATCTATCCGCGCAGCGTTTCAGGCCGGTTTTCACAGTGGCGCTGGGGTGTGGTGTTTCTCACGCAACTGGTTTTTTACGGTCTTCCCTGGCTTCAGTGGGGTCAACGCCAGGCCGTGTTGTTTGACCTGACGGCGCGGCGTTTCTACATCTTCGGCTTGGTGCTGTACCCGCAGGACTTCATCTACCTGACCGGCCTGTTGGTCATCTCTGCGCTCTCCCTGTTCTTGTTCACGGCAGTGGCGGGGCGCTTGTGGTGTGGATACGCCTGTCCGCAAACGGTGTACACCGAGATCTTCATGTGGATCGAGCGCAAGTTCGAAGGGGACCGCTCGGCCCGCCTGCGTCGCGACGGGCAACCCTGGTCGCCGGAGAAAGCGGCGCGCAAAACTGGAAAGCAGGTCGTCTGGATTGCGCTGGCTTTGTGGACCGGTTTTAGCTTCGTCGGCTATTTCACGCCGATCCGCGAACTCGGAGGACAGATCCTGTTGTGGCAGGTTTCCGCATGGGAAATCTTTTGGGTGTTCTTCTACAGCTTTGCCACTTACGGCAACGCGGGCTTCATGCGCGAGCAGGTGTGCAAATACATGTGCCCCTACGCCCGCTTTCAAAGCGCCATGTTCGACAAGGACACCCTGATCGTGACCTACGACAGCGAGCGGGGTGAACCCCGCGGCGCGCGTTCACGCAAAGCCGATCCGGCCCAACTCGGTTTGGGAGCCTGTGTGGATTGCGATCTGTGCGTGCAGGTATGTCCCACCGGTATCGACATCCGCAAGGGTCTGCAATACGAGTGCATCGGTTGCGGCGCCTGCGCCGACGTGTGCGATACCGTGATGGACAAGATGGGTTATGCGCGTGGTCTGGTCAAATACTCCACTCAAAATGCCATAAAACTTGGCTGGAATCCCGCGCAAGTCCTGCGCCACATCCTCCGTCCGCGCGTATTGGTTTACACCAGTATCCTGGCGGGGGTGATGCTTGCCATGTTCATCAGCCTGGGCACGCGCATTCCCTTCAAGGTGGACGTGGTGCGAGACCGCGCGGTGATGTCGCGTGTGACTGACGATGGCAGGATAGAGAACCTGTTCCGGCTACAGATCATGAACGCCACCGAGTCAGTGCAACCGTTCCGCATCTCCGTCAACGGTTGGCCGGGCATGACGCTGGCCTCCAACGGCAGCGTTAGCGTGGACCCGGCCCAATCTCGCTGGGTGGTGCTGAGCGTGCTCACACCCAGCGATCCTGTTCGTGCCGGCTCGCTACCGATCCTGTTCGAGATTGAGTCACTCACTGGTCTGGGAAAGTTGAGTGAAAAGTCCGTGTTTCTGATGCCGCGGTAACGGTCGCAGCCGCAAAGGGTCCCAATTGCAGCGTGCGGTTTCGATGAACCATGGGCATGGTTTTACCTTCGCGGGAATCGCGTCGGATCATTGCAAATTGATCATTGCCCAGCCCGTGAGAAAGCTCGACCCGCAAGCCGAAGTTGCAATTGCAGAAACCACGACGGAGCCAAGGTCGAGACCATGGCGCGGCGCAACATCGTATGCAAAGCCGACGCGGGGGAAGGCTACGCCGTCACCGATCAAGGCCTCGCCTGCATGTCGCTTTCATACCACAAACCGCCTTCCAAAAAGCGCATTTCCAGGCATATCGGCTCTACAGCGTCGACTTCTTGGCAATTTCAACAACATCGCGCATAATGACCGAGTGTGGCTGCTTGTCAGCTCACGGGTTTGCGGTGAATGGTCAGTTTCGCGTCTGTTAAGTCTTCATTGGTTTGTTGATTGCGTACATCGGACTCCATCGCGTTTTGATTTTTTTTCAGGAGTCCCTTCATGGGCAACAAACTTTACGTGGGCAACCTGCCCTATTCTTTCCGCGATGAAGACATGCAGCAAGCTTTTGCCGCGTTTGGCACTGTTTCCAGCGCCAAGGTCATGATGGAGCGCGACACGGGCCGGTCCAAAGGCTTCGGCTTTGTGGAAATGGGCAACGATGCCGAAGCACAAGCCGCGATCAAGGGCATGAACGGTCAGCAATTCGGTGGCCGCGGTCTCGTGGTGAACGAAGCTCGCCCGATGGAAGCGCGTCCTCCCCGTACCGGCGGTGGCGGCGGCTACGGCGGTGGTGCTGGCGGTGGTGGCGGCTACGGCGGTGGTGCTGGTCGCAGCGGTGGTGGCGGTGGTGGTGGTGGATACGGCGGCGGCCGCAGCAGCTACTGATTTCGGGCCCCGCGCCACGAAATACCAAAGGGCCCTCGGGGCCCTTTTTTTGTGACCCGGTTTCTTTTCCGAAAACCGTAACACTGGCGGTAGCTACTGAGACTGCCTGGATGGATTGGCCTGAAGTTCACCTCTGACGCGTCCATGCAGCGACAGCACGCGCTCAACATTGTCAAAGTCCATGCCGTCGGCTGAAAACTGATCATTGCCGCGTAACAACAGAACCGGCCTGTCGGTTTTGACGCGTTCAGAGTTGGTGTACGCGCGAAAGAACTCGCCGCGCAGTTCGCTCGCCGGGATCTGACGCCCTGACGCATCAGTGCGGGCCTCGCGCACTACATTGGCATTTCCTATCAGTTGCACTTCCGACCCATCTCCATTCGTCAAAGCGCGATCGGCGGCGGCGGTAATGATGCCGCCCTGTTCGGACACCAAGCGCAATCGCACGCGCTCGATCTCGACGGTATCGGTGTCGGGGAAATGCCGCGCCTGGGCGCCGAAGATTTCGTTTTTCATGCGCCCTTTCGCGTCGAAGGTCTTGATGGAAAAATTGCGCATGAAGTAGTCCGGTTCATGCCGCAGAGAAAGCGCCCGGGACGCCTGCGTGAAACCCGGCGTGCTGCGAACCAGCCACCACGAGCCCAATGCCAACAGCCCCATCAAAATCATGGGCAAGTAGATGGAGATCCGATCCCAGATACCCAGCAATTGCCGGTTCATGGCAAGCCAGCCCGCAATAGGGAGGCATATCGACCGCTTGCCAGCAGCAGCAGATCGCAGAATTCGCGCACAGCACCATTACCGCCGTGTACTTGCGTCACGTAATGTGCGCAGTTCCGCACCTCCAGGTGTGCATTCTTAGGCGCGCAGGCTAGCGCGCAGCGCCGCATCACCGCCAAGTCGGGCCAGTCGTCTCCCATGGCGGCGGTCTGGTCCCATTGGAGTCCCAGCGTTTGCAGCATCTCCTCAGCCGCAGGGCCCTTGTCTTCAGTGCCGAAGCGTGAATGTGTGACACCCAGCGCCTCCAGTCGCGACCGCAAGGGTTTGGAATCGCGTCCGGTAATGACCGCGGGCGTGATTCCTGCTTTCTGCAGCAACTTTATCCCGTGTCCATCCAGAGTATTGAACCGCTTGATCGTTTCGCCGTACTCCGTGAAAAAGATTCCACCGTCCGTGAAAACGCCATCCACGTCAAAGAAGACAACGCGTATGCCTTGCGCTTTCAACAGCAATTCCGCCGGAAATTGGAGGACAGGATTCATGCCGCGACGGATTCGCCTATATCACTTTGGCGCGCATCAAGTCGCCCACATGGACTACACCGACCAGAACCCCATCGTCTCCGGTCACCAGCACGCAGGTGATTCGGTGCTGCTCCATGAGTTCCGCCGCTTCTGCCGCGAGTGCAGGCGCCTGGATGGTCCGTGGGTTCGGATGCATGACCTGTTGCGCTGTCGTGCTGCGCAGATCAACACCCGTCTCAATCAGACGCCTCAGATCGCCATCGGTGAAGATTCCCAGCAGCTTTTGTCGCGGATCAACCACTGCGCAGGCGCCCAACCCCTTAACACTCATTTGCCGCATCAGTTCACTTAGTCCCGCCTGCGGTTGCACCATCGGAATCGCCTCGTCCGTATGCATCACGTCGCTGACGTGTGTCAACAGCTGGCGTCCCAAGGCGCCGCCAGGATGTGATCGTGCGAAGTCTTCGGCCCTGAATCCGCGGGCATCAAGAAGCGCCACCGCCAGCGCGTCGCCCAGCGCAAGTTGCGCAGTGGTGCTCGCGGTGGGAGCCAGATTGAGCGGGCAAGCCTCCTTTTCCACACCGCTGTCCAGGGTTTCATCGGCGTGCCGGGCAAGGGTGGACTGGGCCCCGCCGGTGATTGCAACCAACGGCACACCCTGGCGTTTGAGTACTGGCAGGATGGCCGTGAGCTCCTCGCTCTCACCGCTATTGGAAATTGCCAGCACCAGATCGATCGGCATGATCATTCCCAGATCACCATGGCTTGCTTCCGCCGGATGCACGAACAGTGAAGGTGTTCCTGTGGAAGCTAGTGTGGCGGCGATCTTGCGCCCGATATGCCCGCTCTTGCCCATGCCCATGACGACCACCCGGCCACGCACACCAAGCATCATTTTCACGGACCGAGCGAATGAGGTGTTCAACCGCGCCTTCAGACCGATCACTGCTGCCGCCTCTATGTCAAAGGTTTCGTGGGCCAGGCGCAGTGCCTGGGTGGCGTCGAAGGAAGCGGGTGCGATGGGGCTGACGGTCATGGCAGCATTCTATCGGCGGGGGCATTCCCAGCCAGACCTTGCCGGCGCCGACCCTTTCTCTTGCTAGTATCGCGGCATGAATGCGCTCGAACTCATTTTGCTCTACCTGCTGGCTGCGGTGCTAGGTGTGGTCGCGAGCCGCTCGCTCAAACTCCCTCCGATACTGGGATACCTCGCGGTAGGCATCGTCATCGGCCCGAATGCGCTCGCACTGGCGCAGAATTCCGCAGGCATTCAGCATCTGGGCGAGTTTGGTGTGGTGTTCCTGATGTTCGTGATCGGTCTGGAATTCAACCTGCACAAGCTCCGCGCGATGCGTCGTCACGTATTCGGGCTGGGGCTGTTTCAGGTCGTGCTGACCATGGTTCTGGTCACGTTCGGATCCTGGGGTCTGGGACTGCTGCTGCCTGCCCAATGGCAGATGTCCTGGCCCACCGCATTGGCATTGTCGGGCGCACTGGCCATGAGCAGCACGGCAATTGTTATCAAGCTCATGGCCGAGCGACTGGAAATTGAGTCGGAACATGGTAAACGTGTGCTGGGGGTGTTGCTGTTTCAGGACCTGGCCGTCGTTCCACTGTTGGTGCTGATCCCTGCGCTGGGAACATCTGGGGAGCAACTTGTCTCGGCTCTGGCCATCGCGGCGTTCAAGGCCACCATTCTCATTGCACTCTTGCTGGCAGGTGGTCAGCGGATCATGCGCTGGTGGCTCACGTTGGTGGCAAGGCGCAAGAGCGAGGAGTTGTTTGTCCTGAATCTTCTGCTGATAACGCTCGGGTTGGCGTGGCTCACCGAGCTCGCCGGACTGAGCTTGGCGCTTGGCGCGTTCATCGCTGGCATGTTGGTTTCAGAAACCGAATTCAAGCACCAGGTGGAGACCGACATTCGGCCGTTCCACGATGTCCTGTTAGGACTCTTTTTCATCACCATTGGCATGTTGCTGGATTGGCGTGAAGTTGCCCGCCAATGGCCGCTGGTGCTGGTGCTTGTGACGTTGCCGGTACTGTTCAAACTGGTGCTGGTTACAGCCTTGGCAAAGGGTCTCGGCGCGACCGACGGAGTTGCCCTGCGTACCGGGCTGTACCTGGCGCAAGCGGGCGAGTTCGGCTTCGTTTTGTTGTCGCTTGCACAGGGGACTGGGCTGGTGCAACCCGCACTTCTGAATCCGATCCTGGCAAGCATGGTGCTATCCATGCTCGCCACCCCATTCATCATCATGTACAGCAACGTGATCGTGATGAAGCTGGTCAGCAGCGAGTGGCTGCAGCAGTCGCTGCAAATGACCAGCATCGCACGCAAATCCATTGGCACGAGCAAGCACGTCATCATTTGCGGCTATGGTCGTTGTGGGCAGAATCTGGGGCGCATGTTGGAACGCGAGGGCATTCCCTACATGGCCATGGACCTGGATCCGGACCGGGTACGTCAGGCCACCGCTGCGGGTGAGCCGGTGGTATTTGGTGACGCCGTGCGGCTGCAAGCCCTGATTGCGGCCGGCCTGGCCCGCGCCAGTGCTTTGGTGGTGACCTATCTCGATACGCCCAGCGCGCTCAAGGTGCTGGCGAATGCCCGCCTGCATGCGCCGACCGTGCCCGTCATAGTGCGCACCCAGGACGACCACGACCTGGAGAGGCTGCAGGCGGCCGGCGCCACCGAGGTCGTGCCCGAGGCGATTGAGGGTTCCCTCATGCTGGCCAGCCACGCTTTGGCTCTGGTGGGTGTACCGATGCGACGCGTCATCCGCATTGTGCAGGAGCAGCGCGATGCACGCTACAACCTGCTGCGCGGCTACTTTCACGGCGCCGACGATGATTCGGTGGAAGAGTTGGAGCACGAACGTCTGGTCACAGTGACGCTTACCCCGAACGCGCACGGCGTTGGAAAGTCGCTGCCTGAATTCGGGCTGTCCAAGTTGAACGTTCGCATGGTGTCGTTACGTAAGGATCGCGGCCAAGCTGTGACCCCCGGTGAGAACACGGTGCTGGAAGCTGGGGACACACTGGTGTTGAGTGGAAAACCCGAAGCGCTGGCGCTCGCAGAACAGTGTCTGCTTGCAGGGTAAGCTATCCGCCTATTGAATCAACGTTTTGCGTGATCAAATATGGACAACTTCAGCATCAGTCAATACCTCAAGGGGCACATCCGAACCGTGCCAGATTGGCCCGCGCCTGGAGTCCAGTTTCGCGACATCACACCATTGCTACAGGATCCCAAGGTTTTTCGTGTGCTGATCGATGCCTTCGTGCACCGCTATATGGACCCGGATCTGCGGCCCGATGTTGTCGCTGGGCTGGATGCTCGCGGTTTTATACTGGGTGCGGTGGTTGCCTATGAACTCAACGTCGGCTTCATACCCATACGGAAAAAGGGCAAACTGCCCTTTGAAACGGTCAAGGAGACCTACGAGCTTGAATATGGCAGCGCCACCGTGGAATTGCACACGGACGCTGTCAGGCCCGGCAACCGTGTCCTGCTGATTGATGACCTGATCGCGACGGGTGGCACCATGCTTGCGGGAAAGAATCTTCTGGAGAAACTCGGTGCTGTCGTGATCGAGGGGGCCGCGATCGTCGACTTGCCCGAACTAGGCGGATCGGCCAAGGTGCGGGCCAGCGGACTCGAACTCTATACGCTGCTTGATTTCGCCGGACACTGAGCGCATGCCAGCCCAGTTTGGGTCGACCACTAATTCAGATCGCCGCGTTGCGAGTTATCCAGTTTTGGGGGCCGCGTATCCGGACTCACCACTTGCGTATCTTCATAGCCAGTCGCCAATGGGCTGAAGCCACGCACGGGAGCCCGCGCCGTGGCCGCGGGTGCAGGCGGGTTCGCGGTGACCGCGAGTGCACGCTTGAATGCCAACATCTCTTCAGTCTGAAGCGGCTCATAGCGGGACCCTGCCTGATCGGCTGTCGCCGCGGGCTCGGTCAACTTCTTGGAAATTTCTGTCATCTTGGGGGGGGCCTCAGCCGATGCAGGGCTGGGGGTAGCGCCAACCGTCTGTATCCTGTGCTCGGTTAAAGGATCGTCCCTGCGCCAATACACCGCGGTCACGACGAGGTCGTAACGAGACTTCGCATTGGCGGCAATCAGCGTCTCAACCTGCGACATTTTCGCAACGTCGTCGCTCAGGTTCGCGGCCACGTCAATCATTACCAGGTATTGCCGACCGGCCTGATCCAGTGCCAATACCTTGAATTTGTAGCTGGCAGCCAGAATTCCAATGCGAAGCAGTGATTCCCGCACGGCCCCGTACAGTTGTTCTCGCCGTGCGAGACTCTGGGTTTTCAACTGTTCGCGCACCGCCGCATTCTCTACGGCGCGATTGGCAGGGCGAGGCTCAGCCAACGCACTCAACGCCGAGGAATTAGTCTGCTCAAGTGCCATAGGCTGGGTGTGTTCTACCGGTTGCCTGATATCAGGACCGTGCAGGGTGATAGACGAGTCGGACTTCTTGCGTGAGAACCAGCTGAGCAAAGACATATTGTTTCTTTCCGGAAAGCGCATTATTTACCCGACCTCGAACTGCAGGCCGTACCGATCGGCAATAACCATTAAAGAACCCGCCAGAACAAATTGGTTGAAAATCGGGGGGTACTTCAGGACTGCACCATGCCCAAGAATGATAAACCCATTTATGCGCTCCGGCGCGCGCGCTTCGCGAGCCAGTTGGGCCAGAACGCCATCGCCATTGTGCCCACCGCTCCCGAACGGGCGCGCAATCGTGACAACGATTTCCCCTACAGACACGACAGCTATTTCTACTATTTGACAGGATTTTGCGAGCCCAACGCTTGGCTGGTCATCACCGCCGACGGGCACTCTACGTTGTTTTGTCAACCTAAGGACCCAGAGCGTGAAATCTGGGATGGCAGTCGACTTGGACCCGTAGAGGCGCCCGCTGCGTTGGGCGTGGATGCTGCGTATTCCGTTGCGGAACTGGACACCAAACTGCCTACGATGCTGGAGAACCGAAACGCCGTCTGGTACCCCTTTGCGACCCAACAAGGCATCGAGTCACGGGTGATGTCCTGGCTGGACAAGGTTCGCGCTCGCGTTCGCTATGGGGCCCTGACACCGCGGTTGCAGTGTGACGCATGTGTCCCCTTGGATGAAATGCGCCTCTTCAAGGACGCACACGAACAAGACCTTATGCGCAGGGCCGCAGAAATTTCAGCGCAGGCGCACATTCGAGCCATGCAATGCAGCGCACAGATGTTGCGTGCCGGCAAGGACGTACGCGAGTTCCACCTGGAGGCGGAAGTGCTGCACGAGTTCCGCCGCCATGGCTCGCAATTTCCCGCTTACGGCTCAATCGTCGCATCCGGGGCAAATGCCTGCGTGCTGCATTACAGGGCGGATGCCGCCCCGGTTCACGCCGGAGAATTGGTGCTGATGGACGCCGGATGTGAACTTAACGGGTACGCCAGCGATATCACGCGCACATTTCCTGCCAATGGACGCTTCAGCGCCGCGCAGCGCACGCTCTATGACCTGGTGTTGGCCAGCCAGGTGGCAGCCATAACCGCCACGCGTGAAGGTGCCCGTTTCACTGATCCGCACGATGCCACAGTCAAGGTTCTGGCCCAGGGCATGCTGGACCTTGGTCTGCTGGATGCGAATCTGGTGGGCACCTTGGACGATGTTATCGAGAAGCGCGCCTATTCCAAGTTTTACATGCATCGCACCGGCCATTGGCTAGGGATGGACGTGCACGACTGTGGAAGCTATGTGGAACCCGGCGAGGTCGGCCAAACCGACGAGCGCAAGGACCCATTGTCCGGCGAAATCATAGTCAACCGGCCCAGCCGCATTTTGCGCGCCGGAATGGTTTTGACGATCGAGCCCGGGATTTATGTGCGTGCCGATGCGGGGGTGCCAGAGTGCTATCACAACATCGGGATCCGGATTGAAGATGACGCGATCGTGACCACTGAGGGTTGCGACTTAATCAGTCGCACCGTGCCGGTGGACGGCGACGAAATCGAAGCCCTGATGCGCGGGTGATGCGGCACCGTGACTGTCCCAGAGCATCAGAAGCTTGAGTTGGCACGCCTACAATGAACAACTTGCAGCGCCCGGTGCGATTAATGAGTCATCGGGCCCAGCGATAATTTATACAATCGGCGACCGTCAGGCTGCCAGAGTCGGGAGACCAAGAATATGCCCAAGAACTCGCCAACCAATCATGATGATCGGGGCGCTGAACTGCGTCGCGCGGCACTCGACTACCACGAATTCCCGGCGCCCGGAAAGATCTCGATTGCGGCGACCAAACAACTCGTGAATCAGCACGACCTAGGCCTGGCCTATACGCCAGGCGTTGCCGCGCCTTGCGAAGAAATCGTGAAGGACCCGGCGGCGGCCTTCCGCTACACCAGTCGGGGAAATCTGGTAGCGGTCATCACCAACGGAACCGCAGTGCTGGGACTGGGAGACATTGGCCCGCTAGCGGCCAAGCCTGTGATGGAGGGCAAGGGCGTCTTGTTCAAGAAGTTTGCCGGCATCGACGTCTTTGATCTGGAGATTGACGAACGGAATCTGGACAAACTTGTAGACATCGTCGCGGCGCTGGAGCCCACATTCGGCGGTATCAATCTGGAGGACATCAAGGCACCCGACTGCTTTTATGTAGAGCGCAAGTTGCGTGAGCGCATGAAGATCCCCGTTTTCCATGACGACCAGCATGGCACAGCCATTGTCGTGGGTGCTGCTATCTTCAATGGCCTCAAAGTCGTGGGGAAAGACCCAAAACAAATCAAGTTGGTGACCTCCGGCGCTGGCGCGGCTGCACTTGCCTGCCTGGGGCTGCTGGTCAAACTCGGGATTCCACGGGAGAACATTTATGTGACTGATCTCGCTGGTGTGGTGTACCAAGGCCGCACCGAGTTGATGGACGACGACAAAATCGTCTTTGCACAAAAGACCGACGCCCGCACTCTGGGCGAGATCGTCGAAGGTGCGGACGTATTTCTGGGGCTGTCAGCCGGTGGTGTGCTCAAGTCTGAGATGGTGCGCAAGATGGCCGCCAAGCCGCTGATTTTTGCGCTGGCAAATCCAACACCTGAGATTTCCCCAGAGGAAGTCAAGGCCGTGCGCGATGACGCCGTCATGGCGACAGGCCGCAGCGATTATCCAAATCAGGTCAACAATGTTCTTTGCTTTCCCTACATTTTCCGGGGCGCTCTGGACTGCGGCGCCACGACGATCACGGTCGAAATGGAAATCGCGGCTGTGCATGCCATTGCCGAACTGGCCCAGGCCGAGCAGAGCGAGGTGGTCGCTGCCGCATATTCCGGAGAACCCTTGGCATTTGGCCCGGAGTATTTGATTCCGAAGCCCTTTGATCCGCGCTTGATGATGAAGATCGCGCCGGCCGTGGCGCAGGCTGCCGCCGAGAGCGGCGTGGCGCTACGCCCGATCTGGGACATGGATGCCTACCGAGAGCGGCTGCAGAACTTTGTCTACGCTTCAGGCACAACCATGAAGCCGATCTTTACCGCGGCCAAAAAAGCCATCAAGAAGCGCGTGGGATACGCTGAAGGGGAAGAGGAACGCGTATTGCGTGCTGCGCAGATCGTTGTGGACGAGGGACTGGCCCGACCAACACTGATAGGGCGACCGGGTGTGATTGCGGCACGCATCGAGAAGTTCGGACTTCGGCTGGAACAGGGCGTCGACTACGATGTCGTCAACGTCGAGCAGGATGAGCGCTATCGCGATTTCTGGCAAACCTATCACCGCATGACCGAACGCAAAGGCATCACCACGCAGATGGCGAAGATCGAAATGCGGCGGCGGCTCACGCTTATCGGCTCGATGCTGTTGCATAAAGGTCACGTCGACGGCCTCATTTGCGGCACCTGGGGCTCAACTGCCATGCACCTGCAATACATCGAACAGGTCATCGGCAAGCGCAGTGGCGTCAGCGCGTTCGCCTGCATGAATGGTCTGATGCTGCCGGATCGACAAGTGTTCCTGGTTGACACCCACGTCAATTACGATCCAACTGCCGATCAACTCGCTGAAATCACGGTGATGGCCGCCGAAGAAATGATGCGTTTTGGCATCAAACCCAAAGCCGCTCTGCTGTCCCATTCCAGCTTTGGCTCGTCCAACCAACCTAGCGCCCTCAAGATGCGCCAGACCCTGGTTGTGTTGCGCGCGCAGGCGCCGTGGTTGGAGGTGGACGGGGAAATGCACGGAGATGCGGCGCTGGACGCCGCTGCACGACACGCACTCATGCCGAACAACACGCTGACTGGCAGCGCCAATTTGCTGGTGCTACCCAACATCGACGCCGCCAATATTTCTTACAACCTGCTAAAGACCGCTGCCGGAGGCAACATCGCCATCGGGCCGGTTTTGCTGGGAGCTGCCAAACCAGTGCACATCTTAACCGCCAGTACGACCGTGCGCCGCATAGTGAACATGACAGCGCTCACAGTGGCTGATGCGAATGCTGCACGCCAATAGATTGACAGCTTAGCTAGCACCCACTCTCGCGGGTTGAGAGCCCGTTGGATTTGCCCATTATTTGAGCAAATGCTTGCTTTTTTCCGCTGTATCGGGCACACTCTGCCCCCAGTGCTTTTCGGGTTTACCCGATGCCTTCTGGCGTTTTTCAAACCGAGTTTTCATTTCATGGCGCGTTTGGCGGCACACAAAGTGCCAGTGGTCAGTTTTTTACTGGCAGCTTTTCTTGGGGGCACCCTTTTAGCGCATGCAAATGGCATCTCTGCTGGGGCACGAGGTATTGGTGATAGCACGGTGACATTGGGTGACTTGCCGGTACAGGGTCAGCAAACGTACGCACTGATTTTTCAGGGGGGTCCGTTTCCTTATGACAAGGATGGCGCTGTTTTCGGGAATCGGGAGCGTCGGTTGCCGGTGCGCGAGCGGGGTTATTACCGCGAGTACACGGTCAAGACACCAGGGGTGAGGAGTCGCGGAGCGCGGCGGATCGCCTGTGGCGGTATGCCGAAGAATCCTGAAGTTTGCTATTACAGCGACGATCACTATGCGGGCTTTCGCAAGATTACCCGGTAAGAAGTTTTGTTGTGACTGCATTTGATGCAGTCATTTTGTTTGTCCTAATGAGAAAGAGAAGCGGAGATGGAAATGCCACTTCGTAACGTCAGAACCAACATCGTGCAGTCGATTCGCGCCTTTCGCGTGAGCGACCTGCAGGAGGCGGCCCAACATTTGGGCCACCACTTTCTGTACGCCAATTTAGCCACCGCCCAAAGCAAGCAGGATGTGCTGGACCTGATCGCCCAGAAATTTACTTTCCCTGCACATTTTGGAAAGAACTTCGACGCGCTCTATGACTGCCTGACTGATCCGCTGCATAAGTCTGGCCAACAGCCCGGATTTGTCGTGGTGTTGGAACACATTCCAGCGCATGCCAAGTTCGACAAGGAAGCGCGCGAGCAGTTGCTGGATATTTTCCGGGACACCGCTGATTATTGGGGCGAACGGAAGATACCGTTTCGATGTTTCTATTCTTTTCTGTAGCCCGTTCTGCAACCTCCAGCCAGGCAGAACGGGCGAAAGAGGCTAGTCCAATCGAGGACACCGCGACCTTGGTAAGCGGTATTGAATTGGGCCACGACGCAGGCGAGAAGATGCCCACTGACAAGTTGCTCGACGTATCGCCGTTAGCGCTGCGCATGAGCAGCCCATTCAATTCCGGCTATTGGCTCGCCGCGGCTTAACGTCCAAGTGGCCTGACGCGGCAGTTTCGGCCCGAATGAAACGTCGGTGGCATCTATCTAAATCCCGTCCACGCGACGGGATTTTTCATGAATATGTTGAATTGGCCGCCAGTTCAACATATTCATGCACCGGCACTTCCTCGGCCCGCCTCTGCAAGTCGAAGTTAGCGCTGAAATGTTGTTGTTCCAACCACTTTCCCAGGGTATGTCGCAGCAGTTTTCGGCGCTGGCTGAAGGCCACCTGCACGATCTCACTCAGACGGCCAACCTCAACTGATGGTGGCTTCGCGAGCGGCAGCATCCGAACGACTGCGCTGTGCACCCGTGGCGGTGGATGAAACGACTGCGGCGGAACCAACAGTATGTTTTCCATGGCGTAGCGCCATTGCAGCATTACGCTCAAACGACCGTAATCGCTGGTGGCAGGTCGCGCAACCATGCGGTCCACCACCTCTTTTTGTAGCATGAAGTGCTGATCTTCGATCACCGTCACAAAATCCAGCAAATGAAACAGGATAGGAGTGGAAATGTTGTATGGAAGGTTGCCTACCACTCGCAGTTTCAACGCCAGCATCACTCCTTTGGCATCCAGACGCGCGGCCGCAAGGGATCGCGCCAACTCAAAAAAATCGACCTTGAGCACATCGGATTCCGTCACGTCCAACTGCGCGTGTGAGCGCAATCTGGCGGCCAGATCGCGGTCCAGTTCGATCACCGCCAGGCGACCCAAGCGTTCCACCAGGGGTTGGGTCAATGCGCCCAGGCCGGGACCGATTTCAACCATGAGTTGCTCCGGTCTGGGAGCAATCTCACGCACGATGGCTTCGACGACCGCCTGATCGGTCAGAAAATGTTGACCGAAACGCTTACGCGCAACGTGGGGGGCTGGCTTCACAACGGGGGTTCGCGGAATTCGACGTAGGCCTTGCCACGGACATCCTGGGTCCAGGTAACGTAGGCTTCCTCAAGCTTCTTCTCCCGCACGAAATTGCGCACCAGTTCCCGTTGCTCGCGTACGCTTACGGGTGTTTCGCGCCGCTCAATCAGTTGGATCAGATGCACGCCAAACCGCGAAACAACCGGGTCGCTGATTTGCCCGGGAGTCAGGTTCGTCATCACATCTTCGAACTCCGGAACAAACTGGCCCGGAGCGGCCCAACCCAGATCTCCTCCGTCCTTGGCACTGCCATCTTGCGACAGTTCCTTCGCCACGGCGGCGAATTCAGCCTGCCCGGACTGGATACGTTTCCTGGCTTCTGCCAGTTGCGCAACCGCAGCGGCCTGTGTCAACTGCGGTCCAACGCGCAGCAAGATGTGGCGCGCATGGTTCTGCGTCACGGTGCTGGGGGGTAGACCTGCACTGCGCCTGTCCACCAGTTTGAGAATATGAAACCCTGCCGCAGAGCGCAGCGGTCCGGCGATGGCGCCCTTGTCCAGGCCCTGAATCGCTTGAACAAACAGGGTTGGATAACGGTCCGCGCCGCGAAGACCCATCGACTTGCCGCTTGCGCGTTCCATTCCATCCGAGAACGACCGGATCAGCCCACTGAAATCCTCCCCCGCCCGGGCGCGTTCAAGTACCGTCTGCGCGCGCGCCAGCAAAGCTTTTGTTTGCTCTGGTGTCGCTTTTTCCGGAACCTCAACCAGGACTTGAGCCAGTTCCAGCTCCAGACCCGACAAATCCGTGCTGCTCTTTTGATCTCGCAGATACTGGTCGATCTCAAGTTCACTCACTTTCACGCGCGCGTCGACCTCACGTTCGCGCAAGCGGGAAAGTGCGATCTGGTCACGCAATTCGGCCCGAAAGCGGGTTGCGCTGAGCCCATCGACTTGCACCCGACGGCGCAATTCAGCCACATCGATCTGGTTTTGACGCGCCACGTTCTGCTCCGCCTGATCGATCGCATCCTCCTCGACGCGAACCCCATTCTCACTGGCCATCTGAAGCTGCGCCTTTTCCCCAATCAGGCGTTCCAGCACCTGTCGTGCCAACTCCTCCTGCGCCGGAATGGCGATGCCCTGCTGGCTCAACTGGGCGCGTGCACGCGCCACTCGCAATTGCAATTCACTGCGTGTGATTGGCTCTGCATTGACGACCGCGACGATGTAGTCGGCCTGCTGCGGCCCGCCCTGAACAGCTCTGGCAGCGACGCTGTTCAGGTTCAAGTTCGAGGGTGGGCGCAGGCCCTGAGCCTGTGCCGGCACGGCCGCGATACAGGCTAGAAACAGAAGGGAAAGGGTACGCAAAGGATAAGTCATGGTGTAGGTGCTAATCGTATTGGCCAAATCGGCTGGGCTGGGTGGTCTGCTCGCGCAGATACTGGTATCGGGGAATATTTTCTTTCAGGGACTGAAGCGGACTGGAGCCCAATCGGGAGAAGCCAACGAACTCCAATTGAAACATCAAATGCTGATTGGCCGTCGCGCCACTACGGTGCAACCGCTCCAGTACGATCCGTCCCAGCCAACAGCCCGCATCGTACTCAAAACCGAAGATCGAATCTATCTGCTTCTTGTCTTTCAAACTGTAGTTCAGGTGGCCCACGCTGTACCAGCGCCCCGCCCCCAGACCCAGGCCCGCACCACGATCCTGTCCCTTGTCGCCCCAAATGTCATTGATGGGCCACTGCCAGCCCAGATCCACCAATTCGCTGACCCCGCGCTGCAAGCTGTAGGTAGCACTCAACACCCGGTAGTTGCTGGGGTTGTAGCGAGCACTCACGGTCGTGCGCTCGGAAGAGTTGGTGGAAGGATTGAACTGCACCGTCGAGTCCAGCGACCAGTGGGGATTCCAGTTGATCGTCGTTCCCAGCATCAAGTCGCTGGTGTGGTCGGACACGGGAGTGCCACCCGGCAGGGTCACAGTCTGCTCTTGAAAACGCAACTGTTGCGCCACGCCAAAGCGAGCGTCTTCAGCGCCCGTGACCGGGTCCAGCAATCTCGTCGTCGCACCCAGGGTCATGAGGTTCCTGTTCGCAATGCGGTCGCTACCGCTGAACGCGTTTTCACTGTAGATGGACGCAAAATTGAAATCGTAAGGAGCGGAGTCGTAGACAGGCAGTGAGCCCTGGTTGCGAAACGGGGTGTACACGTAGAACGCCCGCGGCTCCAGAGTCTGGCGAAAGTTGCGCCCCAGAAAAGAAGCGTCACGCTCCAGCAGCAGACCACTGTCCAGGCTGAACGTCGGCAGCACACGATTGGCCGACCTTGCATGGTTTTCCAGGGGCGCGTCAAACTCGTAGTGGGTGGCACTCCATTGCAGCTTGGGCGTGACGTACCAGCCGGGCGCCAGCCAGGGACGACTCAGCTGAGCCACTGCAATTCCGCGCAAGGCATTGACCTGGCTGGTCAGCGCACGATCGCCCTGGAACTGAGTGAGATCCAGGTCCAGCGAATAATCGAAACCGACAAAAGGAGCGGGAGCGTAGCGCGCCCCGAGCTCGGGCATCCGGTCGTAGGGCGGCGTGATCGGTGCCGCCACGTCCTGCTGAGTCTGCCATTTCAGGGTTCGCAGCGTGGCAGAAACGTCATCACGGTGCCACGACAGAGCAACGTCGTTCGTCAAAAGCCGGGGCGTCAGCGAGCTGGTGCTCCGGGGGAAATCAAGCCAGTAATAGTCGTCACTCACCCGGTTCAGGTTTACCTTGAACTCCAGACCACCCAGTCCATCAATGCCGGTTTCAATTGTGCCGTCGTGAGTCGTGGCCAGGCTCCAGCGGTCGTGGTTGCGCAAAGTATCGGTGGGCATGAAGTTGGCCTGCACCTGCCCTTTCAAATCGGATTCCAAATAACGGAACTCAGCTCCAAGATCGACGCCACGCTTGCTCATGACGGAAGGAGTCAAGGTTGCATCCCGATTGGGTGCGATGTTCCAGTAATAGGGCAGGGCGAACTCAAGGCCGTTGATGTTGTCGGGCACAAAGGTCGGTGGCATGAAGCCCGATTTGCGCTTCTCACTCAAGGGAAAACTGATGCTCGGGATCGGCAATATCGGCATTCCCTTGAAGCTCAGCACCGCATTCTCGGCTTGGCCAACCTCCTCCTCGGTGTCGATCTGGATGCTGGAGGCGCGCAAGATCCAGTCAGGCATCCAACCCGCACCGGGTTGACGTTGGCAAGTGGTGTAGTTTGCGTTGTGGACGACAGAGCGACTGGCGTCGAGAAAATCCACCCGATCAGCCTCGCCGTGCGCTTCATTCCTCAGAAACCGATAACCAGGATGCTCCATAAATCCCTGGAACGATTCAAGCTTGAGTTCCAATGAAGAGCCTTCGTAGACGTTGCCCGATCGATTGATTCGGATGTTGCCTTGCGCCTTCGCCAAGTCGACTGACTGGTCATATTCGATGCGGTCAGCGCGGATCACGGTATCGCCGCGGCGCAGCATGGCGTGGCCTTCAATTGTCGTTTCCATATCTTGGCGTCCCGCCAAGTTGTCGCCGCTGACAAAAGTCGGTAGCAAGGCGCGCGTGGTCGGAGAAATTCCTTCCTGCAACTGCGGGCTCGACTTCAGCACCAGGGTTTGCGCATCGACTGGGTCCTGCGCATGGCTAGACAACGCCAGCAACAACGGCCAACCGGCAACTGCGACCGCTATCGGATGTATGCGCAATCCGATGTCCACCTGCGATGGACCGCACGGCTCAACGCCAACCCGAAACTGTTGCGAGACTCGCCACCACCAGCGAAGTCTTCCCGTCATGGCGTGCGCGCCGGCCGTGGGCCGTGCATGGATCTTGGGCGCTGGAAGTACATGGGAAAAGTGAAGGCTTTGTAGAATGGATTATCCATGAGCCACAGCACGCACTCCACGTCACCCACCCCCGGCGCACGCGCAGCACTCCCTTCGACGATCGTGACCTGGAGCGACCCGCAACGCGAAGCCGCATTCACGGCCTGGTTGCATCGACTCAGCAGCACCCACGGCCTTGTTTCGTCGAGCCTGCGCCCGGCCTCTGCCGACGCCAGTTTCAGGCGCTATTTGCGCGTCGATGTGCAGCCCGGTAGCGACGTCGCCAGCCTCATCATCATGGACGCGCCACCGGACCTGGAAAACAGCACGCCCTTTGTACACGTGGCAGGCATCATGGACGCGGCCGGACTGAACGCGCCCCGGGTGATGGATTGGGACCCGGTCCAGGGCTTCATGCTGCTGAGCGACATGGGATCGCAGACGATGATGGATATCATCGATCCGCACGATGCCAACGCCAATCACGCGCTCTATCTGCAGGCGCTGGATTCCCTGCTCGCCTGGCAACTCGCGTCCAAGCCGGGCGTGCTGCCAATCTACGATGAATCTTTGCTGTGGCGCGAACTGGCGCTCTTTCCAGACTGGTATTTGCAGCGGCACCGCGGCGTGGACCTGGACAGCAAAACGCTGGCCACGCTGGAGGACGTATTTTCAAAGATCGTTGCAGACAACCTGCGCGCACCCAGCGTGTACGTTCATTGCGATTTCATGCCGCGCAATCTGATCCTGCCATGGTCGGGCAAAGAAGGTGCCGGCTTGGGCATCGTGGACTTCCAGGACGCCACCTATGGCCCCATCACCTACGACATTGCAAGCCTGATGCGGGATGCCTTCCTGAGCTGGGAGGAAGATTTTGTGCTCGACATCACGGTGCGCTACTGGGAAAAGGCGCGCAAGGCGGGCCTACCCGTTGGGGAGGATTTCGGCGAGTTCTATCGCTCTGTGGAATGGATGGGCTTGCAGCGCCATCTGCGCATCGCCGGCGTTTTTGCGCGGCTGACGCTGCGCGATGGCAAACCCAAATACTTGGCTGATGCACCGCGCTTCATCGGCTATATCCGCGCCACTGCGGCGCGCTACCGGGAACTCAAACCGCTGCTCAAACTGGTTGATCAGGTGGAAGGCATTCAGGCCGCCACCGGCTTTGCCTTTGGCCGTGTCTGAGCCCACATTGCAGCCAGCCGTCTACCCATGCCACGATTCTTTTGCCCGCTGCCACTGGCCACCGGAGATGCTTTGAACCTGCCCGACGGCGCCGCGCGGCACGTGCAGGTGTTGCGCCTGCAACCCGGCGACAAGGTCACGCTGTTCAACGGCGAAGGTGGCGAGTTCGAGGCCACGGTCATGCGCATGGGACGCGGCGAAGTGCAGGTTGAGGTCGGAGCCCACGCCGGAGTTGAGCGTGAGACAGCGCGCGCCGTCCATCTGGTTCTGGGCACGCCGGTGAACGAGCGCATGGACTGGCTAGTGGAAAAGGCAACTGAGTTGGGCGTGGCCAGCATCACGCCGCTGTTCACCGAACGCAGCGTATTGCGCTTGAGCGGCGAGCGTGCGCAGAAGAAGCAGGTGCACTGGCGAGCCATCGCCGTCGCTGCCAGTGAGCAGTGCGGGCGCAACCGGGTGCCGGCGATTCATCCTTTGCAGCCATTGGCAGACTGGCTCAAGGTCCGGTCTTCAAAGCCATTTTCAGCGCCGGGAGAAATACGCTATTTGCTCAGCCTGAGCCCTGGGATTCAGACCCCTTCGAATGCCGCCGTCAACGCTGGACCGATCACCATCCTTTCCGGTCCTGAGGGTGGATTGAGTGCTGCAGAGGAAGCGGCAGCGCAAGCTTGCGGCTACTTTCCGGTGACGCTCGGCCCACGCGTCTTGCGTGCGGAAACAGCGCCATTGGCGGCCATGGTGATGCTGGCTTTGCCGTAGCAAGCCGCAGCGTCAGGCTTGTGCCGCTCGCAGCAGATCGCGTGTCTTGCCCGCTTCTCGCCGCGCCGCCTGGGCAAAGTCAGCTTCGCCCGAAGCGTACAAAATGGCGCGCGAAGAGTTCACCACGATCGGCGCCACGGTCTCGGCGCGCTCGGCGCGCCAGCCTGCCTTGACCGTTGCCAGCGCGTCGCCGCCCTGCGCACCGACCCCAGGGATGAGCAACGGCAACGTGGGTGCCACGGCGCGTACGCGTTCGATCTCAGTCGGGTAGGTTGCGCCCACCACCAGACCCAACTGTCCGTTCAGGTTCCACGGGCCCTGCGCCAGACGGGCAATATGTTCGTACAGCAGCGGTTCTCCGGCAACGCTGCTCAAACGCTGCGCCTGAAAATCGTCGCCACCAGGATTCGAGGTGCGGCACAGCAGGAACGCCCCCTTGCCATGGTATTTCAGATACGGCTGTACCGAATCGAAACCCATGAAGGGCGAGAGCGTGACCGCGTCGGCACCATAGCGCTCGAAGGCCTCGATCGCGTACTGCTCCGCGGTGGCGCCGATGTCGCCGCGCTTGGCATCCAGAATCACGGGTACGTGGGGCGCGGCGCGGCGCATGTGCGCTATCAACCGTTCCAGTTGAGCTTCGGCGCGGCACGCCGCGAAGTAGGCGATCTGTGGCTTGAAGGCGATCACCAGATCAGCCGTGGCATCCACGATGGCCGCACAAAAGTCGTAAATCCTGCCGACATCACCCTTGAAATGGGAGGGAAATTTACCCGGATCCGGATCCAGTCCCACACACAAGAGAGAGCCGTTTTGACGCTCGGCAACACGCAACTTTTCAATGAATGTCATGCCTGGATTTTAGCTTCGGCACCACGAGTCGCAGCTGCTGCTCGCTAGAGATCGCCAACCGACATATGACCCGCAAGCCGATTGAGTTCGCTATCGGTGATGAATACGGATAAAGAAGCAGTTTTGTGAGCGAGCATCAGCCTGCAGCCAAACAGCGCAAGCACGTCCGGGTTTTGTCTGAAGTGTTCATTGACTCGCTCGACGGAAGCGTGGTGGCGGTCACAGAACGGTGGTGAGGGTGTCATTGTCAAGGTCCGCCACGCAAGCGTGGCGATAGCGTCCGGGGTCATGGATCGGAAAAACGCTGCATCGCCAAACACAAGTCCGCCCACGCCTTGGCCTTGTCTCCCAAGGCGCGCAGCAGATACGCCGGGTGATAGGTCACCACCACCGGGATGCCGCGGTAGGAGTGCACTTGTCCGCGCAGCTTGCCCAGCGGCAGACTGTGCACATCGGGCACGCTGTCATGCAGCAGGGCTTGCGCGGCAAAACGCCCCATGGCCAGGATGATCCTGGGTTGTAGCAGCTCGATCTGGCGCCGCAGGTAGGGCGCACACTGCGCCACTTCTTCGCCTTCAGGGTTGCGGTTGCTGGGTGGGCGGCACTTGAGCACGTTGGCAATGTAGCTGCCCTGTGCCGCCTGTCCATCGCCAACCGCTGCACCGCGCTTGCGATCCAGTCCCATGGCCTTGAGCATGCTGTCGAGCAGTTGCCCGGCGGGGCCGACAAAAGGCAATCCGCTCAAGTCTTCCTGGTCCCCGGGTGCTTCTCCGACGATCAACCAGTTGGCCACCGGCGGTCGCCCTGCGTTCGGCGGCTCCAAGCCGCCCATGCCGAAAACGGTGTGCTTGCGTCCGTTGCAAAGAGCGCAGGCGCGGCAATCGGCCACTGCCTGTTGCAAGGCAGCCCAGTCCATCGTTTCGGCCCCAGCGACGCGCGGCTGTACAACCATCGCACTGGTGTCTGCCGTGGGCGTGGTGCGAACGGTTCTCGCTGCGCGCTCGCCCGGCGCCTGCACGGGCACAACGCGCGACCAAACCTTCACGCCCATCTCTTTCAACATGGCACGCTGGCGCGAATCGAGTGTCAGGCTCATGGCGATGCATTCACAGTTTGAGGCTCATCACGACCGCGTGTTCGCGACGACCCAGCGCGGCCGGGTAATAGTTCTTGCGCTCACCCACGCGTTTCAAACCGAAGGATTCGTAGACATGCAGTGCGCGCAGGTTGCTGACCCGGGCCTCCAGCCACAGCCATTGCGCGCCCTGGGCGCGGGCCCAGATCACGAGTGCATCCAGCAGCATCCGGCCCCAGCCTTGGCGCTGATAGGCGGGTGCCACGGTGATGTTGAGCAGATGCACTTCGTCCACGCCGCGCATCGCCACGAAATAGCCCAGAATGTCATCGGCGCTGCACAGCAATTGCCCCTGATAACTTGCGACCAGAGTGTCGGCAAAATGGCGCCGGGTCCAGGGATGATCGTGCGCCTGCTGCTCCACGCGCAATACCTCGTCCAGCCGCGCTTCAGTGAGCGGAAGAAATTGGAGCGAATCGTCGTTGCGGGCGAGGAACATGGTGAAGTCTGCGAGCAACCGGTTCAAGCGGCCAGCGCCGTCAATTTTTCTGCTGCTCGCTGTTGCGTGGTCTTGGCGACCTGGTCGCGGATATAGCAGGGCAGGGCCTGATCCGCAGGCAGGGCCCGTCCGCGGGCGATCAGGGCGGGGGCGAGGTGCAGCATGGCGACGGCACACGGCAGCGCCGCAACGATTTCGCCAGCCAATCCGTCCGACCACACCAGCCTGGAACCATAAGCCGCAGCAACGTTGCCCGCCAACACCCAACCGGGGTCCAGTACCAGCTGTTCAGGGCGAATCAAATCAAAATCCCCGTGCAGGGCCCACTCTCCGTCATTGAATTCATAGCGCGCCACATAGATCTCATCCATGCGTGCATCCAGCGCGGCCACGACCCGAAGGCGAGCCCATGGATCAGAGCGCGCCTGGCGCGCCTGCTCCGCCAGCGCCAACAGCGTACCGACGGGTAGCAACGGCACGTTCGCCCCGAACCCCAGGCCTTGCGCGACCGAGCACGTTGTGCGCAGGCCGGTGAAGGAGCCCGGCCCGGCGCCGAAGGCAATCGCGTCCAGCTCGTTCAGCCGCAATCCCGCCTCGTTGAGCAGCGCCATGATGGCAGGAATCAACGTGCTGGAGGCCTTTGCGCCACCCGCCGCGCTGTGCTGCCAGATTCGGGGCGAACCATCGGCGGCATCGCGGCAGACGGCGACGGACATGGTTTCGGTGCTGGTATCAAAGGCGAGAAGTTTCATGCAGGCGTCGATTATCCCGTGCCCGGATAATCCTGCCATGTCCTTGCTGCAACGCATCCTGTTCTGTTCGCTTTTGTGGGCAAACCAGCCCCTGTGGGCCCTCGGCTTGCCGCCCGAAATAGAGGCCTCGCTGGCGGCCGTCAAGGTGCCCGGCGACGCCATCAGTGTGCTTGTGGCGGAGGCCCAGGGAGGTACCCCTGCGCGCCTGAGTCACCGCGCCAATGTGGCCTTGAACCCGGCCTCGGTCATGAAGTTGGTCACGACCTACGCCGCGCTGGATCTCCTCGGACCTGCCTTCACCTGGAGCACGCAGGTATTCGTTGACGGCAACGTGCATGACGGCACACTGCATGGCAATCTCATCATCAAGGGCCATGGCGACCCCAAACTGGTGGTCGAGCGGCTGTGGCTATTGCTGCGACGCGTACAGGGCTTGGGCATCAGAGCAATCGCGGGCGACATCGTGCTGGATCGCAGCGCCTTCGAGACCGTGGTACAGGATCCCGCCGAGTTCGACGGTGAGCCGCTGCGACCCTACAACGCCGCGCCTGACGCACTGTTGGTGAACTACAAGTCGGTGGTCATGACCTTTGTTCCCGACGCCGCGAACCGACTGGCGCGTGTGCAATTCGAGCCACCTCTGTCCGGAGTGCAGACCCAGGCTACCGTGGTTCTTTCTGCGGGTGAGTGCAATGACTACCGCAGCTCGCTCAAGGCCGACTTTTCGGACCCGGCGCGCATTCGATTTGCCGGCCGTTATCCACTGAAGTGTGGCGAAAGAATCTGGCCCGTGGCCTATGCCGACCCGGCCAGCTATTCGGTGCGCGCAGTCGCAGCTATGTGGCGTGAAGCGGGTGGCAAGCTCAGTGGCAAGGTGCGCGAGGGCAAGGTGCCGGCAGACTTGAAGCCAGCCTTTGAATTGATCTCGCCGGCACTGGCAGAAGTCATTCGCGACATCAACAAATACAGCAACAACGTGATGGCACAGCAAGTTTTCCTGACGCTCGGTCTGAGAGCTGGAAGTCGCCCTGACGCCGGCGCTGCTGTTGCCACGATGGCGGGTGCGCGCGAGGTGGTGAATGTCTGGTGGACTGATCGCATCGCGCCCGGCGCAGGTGCCAACAACATCGATGCCCCCGCGTTGGACAACGGCTCAGGGCTGTCGCGTGACGGCCGCATCAGTGCGCAGGCTTTGGCGCTGCTTCTTCAAACGGCCTATCGCTCGCCAGTGATGTCGGAACTGATGGCGTCACTCCCCGTCAGCGGCGTCGACGGCACGCTGCGCCGCAGCCAGTCAGAAACACCTGGCCGGGCCCACCTCAAGACCGGGAGCTTGCGTGGCGTCAGTGCGGTCGCCGGGTACGTCGATGGCGCCAGCGGACGACGCTATGTGCTGGTGGCGATAGTCAACCATGCCAACGCGCAAGCCGCACGCCCCGCCATCGATGCTCTCATCGACTGGACCGTGCGCGACGAATGATTTCATGGAGGACTTTCGAATTGATTCTTACCCCTGAATTGGTGGGCTACCTTGCCGCCGCGCTTACCACCGCCAGTTTTGCACCGCAGGCCTTGCACACGTTTAAGACCAAGGATGTCAGCGGCATCTCGCTGGGCATGTACAGCGCATTCACTTTGGGTGTGGCGCTCTGGCTGGTCTACGGCCTGCTGCTTGGTGCCTGGCCTATCGTCGCGGCCAACGCCATCACCCTGAGTCTGGCCGGGCTGATACTGGCGATGAAACTGCGCTACCGTTAGCGTCGCGAGGTCACGCTTCACATGGGTTTTACCGATCCCTGGCCTGCTGTCAGTGTTTACCCCTTACCACCGGTAATTGGCTCAAGGTATCATGATCCCTGAAAAATAGAACGCTCGTTCTATTTTGCGTTTTCGACTCAGACCAACCAGGAGAAACCGGATGAGAAATTTCAAAATCACAGTGGCCGCGATCAGCGCGGCGCTATTGGTCGCTGCCTGCGGCGGCGGAGGTGGTGGGCCTCTGGGGACGCAAGTTTCTGCCCCAACTCGGGGTCAGTTGATGCAGAGTCCGCCGCCCCGCATAACGGCGCTGACGGCCGCTGACTTCACTGCCGCATTGGGGGCAAGTGCCTCCGGAGTGGGTCTGATGCAGGTTGCGGGTACACCCACCTGCGGTGTTGACGTGCAGTACATCAAATACGGTACCGTCGGTGGCGCCGGGGAGGCCACGACCGCCTCTGGCGCCCTGATGGTGCCGACGGGTAGCGCCGCCGCCTGCACCGGCGCGCGCCCGATCCTGGTGTACGCCCACGGAACCAATCCCACCAAGAGCTTTAACATGGCGAATTGGGTTGATCCCACCAACCCGGCCTACTCTGAATCTCTGCTGGTTGCCGCCATGTTTGCGGCCCAAGGCTATATCGTGGTGGCTCCCAACTACGCGGGTTATGACAGCTCAACACTGGGCTACCACCCCTACCTCAACGCCGACCAGCAGTCCAAGGAAATGATTGACGCGCTGGCAGCGGCCAAGGCAGCACTGCCCACGCTGCTGTCTCCCACGACCGCCAGCGCCAAGCTGTTCGTATCGGGTTATTCCCAGGGCGGGCACGTGGCCATGGCCACACAGCGCGCGATGGAAGCTGCAGGTATTGTTGTGACAGCGGCGGCGCCGATGTCCGGCCCTTACGCGATGTCTGTCATGTCTGACGCCATCTTCGCTGGCGACGTGGATTTGGGAAGCACCGAGTTTTTGCCACTGATCACCACCAGCTATCAGAAAGCCTACAACAATCTTTACACCACACCGTCCGACATTTATGAAAGCAACTATGCCACCGGCATTGAAACGCTGATGCCGGGGACGTTCGACGACACCACCTTGTTCAGCAGCGGAAAATTGCCATTGACGGCGCTCTTTAACAGCACGCCACCGGACCCCATGTTCGCGAGCATCACACCGCCCACCGGTACGGGTGCCACGGATGCCTTGTTTGCACTGGGCTTTGGCACCAGCAACCTGATCAAGAACAGCGCCCGACTGGCTTATCTGATGGATGCCATGGCCAATCCGGATCAGGGTTTTGCGCCTGCGGCTGCACCGGCAAGCCCGTTCCGCCAGGCTGCCAAGATCAATGATTTACGCACGGGCTGGGCAACTACCGGAACGCCGATGAAGGCGCCGATGCTGCTGTGTGGCGGCAATGGCGATCCAACGGTGTTCTGGCAGGCCAATGCCCAGGTGATGCAGGCCGTTTGGGCGCCCTATGTGGCGGCAGGTCTGGTCACGGTGCTGGACGTTGACTCGCTGGCCACGTCCAGCGGACCGGCCACCGATCCGTTCTATGCTGCCAAGGCGGGGTTTGCCCAACTTGAGACGGCGACCGCAACCGCAGCGGCAACCGCAGCGGGTGGTGGTGCCGCCGGAGCTGCAGCAGCAGCCATGGCCGTGACCGTCGCCTACCACGGTGGCCTGGTGCCTCCCTTCTGCACCGCCGCCGCGCGTGGCTTCTTCTCGCAGTTCTAATTCGACGGAGCAAATACAATGAAACACTCAATTATTTCGGCAGCCGTCGCGACCGCATTGGCAATGAGCGCATGCAGCAGTGCTCTGGCCGAATCGACAACCGTCAATCTTGGCGTTACCTACATCGAGCCCAATTCATCGGCATCCGCGATATCAGGGCCGTACACACCGGCGAACGCGTTGAGCCTGAAGGTCAAGAATCAGACCACCGTGTTCTTCAGCCTGGGTCAGGAAGTCGCTCCCAACGTCGAAGTTGAATTGGCGTTGGGTATTCCGCCCACGCACGACGTATCGATAGTGGTGCTCAACCCGTCCGCGGTACCGGGTAGCGCGGCCGCTTTGAATGGTGCGGTTGGCGCCAAGGTCCGCCAGGTGGCACCGACGCTGTTTGTCAACTACAAGTTTGGCGACAGCCGCAGCCAGTTTCGTCCCTTTGTTGGTCTGGGTGTGAACTACACCAAGTTCGACAAGGCCGACTCGACAGCAGCCAACAACGCCCTCAACGGCGGACCGACGACGCTCAAGTTGACCGACTCGACTGGCCTGGCAGCACAACTCGGCGTCACAGCCAAAATGAGCGGTGCCTGGTCGGTGACAGGGTCACTGGCGACCGCACAAGTCAAGACCAAACTCACCAGCAACACCCTGGGCATCGAACGCAAAGCTGATATCAAGTTCAGTCCAACCGTGTTCACCCTGACCGCGGGGTACAGCTTCTAGCCACTGACTGTCCATAAAAAAACGACCCTCGGGTCGTTTTTTTATGGACAGTCGCCGCCAGCCATCATCACCACCGAGTTCTCAATCGGGAATACGCATAATTGCCAAACAGGCGCTGTACCGCGGGCGTGAAATACAGCTCATCTGCGAAAGCATAGCTGGCGATGTTGGCGCCATTCACGATGGTGTTGAGGGTGCACAGCAGCGAGCTCACCTGGCCCGTCCCGAGCCCGATGCCGGTTCCATAGTCGACCGAGGTGCACACCGGCGTAGTGGCATTCGACAGTCCGTACGCGGGTGCCGAGAGCGGGTTGGAAACCAGATTGAGGTAATACGCCGCATCCACATACAGGACATTCTTTCCCATGGACACGATGGGAACCAGCATGGCGTCGTTGAACAGCGTGCTGGTGCTTGTCAGCAGCGCATTTTTCCCGGTCGCCGTCGCCCAGGGTGTCTGTCCCAGGTTGTAGGTGCCGAGCACCACCACGTAGTTGGCACCGCTGCCTACCAAACGCACCACCAGCGCCGCCAGGTCGCGCCCGGCCTGTTGCACATTCGTCTGCATCTGGGCCGTGGTTTGAACGCCTGCGTTCACGGCATTCATCTCAGCCACGATGTCGCTGACGCCGCCGTTGATGAGCACCACGTCGCTCGGGCCAAAGTTGTCGACGGCGAGAAATGCGTCGATCTGCTGACTCACGCTCGGGGTACCCGAGATGCCAGCCGCATTGGTCGACGTGTTGACACGGGCCAAACCCTGCGCATAGCCGGTACCACCGACGGATGAGGGTGTAATGCTCAGGCCAAAACCGTTGGCCACGGTGTTGACCCAGTTGTTAACGCTGTTGTCATTCACGGTGTACTTCATTCCACCGTGCTGGCCGACGTCGCTGAAGGCATCACCAAACGAGATGATGCGCGAGGGCTTCAAGCCCGAAACAGTGGTGCTGGCACCGCAGCCGACCAACAATGACAAAGTTGCGCCGGCAGCTAGCATGGCAGCACGACGTGACCAAGTTGAAATCATTCAAATCTCCAAGTTCTAGGCGAGTAGTTTAACGAGGGCCTGTGAAGCCCTTCTTGGTCAGTTGAGGACCGAGCAAAGTTCGCCTTGCGTAACTCCTGACCCGTCCCGCAAGCAACATCCAACATCTGACGATCACTTGAGGACCGAGCAAAGCTCGCTTCGCGTAGCTCTTGATCCGTCCCGCAAGCTCTCAAGATGCCGCCCGCTGAAGCCGGTCCCGCACGCCATCCCAGTCGGGGGAATCCGGGGGCGACTCCACCCAGATCAGCTTCACCCCATGGGCATCGAAATCGCGCAATACCGAGAACAACTCCCGGGCTGCCGCCTCGGCATCGTCCGGCATCCGCCGCTGCAGCAGCGCGCGTCCAGTGTCCGCCAGCGGCACGCGACTGTACAGTGCGACCGTCGCCGGACCAACGTGGGCATCGCACAGTTCCGCTGCGAGCAGGGATGCTGCCGTTTGCAGGGCCTTCGCATCCATCAGCCGCAACTTGGCCCTGGGCGCGTAATGCGACTCCAGGGTTCCGGAGGCGCGTGGGCTCACCGTTCCCTGAACGGGTAGCGCGTCGCGCCCCAGTACCGGGCCATTGCAAACCGCCTCCAACTGCGCCCGCGTCAGCACGCCGGGGCGCAGCAACACCGGCACACCGCGTGTGCAGTCGATGATGGTCGACTCGATCCCGACGCTGCAGGCGCCGCCGTCCAGAATCAGCAGCTTCTCGCCCAGTTCGGACTGAACGTGCGCTGCTGTGGTGGGGCTCACACGCCCGAACTGGTTTGCGCTGGGGGCGGCCAGACCGCTGATACCCGCGCAGGCGCAAGCGTTCAGCAAAGCCGCCGCGACCGGGTGCGATGGGCAGCGCAACCCGATCGAGTCCTGTCCCCCAGCGCAGGCGGCCGCCACTTGGGGCAAGCGATGCAGAATCAGCGTCAGCGGTCCGGGCCAAAAGGAGTTCATCAAGGCTTGAGCAAACGCCGGTATATGCCAGGCAAACTGCGTCACCGCGCTGGCATTCGCCACATGCACGATCAGCGGATGCTCGCTCGGGCGCCCCTTGGCGGCGAATATCCTGGCCACGGCCACGTCGTTGCTGGCGTCGGCCGCCAGCCCGTAAACGGTTTCCGTCGGCATGCCAACCAGTTCGCCCGAAGCCAGCGCGCGCACGGCGGCGGCAACGGACTCGGAGCGATCGCCGGGAAGAATCATGAACAAACGCGCAGCAACAGCTCAGAACGGGGCGATGCCCAGCAGGTCTGCGGCACGCAGCGCCGTGCCACGGACTTGGGCCAGCTGCGCCCCGGTGATGTTCAGATGTCCCATTTTTCGGCCCGGGCGCGCCTCTAGCTTGCCATACAACTGCAGCGTGGTTCCGGGCAGGGCCAGCACTTCGCTCCAGGGCGGTGTGAGCGCCGTATCGCTGCTGCGCAACCACAGGTCACCCAGCAGATTGAGCATGATGGCCGGACTGTGCTGGCGCGGCTGCACCAGCGGCAGATTGGCAAGCGTTCGCACCTGCAAATCAAACTGCGATTGGTCGCAGGCATCGAGCGTGTAGTGCCCGCTGTTATGCGGGCGGGGCGCGATCTCGTTCACCACCAACGCTCCCAATTCCCGGGCCGCGCTGCTGCCAGCTTGAAGGATGAAGAACTCCACGCACAGCACACCGATGTAGTCCAGGCCGGTAGCGATGGCAACCGCCGCATCCACCGCCTTTTGCGTCAGCGTTGCGGGAAGATTTCCCTCGAATACCTGGGTCACGGCGAGGATGCCGTCACGATGCAGGTTGAGCTGCGGTGGAAAGTTGACCACGGTGCCGTCGGCGCCGCGCGCCACGATGACGGAACATTCGTTCGCCAGCGGCAACATCTGCTCCAGCACGCAGGGCACGCTTTTGAGCTGGGCCCAGGCGCTGGTCAATTCAGCGCGGCTGTTGACGCGGATCTGGCCCTTGCCGTCGTAGCCCAGACGCGCCGTCTTCAGGATTCCGGGCAAGAGTGCATCACGCACGGCGCGCAACTGCTCGGCCGAAGCGATCACCGCGTAAGGCGCGCAGGGCACACCACAGCGCACGAAATGCGCTTTCTCCAGAGCGCGATCCTGCGCAACGGCGACCGCGTCGGCGCGTGGCGCCACCAACCGCTGCACGCCAAGCGTGCGAAGCGCCGGCGCAGGAACATTCTCGAATTCGGTTGTGATGGCAGCGCAGCGCTGCATCATCTGCGCCAACCCCTGCTCATCCATGTAGCCGGTCTGAATGTGGAAGTGGCTTACCAGGCCGGCCGGGCTGGCGGGGTCTGGATCGAGCACCGCCGTGAAGTAGCCCATCGCTTGCGCGGCGTGCACAAACATGCGACCCAACTGACCGCCGCCCATCACACCCAGCGTGGTCTGCTGCCCACTGGCAGAAGTGCCAGGAAGAATCGCCTTCATGACCCGACTGCTGGCGGTAGCGTCATGGTACGCGCGATCTCCGTTTGCGCCTCTCGCCAACGCTGCAGTTGCGCGCGCAGCGCGGGGTCTTCATTGGCCAGCAAGGCCACTGCAAATAGCGCCGCATTTGCGGCCCCCGCAGCGCCGATGGCAAAGGTTGCCACGGGCACGCCCTTGGGCATCTGCACCATGCTGTGCAGCGAATCCACGCCTTGCAGATGCTTGCCAGCCACCGGCACGCCCAGCACCGGCACCAGGGTCTTGGCCGCCAGCATGCCGGGCAGGTGGGCCGCACCACCCGCACCGGCGATGATGGCTTTCAGGCCGCGCGGCACGGCGTTCTCGGCGTAGGCGAACATGTCGTCCGGCATGCGATGCGCAGACACCACACGCGCTTCGTGGGCAATGCCGAACTGTTGCAGTATCTGCACCGCGTGTTGCATCGTTTCCCAGTCAGAACTGGAGCCCATCACCACGCCAACTAGAATTTGAGTCATTGTTGAATTTTACGTTTTACCCCTGAGCTATCCCGAATGATTGACATTACCGAACAAAATTTTCAGACCGACGTCATCGACGCTTCCTTCTCCACGCCTGTCCTGATCGACTTCTGGGCGCCTTGGTGCGGTCCCTGCAAAGTCATCGGCCCGCTGCTTGAGAAGCTGGAGCAAGACTACGCCGGCGCCTTCAAGCTGGTGAAGATCGACTCCGACCAGGAGCAGCAGCTCAGCTCAGCCTTCGGCATCCGCAGTATTCCCACCTGCATTCTGATGATCGGCGGCAAGCCCGTGGACGGCTTCGCGGGTGCGCTGCCCGAAGGCAAGCTGCGGGAGTTCTTGGACAAGCATCTGCCGTCGCAGGAAGAATTGGCTGCCGCCACCGAGGCTGAGGAAGCACAGGAGCTCCTGGCCGAAGGCGACACCGCTGCGGCACTCGACAAGCTGGCTGAAGCGCTGGCAATGAATCCGGGCAATGATGATGCGCGCTACGACTATGTGCGCTTGCTCATTGGCTCCCACCTTTTCGAGGAGGCGCAAGGCGCGCTTGCGCCAAAGTTGAGCGAAATTCCTCTGGGACTGCGATTTTCAGCGCTGGCGCAATGGCTTGAGGCCTTGAAATTTGCCGCCAGCGACGCCCGCTCGGCGTGGTCCGTGGAACAGTTTGACACGAGGATCGGCGAAAACAAGCGCGACTTCGAACTGCGCTATGCCAAGAGCCGCGTTCTCATGGCGCAAGGCGAGTGGACCGCCGCCATGGACGAATTGCTGGAAATCATCATGCGCGACAAGAAGTGGAACGACGAAGCCGCGCGCAAAACCATGGTCGCAATCCTGGAGTTGCTCACGCCGCCGAAGCCTAAAACGAGTGCCGACGCTGGCAACAAGACCACAGGCGGCATCGAGATCGCCGGCAAGTCCGCGGCGAAGGAAGACCCGCAGGCGGAACTGGTGTCGCGCTACCGCCGCCGCCTGAGCATGATGCTGAACTGACCGCGGGGTGAAACTTAATGTTGTGGTGGTTCTTCTGACGTAGTTCTTCAGTGCGCGGAGCCGTCATGCAGATGACATGTCCGGTGGCGAATCCTTGGGTCGCTGCGGCAACGCCCCGTGCCAACTACCGGCTCAAACCGTGCGCCACATCGCGTCGCGGATTGACCCCGCGATAAAGTTGTCAGCGCCCTTGTTTACCATTTCCCAGTATTTCGGGTCGGCTGTCATCTTTGCAGTCGTTGCCTCCAGTGCCGCAAGATCCTGGTATCGGGTCGACCAGCCGATACGATTCGGGTTGCCACCGATCGGCATCAAAACCTCAAGTTCGATACCACAAGTGGACTTGAGATAGGCGCTAATTTCGTGGGCAAAGCGAATCGCACTTGCGGTCTTTCCCGGCGCGATGGACGCGCCCCGGCTAAAAACAACCATCGTGAATCTCCCTCAGCAGAATAGAGCTGCTGTCTGAGCCACCGGATGTGGCGAGAGTCATTTTGTCGCTGGATGAGTCCCCTTCATCGCAACAAGGTCACTCTCAGCGCGGCTCACCGCATCAAAGGGGCGCCACGGTTCACACTCACTTTGCCCTTCGCGGAGGCGCGGCAATTATCAGTTGTATAGTTGCTACGAAAACCAACCCTGATCTCTGTTTCGCGGCCGATGCTCCCGTCAGTTGGCAGATGGGCAACGAGCAAAGCTGGGATCAATGGAGCTTGCGGCAGGTGGGCTACGAAAAGAGGGAGCATGACCATGGTTCAACATTCTTCGGGTGCCAAGTCTTCGGATGCCGGAATGAATACCGGTTCAGGCAGCGGATCGGGCGCTGCAGGAAATCGAGCCTTGCGACTATCCCGGCGACGCAAGCTCTCACCAGCTGCTTTCCTTCAGGAACTGGCTTTGCGGCCCGACTTCATTGAAGGCATGCAGTTGGGCGAGTTGCTCGCGCCTGAGCCACTGCGACGCCACGGTCAATGGGTGGTGCGCTCACAAGACCTGCTCTCGTTCAACCTTGAGCTGCGCAATCTGCACGCGCTGCCTCCCACCGGCACTTCAGTTGGCGCTCCAACCCTGGCCATCACGGGTCGGGGTGCGGCTTACATCACCCTGCACTTCGCGCCGCAAGCCATTGCCGAGCGAGTGTTCTTTGCGGCGTCAAAGAGCGGGAATACGCAGCAGGACGGCCACGTCAATCAGCCGGCGCCACCGCCGACGCTGGAAGAAAAGTTGGTGCCACCCCCTATCGGCACGCGCATCGCCTATCCGAGCCGTCTGGTCTTCCGCTTTGACGAAGACAAACTGCGCGCGGCCAACTGCTGGCCGGTCCGCTACACGCTCGCGGGCGTTCTGGATGCTTGCCGCGCGCTCAACCTCAACGTGGCCGCCAACGCGCGCTATCAACTGCCTTTGCGCCGCGCCAAAGTCGCGGCGTACCGCAAGGCGCGTAAATCCGACGTGAGCGCAGCCTACAAGCTCTTGAGTGTGAGCGACAAAGCCGCCGTGTTGGCAAGTGCGCAACGCAATCAACAACTGGCGCGTCGTCTTGGGGCGCAGGCCAGCGTGGTGCTGATGCGTCGTGGTGACCTGCCCTTCCCGCAAGCGAATGCGTCGTTGGAACGCGTGGCCAGCGCGGCTGGCCAGGCGCAGACGTTGCCCACCACCCTGTCGGCCCTCGCGCTCAGCAATTCGGTGTCGGCCCTCGTTGCGGTCGAGTCGCCCCTCTTCAAGTACGTCACGGTACCGCGGCCCAAGAAGCCGGCCTTGAATGAGACCGCAGTGGAACTGCCGTTCCGCCTGCAACTCTCGCCCAACGGCGAAGCGCGCTTTGCGCATGACGCGCTGCCCGCGTCTTCTGCGGCCACGGGCCACACCAGCCTGTGGCTCACGCGGATGGCGAAAAAGAAGGAGGCCGACAGCGACATCCACGAGCCGCTGGATGAACCGATTCGTGCCATCTGGGCACGCGGTGGGCCGGAGTCTGATCAGACGATCTTCACCGACCACTGGGATGCCACCCCCCACGCAATGGGTCCCGACACTAAACCGTTCAAGCTCTTTCGCCAAACGTTGGATGACCGAGATCGCTACAACGTCGTGCATTTGTCGGGCAACTTCGCGCTGCACGGTGGGCACCATGAGCCGGTCAACTGCCAACGGCTGATGCTCTCGAGCATGGGCGGCTGGCTCGACGCACGGGGCGACTGGCATGTTCCACCCGGGCTCTCTGTCGAGCAATGGGTGCATCACGCAGCACAGGCACGAGATCACTATGTGCGCGTCATCTACAAGGGCTACTGCTTGCCGTTCGGCCATCGCGTGTCGCTGGTGAAGGTCAGCGAGCGATTCTTCTTGAAGGGCGAACCCGGCAACCCGGCCTACGTGCTGCAACGGATGTACTTCATCGTGCGCGAGCCGGTGCGCGAGTTCCCCGAGACCCGGTTGTTCAAGATGGTGGGCGGCAAGCGGCAGTACTACCACCGCGCCTTCCCCTTCCCCGTGGTGCGCTTGCTGACTGAGGTCACACCCGACATTGCCGACCCCAGCGCGACCCAGCTCTACGTCAATGGCAAGGCCCAGGGCCAGGCGATGTTCTGGCCGTCGATTCCGACATCCGGCGGCTCGGAGCCTTTCCGCTTCAAGTACGAGGCCACCGACCTCGACGGCAACCCAGTCCACTTTGATCTGCCGGCGATCTTCATCGACAACGCGGTGGCCAATCCGGTGGTTGGTGATGTCATGGACGGCTTCCACGCCGCGCAGCAAGACTGGCTCACCCCGGCCCATGAGCCCTGGCGTACCGCCATCATGCAGCGCCAGAAGGTGGCACTCGCGCCACCGTCCAAACCAGGCGACACCGCCAATGAAGTTGAGCGCATCGTCTTCGGCAGCGAGACCGAAGGCCTGCTCGGCAACATCGAAAGTCCGTTGATGCGTCCGAGCATCATCCAGGCCGAGGTGCGCCTGCCCACCATCGGTGCGCTCACCGGCGGCACGGGCAACAACGTGCTGAACTATGAAGAGGGTTTCCTATCCCTGGAGACCGGCTTCGGTGATGGCGAGGTCTATGCCAAGCTCCAAGCGGGCGGGCAGGCGCTCGACTTCACGAGCTGCGGCAATCGCTCCGGCGGCTTCGTGCAACCCAGCCTCGCCCCCACCGGTCTGTCGCGCTTGAAGGGCCCGGTGTCGGGCGACCTTGCGCAAGTGGCTGCGGGGCAGTTCAAGCCCACCGATTTTTTCGGCAGCCTGTCGCCCCTGCTGTTTGGCTGCATCCCGCTGGGCGAGTTGGTCAAGGAGATCGCGGGTGCGGCCGGCTTTGACGAGATGCCCAGCTTCGTCACCGAAGCGCTGCAAGAGGGTGAAGCGTTGTTCAACAACCTGGGGCAACTCGACAAGGTTGACGATGTGATCGCCGGCCTGGTCAAGAACGCCGCCAAAGCCGCGATCGAGCAGGCCATCAAAGCCGCATTCGATACTGTGGCCCAGCAACTCGCGGTGCTCGACGCCAACACTTCGGCCCTGAAAGCACAGGCACAGGCGGTAGTGACTGCGGCCACCACCGTTGCCTCCGCACTGGGCTCGGCGTCCGACGCACTGCTTGCCAACCCGGTGCAGTTGCAGGCCGCGCTCGACCCGGTGCTTGGCGCCCTTCAGGCCATGGCCACTGCGCTGTTCAGCCGCGACAACGTGCTCAAGCTGCCGGGTGCCGATGGGCTGTCCGCCTCCACGATCCAGGTAGTGCGACAGCAGATCGCCCTCGTGCAGCAGCGCATCCAGCAGGTGCAGAACACACTCGCCGACTTCGCACAGATCCCCTCCGCGTTGAACGCTGCCAAGGATGTTTACCAAAAACTCCTACCGGTGCTGGTGTCGCCCGACCAGATCAAGATCCTGATCGATAACGGGCAGCTCGGCCCGCTGCTGACCGCGCTGAACGGCTCTTTGGGCGCGTTTGGCACCGCACTTTCGCCGTTGAAACTCATTGAAGGCACAGTCAAGAAGACACTGCTCGGCTTGGTGAGCAGCTTGGGCGATGTACTGGCTGCCGTGGACAAGCTGCTGCCCATCATCGAGTCGCTCATCGGCGATGAGATCGTGGTGCGATTTGCCTTCACGCCCACGCTTGCCCCCTGGCCTCCGGCCTCGGGCCACCCGCTGTCTGCGCTGGGCAACCTGTTCAAACCCAACGACCCCAAGGGCTTCGTGGTGGCGGTGGAAGCCAAGGTCAAAAAGAGCGGCGGCGCGCCGGTGGCAAATGTGCGTTGCGCGCTGAATCACTTCGACCTGAACTTGCTGGGAGACAAGGACGCCGGCTTCATCAAGCTCGAATTCGAGAAGATCGAGTTCAGCGCCGACTCGTCGCTCAAGACCAATGTGGACGTGGGTTTCTCGGGCATCCATTTCATCGGGGTGCTCTCGTTCGTGGAAGCGCTGCGCGACCTGATCCCGCTTGACGGCTTCTCCGATCCGCCGGGGCTGACGGTGGACGAGCACGGAATCGATGCCAGCTTCTCGGTGGCTCTGCCCAACCTTGCGGTGGGGGTCATGAGCCTTACCAACCTGAGCCTGGGGGCCGGCTTCACGGTGCCGTTCATTGGTCAGCCGCTCTCGGTTCGCTTCAACTTCTGCACGCGCGAGGCGCCGTTCAACCTGACGGTCTCACTGTTTGGTGGTGGCGGGTTCTTTGGTATTTCAATTGACCCGCATGGTGTGCAAAAGCTCGAAGCCAGTTTCGAGTTCGGCGCGGCGATCGCAATTGACTTCGGTGTGGCCAGCGGCGGCGTGCATGTCATGGCCGGCATCTATTTCAAGATGGAGCCGGACAAGGCTTCGCTCACCGGCTACTTCCGCCTGGGTGGTTACGTGGATGTGCTAGGGCTGATCTCGGCGTCCATCGAACTGTACATGGACCTCTGCTACATCTTCGAGGAAGGCAAGTGCATCGGACACGCCAGCCTGACCATCGAAGTGCACGTACTGTTCTTCTCGGCCAGCGTGTCGATTTCGTGCGAGCGCAAGTTCGCTGGCTCCAGCGGCGACCCGTCGTTTGCCGCGCTCATGGGCCCGGGCGATGGCGTCGTGATCACACCGCTCACGCAGTATGCCTGGCGCGACTACTGCGAAGCATTCGCCTGAAGCCACCAGGCGATCAGCGTCCTTCGAACACCTCATCAAGCAGGGAGCGAGTCATGCCCACACAAAAAATCATCTGGACCGTGCTGCCCAAGGGCTATGGCCGGGACGGCGAACTGGTGGTGTCGCTGGTGCCGTCGTTCCGGCTCACCCCGCTGGCGCCCGATGAGCAAGTGCTCAAGGGCTTTCCTGATGTGCTTGCCTGGCCGGCATTGTTGGCCGCATCGCACTTTCGCCTGCGCGTGGCCGCCCGCGCGTTCGACCTCAAGCCCATCACCCGACCCGACGCCGTGCTGTGGCACCGCGTGTTCCCCGAGGCGCTGCCGGTGGCAGGCTATGTGTACAACGACCTGTCCAAACACAATCTGCGCTCGTTCCCGGTACGTACGGTGGTGAGCTACCTGCACAGCCACTACGGCGAGTTGGCCGAGCAAGACGGGCTGACGCGCCCTTCACTCTTTGGACCGGGCAGCCGGATACAAGGCATGCTGGCCGAGATCGGCATTGGTCACTCCAAACGAAGCCCGGGCATCCGGCGCTGGTTCAGTGATGGTCGCACCAAAGAAGGCGGCAGCACGCGACTCGAGAGCGGCCTCAACGACGACTACTTCAGCGACCAGGGCTACGCCCCCGGCACAGTAACCGGCATCGACGGCCGGCCGCACGACAACAGCACCAGCTTCATTGGCGGGCGCAAGCTGCGCCGCGCGCTACCTGCACACCTGTCGGGCGCTGCAGCTCAATACTTTTCGGGCGAACCTGAATACGGGCTATTTCAGGCCAACCGCTTTTACCAACGGCCCGAGAACGAGCGCCCCTACCAACGTCTGCCCGTGGCCGGTGCCGCCAGTCCGGCCATCAAGGCGCCCGGGTTTGACTTCCATCGCCTCGCCTCCAGTTTTGCCGATGCACCAGCGCTCATGCGAGAGCTTGGCCTGGTTCTCGACGCGGTGGTGGTCGGCAGCGGCAAGCTGGTAGAGCAAGCGCATGGTCAGCCGCAGCAGTTGCTCAGAGGCACGATGCGATTGGAGATCAAGCACGACGGTGGCTGGCACGTGAACACCGAAGAGACCACGCCCGCCACCGCATTCTGGCTCACGCCCAAGCGCTTCACGTGCGACACCCGTACCCCGCGCCACCAAGCAGGGCTGTTGCGCCTTTCTGGCGCACGGCCCATCGGCAAGCAGGCGCAAGAGTTCAGCGGCAAGGGCGGCGGCTTTGCTCTCACCGCCGTCGACCCCGACGGCGCCGCACTCAAGACGGTGGGCTTCGCGTTGTCGCTGCAAGACCACCTGGCCAAGGTGTCCAACCCGCTCGACCCCGACACACTGAGCCAACCCGGCGAACTCACCTACACCACCAGCCAGGGAGAAACCGTGGCGGCGTTACGCTCGGGCGGCATCACCCTGGTGGAGCATGGCCGCGCCGGCAATGTGGCCGACGACACCATTGCATCGAGCCTCAAGAACGACGCCGTCAACAGCCACCTTGGCGACAACATCGTGTTCTATGCCGAGGACGTGCTGCGTGGCTACCGCGTGGACGTTTTCACCGAGCAATCGGGCGTCTGGAACTCGCTGTGCCAGCGCGTGGCCGAGTACGGCTGGGCCGACGGCGCCGGCCCAGCGCTCCACCCGGCCAAGGACGAAGGCTATGTGTCGGGCGCCTCCACCAGCACCAAGCCGCCAGCAGAATTGCCACCGGGCGCCACGCAGGACCACTACCTTCATGAGTCGCTCGTCAAGTGGACGGGCTGGAGCCTCGTCGCCCCTCGGCCCGGCCGACGCATCCGCCCCTATCCCGACAGCAGCACGCCCGCCTCGGATCGTGACAAGTTGGGCCTGATTCAAGAAGAAAAGGTGGATGCACAAAGCGCTGCCGACACCCACGCCGACGGCACACCCATCACGCGCAACGTGAGCGCCGCGTCCGGCAGCCTGCCGCGCCTGCGCTTTGGCAGCGCCTATCGGATGCGCGCTCGCCTGGTCGATCTGGCGGGCAACAGCCTGCTCTTTGACGACCACTCGCTTGGCAAACTGGAAGAAGCCAGCGAGCCCATCAGCTACTTGCGCTACGAGCCACTCGACGCGCCGGTGCTCTCGCTGCGCGACCGCGTCTCGGAGGGCGAGTCGCTGGAGCGCATGGTGATCCGCAGCAACTTCGACCAAACCGCACCCGCCTATCTGACCCACCCAACCTATGCGGCCAACGTGCCCAGCGACAGCGGCTTTGCCTACACGGCCGAGAACCAGCGCCACTTTGTTCCGCCCAAGACCAGCCAGCTCATGGCCGAGCAGCATGGCGCATTTGAGCAGGCCTTCGGCCCCACAAGTACGGCTGCTGAGAAGGCAGACACCTACAAGCTCATCACCTCGCTCGAAGCGGGCACGCTCTACGACGGCGGCAGCAGCGTCCACATCGTGACGCCACCCAAGGACGGTGCGGTGCCACGATCCCCGGAGCGGGAGTTGACCGACAAACCACCAGAAGGCTTTCGCCTGTTGCCTGGCGAGTACCTCGTCCACACCGAGGCGAGCCTCGCCACGCCCTACCTGCCCGACCCGATGGCTGCCGCCGTGGCGATGCGCGGCGTGCCCGGCGTGTTTGCCGACGCGGTGATCAACGCCACCGATGGTGTGCGCGCGGTGCGCATCCCTGGCACCGAAGAGCATGTGCTCATCGTCCCGTTGGCGGGTACCTGGCCCAAGCTGCAGGGCTTTCGGCTGGTGATCGTCGAACACCCCGATGAAGCCGGCTTCGACGGCTGCACTCCGGGCATCGACCTTCCCATTCAATTGCCCACCTGGAAAGGCGGCAACGAGCGCATCCTGACGGTCTACCTGCGCAAGGGCGAGATCGCCAACCTGCGCTACGCCAGCGCGCTGAGGCCACACTATGTTGACCATCTCGCGATCCCGCAGCTCGCTGCCACGCCGGTGAAGGTGGCCATCCAAAGCGTGCTCGGCGCGCATTGGATGGTCACGCCCGATCGACCCCTGGTGCTGGTGCACGCCACGCAGCAGCCGGTGTGTGCGCCGGTGTTTGAGCGCTTGACCATCATGCGCGGGCCCGGCGCAACGTGGTCAGAGATGAGACGCACCTTGGTGCGCTATCACGCACGCTCGACCGCCAAACTCGAAGTCCTGGCCGAGTGGTTTGAATGGCTGGACGATCCGGTCCATCCCGCCCCTGTGCGTCGCCGCTTCACCGCGCAACTTCCCGAGGTGGGCATTGCATCGCCACCACTGCAAAGCCAGGAGCCTGCCAGCGGCGTGGTGTTTGAAGACATGGGCCGCGGCAACGCCGAGGCGGCGCTCGCGCACATTCGTCATGAGTTTGGCGACCACAAGTTCAGGCTCGTGCGCTACCAGTTGCGCGCCAGCACGCGCTTTCGCGAGTACCTGCCCCCGGCCATCACTGCAGACAGCAACAGTCTGGTGCGCGTGGGGCCGGTGTATGAAGGCCATGTGCTTGCCTTGCCCTCAACCTATGGGAACCAATACCCCGACCCCGACATCGCCCCCACGCCCATTCCTGTGGACGCCGAGCTGGGCGCCCCATTGCTGCCCAATGCCCTGCCGCCGCAACCCGGCATCATCGTTCCCGGCAGCCGCCGACCCGATGTCCCCAAGATTGCCTACGTGGTACCCACCTTTCGCTGGAGCGAGACGGCAAGCGCTAACGGGCAAGATGCCGTCAGCATTCGCCGCGGCAACGGCTTGCGTGTGTACCTGGAACGACCGTGGTTTTCAAGCGGTGAAGGCGAGTTGCTCGGCGTTGTGGTGGGGTCATCGAACCCGACGGAACAAGCCTTTACCGATCTGCCCGACGAACTGATCGGCTTGGTGTCACAGTGGGGGCAGGACCCCATCTTGGGGAGTAGTTTGCCGCGCAATGTGATGCACGCCAGCGCATTTGCTGCGAGGGTGGCAAGCTACAGCTTCACGCTGCCGGAAGCCAACGGCAACATGGAAATCGCTGCCCACCGCGTGCACTACGACTTTCAACGCCGCCTTTGGTTCGCCGACATCGAGATCGACGCGGGCGCAAGCTACAACCCCTTCGTGCGCCTGGCGCTGGTGCGAGTGCAACCCTATTCCGTCGGCGGTTGCGCACTTTCGCCGGTGGCGCACACCCAATACGCGCAACTGCTGCCCACGCGTGAACTGCACCTCACACACATTGAACGCAACCTTATGAACCTTCAAGTGTTCGGCGCTGCACCGGAGTTCGGCTCGGCCTCGGCGCGTGGCGAACTCACGGGGCGTCTTGATGCCCCTGCGGGCTTGTCCGATGCTTTCGGCCACCTGCTTGGCTACGACCGTGGCCACAACCGCATCGAGATGGTGGTGCAACAGCAGAGCAGCGGCCTGGACACCGATCTCGACTGGGTAGATGTGACCACGATCACGCCGCTCAGTGGCGACGCCGTGCCTGGCCAGACGGCTCCGCTGATCACCGTTCAGCGTGCAATGGAGGAGAAGAGCGCCCCAGGTCAGAAGGCCGGGAGCCAAAGCGCCGCGCTGCCTTCGGCGATCATCTCGTCGGACATCTTCAACGCCGGATTGCAAAGCCTGCACTTGCTGCGCAACGACCTGCTGTTTTCGGGCCGCATGCTCGTGCCTCCCACACAGCAAGGCCAGCGCCGTCGCCTCATCGTGCGTGAGTACGAACGCCACTTTGCCGACTTCAATATCACCGACAGTTCGCCCATCGGCCAGGTGACGAGGCCCGGCGTCGCCGAGCGGCCGGTGTTCGCGCGGGAGTTCTATGTTCTGGGGTACGTGCCGGCCGAACAAGTCAATGACGGGAAGCCTGCTGCGCCTGATGGGTTGCAGCAGGTTTCCTGACCCCTCGCACGCGGGAAATAACTGGCGTCAAGCCGTGGCGTTGACCAACGATCCCACGGCGTTGGGTGGCGGGTGGGAGGAGGACGGCCGCAGCGCTTGTGCCATGGCGAGCAGAAACTGCTTGAGCTTATCGGCCACAGAGGTGGCGCCCGAGGATGCTGCCGGTGCGACCACAACAGCGTCGACGGGCGCGGCAGGCGCGGCAGGTGTGGCAGGTGTGGCAGGTGTGGCAGGTGTGGCAGGTGTGGCAGGTGCTACCGGCGGCGCCACGGAAGTCGGGGGCTGCAGCAGCCCCATCAGCTTAGTGAAGGCATCCAGCAGACGCGTTGCAGCACGGCCGGGTGCGGCCGGAGCGGGGCCACTGGCGCCAGCGCTTGCGTCCGCTGGCACTGCGGCTGCTGCCCCCAGCGACAACGCCAGCTTCTGCAGGCGCTGCGAAAAGCCATCGTAGCCATGGACCCGGCTGTTCTGGCGTTCGCCACCGTGGCTGTTCTCATCGAGATGATGGGCATGGTCGCCGCGACCGGCATGATGCAAGGCATCAAAAAGCGCATGGGCAAAGTCTTGCACCGCCTGCTTGATGGCATCAGCGCTGGCCGTCACATCGGGCGTCGCGGGTGGGGTCACAGCGTTTGCTGCACCCGTCGCGGGAGCCGTTACTGGCGCCACCGCTGGCGGGGCAGCGGGCGCAGTTGCAGTCGCAGTCGGTGCATTGACGGCCCCCTGCCCAACACCCAAGGCCTGCAATGCCGCCATCATGGCGCTCACCAGCGAGTTCTGCCCCGCGCGAGGCGCGTCATCGCGATCGTTATCCGTCCCGTGCGCGGCGTTTGTCGGCGCTGCCGTAGCCGCGGTCATGGGTGCGTAAGCCGGCGCCTGATAGACGCCGGCGCTGGCCGAGGCCACTGCTCCAATAGACATATCAATACTCCCCAGACCCGCCACTGTGAGTTATGCCACAGGAGTCAGCCCGTCCCCTGTTTTCGGCAGATGGCGCGGTGATCTTGAAGACTATTTATCTCGGCGTCTGCCAGAATGAGTCTGGCCTTGCAATTGACTCGTCCCCAGGACCCGCTTGGCGCTTTGACCTCCGAAACCAAGCGCCACTTTTCAGACGTAGATCCGCAAAACGGGTTCGGCCAAGTGGGATCGTTTGCCGACCGGATCGACAACAAAGCCGCGCGCTGCGCACCGGCTGGCGGGTTTGAAACGCGCGGGTGGATTGGCGCAAACAGCGTATAACACGCTGCCGTCAATAAGTGGCTCGCGCAAAACCGTCATTCGCACCGATCTTCCTGCGATCTCAACGGTCTCGGTTGACTCCTCGGGCAGCTCAGCCAGTCGATCGTGGGGCAGCTCCAGCAACGCGTCAATCCAATGTTGAATCTCGTTGTCAACTCTATGTCGAAGCTCAGTACACCGAAAAAATGGGTAGTGTCTGAAAAAGATACTCAGCCTGAAGTCCCCGTACTTTGGCGACACCGAGCGACAGTAACGATAGTCAGCGGATCATGAAAGGAAACCCTCCATGCGGCTTCAAGCCAGCTGTCCATCGCCTCCTTTTCACGATATCAATGCACGTTTAAATTGTCAATATAAGTTCATATATCAACATTCATGGTGATGGGATTCCTAATGGTTTTGCGCCAGCGTCTGGCTTGAACCGGCTGGCCGCGTCCCGGCACCCGGTTAACGCTGACGTCCAAGGACAGCTCCCGAAAGGGGAGCGTGCCAGGGTGATGCTGAAAAGCACTGGCCCTATTGCAGTACCGGCGAAGTGGCGTTGCGCACCAACTCGCGCGCCGCGATTGTCTTCGGATGATCGGGCCCGAGAGACGCTGCCAGTATGGATGCAGCATCGGCAGCCGTACCTGCTGCTGTTGACCTGTCCGCCGCCGTGAGTTGAAGCTGCGCCAGCACGAGCATTGACGTTCCCGTATCGGCTGAGGCTGCTCCCGCGCTTTGCAGGCTTCGCGCAATCCGGATGGCCTCCTGTGCTTCCGAAATTGCAGTCTGGGCGTGTCCCGTTGCTCCGAGCAGGTCAGCGTGCAGCTCCAGCCAGTTTTGCCACACCAAGGGCACGACACCTTGATTTTGTCCCTTCTTGGTCGACAGCGTATCCAACTGCTGGCGAATACTGTCCAGCGTTTTCAGGGCGTCGTCATTCAAGCCCTGTGCCTGCTGAATCCTGGCGCGGGAAAATTGCACCGCCAGCGCTGGAAGGGAGTTTGGTGGAATAGCACCCACCAATTCACTGAATTTATCGGCGTGTTGCCACGCATCGGCAAATCGGCCCTGAAGCATGCTTATGCGGCTGAAGGCTTGTTCGGCCAATGCCTGCACCTGGCGGTTCCCAACGGCTTTGGCGCGTTCGCTTGCACGTTCTGTGGCCTGCCACGCTTCATCGAGTCGATTCAAAGTGGTCAAGGTTCTGCAACGGGTTAACAGTAGTGACGGATTCAGATTGTCAGCGCCCGCGTTGCCGCCTGCAATGGCCATGGCCTTTTCCGCCAGCGCCAGCGTGCGAAGTTGTTGACCCGTTCCGGAGGTGAAAGCAGCCCAGTTGGTAAGCAGGTCGGCAGCTTCCCAGCCTTCGCCCACGCCCGCGCGGTTGAGCGCATCAAAGGCTGCCGAATAGTTCTGTTCAGCTTCCCGCGTATGGTGCAACAGCCGATGGGCATCAGCAATTGATATCAGCAGGGATGCTGACTGCGCGGGTGATTGAACAGGTATTGTCCTGGAAGAGGCCAAAGCCTGATTGGCATATTCGAGCATGCGGGTTCCATCCCGCAAACGCATGGCCACGTCGGCCAAACTCTCCAAACAGTAGGTCTTGATTTGCGCATCACCGCCTGCGGCGTGCAGGGCATTCTCTATCTCAACGCGACCCTCACTGATCTTTTCGTCGATCACCAACGAGCGCCCGAGGGCGCAGTGTGCGTGGAGCGCGAGTGCGTGATCCTGAGCCGTCTCGGCACTGCGGATCGCACGGGTTGCGAGCTCAGTTCCCTTTGCCCCATCGCCCGTTGAGTTGTAGAACTCGACCAGCGTCAGAAGTGCGCTGGCCTGATACCGCGGGTTGCTGTTTTCACGCGTCGCCAGAAACTCACCCTGCGCCAATATTGCCTTGAAGTCCAGCGACCGACCGGCATTGGCGGAGTGCATCAGCAAGTCGTTGTTGAAGTATTCCGCATTCACGCTGCGTGCCAGCATCTGCGTCGCACGTTGTCGTTCGATATCAGCAGTTATCGCGGCAGCCTGGGCAGCAGCGGCAGACTCGGCTGCGCGCTGCGCGGCACGATTTGCCGCTGCGGACTGCTGTTGTGCGATATTGCGCTGCAAGGCAGACTCCGCTGCAGCTTCCAATGCTTTGGTTCGTTCCGCACGGGCGATCACCGACTCGGCCTCGGCACGCCGTGACTCGGACACCGTGCCGATGGCGCCAGCAGCAACGGCCACGGAAAACAAGGCCGTTCCAGCGACGCCCAGCTTGTGTCGCTGGACGAATCTGCCAATTCGATAAGTCAACGAATCGGGTCGCGCTGAAATGGGTTCGTACGCCAGATGGCGGCGCAGATCTTCGGCAAATTGCAGCACCGAACTGTAACGATCCCCGGACTCGGACTGAAGCGCCTTGCGCAATATGTTGTCCAGATCACCGCGCAGCAGCTTGCGGTTTACGCCGGGTCGCTCGCTGGCCAGCTTGAAGTTGCCCTCTGCGGCGCATCGCATGTACTCCAGAGCACTGCCTTGGGTCAATCCGTTGGGGTGAACGCCCGTCAACAACTCGAACAGCACGACACCCAGGCCATAGACGTCGGTCGCCATACTCAGGGAGTCGCCACTGAACTGCTCCGGCGCAGCATACTCCGGTGTGAGTGCCAGCGCCCCTTCTCGCGTGAGCCCTGGACCGGCCTCGTTGTCAACCAACTGCGCGATACCAAAATCCAGCAGCTTCACCCTGCCACTGGCATCGATCAAGATGTTGGAGGGCTTGAGGTCGCGGTGGATCACCAACTGCGAGTGCGCCGCCGCGACTGCTTCAAGGACTTGTCCGAAGAGAGCAATGCGCGCGCGAATTCCCAAAGCCCGTTGCTCGCACCACCTGTCGATGCGCTCTCCTCGTATCAGCTCAAGCACCAGATAGGGTTGGCCTCTGGTGGTGATGCCCGCGTCGAGCAGCTGGGCGATGCCATGGTGATGCAGTTTCGCGAGCAGCGCACCTTCACGCCGAAAACGCTCCCGCGCAACACTGTCAACGAACCCGGAGCGCAGTAACTTGATGGCTGCCTCGCCTTCGAACCGACCATCCGATCGGCGCGCACGCCAGACGTTCCCCATGCCACCCTGTCCGATGGGCTCCACCAGCGTCCAGGAGCCGAGCACATCGCCCGCTGCCTCGGCCTGACCCATCAGTGGATCGTGCGCCACACCGCCCAGGAAATCGACGCGGCTGGCCGCATCACGCGCATCCAGCAGCGCGCGCAACTGCCCGGCCGTTGCCGGATCGTTGGCAGCCAGGGCATCCAGTCGGCGCGCCTGCTCCAGCGGGGGCAGCGTCAGCAGCTCGTCCAATTGCGGGTTCAAGGCTGCCCAGCGGGCGGCGTTCAGGTGGTGCATACATACTCCAGCTTGGGTGCCTGCTCCTTCTTCGCAAAGACCTCGCAAAAGATGCAGTAACAGCTACGGGTGTAAACGAATTGTGGCCGAACAACAAGACATCCGGCGGGCAAAAAACATTCGCAACCTGGCCTGATGCGTGACGCCAGGTTCGACCTGCCAGGTCAGCCCGATGTCAGGGCCGCGTATGACCGGGGACCGGCTAAGCGCCAGTCAACCGCTGCCACGCTTCCTGGTATTTGGCGGCCGTTTTCACCACCACCTCGGCGGGCAGGCGCGGTGCCGGCGGGGTCTTGTCCCAGGTCTGAGTCTCCAGCCAGTCGCGCACGAACTGCTTGTCAAAGCTGGGCGGGTTGCTGCCTTCGACGTAGCTCTCTGCCGGCCAGAAGCGTGACGAGTCGGGTGTCAGCACTTCGTCCATCAAGGTCAATGTGCCGTTGCCGTCCAGGCCGAATTCAAACTTGGTATCGGCGATGATGATGCCCTTGGTCAGGGCGATCTCGGCGGCCGCCTTGTAGATCGCAATACTCAAATGCCGGATCGTCGCGGCCAGTTCCGGGCCCACAATATTCTCGACCTGCTCGTAGTTGATGTTCTCGTCGTGCTCACCCATCTCAGCCTTGGCCGCGGGTGTGAAGATGGGTTCGGGCAGCTTGCTCGCGTTCTTCAATCCGGCGGGTAGCTTCACGCCGCACACCGACTGGCTCTGCTGATATTCCTTCCAGCCGCTGCCCGCCAGATAACCTCGTACCACCGCTTCCACGGGGATGGGCTTCAGGCGCTTCACCAGCATGGAGCGGCCCCGCACCTGCGGCAGATCGGCCCGGCTCACCACGCTCTCGGGTGCCTCGCCGGTGAGGTGGTTCGGGCACAGGCCCTGGAGCTTGTCGAACCAGAACAGCGCCATCTGGGTGAGCAACGCGCCCTTGCCTGGAATGGGCTCGCCCATGATCACGTCGAACGCGCTGAGGCGGTCGCTGGCCACCATCAGGAGTCGATCATTGCCCACGGCGTAGTTGTCGCGCACCTTGCCGCGAGCCAGCAAGGGAAGGGAAGTGAGGGTCGAGGTGTGCAGGGCAGAAGTCATGACAGGCGGCGTTGTGGATGTGGCGGGTGGGCGCAGCAATGAAAAAGGCCCGCTGGATCAGCAGCGGGCCTTGATTATCGCAACAGCGTTGTCCCCCTTCGCGGGGCTGGACCCGCTGCAGAGCCTATTTCACCAATTGCGCCAGCTCGCCCCGGGCGTAGCGTTGAGCCACAACCTGCAGGCTGTTGCCCTTGATCTTGGCGCCCTGACCTTCGCAGCCGAATTCGATGTAGCGCTGTTTGCACAGCGCCTTGGCAGCTTCACGCGCAGGCTTGAGCCAGTCGCGAGCGTCGAACTTTTCAGGATTTTCAAACAGAAACTTGCGCACGGCCGCAGTCATGGCCAGTCGGATGTCGGTGTCAATGTTGATCTTGCGCACGCCGAACTGGATCGCCCTCTGGATCTCTTCCACCGGCACGCCGTAGGTTTCCTTCATGTTGCCACCAAACTGGCGGATGATGGCCAGCGATTCCTGCGGCACGCTGCTGGAGCCATGCATTACCAGATGCGTATTGGGAATGCGGCGGTTGATTTCCTTGACGCGGTCGATCGCCAGGATGTCTCCTGTGGGCTTGCGCGTGAACTTGTAGGCGCCGTGACTCGTGCCGATGGCGATAGCCAGGGCGTCCAGTTGTGTGCGCTTGACGAAGTCTGCAGCCTGCTCGGGGTTGGTGAGCAACTGCTCGCGCGTCATGGTGGCATCGGTGCCGTGGCCGTCTTCCTTGTCGCCCTTCATGGTTTCGAGCGAACCCAGGCAGCCCAGTTCACCTTCCACGGTGACGCCCGTCGCGTGCGCCATCGCCACCACCTTGCGCGTGACCTCCACGTTGTACTCATAGCTGGCGATGGTCTTGCCGTCAGCTTCCAGGCTTCCGTCCATCATGACGGAAGAGAAGCCCAGGTTGATCGCGCCCTGACAGACGTCCGGGTTCTGACCGTGGTCTTGGTGCATCACCAGAGGGATGTGCGGATAGCTTTCGATGGCCGCCTGAATCAGATGCTTGATGAAGGCTTCGCCCGCGTATTTGCGTGCGCCGGCGCTGGCTTGCAGGATGACCGGTGCACCGACTTCATCGGCTGCCGACATGACGGCCTGGACCTGCTCCAGGTTGTTGACGTTGAAAGCCGGGATGCCGTAGCCGTTGACAGCGGCATGATCCAGCAGTTCGCGCATAGAGACGAGAGCCATGATGAAACCTTTAGAAAGAAGTTAGAAAAAGCGCTTGGGGAACCTGACAATTTTACGGGCTATGGCTGGACGCGCGGACAGCCCGCCTGGATAGTGTGCGCAGTCCGAATGGATCGCGGTGCTTTAGTGCACGCGGCAGATCTTCAGCATATTGGTGCCACCGGGCGCCCCCATGGGTTCGCCGCAGGTGATGGCATAGACGTCGCCCGCCTGCACCACGCCCAGACTCTTGATGTGGCGTTCGGCCTGAGTCAAGGCCGTATCGCGTACGGCGCTGGTGTCCATCAGCAGCGCGTGCACATTGCGGTACAACGTCATGCGGCGCTGCGTCGAGAGGTTCGAGGTCAGGGCGTAGATCGGCACATGAATCAGATAGCGGCTCATCCACAAGGGCGTGGAGCCGCTGTCGGTGAGCGCGACGATGGCCTTGGCGCCCAGGTGGTGTGCCGTGAACAGCGCGCCCAGCGCGATCGCCTGGTCGATGCGGCTGAAGGCCCGGCCGCTGAAGTCGGCGTCCAGCGTCAACTCTTCCGCGGCTTCCGCGGCCTCGCAGATCTTGGCCATCTCCAACACCGTCTCCAGTGGATATTTGCCAGCGGCCGTTTCGGCCGAAAGCATCACCGCGTCCGTGCCATCGAGCACGGCGTTGGCTACGTCGCTGACTTCGGCCCGCGTCGGCACCGGATTGGCGATCATTGATTCCATCATCTGTGTGGCGGTGATCACGAACCGGTCGTGCTCACGCGCCAGCTTGATCATGCGTTTTTGCAGCGCCGGCACGACCGCGTTGCCGACTTCCACGGCCAAGTCGCCGCGCGCGACCATGATGCCGTCGCTGGCCAGCAGGATCTCTTCAAGTTTTGGGATCGCCTCGGCGCGCTCGATCTTGGCGATCAGGCCCGGCTTGTGGTTGAAATCGGCGCCCGCAACGTTGCACAACTGGCGCGCCATTTCCATGTCGGTGGCATTCTTTGGAAAGCTCACTGCCACGTAGTCGGCCTGGAACGACATGGCGGTCTTGATGTCGTCCATGTCCTTGGCCGTGAGCGCCGGCGCCGTGAGGCCGCCGCCCTGTTTGTTGATGCCCTTGTTGTTGGACAACACCCCGCCGACCTTGACCGTGGTGAACACGGCCGCGCCTTTGACCGAATCGACCGTGATCACGATCAGACCGTCGTTGAGCAGCAGCACGTCACCCGCCTTGACTTCGCTCGGCAGCGTCTTGTAGTCCAGACCCACGGCGTCAATATCGCCCAACTCGGTGCGTGCCGCGTCAAGCACAAACTTCTGTCCTGCCTCAAGCATGACCTTGCCATCGGCAAACTTGCCCACGCGGATCTTGGGGCCCTGCAGGTCCGCCATGATGGCCACTTCACGTCCGGCCCGCGTCGCTGCAGCGCGTACCAGTGTGGCACGGTCGATGTGGTCCTGGGCTGTGCCGTGGCTGAAATTCATGCGCACCACGTCCACGCCGGCGCGGATCAACTGCTCCAGCATCGCGGGATCGCTGGAGGCGGGGCCGAGGGTGGCGACAATCTTGGTGGCGCGACGGGTCATGAGCGGTCTCCTGGTTATTTTGTTTCGCTTAACCGCCAATTTTCACACGAAACCGGTTACATGGCTGCAACAAGCTGAACGCCGGGGTTACCAGCCCAGCGCCAGATGCAGCGGCAGGTACACCGCCATGCCAACCAGAATGGTCCCGAGCACCGCTTGTCCTGCGCCCTTGCGCCAGAAGTAAAACGCAATTCCCGCGCCTGCTGCAAACAGGCGCGCATCCTGCCAGGTGGAAATCAGGGCACCTTGTGCCATCACGATTTCGGGCACGATGACAGCCGACAGGGCAGCGATGGGCGCGTACTGCAATCCGCGTTGGGCCCAGTGCGGCAAAGACCAGTCGCTGCTGGACAGGAAGAAGAAGCAGCGTGTCAGCACCGTCACTGCAGCCATGCCCACGATCACACCGAAGGACCAGAATTCGGAGTGGTTCATGCTTCGCCGCGTGCCGCGCGGACCGTGGTTTCTGCCATCAGACACAGCGCCACCGCCGCTGCAATGGCGACCACGATGTTCAGGTGAAACGGCAGTGCAAACGCGGCCACCGCCGCCGCACCGGCCACGCCAGCCGACACCATGCGCAAGCGACTGGATGCGAGTGAACTGGCCACGCCCAGCAGCGCCAGGATGCCGGCAAAGCCCAAGCCCCATTTGACCGGAACCGAATGTGCCAGCGCGATGCCCAGCAGGCTCGCAGATTGCCAACTGATCCAGTTGAACGCCAGACCGCCATACAGATAAGCCAACTGCTCGCTGCGGCCTTGTCCGTCCGCCGCCGGGTGCGGGTAGCGCCGCGTGAATAACACATAACTCAGGTCGGCCGTCAGATAACCCGTGCACAGCCGCTGCCACAGGTTGAGGTGCATGAGGTAGGGCCGCATGTGGGCGCTGAAAACGACAAAGCGCAGGTTCACGCAAAATGCCGTCGCAAGAATCACCAAGGCGGGAGCGCCCGCGGCCAGAAGCGGAATCGCCGCAAGTTGCGAGCTGCCGGCAAACACCAGCAGCGTCATGGCGATGGACTCAACCACGCTCATGCCCGAATTGACCATGGCCACACCCGTCATGAGGCCCCAGGCCGCCAGTCCGGGAGAGACCAGCGACATTTCGCGTGCTCCGCGCGCAAACTCGGGATGCTGAAGCAGGCGGCGCAACCTCGTCATGTCGTGCCCAGCACGGTTCCGGCCGGCAATGTAAAGCCGCGCAGAAACTCCGCTGCGCCGAGACGCTTTCCGCCTTGTCGTTGCAGTTGTGTGAGCTTCACACCGCCCTCCCCGGCACGCACCACGAAGCCGTCGATGTCCGCTTGCAGTACTGTGCCCGTGGTCGCTGTTCCTTGCGCCAGGGGCTGCACTGTCGCCTCCCAGACCTTCACCGTTTCGCCCCGCATCGTGGTGCTCGCACCGGGGAAAGGATTGAAGGCGTGGATGCGGCGTACGATGAGTTCGGGGGGGTGATTCCAGTCCAGCACGGCTTCGTGTTTTTCGATCTTGTGCGCGTAGCAGATGCCCGCTTCGGGCTGGCGCACCGCGGTCAAGCGCTGGCCAGTTTCCATCTGAGCCAGGGCACGCACAATCATGGTCGCGCCGAGTTCGGCCAAGGCGTCGTGCAGACTGCCGGTTGTATGCGTTGACAAGATCGGAACCGCTTCAACTGCCAGCATGTCGCCCGTGTCCAACCCGGCATCCATCTGCATGAGCGTGATACCGGTTTGCTCGTCGCCGGCTTCGATCGCGCGTTGGATGGGCGCTGCGCCGCGCCAGCGCGGCAGCAGGGATGCATGAATATTCAGGCAACCGAGATTCGGCAGATCCAGCACCCATTGCGGCAGGATCAGGCCGTACGCCGCCACCACCATCACCTCCGGCCGCGCCGCCAGCAGTGCCAGTTGCGCCGTCGCAGCGTCGTCAGGATACTTGCCGTCAAGCCGAAGGCTTCTGGGCTGTGCCAGCGCCAGCGAATGCTCCAGCGCGAACTGTTTCACCGGTGCGGTCTGCAACTTCATGCCGCGACCTGCAGGCCGATCCGGCTGCGTCAACACCAGGGCAATGTCGTGTCCTGCCGCGTGCAATGCTGCAAGCGCAGCACGGGCAAATTCCGGTGTACCGGCAAAGGCCAGTCTCAACGCGATTCCTCTCGCGCCAACTTGAGCATCTTGGTCTTGATGCGGTTGCGCTTGAGTGGCGACAGGTATTGCACAAACACCTTGCCCAGCAGGTGATCCATCTCGTGCTGAATGCAGACCGCCAACAAGCCTTCTGCATCAATGTTGCGGCGCTCGCCGCTACGGTCAGTTGCAGTGGCCTTGATGGACTTTGCGCGCTCCACGCCGTCATAGATTCCGGGCACTGACAGGCAGCCTTCTTCGTTCAGGAGCTTGTCCTCACTGGACCAGACGATCTCGGGATTGATCAGCACCAGTGGCTGGTCGCGTTCCTGCGATACATCGATCACGATCAGACGCTCATGCACGTCCACCTGGCTGGCCGCCAGTCCGATGCCATTGGCTTCGTACATGGTCTCAAGCATGTCATCGACCAGCTTGTGGATGCGGCTGTCCACCGTCTGCACCGGCTTGGCCACCTTGTGCAACCTGGGGTCGGGGTAAAGAAGAATGGGTATGAGGGCCATGGGATTGCGGGCTTAGTTGTCGCTATTTTCGCGACTTTTTGTTTTTTCGTTACAGACCAAAGTCAATTATCGTTGCTCAATCAAGGGCTTGAGTGCAGAATCGCACGTGATTTATCAAGTTCCCCGACCGGTTTTTGGCTCTGCAACAGGCTGACCGGCAACTGGCCCTGGGAGGCTTTTCGCAATGCAGCAAGACATGCACGACATCACTCTTTCAAAAACTGGCACAGCCTTTCTCAGCATTGCCGTCGCCATTGCAAGCTGGACGCTGGTGGGCAACGCCCAGGCGCAGAATTTTCCCATTACGGACGGCCAAAAGGCCATTGCCACCCAGGTGGCGCAAGCGGGCGTACCCTTGAGCGAACTGGCGCCCAACGCGCCCGACAGCTATACCGTGAAGGCTGGCGATACCCTTTGGGCCATATCGCGCCTGTTTCTGAAGTCCCCCTGGCGCTGGCCCGAACTCTGGGGCATGAATCTGGCGGAGATTGCCAATCCGCATCTGATCTATCCGGGGCAGCAGCTTTTTCTGGAAAAGAAGAATGGGGTTGCCACCTTGACGACGCGCTCGCCGGAACCGGTTGGTGACGGCGCGCCCACAGCAACGGTGCGCATCTCGCCGCGCACACGGTTCGAAACCCTGAGCGCGGGTGCGTTACCGACCCTGGAGCCGCACCTGATCGAGCCGTTTCTGGTGGAGCCCAACATCGTCAGCGAAGATGAACTCCTGTTGTCACCACGCATCGTCGCCACCCAGGAGGGACGGGTGTTGCTGAGTCGAGGGGACCGCGCATATATCCGGGGTCCGGCGGGTTCTCCGGTGACTGAACCCGACACCGGACCGGAACCGACATTCAGGGTGTTCCGCAATCCCAAGCCGCTATTTGATCCCGATACCCATGCCGTACTCGGCTATGAGGCGCCCTACGTGGGCAAGGCGCTGCTGGTGCGAGGCGAGATCGCGCCTGTGGCAAACACAGGCGCGGCGGGAACAACTTGGGTGGCGCGCCTGCTGGGCGGAGGCGGCAAGTCAGAGGGCGAGAACGCCGGGCTGCCAACGGCCGCATCCGTAGACATTGTCGAGACCAAAGAAGAAATGCGCGTGGGGGACCGGCTGACCGCTGAGCCCGAACGCCAGATCCGCAGCTTTGTGCCAAGTGCACCGCAAGTGCGGATCGAAGGACGGATCATTTCGGTGTACGGCGAGGGCGTGACCAACGCCGCACAGAATCAGGTGGTCGTGCTTAGCAGAGGCACCAGCGACGGCTTGAAGTCGGGCGACGTGCTGGCCATCCTCAAGGACGGCCCGACCGTGAAGGATCAGACAGACCCTGCCAAATCGAACGTCAAGATTCCAAACGAACGCAACGGCCTGCTGATGGTGTTTCGCCCCTTCGAAAAGCTCTCCTACGCCCTGATTCTGGAAATCGTCGACGGCGTAAAGGTGGGCGACCGCGTGACGAACCCGAGGTAACGCTGTGGCGTCGCGTACCATGGAACGCGACGAACTTGCTGGCTGGCTTAGACTGACGCTCACCCCCGGTGTAGGCAACGCTAGCGGTGCCAGATTACTGGCCGCGTTCGGTCTGCCGCGCGAGGTGTTTTCCCAAACGCGGCTGGCATTGCGGCAAGTCGTGAGTGCAGCGCAGGCCGACTCCCTGTTGGCGGAACCGCCCGAGTGGCCGGACCTCGTGGCGCGGACCTGGGATTGGCTGCAGGCCGAAGAGGTGGCACGCATCCAGCGTCGTGTGCTGGTCCTGGGCGATGCGCTCTACCCGGCCAGTCTGCTGGATATCGAAGACCCGCCGCTGCTGCTGTATCTGATGGGGCAGTTGAGTGGGCCGCTCGCCGATCCCTTCGCAAACTGTCTGGCCATCGTCGGCAGCCGAAATCCCACGCCACAAGGACAGGTCAACGCCCGAAATTTTTCACTCGCCTGCGCGAATGCCGGGCTGACCGTGGTTTCCGGCCTGGCGCTGGGTGTGGATGGCGCCGCGCACGAGGGAGCGCTGGCCGCAGAGCCGCATGCCGCCGGCCCCTGGGCCACCATCGCCGTCGTCGGTACCGGGCTGGACCGGGTCTATCCGGGGAAACATCTGGACCTGGCACACCGCATCGCGCAGCGCGGTTTGCTCATCAGTGAATATCCGCTGGGAACGCCTCCCCTGGCCGCCAACTTTCCCAAGCGCAACCGCATCATCGCGGGTCTGTCGCTGGGCGCGCTGGTGGTCGAGGCTGCGCTGAAATCGGGTTCGCTGATCACGGCGCGTTTGGCAGCCGAGCAGGGAAAGGAAGTGTTTGCCATACCCGGGTCCATCCACGCGCCGCAATCTCGCGGCTGCCATGTGCTGATTCGCGAAGGTGCCAAGTTGGTGGAGACGGCGCAGGACATTCTGGAAGAGCTGCCACAGTTCAGCCATACCACGGGTGCCAGCACGAACCCGGATGCGGCCACCTCAGACAACTTCGCTGCGCAGGGCGGCCTTCTGCTGGACGCAATTGGCCACGACCCGGTCAGTCTGGATGCACTGGTGGCACGCACCGGCATCGATGCGGCCGGGCTGCAGGTTCAGTTGCTCGAACTGGAACTCGGTGGCGAAATATCACGCCTTCCCGGCGGTCTGTTTCAGCGCATGCATGCTGCCTGAACAGGCAGGCACTACGACGGCCTGCACTATGCCTTGACCTCCCGACCCCGGGTCTCGGGCAACGCCAGCATCGCCAATGCGCTGATGATGCCGGTGCCCACCAGGTACCATGCCGGCGCCAACGGGTTTCCTGTCACGCCAATGAGCCAGGTGACGACGAGTTGGGTTGAACCCCCGAACAAGGCCACCCCGACGGCGTAGGCAATCGACAGGCCGGTGGAACGAATGCCGATCGGCAGCAATTCAGGGATGCTCACCAGCGATGCCGCTGCACTGATGAAGGTCAATGCCGCGAGCAGGAACGTCACCCCCATCAGCACGGTCGGGGTTCGGGTTTCGAGCAGCAGCAAGAAAGCCGGGTAGGCCACCAGCACCGCCAGAATGCGCGGGATCAGCATCACCGGCTTGCGCCCGAAGCGGTCGGCGAGCCAGCCACCGACGAGCGAAAAGATGACGGTCGAAACGCCCAGTGCCACCGTCGCCGCCAAGGCGGTGGTGAGCGGGAATTGCAGGGTCTTGATGGCATAAGTGGTCATGTACATGCAGACGTAGGTTGGCACGGTGCCGCCGAGCACCACCAGTATCGCGAGCGTGATGACGCGCGCGTTCTGGCGCAACTGTTGCATCAGGCCCGGCCCCCCATTGCCGCCGCTCCTGGCTTTGGGCTCCATGGTTTCGGGCATACGGCGACGCAGGTAAATCGCCACCGGTACCAGCAACAAGCCGGCTGCAAACGGAATGCGCCAGCCCCAGGATGCCAGGTCGTCCGGTGACATCAGCTTGCTCAGCAACACGCCGGCCAGCCCAGCCAGCAATACCGCCATGCCTTGGCTGGCGAACTGCCAACTGGCATAGAGGCCGCGCTTTTCCGGGGGCGCGATCTCGATAAGAAAAGATGTCGACGGCCCCACTTCGCCGCCCAATGCCAAACCCTGCACCAGCCGGCACAGCACCACCAGCACAGGTGCTGCCATGCCAATGCTCTCGTAGGTCGGTGTCAGCGCCAGTCCCAGTGTCCCCAGCGTGATCAACAGAATGGTCAGCATCATCGCTGGCTTGCGCCCGGCGCGGTCGCCATAGGCGCCGATCAATATGCCTCCGAGCGGACGCGTCACAAAGCCCACACCGAACACGGTAACCGACAGCAGCAGGCTGGTGAAGTCGGACGCCGCCGGGAAGAAAGCCTTGCCGATGAACACGGCAAAAAATGCGTAGGTGCCAAAGTCATAGAACTCCAGCGCGTTGCCGGCCACCGCTGCCACTACCACGTTGCGCGTGATGGTGGGCGCGGCAACTGCCGTTCTTTGCGGGTCAGGATGGGTTGCAAGGGTCATGTTGTCTCTCTCTTTCTAGTTGTTTGAAATGGCCGGACTGTGGCCGCCGAACGCCTGCAGCATGGCTTCAAGTGCCTGCCTCACGACCTTCTCTTTCCAGTCTAACGTGTCGACGTAAAACGCGTCGCGAAGGTCCTGCCTGATCTGTGCGGCTTGCACCGCACCGGCCTGCGGGTGATTGCACAGCCACTGCTCGGCACGCAACGCCTTCAGCACCTGCATCGTCGACAGCGTGCCGAATTCCATGCCCAGGGAGGTGATCTCCGCGTCAGGGCACTCGTCGTAAATTGCAAACCACATCAGCCCCATCAGCGGGGCCGACACCGACGAGCCGTCGTCAAGTAACTTCACGGGGGTCGTGCCAGCCCCATCCCACCATAGGCGAGCCCTTTCCAACCCCGCCCGGTCCTGACTCTTGCCGGCATAACCCCGTTCGCCGTGGCCACTCGGTCCCAGTCCCGTGTGCAGGTCGATCCACGCCAACCGGCGGTGCCCCGCGGCATGGTCGCGCAGTGCTTGCCGCAAAGTCCGGTTACTCCACGTCGGAGACGTCCCGCCATAGAACAGACCGCCCGCAAACTCGTACTGCCCGCCCGTCACCGCCGCTTGCAGGGCCTTCATGCCGTGTCTCGCAATATGCAGCGCCAGCGCCGCCACGTTCATGGGGCCAGGTGGCCATCTATCGGGTAGCAGGAGCGCATGCAACTTGCGGTAGGCCTCGTTCACCGGTAAGGGTCGGGAGAAATCCTGGAAGTTGCGGTTCAGGTCCACGTTTTCGTGTGTCACGCGGCGCGTGTGCGAGAAGCCGTAGGGATTGACCGCGTGCAGGTACAGCACGGCCACGCCCGCTGCCGCGCAGTGCGCCCGAAACGCCTCGTCGTGCAGCGCAAACACCTGCACGCCCGAACCGCAATAGCCTTCAACGCCGTGGCAGGCACTGCTGACGATGAGCAACTTGTCGGCATCGGCAGCACCGTCCCGTACCACATCCAGCGCCAGCACTTCGCCATCGCGTCCCGGCAAGGGGTGCGGGTAACTGGCAACTGCAAGCCCGGCATGGGAAGCGGCATCCAGAAACCTGGCGCGAGCCTGGGCGTAGCTGGACGAAAAGGCATCGACAACCTTGATCACGAATTCGCTCTCAGAACCTCTCCGGCGAGCGTCCAGTGTGCAACTACGCGCACAAATGCCGCGTGAAGAAAGCCAGGCTGCGCTCCCAGGCCAGTTTGGCACAAACCGCATCAAAGACTTCGGGGCGGGTCTGGTTGAAGAACGCGTGCTCGGCCTCGTAACGATGGATGTCGGGAGCCGCGCCCGCCGCCCGCATGGCCTGTTCCAGTACGTCCACCTGCTCCGGACCCCAGTGCTTGTCGCGGTTCGCAAAGTGCCCCTGGAAAGGAATCCTGATGCGCGCCGGATCGGCAAATGTGGCTGGCGGAATGCCGTAAAAACACACGGCGGCAGACAATGCCGGAACGTGCACGGCGGCGGCGATGGTGAGTGCACCGCCCATGCAAAAACCGGTGACGCCCACTTTGCCGCAGCGCTCGCCCAGGAACTTCACCGCACCGGCGAGATCCTGGTGCGTGGCATCGGCGAAATCCAGACCCGTCATCATGTGGCTGGCTTCGTCCGGCGTGCTGGCCACTCTGCCACGGTAAAGGTCGGGCGCGAGGGCCGAGAAACCGGCGGCTGCATACCGGTCGGCAATGCTGCTGATGTGATCGTTCAAGCCCCACCATTCCTGAATCACCACGACTCCGGGGCGGCCCGCGCCGGCGTCTGAAAAATAGCCGCGCGTTGATGCCCCGTCGGGGCGCTTGAACTCGATGATCTGACCCATGTTGTGCTCCTGACCTGATGGTGAGCACGCACTGTACTACTGCCTGCGTTCGCACCCGGATCGGGCTCGCAATTATTTATTCGCCGGGCTTTGAAAAGCGAACGCCACAGCGGTCAAAATGCGCTCAGGCAGAGACCCATCGACAAAAGGAGACACACATGCAAAGCAACGTTGAACGCAGGACCAGCAACAATCTCCAGGTGCACCAGTTGGTGCGCCGCACCGTGGCTCTGGTACTGGCCGGAGGACGGGGTTCACGCCTGAAGCAGTTGACCGATCAGCGCGCCAAGCCGGCGGTGTACTTCGGCGGCAAGTTCCGCATCATCGACTTTGCGTTGTCCAACTGCCTGAACTCGGGCATCCGGCGCATGGCCGTGGTGACGCAGTACAAGTCGCATTCGCTCATGCGCCACATGCAGCGTGGCTGGAGTTTCTTGCGTGCCGAACTCAATGAGATGGTGGACCTGTTGCCGGCGCAACAGCGCACGGGTGAGGAGCACTGGTACCGCGGCACCGCGGACGCGATCTTCCAGAACCTGGACATCATCCGTTCCAGCCGACCCGAGTACATCGTGATCCTGGCAGGCGACCACATCTACAAGATGGACTACTCGCTCATGATCAGGGACCACGTGGAAAATGGCGCCGGTTGCACCGTGGGTTGCATCGAGGTGCCGCGTGCCGAGGCCAGTGCCTTTGGCGTGATGGCCCTGGGCGCGGAGCGCAAGATCACGGCGTTTCTGGAGAAGCCCGCCAACCCGCCACCGATGCCGGGCCATACGGATGTTTCGCTGGCCAGCATGGGCATCTACGTGTTCGATGCCGAGTACCTTTACCAACTGCTGGAAGAAGACCTGGCGAACCCCGATTCGAGCCACGACTTCGGCAAGGACGTGATTCCGCGCTGCGTATCCGAAGGTCGCGCGCTGGCTCATCCCTTCAGCATGAGCTGTGTCTCGCGCGTGAAAACCATGCAGCCCTATTGGCGTGATGTGGGAACCATTGACGCCTTCTGGGCCGCGAATCTGGATCTGGCATCGACCTCGCCCGAACTCGACATTTACGACACCGACTGGCCGATCTGGACCTATCAGCGCCAACTTCCGCCGGCCAAGTTTGTTCCAGACACCACCGGCGCCACCGGCGTGGCCGTGAACACGCTGATCTCGGGCGGCTGCATTGTGTCCGGCTCGCACGTGGCGCATTCCGTGCTGTTCTCCGAAGTTCGCGTGCACTCGTTCTGCCATGTGGAGCAGGCCGTACTGTTGCCCAACGTGATTCTGAATCGCCATTGCCGGTTGAGCCGCGTGGTGGTGGACCGCAACTGCGTGCTGCCCGAGGGTTTGGTGGTGGGAGAGGATGCGGCGTTGGACGCGCAGCGCTTTGAGCGCACTGAAACAGGCGTGGTGCTGATCACAAAAGAAATGCTGAAGAAACTGTGATGCGCGCCAGCCCCATGAAAGTACTTCAAGTCAGCGCAGAGATTTTCCCGCTGCTCAAAACCGGAGGTCTCGCCGATATCGCCGGTGCGTTGCCCGCGGCGCTGACTGCTGTCGGCTGCGATGTGCGTGTCCTGTTGCCAGGCTTCGCGTCGATACTGCAGGGCCTTGCGGATGCGACCGTCCTGAGCCAGGTGGTAACACCCTGGGGCGAGACGGTGACGCTGCGCCACGGCCGATTGGCAACGTTGAATGTGCATGCCTACGTGATCGATGCACCCGCGCTCTACCATCGTGCCGGCAGTCCGTACGAAGACGCGCAGCGTCAACCCTATGCCGACAACTATCGTCGCTTCGCGCTGCTCGGCTGGATGGCCGATCAATTGGCTCAGGGTCTGGACCCGCAATGGACGCCGCAGGTGGTACATGCCCACGACTGGCACGCGGCGCTCGCACCGGCCTATCTGGCGTTCTCGCGCGAGCGCCAACGTCAGCGTGTGGCCAGCGTCTACACCGTGCACAACCTGGCCTATCAGGGTGTTTTTGCGCCCCAGCACTTCCATGAACTGGGGCTGCCCGACGCCGCGTTTTCGATCAACGGGTTGGAGTTCTACGGCCAGATTTCTTTCATGAAGGCGGGGCTCTTTTATGCCGACCGCATCACCACCGTCAGCCCCACCTACGCGCAGGAAATACAGACGCCCGAGCAGGGTTGCGGTCTGGACGGATTGCTGCGTGCGCGGCGCAGCGCGCTCTCGGGCATCCTGAACGCAGTCGATGCCTCCGTGTGGAATCCCGCCACCGACAAACTGATTACGTCGGGTTATTCCACCAGCAAACCTGCAGGCAAGGCGCGATGCAAAGAGGCGCTGCAGACCGAGATGGGCCTGGCGGTCAAACGCCAGGCGCCGCTGTTTGGTGTGGTCAGTCGCCTCACGGAACAAAAGGGTTTGCACCTGGTGCTGTCCGGTATTGACGAACTGCTTTCGCGCGGCGGCCAACTGGTCGTGCTGGGCAGCGGCGAAGGTTGGTTGGAGGCCGCGCTGCGCGAACAAGCACGCAAGCATCCGCAGTCTGTGGCCGTGCGTCTGGGCTACGACGAAGCACTGGCGCACCGCATCTTCGGTGCCACCGACGTGACGCTCGTGCCCTCACGCTTCGAGCCCTGCGGTCTGACGCAGATGTATGGCCTGAGCTACGGCAGCCTGCCGCTGGTGCGCCGCGTCGGTGGTCTGGCCGACACCGTCGTCGACTGCACGCTCGAAGACCTGGCCGCGCAAACTGCCAACGGTTTTGTGTTCGATGACTTCACGGCCGAAGCGTTCAGCCGCGCCCTGCGCCGAGCCTTCGCCCTGTATGCGCGTGCCGATGAATGGGCCGAAGTGGTCAGGCGTGCCATGCAGCAGGACTTTGGCTGGACGGCAAGCGCGGAGAAATACCTGGCGCTGTACCGGGAATTGGCCAGCTAAGTTATAGCGGGCTCAGCCGGCGTCTCTATTGGCGCCGGATGGCGGCGCCTGACGCTTGGCGTAGTCCTGGTGGATCAGGTTACCCAGCAGAACCGTCGTGAGACCCCCACCAAGACCATCAGAACCGCCTCCAGCGACGATATCGGGAACGATCTTGCTGCCGCACGGGCAGCACCAGAATTGAATGGCAGCGCAGATACGAGCGTGTGCTTCAGCAAGAAGTGGAAAACTATTACAGTGCAGCTGTATAGGGCAACCTCAAAGTGCGACAGGGCAACAGCCCGTTGCAATCCGGACCATTGCAGATGGTCACGAAAAATGCGTTGCGTATGTACCTACAGGCTTCGAGGTCCGAGCAGTGGCCTGCGGACGCAGCGCGCACCCGGCCCGCACAAGCACTCATCAATTCCAACCAGTCGATACTCGGCCACGCACCGATTCTGGATACGTGATGTACCGCTTTGGTGACCCGTACGATTGAACGCTGGCAATAGTCGGTCAGGTCACCGTGCCACTCAAGGGTGTCGCGCCATTCGGCGGGTAGTGCAGGTGGTCGAAAGGAATGAAAGCGAACCCCGTGCGGAGTTTGGTGCTACCGGCCCACTACTGAACCACGAATAACATCACGCCGTGCGCCGGCACGGTCGCTGCGATGCTGTCAGAGCGAGCGCCCATGTCTTGCTGGCGCCACGCGTCGCGCAACCGGAATCGGCGCTCGCGTCCGAAGAGGCTTGATTCGACTTGGGTCGAACGCAAGCTGGCGCCCATGTTGAAGACGCCAACCGCTTTGGCGCCGCCTTCCAGGTCCTTCACCCACACCTGCCAGCCGTCCCGGTTCAGCACCCGCTGTGCCGCCTTGCCCAGCGCGTCCTGGTTGATGGCGATGACGTCGTGGTTGGTGAGAAGGCCGAGTGTGAACTCGTCCAGGCTTGGCAGGTCGTTGCCCAACAGCAGCGGTGCGGCCAGCAGGCTCCACAGGCTGATGTGGCTGTACTGCTCGTCGGGCGTCAGGCGCGACGGGTGCAGCGCGTCGCCCCACCCCACTTGTCCCAGCACCAGCATGTCGGGGTCGTTCCAGCGCCCGGGCGCCACGAAGCCGGTGTAGGGCGCCTGCGAGAAACCGGTCTCCAACAGGCTGTTCCAGTTGTCGACGATGTCGCCAGTCATGCGCCAGGCACTACCGCCCACCGATGCACCCCAGGTCCAGACCTGCTGCTCGCCATACTGGCAAAGGCTGAAGACGATGCTGCGCGCCTGGTTGCGCAGCGCCTGGCCCATCAGGCGATAGGGCTTCTGGTGCTCCTCCAGTGAGGGAGATTTGGACATCTTCGCCGAGTAACTGCAGAGGTCGTACTTCAGGTAATCCACGCCCCAGCTTGCGTAACTTGCGGCGTCCTGGAGTTCATGGCCGAGCGAGCCCAGATAGCCCCCGCAAGTGGTCGCACCGGGAGAAGAATAAATGCCAAAGCGCAATCCCCGTTCATGAAGAAAATCGCCCAGCGCCTTCATGTCGGGAAAACGTGCGTTGCTCATGATCGCGCCATCGGTGCGGCGCGCTGCAGCCTCCCAGCCATCGTCGATATTGATCGCGTTCCAGCCTTTGGCCGCCAGCCCCTTGTCGATGAAAACCTGCGCGGCCTTGCGCACCAGCGTGTCGCTGACGTTCAAGCCGTAGGCGTTCCAACTGTTCCAGCCCATGGGTGGCGTCAAGGCGAGTTGCTCGCCGGCCACCAGTGTCCACTCGCGCGTGGCGTTACCCAGCGCATTGCGCACGCGCAATTGCACCGGGTAGCTGCCTGCGGCAGGCGTGGTACCCATGATGACACCGCTGTCTGCGTTCAACGTCAATCCCTCTGGCAGGCCCTGTGCTTCGAAGTGCAGCGGCGCACGCCCGGTAGCGGCAATCCTGTAGTACAGCGGCGTGCCGGGACGCGCGCCCAGCAGCCGCGCGCCGTGCAAGGTGGGCGTGGGCGCGTCGGGTGGCGTGAGCCGGTAGGGCAGGTCGTGAGTGGCCGTGGCAACCCGGCCAGACCTGGCGTCCACAAAGCGATAGCTGGCCTGGATCCCGGGCCGTGCAGGAAAGGTCCACTGCGACGACACACTCTTCTCTGGAGCAATAACGAGCGCGCGTTGGCGCGTCAGCAGCACGCGCCCGGTGACCAGGTCGCGCACCTCGACATGCAGCACGCCGCGTTGCACCACCGGGTAGCGATTGCGCACGTTCAGCGTGGTCTGCACGCGTCCATTCGCAAGGAAGTGGTGGTGCGCCAGATCCGCGTCAAAGAGCAGGCCGTCCACCCGTTGTGGAATGGCCAGATACGGCATGTCCTTGTAGAAGCCGCCACCACCACCGCCGTCATATACGCGCACCGCGATCACGTTGTCGCGATCCCAGCGAACGACACCGGCCCGCAAGTCCACCGCGTAGTCGCGAGGCGTCTCCCAGCGACTTTCGTACCCTTGAGGATCGCTGGGCATGCTCCCGGTCTTGCCGATTCGCACGCCGTTGAAGTAGGACTCATCGGTGTCGTCGATTGCCGACAGATAGATCCGCAGCCGCTCGGGCCAGTCACTGCTGGCCTTGAGCGTCGAGGGGATCGTCACGTGGATGCGATACCAGGAATAGCCGTCGTAGCCGTCGTAGCCCTGGGCTTCATAGTACTGCGTGGTGTTGATCACTTTCCAGCCGCTGTCGTCGAAATCCGGATCACGCCAGGCGACGTTGTCGCCGGTGGCAAACCGCGCTTGGGGCAGCATGATGGCGTCGGTGGAGGTGGCTGCATGGGCGGCACCGGTCATGCTGAACAGCAGTGCCGCGAGCAACGCAAGCCCGCCGCGGAAAGTTGAACTTAAAGAGTGCATCGTGTTGAGTCCCGAAAGCGAAGGGGAGAGTCTGTCACGTCTCATGCGACGGCTGGCATGCGTGCGCAGCCTTTAACCGGCTTGGCTGCATTGGCTGCGACGCGGCAACAGGTGCCAATCGTGTTACGGATTCTCGACCCGCGACGCCTTGCCCTGACGACCTGTCCGATTGAACGCCGCCACCTGGACCACGCCCTTGGCCGTGATCGGACCGGTCACGAGCGGACTGCTGGCGTTGGGTTCGCTGCCGTCGCTGGTGTAGCGCAAAGCGAAGCCGGGAAACTGAGTGTTCACCAGCACCTTGCCGTCGATTACCTTCAGTCCCGGTGGCGGGATGCGGTACAGCACGCCGGGGAATTGAGCATCCAGTTGCGGCAACGCATGCTTGCCGATTTGATTCACAAAAACGGACCAGTCGGCGTCGTGCAGCAGTCTGGCCTTGGCAGCGTCGCGCTCCTGCGTCCACGCCGGGTCCGGTGCCCAGGCGCGCTCGGCCAGCGCCAACAGGCGTGGCATCAGCAGATAGTCCATGAGGTCGCGTGAGCGCACGGTCTCGCTGAACAGCACACCTTCCAGACCGACGATATGGCGCTGTCCGTAATCGGTCAAACCGTCCATGCCAGGCTTGGGCGAGGCGTCGGTGGTCGCCTTGCGGGTGGAGTCAAAAGGGATGAAATCAAACACCGTGTCCAGATCAGTATAGGCGGCCCAGTTGACGCCCGGCTCATCCGGATTCTTGTTGTACCCCATGTCGAAATACAGGTTCGTGGCCGGCGCCAGAATCGTCTGGTAGCCGGCGTTGGCCATGCGGTAGGCCAGGTCTTCCGCATCGTCCAGGTTGTTCCAGACGTAGAGCCGGAAGTTGCTGTGCGTGAAGGTTGGGTTCGGGATAAGTTTGTTTTCACCGCGCAGTTTGACCTTGCGCGCCCCCAGTTCCTCCCAGCCCGAAGCGAAGAGGCCATGGCGCGCCAGCATCTGGTTCACTCGACCGTAGAAATAATCCCAAACCTCAGTCGTGGAGGCCAGCTTTTCGCGCTGCATCAACGCGAGCGTGGCGGGGGACTTTTCCCAGGCGCCGTTTGGCAACTCGTCAGCGCCTACGTGGATGGTGTTGAGCTTCACGCCCGCCTGTTTGTGCAGCTTCACCACCTGATCGACCACGCGCTGGATGAAGGCGTAGGTCGAAGGCAGGCCCGGATTCATCACATGGTCGGTGTAGAACTGGGGCGAGCGGTAGACCGACTTGTCGTCCAGGTCATTCAGCAGGTACCGCGCTGCGTCCTTGCGACCGGCTTTTTGCAGCTGGAGGTAGCGGCTTTCCATTGACTTGACGGCGGCGCGTGCGTGGCCCGGCATTTCGATTTCGGGGATGACTTCAATGTGGAGTGAGGCCGCATACTTCAGGATCTCGATGTAGTCGGCTGCTGTATAGAAGCCGCTGCCGAAGGCGTCGTTCACATCCGGGCCGGAGCCGTAGGCGGGTTGCAGAAACTCGTGCCCTGCCAGCGTGTGGCCGCGGCGTGCACCGACGTTCGTGAGTTCCGGCAGGCCCGGAATCTCCAGACGCCAGCCTTCGTCGTCGGTCAGGTGGAAGTGAAATTTGTTGAGCTTGTAGCGCGCCATCAATTCCAGCAGGCGCAGTACCGTGGCCTTGGGCTGGAAGTTGCGTGCCACGTCGAGTTGCAGGCCGCGGTAAGCAAAGCGCGGGGCATCGCTGATGTGTCGCGCCGACAACGTCAGATCCTGCTGCGGTTGAGGTTGAAGGGGCAACAACTGGCGCAGTGATCGCAGTCCCAACGCCACACCCGCGGCTGAGTTGCCGGTGAGAGTGATGCCGGTCGTGGGGTCGATGTTCAGCTCGTAGGCTTCGTCCCCGGCCTGACCAGCAATGGGTGCAATGGCCAGATGCACACCCGGGCCTGCTCGGTCTTTCTTTGCTGATGCAAAGAAGGGCTTGAGAATGGCAGTTGCTTGCGCCATCTCGGCCTTCAATTTTGCGGAGCCAACCACGCTCGGCAGCGTCGTCCAGTGCAATGCGCCAACGCGACGTTCGAAAGTTTTCGGTGTTGGGAACAACGGTGGGAGCGCATCCTCGGCCACGTCCGCAATGTTGGCATTGCGCCTGAACTGCTCTTGCGCTGTGACGATGGGCATGGGGTCAGTTGCGCCGTGATCCCATTGCTCGGGCCGTGTGAAGGGCGCCAACGCATAGTCGGTGATCGCGTGTCCCATGCTCGGCGCATCGTCAAAAACGATGTAGGGCCCGGTTGGGCCCTTGGCCGTCTTGGTCATGACCTCGGGATGGAAGAACGACAGCCGCGTGCTTTGTCCCGAAGCCAGGGCGGAAAATCCTGCGACCGGTCGAAAGCGGTACCAGGTGCCACCCATGTGTTCCATCACGAAAGGCCCTTCCACCTCCTTCAAGTTCACCCCGGCAACACAGTTGAAGTAGATGGCCCAGCCCTGCGCGGGCAGCGATTTGTCGGCCTTGTTGGTGAGCGTGAAGGAAGACCAGGAGCGGCCATCAGAGTTGTCGGGTGTGAACACGCTGCGCTGCACTTCCCAACGCAGTTGTAATGGCGCTGGCGTCGCTGAAGACAACGCTGTGGCCTGCGCCACGAGCGACGTGCCCAGCAGCAGTGTTACCAGAACCATCCACAGGGCCTTGCTCCAACGCCGCATAGTCAGGCTTTCCTGAACTTGAACAACACGGTCTTGCCCGCTTCCACCGCGCCGCTGGCCATATGTGTCAGTGCACCGAATTCATCGGCGTTGGACAGCACCACGGGGCTGATCGTCGAGACGGCATGGGCCTTGAGGTAATCCAGATCCAGCTCCAGCACCGGGTCGCCGGCCTTCACTTCTGCCCCGGCATGGGCGAGGCGCTTGAACCCCTGGCCACCGAGCTTGACGGTCTCAATGCCTATGTGCACGATGATTTCAGCGCCCGCGTCGGTCACCATGGCAAAGGCATGGTTGGTGTTGAAAATGCTCACCAGCGTCCCGGCGCAGGGCGCAACCACCAGCTTGCCGGTGGGGCGGATGGCCACTCCTTCGCCTACTGCCTTGCTGGCAAAGGCCGGGTCGGGCACATCTTCCAGCGCCACCACGTCGCCGCTCACGGGCGCCAGCAGCACAGTCTCGTGCGGTTGGCCATCCACGGCGGCAGCGGCAGCAGCGAGTGCACCGGGAGCAGGCGAAACCACAGGCGCAGCGGCTCCCGGCGCAACGACTGATCCGGCCAGCTGGGCGCGCAGCGAGCCCGCAATGAGCTCGGCTGTGGGGCCCACAACGATCTGCACGTTTTGCTGATTGAGCTTGATGACGCCGCTGGCGCCAAGGCCTTTCGCGGCCGCCACGTTGACCTGGTCTGCGTCCTTCACGGTGAGACGCAGCCGCGTGATGCAGGCATCCACATTCACCACGTTGGCCGCACCTCCGATGACGCCGATGTAGGCGCGGGCCAGCTCGGCCGTGTTGCCGGGCGCTGCCGCCGAGGGCGCAACGGCAAGCTGCGCATCGTCGTCTTCGCGTCCCGGCGTTTTCAGATTCAGCGCCGTGATCGCGGTGCGGAATGCGAAGTAGTAGACCGCGAAGAACGCGGCACCCTGCACGATCAGCATGTACCAGTGGCTGGCCAGGGGGTTGCGCGATGACAGCACCATGTCGACCATGCCGGCGCTGAAACCGAAGCCCGAAATCCAGTGCATCGACGCTGCAATGTAGACCGACATGCCCGCCAGAAAAGCGTGCAACAGGTAAAGCAGCGGCGCCACAAACATGAACGAGAATTCCAGCGGCTCGGTGACGCCGGTGAAGAACGAGGCGAAGCCCGCGGCAATCATGATCGATGCCACGCGCACTTTGTTTTCCGGTTTGGACGTGTGGTAAATCGCCAGTGCTGCGCCGGGCAGGCCGAACATCATGATGGGGAAGAAGCCGGCCTGGTACATGCCGGTCACGCCGAGTACCGCCTTGCCCTCGGCCAGGGCTTTTGCACCACCCATAAAGTTGGGGATGTCGTTGATGCCGGCCACGTCAAACCAGAACACCGAGTTCAGCGCATGGTGCAGGCCGATCGGAATCAGCAGTCGATTGAAGAAGCCATAGATGCCGGCGCCGATCGGCCCCAGGTCCTTGATGTTCATGCCGAAGGTGACGAGGCCGTTGTAGATCACGGGCCAGACCGCCATCAGTACAAAGGCCACGAAGATCATGACGAACGAGGTCACGATGGGCACCAGCCTTCGCCCACTGAAGAACGCCAGTGCCTTGTGCAGCTCCACCTGGCTGAAGCGGTTGTACAACTCCGCCGCAATCACGCCAGTCAGGATGCCGACGAACTGGTTGTTGATCTTGCCAAACGCCTTGGGTACCTGATCCAGGGGAATGCCCTGGATTTGCGACACCGCGCCCGGCGATAGCAGGCTGGTCAGCACGTAGTAGCCCACCAGACCCGCGAGTGCCGCTGCGCCATCCTTGTCTTTGGACATGCCGTAGGCCACACCCACCGCAAACAGGATCGACATGTTGTCGATGATGGCGGCGCCAGCCTTGATCAGCAGCGCTGCTGCGGCATTACCCGATCCCCAGCCCGTGGGGTCGATCCAGTAGCCAATGCCCATCATGATGGCGGCAGCGGGCAGAGTTGCCACCGGCACCATCAGTGCGCGGCCAATTTTTTGCAGATAACCCAGAATATTCACGGCAAGTCTCCTGTTTCAAATTATCAAAATATCGGCCCCACACTCACTCTGCAAATGCCGCCAGGCGCGCGCGCACTTCCGTCGCCGTGCCCAATTGAATCACTTCCTGCGCCAGCAATTTGCAATCGGCCAGCGACAGGCGCCGCACCAGCGCCTTGATCGCGGGTATCGCTGGCACCGACGCCGACAGTTCCTGCACGCCCAAACCGATCAACACCGGCACCGCCATCGCGTCCGAGGCCATGCCACCGCACACGCCGACCCACTTGCCGTGCCGGGCCGCCCCCTCGCAGGTGAGCGCAATCATCTTCAGCACGGACGGATGCAGGCCGTCGGCCTTCTTCGCCAGTTTGGGGTGACCACGGTCCATCGCCAGCGTGTACTGGGTCAGGTCGTTGGTGCCGATGGAGAAGAAGTCGGCCTCGCGTGCGAACTGATCCGCCATCAGCGCCGCCGAGGGTACTTCGATCATGATGCCGACCTTGAAGTCGGTGTGACCGGTGGCGGCAGCTTCTTCGGCGAGTATCGCCTTGGCTTCGCGCAATTCTTCCAGCGTGGCGATCATCGGAAACATGACGTGCAGCCGCGCCTTGCCGGCGGTGCGCAGGATGGCGCGCAACTGGGTGCGAAACATCGCAGGCTGATCCAGGCTCACACGCACGCCGCGCAGACCCAGGAAAGGGTTGTCCTCTTTGGGGAGCGGCAGATACGGCAGTGGTTTGTCGCCGCCGACATCGAGCGTGCGTATCACCAAGGTGCGCTGCGCACCCAACGTGTCGGCTACGGCCACGTAGGCTGCCGCTTGCTCGTCCTCGCTCGGCGCGGTGCTGCGCTCATCGAACAAAAATTCCGAGCGCAACAGCCCAACGCCTTCACCGCCCAAGGCCACCGCTTCGCGCGCCTCGTCGGCGTTGCGCACATTTGCCACCACCTCGATGCGCTGCCCATCGGTGGTCACGGCGGCGTCTTTGGCCAGCGTCTTTTCCTGCTCCCGGCGGGCAGCCTGCTGCGCGACGCGATCCTGTGCGCGAGTCACATCGGCTTCAGTGGGCTGATGGTGCAGCAGGCCTTGCGCGCCGTCGAGCACGACCAACGTGCCTTCAGCCAGCGTCAGCGCGGCGTCGTCCACGCCGCACAGCGCCGGGATGCCGAAGGAGCGGGCAAGAATCGCGACGTGGCTGGTGGCGCCACCGGTAGTAGTACAAAAGCCCAGCAACTTGCTGCGGTCCAGCGAGGCCGTATCGGACGGCGTGAGTTCTTCAGCAATCAGGATCGCGTCCTGCGGCAACTCAATCTGTACTTGCTTCACGCCTGCGAGCAGCGAGAGCACACGCCTGCCCACGTCGCGGATGTCGTTGCCGCGTTCGCGCAGCAGGGCGTTGTGCGCGCCCTCCAAGCTTTCCAGACGCGTCGATACCCGCATGAATGCGGCGCGCCAGGCGTGGCCCGCACTCTGCTTTTGGAGCATGCCAGCGGTGGCCGCTTCGACCAGATCGGGGTCCTGCAGCAACTCCTGATGAGCGTCCAGTATCTTGGCGCCCGCCGGGTCGCTCAGACGGCTTTTAAGGGCCTCGATCTGAACATGCGCCGCATCCAGAGCAGCCTCCAGTTTGCGGCGTTCGAGTTCAATCGATTCGCCCGTTTCGGCGATGACGATCACGTCCTGCCGGAATTGCACGATGCGCCCCACGGCCAAGCCCGGTGACGCGCATACGCCGGCCAGCGCAGTCACTGACACCGCCGTAGCCTGCGTGGATTCAGTGGACGCCGTCAGGGGCAACGACGTGAGTACGGATGCCGTGGCCGATGAACCCGGTTCACGCTGCTCGCCACAGCCCTCAGTCAGCAGGGCCGAAATCGCGCTGATCGCTTCTGCGGCGTCGGTGCCCGTGGCCTTGACGCGGAGGATGTCGCCATGCTGAGTGCCCAAACCCATGATGGAGACCACCGACTTGGCGTTGGCTTCGTCGGTGCCGCGCACCAGGCGGATATTGGATTGGTATTTCTTGGCCAGTGCCACCAGCAATGCAGCCGGTCGCGCATGCAGTCCGGTGGCATTGGGCAGACGTATCGCATCGCCGGTCAGGGCGCCGCCGGAAACGCCTTCAGGCGCGGTTGCGGCAGTTGTCATGGGATCCTAGAGCTTGATGTAGATGTGCTTCTTGTCCAGGCCGTAGCCCACAAGCCAGCACGAGAACATGAACACCAGAGCCCACACGAACGAGCCCGGCTTGTCACCCGCCCACCACTGGAAACCCGTGGCATAGATCCAATCGAACAGCGCGAGATTGCCGACATGGGCGGTCCACATAATGGTCTGCACGATTTCGCTCAACAGATAGATGAAGAGCGTGTTCCTGCCGAACACTTCAAAGAAATAGGTCCAACCGCGTGTCTTGCGGAGGTCGATCACATAGACCAGGATGGCCAGCACAAACAGATCGATACCGATGGTGCATAGCACGTAGGAGCTGCTCCATAGTTTCTTGTTGAACGGGAACACGCTGCTCCAGCACAACGCCAACACGAGCAACACAGCGCCCGCCATCAGGAGCTTCGCGATGGGCTCGTAGTTCGGGCCTTTTTCACGCAGGAAGCGGCCAGCAAAATAGCCCGCCAGCACATTGGGAATGGCAGGCAGGGTGCTCAGAATGCCTTCCGGATCGAAGGCCATGCCCTCGCCGTGGTACATGTGGTTGTCACCCAGAATCAGCTTGTCCAGCTTGATCTCGGCGTTGCCCGCCATGGTGTAGTCGCCAAAGCTGTACATCAGCCACCAATAGCCCAACAAGGCCACGACGCTGAAAACAATAGCGCCCCGAGTTTTCCAATAGTGCAGGATCAGCGACGCGAAACCATAGCCCAGCGCGATGCGCTGCAACACACCCATGATGCGGGTCTTCTCCAGCGGTAGCAGCGACAGCTGGCCGGCCTTGTCGAATTCAAAGAACGGAAACCAATAGAGCAGATAGCCGCATAAAAATATCAAGGCGGTACGCGTGAATATCTTGCGCAACACCGCGGCATTGCCCATGGTCTGGTATCTTTCCAGCGTAAAGCTCAGCGCCGTTCCAACCACAAACAAGAAGCTGGGGAACACCAGATCGGTCAGCGTGAGCCCATGCCAGGCTGCGTGCAACAGCGGCGCATAGGATTTGTCGTCGCTGATCGACATGTTCACGACGATCATCAACGTGAGCGTCAGCCCACGCATCACGTCGATCGCCTGCGAGCGCTGCGACAAGGTGCTCATTGGACCCCCACGCTTGTCGCTGCGCGTACTGCACTGGACAGGACAATGCCAGAGGCAATGTCTCTTCGTCCTGTCCCCGCCTGCGCAGGCAGGCAGGGAGCCACAGGACTCAGCCCCGCAGGGGCGCGAGCTTGCTTGAGGCGGCTCTGCACGGCGCTCATTTCTTCTTGATGGCTGTGGCAATCGCCTTGTCCACCAACGCGATCATGACCTTGTAACCGGCCTCGTTCGGATGCACGCCGTCTTCGGAGTAAGCCTTGCTCAGGCCCGGCCGCTCGTCCACCATGGCCGCGTAGTAGTCCACGTAAATCAGATGCTGGTGCTTCGCGTAGTCCTGCAGCAGCGAGTTCAGGGCTGCGATCTGCGGCGCAGGACGAGCCGCCTCATTCCAATAGAAACCGGCCGCGGGCAAAACCGAGCACAGCACCACCTTGATGCCGTTCGCCTTGGCCAGGTCGACCATGGAGGCGATGTTGTCGACGATCATTTCATTCGTCGATGTGCCGGTGTTGCCGGCGATATCGTTGGTGCCTGCCAGTATCACCACCACCTTGGGTTTCAGCGCGATCACGTCTGGGCGAAAACGCAGCAACATTTGCGGCGACGTTTGCCCGCTGATACCGCGGTTGATCGTGGTCTTGTTCCAATAGGATTTGGTCCAGAACTCGGTGATCGAGTCGCCCATGAAAACCACGCGCTGCTCGCCCTTGGCGGGAAGTCCGTCCTTGGCGTTGGCGCTGCGATAAGCCGCCAGATTGGGCCAGTCCATCTTGGCGTCGTCGGCTTCGGTGGCGAGGACCTGTCCCATGCTCAGGGCCAGCAACGCCAGACCCAACCAGTTTCGCAATGATTTCATAGGACTCCAAAAAAATCAGGTCTCCGTCGCGCGCTTGCGACGGAGACCTGACGTCAAAGTTTAGAACTTGTAGCCGAAGCCCAACAGGTAGCGCCGACCGTATTGATTCCAGATCGCCGGCATCAGGAGGTTGGAGCCTGTGGCCGCGGTGTACGAATCGTCATTCAACTGTGTACGGTAGGGCTCGTTGGTCAGATTGCCAATCTGGAAGTCCACCGAGAAACCCTTCAGTGCTCCGGATTCCCAGGCGTAGCCCAACTGCATATCGGTGATGCGTTCGGAATTGATGGCCGTCGCAGAGTTTGTGACCCAGACACTACGTACCTGGGCGATGTACTGCGAGCGATAACGCTGACCAATCCGGGCCGACCAGCCATCCTTTTCATAGTAGATCGTGATGGCATTCACTTCGCCGGACAAGCCCTCGATCGTCCGGGTGATATCTCTCGCGCCGTTCTTGTCATGACCGGCGATGTTGCTGTGGTTGTGCGACTTGGTAAGCGTTATGCCGAACCCGTCCAGTGACTTGTGGAACGTTCCAAAATCCAGAGACGCCGCCAATTCGTAGCCGCCGATATTGCCTCCCTTGCCGTTGACCGGAGCATTCAAAATACCGATATTGCAATTGGTCAGCCCAGGCTGACATATCGGGGCATCAGTGTTGCTGGTTGGAAAGCCAGTGAAATCGAAGTTGGTCGTATCCTGATAGATTGAGGTATCCAGTTTTTTCGCAAATACGGCCGCTGCGATATAACTGCGCTTGCCGAAGTATTGCTCCACCGCCAAGTCCACGCCCTTGGCGCGCCAGGGTTGCAGGAATGGATTGCCGCCGTCGCCAGCCCAATGGTCCTTGTTGACCCCAGTTGACGGCAGCCCCGCTGTAAATCCGGAACGCATGTCGCCAAGCATGGGGCGAGCCAGCGTCTTGGCAGCGCCGAATCGTAGATAGGTATTCGGGGTCAACTCGGCGGTGAGGTTGAGGCTGGGCAGTATGTCGGTGTAGCTCGTGCCATAAACCCTTCCGGTGACCGCCGTCAATGCTTCTGGATCCCAGACGACACCGCTGGACGACTGCTGAGCATGCACCACCTGCAAACCGAGATTGCCGTGCACTGGAACGCCGGCCTGGAACTCCAACCCCAGCTTGCTAAACGCTGTGGTCACCTTCTCTTGAACGCCCCATACGCGACCCGGCGCCGAGTCCGCACGGACGGTATTGATGTCGTACGCACCACTCCCCAACGCCGCATTTACGTCGAAGCCCACGAGACTCGGCATACCGGCAAATCCCAGGTTCGTGTATGACACGGGTATTGATGACGGTATAGGCGCGCAAACATCGGTGGAGTTGACACAGGAGGTACCATTTTTCAGAGAAACGATCTGCTGCGTGATCGCCATATCTTTCTTGCGGTCGGTGTAGTTGACACCACCCTCGAAACTGACGATGGGACCCCAGTCCAGATCCCGCCTGGCCGAGAGGCGCAACGCGCCCATGCCGTCAGACACTGAAATTGGCGACACCGAACCCGCTGGCGGTATGGATTCATAACCGGGCGCCCACCACCAGCCGGAAATACCGCGCAACTGCACGACACTGGTGCTACCGTAGTTCAGGGACGGGATGAATTGAGAGGGTCCGGTTCCGATGTTGGCATTGAAACTGCTAAATCCCCCCATCGTTGTGGCCGACGCATACAACTCGGCCATCGTCTCTTTGCGAGTCGCCTTGGAGTAACTCAGGTCGGCCATGGTCTTCCAGTCGCCCGCCTTGAGTTCGGTGTTCCAGCCAATCGCTTTCACCTCATCCTTGCGATCATCAGAACGCATGGTCAATTTAGGATCGACGTTCGATAACGTCCCGCTGGTTGCGATCGGAAAGGTTCCGATCATCGTCGTTCCCACCTTGCTGTAAATCGGTCCACCGGCGACCGGGCTGCCCGACGTGCCGTCGCCACTCCAGTCGGGTCCGAGATCGGTGAGAAATTCGCGTCCCTGCGATTTTTGGCTGAACTTCGAGTAATACAGATCCACCTGGCTGTGCAAATCCTTGTTCGGCTTGTATTCCAGTGTGGCCATGAGACCATCGCGCTTGCTGTCGATGCTGGTGACTCCGGTTTCGAAACCTTGCAGCGTACTCGGTGCCTTGGCGGGATCCGCATTTTCAAGTCCGCGAAAGCCACCACCCCAGATCGCCGAATTGCCCCACCACCAGTTGTTGAAGTATTTTCCCTTGTTCGGGCTGTCGAGGTGAGCAAAACCCAGCGCGACGCCAATGGTGCGGTCCGCAAATTGGTCAATGTAAGACATACTGATGCGATTGCCGGTGTCCGAGGTATTGGGAACGTTGCCACCTCCCGAGTTGCGTTCACCACGTACATTGAAATTGACATGACGCTCAGCCAGGCTCAGTGGCGATACCGTCTTCATATTGATCGTGCCCGCCAGACCTTGAGCGCCAAGTGCGGCGTCGGGCGTTTTATACACCACGGCGGCGTTGATCAGTTCGGCTGGAAACTGGTCGTACTCGACGGATCGACTGTCACCGGTACTAACCATTTCGCGGCCGTTGAGCAGCGTGACGGCAAACCTTTCGTCCATGCCGCGGATCGCAAGCACCTGATCGCGGCCATTGACGCGCTGCGCTGTCACGCCGGGAAGTCGGGCCAGCGATTCCGCAATGCTGGTTTCCGGCAGCTTGCCGATGTCTTCCGAGGAAACAGCCTCGACGATCGAATCGGAATGGCGTTTGACGGAGATCGAACTTTCGATACTGCCACGCAGACCGGTCACGACAACCGTGTCCAGCGAGGCTGCACTTTGCGCGGTCGAATCCGGTTGTGCCGGCGCTTGCTGCGCCCAGACGGGGAGCGCCGCGCCCATGATGACGAGTGCCACGGCGGAGGCGATGGGGGTGCGATGGAGCTTCATATCTTCCTTTTCAAAAATACCAAGAGTGAGCCCATACAAAGGCGCGGCCCGCGAACATTAAAAACTACGTCCTCTGGAACCATACCAATGCGTACCGAGGTGAGAGAACCTGTCAAAACGGTGCGCATCAATTGCGTACCACTTTCTCGATTTTAAGATGCCACTATGCTACCAATTTTATTCAAATACAAGGCGGTTTCAAACAAAATGGCTGCGGATTTACCCTAACTTTCACATCAATTTGTGCGCGTCACCTTGGCCAAGTGGCGCGGCTGATCCGGGTTCATGCCGCGTGCTCGCGCCAGGGCTTCCACCATCGGATAGAAACTTTGAATCACCGAGATCGGGTCCAACTCGACCGAATTGGTTTCTGTCACCGGCAGGTTCGCGCCAGCAGTGCCGTTGGGTGCAGCCAACAAAACTTGCGCACCGCGGCCGCGCATTTCTTCGGCCAGCGCAATCAATCCTGCTTGGGCCGGACCGCGCGGCGCGAACACCAGCAACGGATAGCCTTCGTCGATCAGCGCCATCGGTCCATGTTTGACTTCGGCACCTGAGAACGCTTCGGCCTGGATGCCGCAGGTCTCCTTGAACTTCAAAGCCGCTTCCATGGCAACAGGCAGACCGGTGCCGCGCCCGATGACAAAGAGGCGGTCGGCTTTGCACAGTACATCCACCGCCACCGACCAGTCGGCGTTGGCGGCCCGCGCCAGCGCACCGGGCAGGGCGCACAGGGCGGCGTGCAGTGCCAGGTCTTGCTGCCAGGCCGCGACCACGCGCGCGCCGGCCACCAGTTGCGTGATGAAACTCTTGGTTGCGGCCACGCTGGTCTCGGCGCCCGCGTGCAAGGGGAATACCCATTGCGAGGCGCGCGCCAGGGGCGAGTCGGGATCGTTCACAAAGGCTGCGGTGCAGGCACCGCCTTCGGAAAAGAAGTGCATCGGAGCCACCAGATCGGGGCTTTGCCCGGACTGGGAAAAAGCCAGCGAAACCAGACCTTCGCATTGAATTTGAGACTGGTACAGCGTCACCAGCGACATCGGCAGCGAGGTCACCAGCCGACCCAGCCGCGCCATGATGAGGTAGGCCATAAAGTGGGCGGCATGATCTGAACTGCCACGCGCCACCGTCAGAATCGAGCCGGGATTGCGCTCTCGCAAGTAGTTGCCAAAATCGTTGTATTCCCGGTCGTTGTGCGCCAACTGCCGCGCCACCGACGCCGGTGCCTCCCGTGCCTCAACCAGCATTTTCGTGTTCAATCGAGCTCCCTTCAACCCAGACATCCATCAATTTCAAATCGCGGTCCAGCAGCACGGCGTCGCCCCAGGCGCCTGCTACCAGCCGGCCGCGGTCGAACGCGCCAAGGTAATCGGCGGCGTGGGTCGAGACGCGACGCGACGCATCGATCAGCGACAGGCCCAGCCCGTGCACCAGATTGCGCAACGCCTGGTCCATCGTGAGCGTTGAGCCGGCCAGTGTTCCATCCGCCAGGCGCACGCCGCCGAGGCACTTGGTGACGGTGTGGCGCCCCAACCGGTACTCGCCGTCGGGCATGCCCGCAGCGGCGGTGGAATCGGTGACGCAATACAGCCCCGGAATGGCGCGCAACGCGACGCGTATGGCGCCGGGATGCACATGGATCAGGTCCGGAATGATCTCCGCGAACTGGGCGTGCGCCAGCGCCGCCCCGACCATTCCAGGTGTGCGGTGATGCAGTGGCGTCATGGCGTTGAACAAATGCGTGAAGCTGCCGGCGCCCTTGGCCATGGCCTGTGTTCCATCCTCGTAGCTGCCCATCGAGTGCCCGATCTGCACCCGGAAACCGGCCGCGCACAGGGACTCGATGACGTCCATATTGCCGGGCACCTCGGGCGCGAGCGTGATCAGGCGGATCGGGAACAGGGCATGCCAGCGCTGCAACTCGCTCATCGCCATCGCACGCGTGAAGTCGGGCTGAGCGCCCAGTTTCTTCTGGCTGATGTAAGGGCCTTCCAGGTGCACGCCAAGCACCCTGGCGCCCGCCGCACTGCGCTCCAGACCCGTAGCGTGCATGGCAGCAAAGGCCATGTCCAGATCGGCCATGGGTGCCGTCATGGTGGTGGCCAGCAGGGCGGTTGTGCCGTGCTGCGCGTGCAACTCGCTGACCCGACGCAAGGCTTCGCCGCCGTCCATGATGTCGTGGCCTCCGCCACCGTGCACATGCAGGTCGATGAAGCCCGGCAGCAGCATCGGCTGCGCGCTGTCGCGCACCTCGCGTTCAGCCACGGGCTCGCCCCGAATCCGTGCCACCCGACCCTGCTCATCCAGTTCCATCGCCCCGCGCATGAAACCCTGCGGAGTCAGGATGTGGCCCTCGATCTGCTTCATCCGTCGCGCCTCATCTCGGCGACGAAGTCGTAGTAATCGCTGCGGCAATAGGAGTGCGTGAGTTCCACCGCCTGCCCCGAGTCCAGGTAGCCGATGCGGGTGATGAAGAGCACGGCCTGCCGATCCGGTATGCCCAACTGCTCTGCCAGTCGGGGTTGCGCGTTCAGCGCGCGTATGTGCTGCAAGGCGCGCACCGGCGCCTGATGGCTGAGACTCAAATGCTCGTACAAAGAGCCTTCCACCTGCATCGGATTTGGCAGCACGTGTTGCGGCAGCACGCTCACCTCGTAGGCCATCACCACGTCGTCGGCCAGCCGCAGGCGCTCCAGGCGCGCCACCTTCGCACCCGACGACAGACCCAGACTCAGTTGCTCGTCGGTTTTGGCCAGCACGATGGCGCGCTGCAGCCAACGCGACGATGGCGTGTAGCCGCGCCTGCGCAACTCCTCCGAGAAAGTCGATAGGTGAGACAGTGGTTGCTCAAAGCGCGGGGCAATGTAGTTGCCGGAGCCGCGCCGGCGGATGACCAGTCCCTGTTCCACCAGCTGGTCGATGGCCGAGCGTGCCGTCACGCGCGACAGGTTCAGCGACTCCGCCAGCAGACGCTCCGACGGCAGCGCTTCGTCGGGCTTGTAGCGCCCGTCGCGGATGCTCTGGCCCAACTTGCGGGCAAGCTGCATGTATAGCGGAGAACTGTCGCGCGCATCGGGTTTGAATTTAAAGACATCGCCCTGGCTCATACGCTCTTTCCACATTGACGTTGTTGGGTTTGGCCACCCTGGTCCGGCAGCAACACCGGGACGCGCCGCCAGTATAGCGGACCAATTGAATACCAGTATCGGGGTTTTCCAGACCGACCGACCGGTCGGTGCTGGCCGCCTCAGCGCAGGGCCAAGTGCGTCGTGCTCTTGACTTCTTCCATCACCGCGTAGGTGCGGGTTTCGCGCACACCGGGGAGTTGCCACAGCACGGTGCCGGCAAAGTCCCGGTAAGCGCTCATGTCGGCCATGCGGGTCTTGAGCAGATAGTCAAAGCCGCCGGCGACCATGTGGCACTCCATGATTTCGCCTCGCACTTGCACGGCGGCCTTGAAAGCCTCGAATACATTGGGCGTGGTGCGGTCCAGCAGCACCTCCACAAATACCGTCAACCCGGCACCGAGTTTGAGCGGGTTCAGTCGCGCCTCGTAGCCCAGGATGTAGCCGTCCTTGGTGAGCCGCTGCACGCGCGCCAGCACCGCCGTGGGCGAGAGCGTCACGGCCTCGGCAAGCTTCAGGTTGGAGATGCGGCCGTCGCGCTGCAGGCAGTCCAGTATCTTGAGATCGATGCGATCGAGCTCGCTTGAATGTTCGCTCATGACAGCCGATAGGTTTCGAGGTGGATGCTGGTCTCGGTGCTGCTGATGCCGCGGATCAGGCGGATGCGCTCCAGCACCTTGGACAATTCCGCCAGGTTGGCGGCGCGCAGTTCGGCCAGCAAATCCCATCTGCCATTGGTGTCGTGCAGTGTCGCCACGCCGGGCTCGCCCAGCAGGCTGGAAATGACCGAACGGGTCTCGTTGCCTTCGACGGCAACGCTCATCCAGGCGCTGATTTCGGTGGCTTGCGCGTCGGGCCGCAGCTTGACCGTGTAGCCCACGATGATGCCCGCGTCCTCCAGCTTGGTGACCCGATTGGTGACGGTGCCGCGGGACACGCCCAGTTTGCTCGCCAGAGTGGCGACCGAGGTGCGCGCGTCCTTGCGCAGTAGCGACAACAATTGCTGATCCGTACTGTCCATCAGTGCATTTTGCCATATTGGTCTCCCGAAATGCCAGATATCTGACGAAAAGCTAGCAATATTGGTGATTTACATTGTCACAACAAGGCGAGACACTGGCCACAACTTATCCAGGAAGACCATCATGAACCGCACTCCTCTTGCCCATACCCGATTTCTCAGCGCCCAGGATGTGGCCGCAATCGTCACCCGGATGGGTGCAGCCACCACCTTGAAGCGCATGGCAGACTACATCCACGAAGACTTCCTTCGTTGGCAGGACTTCGACAAGTGCGCTCGCGTCGCGAGCCATTCGGCCGGTGGTGTGATCGAGCTCATGCCCATTTCCGATGCCGCGACCTACGCCTTCAAATACGTCAACGGCCACCCCAAGAACACGCTGGTTGGCCTGCCTACTGTGATGGCATTTGGCGTGTTGGCGGATGTGGCGACCGGTGTGCCGCAATGCCTGAGCGAACTCACTCTGACCACCGCCCTGCGCACGGCTGCGATGTCGGCTGTCGCCGCACGCGCACTGGCGCGACCCGACAGCAAGACGCTGGCCCTGATCGGCAACGGGGCGCAAAGCGAGTTCCAGGCGTTGGCCTTCCATTACCTCCTTGGCATCGAAGAGATCCGCCTGTTTGATACCGACCCCGCAGCCACCGAAAAACTGGTGCGCAACCTCGCGCACACCGCACTGCGCCTGATATGCTGCACCAGCGTGGCACAGGCCGTGCGCGGAGCTGATATCGTGACCACCGTGACTGCCGACAAGACCAATGCCACCATCCTCACCCCCGACATGATCGAACCCGGCATGCACATCAACGGCGTGGGCGGCGACTGCCCCGGCAAGACCGAGCTGCATCCCGATGTGCTGCGCGGCGCTGGGGTGTTTGTGGAGTACGAGCCGCAGACGCGCATCGAAGGCGATCTGCAACAAATGCCGCAGGATTTCGCCGTGACCGAACTGTGGCGGGTGCTGAACAAGACGGCAACCGGGCGCACCCACGAGTCCCAGGTGACACTCTTCGACTCCGTCGGATTTGCGCTGGAAGACTATTCGGCCCTGCGCTTCATGCGTGATGCCGCGCACGAATTGGGCATGGGGGAATGGGTTTCGCTGATCCCCGAATTGGCCAATCCGAAAGACCTGTTCAGCCTGATCCGTCCGGTGGCTGCACCCACTTTGAGCGGCACGCGTTACGCGACCGCCGCCACTTCGCACGCCGACAAGCGGGAACTGGCACTGGCCGCATGATCACCATCGCCGCAAGCTCCACGGTGCCGCGCGGCATCAGCCTCATCGGTGTCCCCACCGACATTGGTGCGGGCAGCCTGGGCGCCCGCATGGGGCCCGAAGCGTTGCGGGTGGCGGGCATCGCGCAGGCGATTGCGAAGTTTGGCCTGGATGTGAAGGACTGCGGCAACCTGGCCGGTCCTGCAAATCCGTGGCGGGATGCGGTCGACGGCTACCGCCACCTGGCCGAAGTGGTGCAGTGGAACCAGTTGGTGCACGAGGCGACCTACGCCGAACTCAAGGACGGACGCCTTCCCCTCATGCTTGGCGGCGACCATTGCCTGAGCATTGGTTCGATCAGCGCGGTTGCGCGCCATTGCCGCGACGCCGGCAAAAAGCTGCGCGTGTTGTGGTTCGACGCGCACGCCGACTTCAACACCGCCACGCTCACACCCAGCGGCAATATCCACGGCATGCCGGTGGCCTGCTTGTGCGGACACGGTCCTCAAGCGCTGATCGAGATCGGTGGCCACGTGCCCGCGCTTCGCCCGAAGGAGATTCGCCAGATCGGCATTCGCAGCGTGGACGCGGGAGAAAAGCGGCTGGTGCATGACATCGGCATCGAAGTGTTCGACATGCGCTACATCGACGAGATGGGCATGCGCCACGCGATGGAACTGGCGCTGGCGCTGGTGGATGCCAACACGCATCTGCACGTCAGTCTGGACGTCGATTTTCTGGACCCGCAGATTGCGCCCGGCGTGGGCACCACGGTGCGCGGCGGCCCAAGTTACCGCGAGGCGCAGTTGTGCATGGAGATGATCGCAGACACGGGTCGACTGGCATCGCTGGATCTGGTGGAACTCAATCCGGCGCTGGACCTGCGCAACCAGACCGCCGAACTCGCCGTGGACCTGATCGAGAGCCTGTTCGGCAAGAGCACCCTCATGCGCAACAGCGGCGGGTCCGCATGAGCGTGGCCAAGTCACCCCGCATGTCCCGAGTCAGCGCCAATCTCCTGTTGATCTGTGTGGCGCTGATCTGGGGTTCCGCCTTCGTTCCGCAAATTCGCGGCATGGCCCATGTCGGACCGATGACCTTTACCGGAGTGCGATTTCTGATTGGCGCACTGGTCGTTGCGCCATTGGCGTGGCTGGAGTGGCGCAGCCTGGGACGCAAGGCCACGCCACTGCAGGCCAACGACAGTCTCAGGATTGCCGGCCTTGGCGCTCTGCTGGCTCTGGGTGCGGCGTTGCAACAGATCGGGCTCCTCAGCACCACCGCCACCAATGCCGGCTTCCTGACCGCTCTCTATGTGCCGCTCGTACCCATGCTCGGATGGTTGGCCTGGCGCCAGTTGCCGCATTGGTCCGTGTGGGTGGGCGCGGTGGCTTCCATGGTCGGTGCTTACCTGCTTTCCGGCGCGCAAAGTGTGACCATTGGTCATGGCGACCTGTGGGTCATCGCTTCGGCACTTCCCTGGGCCATTCACGTGCTGCTCATCGGTCGCGTGGCCGATCGCATGTCAGCACCCTTCCTGGTGGCTTGCGGGCAGTTTGCCGTGTGCGGCGCGTTGGCGCTGCTTTGGACGCTGGCGTATGAGCCGGTGACTTGGTCCGGACTGCAGGCTGCACTGTGGCCGTTGGCCTACACCGGCGTCTTTTCGGTCGGCGTGGCGTTTACCGCGCAGGTGGTGGCGCAGCGCTACGCCCATGCGGCCGACGCGGCGATCGTCCTCTCGGCCGAGACCCTGTTTGCGGCGCTGTTTGGCTTCGCGCTGATGGGCGACCACCTCAACGCAGCCGGAGTCGCCGGCTGCAGCCTGATCTTCGCCAGCATGGTGGGCGTGCAACTGCTGCCGTTGCGGAGCAAGGCATGAACTACCGGTTTGGATCCGCCCCTGCAGGGCGAAAAGCAAGGGAAAACCATGATAAAAATGTGGCGTTCCCACCTTGTATATACAAGTTCGAAAAGCTAGACTCAGTCGGATATTTTCCCCCGGCGTGGGCCGGTTAAAAAAACCGTCTGGGCGAAGAAGGATTTCGGTGAAGTTGGGGGGACTTTGGCGATCAGCGAGTCCCTGATGCAAGGGCGTTGAAGGTGTCACCTTCAACATTTTTTTTGTTCATAGGAGATGTAATGCGATTTTTTACAAAGCTCTTCGGAGCGGCATCCTGCATAGCGATGCTTTTGGCAGGAAATGTTCAGGCGCGGGACTGGAAAACCATCAAGGATGCGGGCACGATTGTGGTCGCGACCGAAGGTCAGTACTACCCTTTCAACTATTTTGACGGTCCCACGCTGACCGGCTTTGAAATCGAACTGGCCGAAGCGATCGTGAAGAACATGGGCCTCAAGCTGGACTGGCGCGTGGTTTCGTTCGACGCCCAACTGGCTTCCATCCGCCAGGACCGTTTCGACTTTGCCATCGCCTCCCACGGGTTCACCGAAGAGCGCGCCAAGGCGGTTGACTTCGCCAACCCGCACTATTGCTCTGGTGGACAGATCGTGTCATTGCCCGGTGGTCCGCTGACCGTCGCAGCATTGAAGGGCAAGTCGGTTGGCGTGCAGATCGCCACGACCTACTTCGACGCTGCCAAGAAGATCGACGGCATCGGCGAGATCAAGACCTACAAGGACGAAGCCGCCAATTTTGCCGCGCTCAAGGCCAAGAAGTATGACGCCTGGATCTCCGACAAGTACGTGGTGAAGGCCACGCTGGACAAGAACCCCGGCACCGGCGCCACCCCCGGCGACATGGTGTTTGTCGAGCGCATCTCCATGATTACGCGCAAGAACAACAAGGACCTGATGGACCAGATGAACAAGTCCCTGGCCGCGGTCGTGAAGGACGGCACTTACCAGAAGCTGTCGACCAAGTACTTCCAGTCCGACATCTCCTGCCACTAAGAGTTTTTGGCCATGAACTGGAGCAAGCAACACCCCGGCTACGCCATGTTCGCGTCCATGATCGGACTGCTGCTGGTGCTGTGGGGAATGGCGTTGCCGCTTTCGTTGGCGCCTGCGCCGATTGGCCCTGCGGCCCACGAGTTCACGGAAGGCGCCCGCATGACGGTGCTGCTGACACTGATCTCCGGCCTGTCGGGAATGGTGATCGGCGTCGTGGCGGGTCTGGGCAAGCTGTCCTCGTTTGCGCCCCTGCGCTGGCTGTGCGACTTCTACGTCTGGCTGATCCGCGGTACGCCTCTTCTTCTGCAGATCCTGTTCGTGTGGTTGGCTTCACCGCAACTGCTGCCGGACTCGATGCAGCCGTCCGACTTTGCATGTGCCGCGATCGCCCTGGCGATCAACATCGGCGCCTACAACACGGAGTGCGTTCGCGCCGGTATCCTGGCCGTGCCGCATGGCCAGATCGAGGCGGCGAAGGCACTGGGGTTGTCACCGTTTCAGACCTTCATGGACATCATCTTTCCACAGAGTATGCGCGTGGCCTTGCCGGCACTGGCGAACAACCTGGCCTCGCTGGTCAAGGACTCGTCGCTGGCCTATGCCATCAGCGTGGTGGAACTGACCATGATCGGCTATCGGGTGCAGGCCTCGAGCTACCTGCCGATTCCGGTGTTCCTGACCACGGCGAGCATCTACCTGATTCTGACCACGGCGTTCACTTCGCTCACGTCAGCGTTGGAAACGCGGCTTGATGTCGGCAGAAAGCGCTAGGAGAAATCAATGACCACTCCAAGCACACTCAAGCCCATCATCGAGGCCCGCGACGTGGACAAGCACTTCGGCGCGTTCCGCGCATTGAAGGGCGCATCCGCGACGTTCTACGAAGGTCAGGTGACGGCCATCATCGGGCCCTCGGGTTCGGGCAAGTCCACTTTTTTGCGGACCTTGAACCGGCTGGAAGCCCACGATGGCGGCAACATACGGATCGACGGTATCGAGCTCAACGACGACATGAAGAACCTGGACGCCATCCGGCGCGAGGTGGGCATGGTGTTCCAGAACTTCAACTTGTTCTCGCACCTGACCATTCTGAAAAACGTCGCTCTGGCTCCGATGCGCGTGCGCAAGATGTCCAGAGCGGATGCAGAAGCCAAGGCACTGGCACTGCTGGAGCGCGTGGGCCTGAAGGATCAGGCGCACAAATATCCGGTGCAGTTGTCGGGTGGGCAGCAGCAACGCGTGGCGATCGCACGGGCATTGGCCATGGATCCCAAGGTGTTGCTGTTCGACGAGCCCACGTCTGCGCTCGACCCGGAGATGGTGAACGAGGTTCTGGCGGTGATGCGTGAACTGGCGCACACCGGCATCACGATGCTCGTGGTCACGCATGAAATGGGCTTTGCCCGTGAAGTGGCGGACCGGCTCATCTTCTTTGACCTCGGGGTGATCCTGGAAGACACCACGCCCGCAGAGTTCTTCTCGAACCCGGCGCACCCGCGCGCCAAGGCATTTTTATCGCAGGTGCGACCCGGCTGACGCTCGGAAAACCGCAAGCACAAAGCATTTATTGAGACTCAGTTTTTACTTCAACTTAGGAATCATCATGAAAGTTAAAAAAATAATCCTGGCCTTGTTGGCCGCCGGCATGAGCGCAGGCTTTCTCACGAGCGCACACGCCGCCGATGCCGACCGCATCAAGGCGCTGGAAGACCAGCTGCAGGCACTGCAGCAGGCGATCGCCGAGCTCAAGGCAGCGACACCCACGAAGAAGGAAGTCTCCGAGCTGACCGACCAGGTGGTGTTGCAGGGCAAGGAAGCCGTGGTGCTGGGCGACATGCCCGCCTCCATCCGCATGCCCGGCAGCGAAACCTCGTTGCGCGTCTACGGCTATGCCGAAGCCAATCTGATCCATGACTTCAAGGCGACGGCGCCCGGCGACGTGTTCACCAACGTGATGGAGCAGCCGCTGAATAACAGCGGTGCCGACCAGGGCAAGACGGCGTTGACGGCACAGACCTCCCGCTTCGGCTTTGAAACCTCCACCCCTACCGCCAAGGGAGCTTTCCACACCGTGGTTGAAGGCGATTTCTACGCCTATTGCGGCAGTGAATGCAACCGCAATCGCTTCCGCCTGCGCCACGCCTACGGTGAATACGCGGGCTGGACGATTGGTCAGACCTGGTCCACCTTCATGGATCTGGACGATGGCCCGGAAACAGCCGACTTCAACGGCCCCATCGGCCAGCCGTTCTCGCGCCCGGTGCAGGTGCGCTACACCTATGCGCTGGCCAACGGCTTCACCTTCAAGGGCGCTCTGGAAAACCCCACCGACGGTGCCCACCGTCCGAATCTGGTGCTGGTCGCGAGCAAGAGCTTTGACGATGGTGGCATCAACGCCCGTTTCATCTCGATGGAGCAGCGCTGGGGATCACAGAGCAAGAGCGGCATCGGCTACGGCTTCGGTGGCTCTTATAAGCTCACCGGCGACCTGACGGCGATGGGTCAATGGGCCAAGGTTGACGGCGACGGCGACAATGCACTCATGATGGGTGCCAACTACCCGCTGGTTCCTAACACCGGCGACCTGATGCTGGACAAGTCCACCGGCTACGTGCTGGGCCTGACCAACGTCTTCAACGCAAAATGGCGCGCTACCTTCGCCTACGGACACGTGGCGTCGAGCGCCGGTAGCGACTACGTCGCTGGCTACGGCCCCTCGGGAAACAAGACCCTGTCGCAATGGCACTTGAACTTCTTCTTCAACCCGATCAAGAACGTCGATCTGGGTGCGGAGTTGATCCAGGGCAAGCGCACCACCTTCGGCCCGGTGGCCGGCCCCAACGAGGGTCCTAGCAGCAACGTTGGTGAAATGAGCCGTGTGAACCTGATCGCACGCTACAGCTTCAACTAAAGCCACAAGCAAAAAGTCCCCGGTAGCTGCGAAGCTCCGGGGCTTTTTTTTGTGTCCGCGAAGACACCCGCGATTTATGCCGCAGCCACAAGGCGCGGCGATCGGTCCAGCAGTGCGTGGATCGCCGGCAACATCTCTTCGGTTGCCCGCCGCCCCGCTTCGACCAGATAGGGCATGGCCTCGGTGTCGAACAGTCCCACGCGTCGCTCCAGCTTGGGAGAGATTTCGATCAGTTTCATGCCTTCGGCCCGGGCGCAAGCGAGTCGCGACTGCATCAGGTTATTCGTCATGGCTGACGTCACCTGAGCGAGCAGACGCGATGGAATGTCAATTCGGCGCGGCATCGGGGAGGGAAATCCCAGCGCGACCACCAGTTGCGCGTCAGCGGCGGCGCTCACGGGCAGCGGGTCCGACGTGAATCCGTCGATCAATCGAACCCCGTCGATCTTCATGGGTTTGAACATGAAGGGCAAAGCGATGCTGGCGCGCAGCGCATCCACCAGACTGCCCTTTCGAATGACGACGGTGTCGCCTGTGGCCGCGTCCGTTGCCGTGACACGCAGCGGAAGTCGCAGGTCTTCCAGCCGGACGTCGCCAAAGGCCTGATCCAGGCGTTGCAGGATCAGCCGGTCGTCACGCAGGGCGAAGTCTGCATCAAAGCGGCCCAGGCGGGGGAACAGCATCTGCGCGATGGCGCCCCTGCGACGCTGACGGGTGACCTCGCTGGACCACAACGTGGTGGCTATGCGCACGGCTTCCAAAGCATCGTGGCCGGATGCGATGAGCGCGCCAAACATCGCGCCGGCGCTGCAACCCACCACCAGATCGGGGCGCAGACCTTCGCGCCACAGCACCTCCACCATGCCCAATGCCGCAATACTGCGCACCCCACCACTGCCCAGCACAATGGCAAAGCGTGGCGTAGCTCTTTTGCATTTCATGGCTTGCTCCAGGTTCAGTTGAGGGCAGGGCTGCGCAAGGCGCTGAACCACCTGGACGGCCAATAGGGCCGCGCTGCTCGAGCGCGCGCCGCCGGGCGCGCACCGGGAGATCTCTCCACACGTACCATGCGCTCGTCGTTGCGGTCGGGCGCGCAGAAGAACTGGCAATGCTGCATCAAACCCAGCATGGCTGTATTGGCGCTGAGCACGCTGCCGTGCAGCCAGGAGAGGCCTTGTCGATCCGCCGCGTTTGCCAGGGCCTGCATAGCCCGTTCACCCAAACCCAGGCGCTGCCAGCGGTCGTCCACCACCAGAGCGAACTCTGCGCCCTCGCCGCTGCTGTCAACGACAAAGCGCGCGTCGGCCACCACGCGCTCCTGCTCCCGGTTGAAGGCAGTGACGACAAAGGCGACGTGGCTGCGGTAGTCAACGCTGGTCATGTGGCGCAGCGCGTCGGCAGAGAGCGCGTTGACCGTGCCGTGGAAGCGGTTGTAGCGGGTGGCCCGCGACAGGCCCTGAATCATGTTACCCAGCAGGCCGCTGTCTTGCGGCAATACCGGACGCAGCGTCATTCGGGTGCCGTCTCGCAGGCTCCAGACATCGATCAGAGTGGCCGGATAGCGACAGATTTGGTAGGCGCCGCGCCGCTCTGGCGGCTGGCCAACAGGCATGTGTTGCATTTTCGATTGTCCCCAAATGGTGCAACACTCGCCCCGGCTGCAAACGCATCCGCGGTGTGCTGTCTATGGGTTAAATCGGAAAGCGGCGCCAAAACACGACATCCGACCTGGCGAAGGTGCTCAGCCCCGGATGGACGCGAACAGCAGCATGCGGGCTTTGTCCCAGTCGCGCTGCACGGTGCGCTCGGAGACGTGGCGCAAGGCGCCGATCTCGGCAAAGGTCAGACCGGCGAAGAACTTCAGCTCCACCAGTTCGGTCAATGCCGGATCGATCTTTGACAAGGCCTGCAATTCGTCGTTCACGCTCAGCACTTCCGCACTTCCCATCGCGCGCAAATCGGCCAGGGTGTCAAACTGGACGATGTCGAACGCACCGCCCTGCTTCAGGCTGGAGCGCTCGCGAATGTGGTCGATGACGATGCTGCGCATGACCCGTGCGGTATAGCTGATGAGCGCGGCCGGGTTGGCAAAGTTCAGCTCCGACGGAGCGAGCTTGAGCCAGGCTTCGTGCACCAGCGTATTGGCGCCCAAAGTGATCGCCTTGTGCCGGAACAGTTCGCCGCGCGCCAGCCGTCTGAGCTCATGGTAGAGCACCTCAAACCACTCGGCGGCCGTCATGCCGGCGGCCGGTCCGTCGAGCGGCGCAGTGTCATCGGGAAGAGGGTAGTTCTCGGTCATGGGAGCAACTTCATCCAATCGGGTGAGCAAGCGTGCCGAACTGCACACACGATTTCACTATAACCCGAACGCCGCGTGCGCCATGAATGGCATCGGGAACCGATCGCACTCCGCTTGCGATGGGGTGCTGTGGCGCAGACGGCGGATCCTGTCCTCAGACTCGGGCATCCGGGCCGATGTCAAAGAAGGCCAAATCTGGATGGGTCGTGTCCGCCAACTTCAGGGCGCGGTGCACCCCAATCTTGTTAAGCATGGAGACCTGTTCACGAAAGTTCTTCTTGCGCCTAACCAGCAGAATTTCGCGGCCGTTCGATCTCAGGTGTTCGGCCGCCCGCAGCGCCTGGATGAAGTCGTCGCCGGCGTCGTAAAGCAGTGCGCACCGCTCTGGACCTGGATCCATCTGGCCACGCTGGGCGATGAGATCCAGGAGCCGTTCGAATCCAATCGAGAAACCGCACGCGGGGATACTTCGGCCAGAAAAGCGGCCAATCATCCCGTCATAGCGTCCGCCGCCGCCCAGGGAGGACGCGTATTGCGGATGGACCGCCTCAAAAATGGGTCCGGTGTAGTACCCCATGCCGCGCACCAGCGTCAGATCGAAGGTGATCGCGACCCGTCCCGCGCTCGCCTTTTCCACACCGCGGATGATTTCGTCCACGTCATCGCAGGCTGCATCGGTGGCGGGACCGAATTCCGCCTGAAGCTCCCGCAGCGTCGATGAAGCTCCGGCTTTCGCACCCAAGAATGACTGAAACTTATGGATTGCTTGCGGCTGCGCCCCGCTGGCTTGAAATTCCCTCACGACGCCGTCCAGGCCAATTTTGTCGAGCTTGTCGAGCGCGATGAAGAAGGTCTCAAAGAAGCTGTCTGCAAAGCCGCAGTACCGGGCGAACTGCGTGATGATGCGCCGGTCGTTAATGCGGATCTGGGTGCCGTCAACGCCGAGCTCGCTCAGGCACTTCGCTGTGGCCAGGATGAGTTCGATTTCCGCGTGCGAAGAAGCCTCTCCCAGGATGTCGATATCACACTGAATGAACTCGCGGAACCGCCCCTTTTGTGGCCGCTCCGCGCGCCAGACAGGTCCGACCTGGATCGCCTTGAACGGCAAAGGTAACTCCGCCGAGTGGTGCCCCACAAACCGGGACAGCGGCACCGTCAGGTCAAAGCGCAGACCGGCGTCAGCGAGTTCCCGCATGGGGTGTGCCTGAAGTGCGGCGCTGAGCTTGTCCCCGCGCTTGAGCACCTTGTAGGTCAGCTTGTCGTTCTCTCCGCCCTGAGCGTTCTGCAGCACCTCCAGGCGTTCCATGCAGGGGGTGCCGATCTCTGAAAACCCATCGCGCCGATAGGAACTGACGATGGCATTGAGCACGCGCCGCCGGTGGGCCGCCTCCAGCGGAAGGAAGTCCCGCATCCCTGAGGATGGACTGGTGCCTGGATTTGCATTTGCGTCGGACATAGGGCTTTGACTCAAGGGAATGTGGAACGATTATCTGACTCGATCTGACCTAGGGAAACTACCAAGTTTTCGATCTGCATCAGGTCTTGACAGTCTAAACCAGGTCGAATAAAGTTGTCTATACAAGTTGCAGAGCCAATTCCAAATTTGTAAATGTTTAGTAGTCAGTCCGCCACTTTCCACGCTTTCACCAGGAGTCTCACCATGCAAATTTCCAGACGCACACCTTTCACCCTGGCCGCGCTCGGCTTGGCCATGTTCGCGACCTCTGCGCACGCCGATGTCAAGATCGGCATCACGGTACCGCTCACCGGTTTTGCCGCAGCGGACGGAAAGTCCGCGCTCGACGGCGCCAAGTTGGCCGTGGCGCAGGCCAATGCCAAAGGCGGCGTCAAAGGGGAAAAGCTCGAACTGGTGATCTATGACGATCAGGCTTCGCCCAAGGAGGCCGTACCCGCCGCAACCAAACTGGTGGAAAAGGACAAGGTCGTGGGAGCTGTGGGCGGTTCTTACTCAGGCTCTACCCGCGCCGCGGCGTCGATCTTCCAGGCAGCACAGGTGCCGTACGTGGTAGCGTATGCGATCCATCCCGACATCACCCGCTCGGGCGACTTCATGTTCCGTGTCTCGGCCATGGGCGAAGTGCAGGGGCGTGGCGGCGCCAAACTGGTGCAAAACCTGGGCAAGAAAAAGGTCGTTCTCATCACGCTGAAGAATGACTTTGGCCAATCCCTGGCAGCGGGCTTCAAGGAAGGCGCGGCCAAATTCGGCTTGAACATCGTGGCCGAACACGAATACAGCATGCAGGACCGCCAGTTTGGCGCCTTGATTTCTCAGGTCAAAGCGCAGGACCCCGAGGTGATCTACGCCAGTGGTTATTTCTATACGGCAGGCCCCTTGGTGAACCAGTTGCGCGCCGCAGGCGTCACCGCCACCATCATCGGTCAAGAAGGCTACGACTCCGAGAAATTCATGGAAATTGCCGGACCCGCTTCCGAAGGCGTGCTCATCACCACCTCGCTCGATCGCGACTCGGCCAACCCGGTCACGAAAGCTTTCCTGAGCGACTTCCGCCAGGCCAACAATGTCGGTGCCGACATGGTCGCCGCCGCCACTTACACCGCCACACAGGTGTTGATCGACGGCCTGCGCAGGACCGATGGCAAGGGTGGCGCAGCCTTGCGCGACGCCATCGCTGCCGGCAGCTACGACGCGCCCATTGGCAAGCTCGCCTTCAACGACTTGCACGAAGTGAAGAAGGACCTGCAAGTGCAGGTGGTGAAGGACAAGACTTTCCACCGCCATTCCATCGTCTCGGACCCGGTGCTGCTGGCGCCACCGAGCAAAACGTCGAAGTAAGCCATCGCCACCCCTCACCCGAAGCCAGCAGCGTCATGTTGTTCGTCGAACTCGTCGCCCAGAGCCTGGTGCAGGGCAGCATCTACGCGCTCATCGCGCTTGGCCTGACCCTGGTCTACGGTCTGCTGCGCATCCTGCACGTGGCGCATGCCAGCCTGTTCACGCTGGGCGCCTATGTCGGCGTGCTGAGCTACAACGCCACGGGCAATCTGCTGTTCACGTTGCTGGCGGCGATGGCGGTGTCGGGCCTGTCCGGCGTGGCCATGTTTCGCCTGGCCTACCTGCCGATCCTCAAGCAGCCGCCGCACGTGGCGCTGATCGCATCCATCGGCCTGTTCATCGCGGCCGAGGAATGCTTTCGCATCGTCTTCGGCGCGTCCGGGCTGTCGTTTGCCAACCCGCCACTGCAAGGGCAGGTACAACTCTTCGGTGGCTTGCAGTTCAAGCAGGCGGAGTTGGCGGTGATGCTGGGAACGGCGCTCATCATTGGTCTGCTGGCCTGGCTGCAGACCCGCACCCGCATAGGCGTGGCGTGCCAGGCCACGGTGTCCGACCCGCAGATGGCCGAGTCCTTTGGCATCCGCCTGACGATGGTGCGAGACCTGAACTTTTTGATCGGGTCGGCGCTTGCCGGCTTTGCCGGGGTCTGGGTGGCACTGCTGAACAATCTGGTGGAACCCACCATGGGCAGCGTGCCGTCCTACAAGGCCCTGGCGATCATCGTGCTGGGTGGCCTTGGCTCGGTGCCTGGTACCTTGATGGCAGCGCTGGTGCTGGGCCTGGTGGAATCCTTTGGCACGGTCTATCTGGGCAAGGTGCTGGACCGCAACGCCATCGCCTTCACCTTCCTGATTGTGGTGCTGATGCTGCGACCACAGGGCCTGTTTGCCAAACGCTGAGAGGCATCATGGATTACGAAATTTCACTGATCACGACCATTGGCATCACCGTGATGTTTGCCTTGTCGCTCAATCTGATCACCGGCTTTTGCGGGCAAATCAGTCTGGGCCACGCGGCCTTCCTGGGGCTGGGCGCCTATACCTCCGCCATGCTGTGCCAGGTCGGCATGCCGTTCTTCCTGACGCTGCCGTTTTCGATGTTGACGGCGGGGTTGTTGGGGGTGCTGGTGGGGCTGGCCAGCCTGCGCGTGCGAGCCGACTTTTTGGCCATCACCACCATGGGCGTGGGCTTCATCTTTATCGGCGTCGTGCGCCAGCAGGAGTGGATGGGAGGCGAGATGGGCATCACCGGCTTTCCCGCCTCGGGGCTGGGCAAGACCGGCTTCATGTTGGTGTCGCTGACCTTGGCTGCGCTGACGGCGGGTGTGAGTCTGTACATCAAGCGCTGCTGGATGGGGCGCGTGTTCAGCGGCATTGCCGAAGACGAAGACACCATGCGCGTGCTCGGCATCGACGTGCCGCGCTACAAGCTTGCGGCCTTTGCCATCGGCACCGCGTTGGCCGGTGCGGCAGGCGCAATGTACGCGCAAAACCTCAAGTTCATCGGCCCCGACAGCTTCGGTTTCGTCGAGTCGGTCACAGTGTTGTCGATGGTGGTGGTGGGCGGCATCGGCTCGGTGTTCTGGGTCACCATCGCTGCAGCCGTGCTCTCGGCGCTGCCAGGCTGGTTCCAGTTCATCGGCGACTACAAGTTGCTGGTCTACGGCGCTTTGCTGTTCGCCATGATGCGGTTTTCCCCGCACGGTCTGGCCGGCTTGGCCGCGCGTTGGATCGGCAAAGATAAAGGGGCGAAAGCGTGAACGCCGCCAACGCCAATGCGTTGCTCCGGGTCGAAAACGTGACGGTCCGTTTCGGCGGACTGACGGCGGTCGACCAGGTGTCGTTCAGTGTTCAGCCCCGCGAACTGCTGGGCCTGATCGGTCCCAACGGGGCCGGCAAGACGACGCTGCTGCGCGCTGTCACGGGTGTGGTCCGGGCCACCGCGGGGGAGGTCTATTTGCACGGTCAGCCGATGGTGCATTTGTCGATTGACCAGCGTGTGCGCCGTGGCATGTCACTGTCGCAGCAATTGGTCAAGCCCTTGCGCAACATGACGTTGCTGGAGAACGTGACGCTGGCAGCAGGCTTCGGCAAGACGCTGTCGCCACTGCGTTCCCTGGTGCACGTGGACAGCGGCGCCGAACGCTCGCTCGCCATGACGATGCTGGAGCGCGTGGGCATTGCCGAGCGCGCCCAACAGTTGCCGGGGACGCAGCCGCTGGGGATCCTGAAACGCCTCGAACTGGCACGCGCGCTGGCCTTGAAGCCAGAATTGTTCCTGCTCGATGAACCGTTGGCGGGACTCAACACCAAGGAGGCGAAGTCCTTTGCCGACACCATCATGGACATTCATCGCAGTGGCATGACGATTGTGCTGATCGAGCACAACCTGAGCGAAGTGATGCGCCTGTGCCAGCGTCTGGTGGTGCTGGACAACGGCAAGAAGATCGGCGACGGCGAGCCGCGTAGCGTCATGAACGATCCTCTGGTGCAGGCCGCCTACCTCGGAGGCGATGTTCTCGCCAGTGCCCAGACCAGGGAGGCACAACATGCTTGAGCTCAAGAACATCTCTTGCGGTTACGGCGCCTTCAACGCCGTTCACGAACTGTCGTTGGTGCTGCGTCACGGTACCATCACCGCGTTGCTGGGTGCCAACGGCGCGGGCAAGTCGTCCACGCTGATGTGCATCGCCGGCCACGGTGAATTGCAGGCCGGTCAAATTCTTTTTGCGGGCCACGACATCAGTGCCATGCCTGCCACGCAACGGGTGCGTGAAGGCATCGCCATTTCACCCGAGGGACGACGCTTGTTCAAGGATTTGTCGGTGGAAGACAACCTGCGCGTGGGCGGGATGATTCATCCGGTGAGAGGCTACGCCCAGGACCGCGAGCGTGTGCTGAGTCTGTTCCCGCGTCTGGGCGAACGACTGAATTCTCTGGCGGGCAATCTGTCGGGCGGCGAGCAGCAGATGCTGGCCATCGGCCGTGCCCTCATGACGCGGCCCAAGCTGATCATGATCGACGAGCTGTCGTTAGGCCTCATGCCCAAGGTGATTGACCAGTGCTATCAGGCCTTGAAGTTGCTGCGCCACGAAGGCATGACGGTGCTGCTGGTTGAGCAAAACACCGAGCGGGCGCTGGCGGCTGCGGACGACGTCTGTGTGCTCGAGTCCGGTGCCACCGTGTGGCGCGGATCAGCCACCGATGCGCGCAACGACCCGAACCTGACCGCGGCCTATCTGGGTCTGCACTGACCAGGATACCGACTAGGCATGTGTGCGCCACAGCGCACTCATGGTCCGCACGAAATCCTGTTGTATTTGCGGCCACACGGCCGACGCATCGGCACCCAGCTGAGCTTGCCGCACAGTTTGTTCCCCCGCGACAAACACCTCCGCGCAATGCGCATCAGGGCTGGAGAACACCAGCGCATCGAGCAGGTAGTCGGTGGGCACACCCAACAACGCCGAAGCCTTTGCATCCAGCACCAGGAAGTCGGCGCGATTCCCCAGGGCGATCGAACCCAGCGCCAGCGATGTCGCCGACCGCCCTCCCGCCAGCGCGCCTTCGAACAGCGCCGCCGCGCTGCTTTCGTTTGCGCTTTCCTGAGCCGCCACATTGCGCCGGCGATGCGCAAAACGCTGCGCGTATTCGAGCAGGCGCAACTCCTCGGTCCAACTGCGCGTGACGTGGCTGTCCGAGCCAATCGACCATTGGCCGTTGACGCCGGCATAGCCTGGGTAGTCGAACACACCGTCGCCCAGATTGGCTTCGGTGCTGGGGCAAATGACGATGGCAGCACCGCTGGCGCTCACCGCCTTCAGCTCTTGCGTGGTGGTGTGCGTGGCGTGCACCAGATTCCAATGTGCGTTCACCGGTACGTGCCGCATCAACCATTCGATCGGGCGCTGACCGGTGTGCGCAATGCAGTCCTGCACCTCCTGCGTCTGCTCGGCGATATGGATGTGCACCGGCAAGCTGGCCCGGGCGGCGAAGGCTGCCACCTCCTTGACAGCCACGTCGTCGACGGCGCGCAATGAATGAATCGCCAAGCCAACGTTGACGTGCTTCAAGGCGCGGGTCTGGCGCTGCAGGCTGTCGATCATGCGCATCAGGCGGTCAGGGGTGGACGAGAAGCGGCGCTGATCCTCGCGCAAGCCCGCGGCGCCAAAGCCCGAGCGCATGTACAGCGTGGGCAGCAGCGTCAGGCCCATGCCCACGCGCTGTGCTGCACGCACCAGCGCCAGCGACATCTCCGCCGGGTCGGCGTAGGGCGCACCGTCGATGGCGTTATGCAGGTATTGGAATTCGCACACCTGGGTGTAGCCCCCGAGCAGCAGCTCGGCGTAAAGCATGGCTGCGATCGCTTCCAGCTGATCGGGAGTGATGCGAGCGGCCGCGCGGTACATGCGGTCGCGCCAACTCCAGAAGTTGTCGCCCACGCCACCCGCCGCCGCGCTCGTTCGCTCCGTCAAGCCGGCGATGGCGCGTTGAAATGCGTGGCTGTGGGCGTTGACCAGACCGGGCAGCAGCGGTCCGCTCAGAACCGTTGCGTTCGTCCTGAGCGCGAGCGGCGTGCCGGTCTGAATGCCACACCAGTTCCCGGACGCGTCGACACTCAGCAGCACGTCGTGCGCCCAACGTCCCTGAACCCAGGCCCGCTCTGCGAAGAAACTATGCAGGTCAGTTTTCATAAAGCGCCTGACACGCCGAGACGGCGCGGGTCATCATCAATTGCAACAGCGGTTGAATTTCCCTGGCCTTGGTTTCATCGTAGGCAAAGGGCGAGTCCTCTTCCATATAGGCGACCTGGCACATCTCCAGTTGCACGGCGTGCACGTGGTCCTTTGGTGAGCCGTAGTGGCGCGTGATGTAGCCGCCCTTGAAGCGGCCGTTGAGCACATGGCTGAACTTCGGCGCGGCCTGGCAGACCTGTTGCAGCTCGCGGGCGATAGAAGGATCGGCGCTGGCGCCGTTGGCCGTGCCCAGATTGAGTGTCGGCAGCGTGCCCTCGAACAGCCAGGGGATTCGGGAGCGGATACTGTGCGCGTCCCACAACAGGGCGTAGCCGTGAACAGCCTTGATGCGCTGCAGCTCCGCGACCAGCGCCTCATGGTAGGGACGCCAATAGATATCGCGCCGCCGCTGTCGTTCGTCCGGCGGCGGCGAGCGGCCGGGCAGATAGAGATCGTCTCCGGTGAAGAATCGCGTGGGGCAGAGCTCGGTGTTCGACGCGCCTGGGTACATGGGCGCATCGTCCGGCGGGCGATTGAGGTCGATCACATAGCGCGAAGTGCGTGGCTGCAAGACCGAAGCGCCCAGCGCCGGCAGGAAGTCATAAAGACGGTCCAGATGCCAGTCGGTGTCTTCCACCGCCAGCGCTCGCGGCTGGTAATCGGCCTGCAATTCGGCCGGGATCCCGGTGCCGATGTGCGGCATGCTGACCAGGAGCGCGGACTCGCCGCGATGCAGGCTGAAGGTCATCGTGGTGCACCTTTGAAAATGGTTTGCAGGCAGGGGTTGGCCCCCAGGGCGTAGGCGAGTTGCGCCGGGCGCTGCACGTCCCACAGTGCGAAGTCGGCGCGCATTCCCGCTGCCAGCACACCCCGATCGTTGAGGCCCAGTGCCTGCGCAGCATGACGCGTCACGCCCGCCAGCGCTTCTTCTGGCGTGAGCCGGAACAGGGTGCATGCCATGTTGAGCATCAGCAGCAGCGAGGTGCAGGGCGAGCTGCCAGGATTGCAGTCGCTGGCGATGGCGATGGCGACACCGTGACGGCGCAGCATCTCAATCGGAGGCACTTTGGTTTCGCGCAGGAAATAGAAGGCGCCAGGCAGCAGCACGGCCACGCTGCCAGCCGCCGCCATGGCTGCCGCACCCTCTTCCGACAGCCATTCCAGATGGTCGCAACTGAGCGCAGCAAAGTGGGCGGCGAGTTGCGCGCCGCCGGAATCACTGAGCTGTTCGGCGTGCAGCTTGACCGGCAAGCCCAGCGCCTGCGCCGCTTCGAAGACACGCGACACCTGCGCCGGGCTGAAGGCGATACGCTCGCAAAAAGCGTCCACCGCATCGACCAGGCCTTCGGCGTGCAACCGCGGCAACATGGCCAGCACTTCATCGATGTAGTCGTCGGCGCGGCCGGCAAATTCCGGTGGCAGCGCGTGGGCGCCGAGAAAGGTGGTGCGCACATCCAGCGCCTGCTCTTGCCCCAAGGCGCGCGCCACCTGCAGCAGCTTGCGCTCCTGCGCCAGCTCCAGGCCGTAACCCGACTTGATCTCCAGCGTCGTCACGCCTTCGCACAGAAACTGGCGCAAGCGCGTGCGGCTCTGTCCCATGAGTTGTTCCGCGCTGGCTGCGCGCGTGGCTTGCACGGTGGAGGCAATGCCGCCCCCGCCGCGCGCGATCTCTTCATAGGTTGCGCCGTTCAACCGCAGCTCGAATTCGCGTGCGCGATCACCGCCATAGACCAGATGGGTATGGCAGTCGATCAACCCCGGCGTGATCAGGGCGCCTTGTGCGTCATGGCGTTGCGTGCAGGCGGCATCCAGCTCGGCCGGCAGCGCGGTGCGCGGCCCGACCCAGCGCAGCATGGCGCCGTCTGCCACCATCGCCGCATCCTCGATCAAGCCGTAAGCCTGGGCCGCGTCAGTGGCCATGGTCGCCACGCTGCAATGCGTCCACAACTTCACAACGCCACCTCCATCCACAAGGCGTCAGCCGCGATCACGCGCACCACAGTTCCAACGGGCAGGGTTCGCCAGGCCAGGCTTTGCGCGGGCAGCACGATCGATTCGCCATCAACTTGCAGAGTGGCTTCGGCGTCGATGGCGTAGACGGCAGCGGTCCCCCGGCACTTCAAAACAAAGCGGTAGTCGCCGGCAAGGCGCCGCATCCGCGCCGATCTCCCACCACGCACCATCAGGTTGAAGTCCTGCGTCGGGCCATTGATCAGTTCGCAGGCCGTTGTTGCCGCGCCATCGAAGGCCACGGGTCCACTGTCGCGGGTCAGGTCGTGGGTCTGTCCATCCAGGCTCAGTCGCACGCCCGCGCCAGAGAGCACCGCGAACCAGCGCTGCACACCCTCATAGCGCGAGAACGGACCGCTGCGCTCCACCTCGGCCACCGACATGCGCCAGCTCCAGTTGCCTGCATCCGGCCAGGTCGCCAGTTCGCGCGTGACGCCGCCGCCATTGCGCCACGCGCTGGAGGCAATGTCGGCCGTCTGTGATACGTGCCAGTTCAAAGGTGAAATTTCCCGCTGAAGCTGTAGCGCACGCCGGGATAGACCAGTCGCGCCCAGCTTGCCACATGAACACCGCTGACCGTGCTTCGGGTCATGACCAGACAGGGGTCACTGGTCTTGATCCCCAGGCAATGGGCTTCGTGCGCGCTGGGCAGACAGGCCTCGATCGAGTAATTTGCTTCGGTCAGAGGCGCGTGCTCCAGCAGGTAGTGGGTCGGCGTGGTGGTGTTGAAATCAGCGCTAAGGTACATCGGTGCCGCCGCCGGATTGACGTAGCGGTCTTCGATCTGAAGCGCCACGCCGTCCGCAAAGTGCACCAGCACCGAGTGAAACACCTTGGCGCCCAGACGCAGATTGAAAGTATGTGCCAGCGCCACGTTGGCACGCACGGTCTCCAGCAGATCAATGTGAACGGTGTGGGTGTGACCACGCTCCAGCACTTCTTCGTGGATGTCGCGCACGGCCAGGGTGCTGGAGATACGATGCAGCTGCGCCACCACCGTGCCCGAACCCTGCACGCGCGTGACCAGACCCTCCACCGCCAGCTCCTTCACCGCGCGGTTCACGGTCATGCGGCTGACGCCGAACTGCTGTTGCAAAGCCGCTTCGCTGGGCACGGCGTCGCCCGGGCGCCATCGTCCCGAGGTGATCTGCGTCTTTACAAAGGCCTTGACCTGTTCGTAGGCTGGCAGGGGAGATGGGGGTACTTTGGGCATGACAGGCAATTATTGACGGATCAGGGTTTTCCCGCTATTCTACAAGTTGTATAGACAACTAAACTATCCAGACAAACCCTTAACCGATACCGGAGTCCACCATGTCCGATCTCTCATCAGCTCCTTTCCTTGACAGCCGCGCCCGTCCCGTGCGCGCGCCCCGCGGCACAGCGCTCAGTTGCGCCAACTGGCAGATCGAAGCCGCCTACCGCATGCTGCAGAACAATCTGGATCCGGAGGTGGCGGAAAATCCCGATGAGCTCGTGGTGTATGGCGGCATCGGTAAAGCCGCGCGCAACTGGTCCTGCTTCGACGCCATCATGGACAGCCTGCGCAAGCTGAAGGTGGACGAAACCCTGCTGGTGCAATCGGGCAAGCCGGTCGGCGTGTTTCGCACGCACGCTGGAGCGCCCCGTGTCCTGATTGCCAACTCCAACCTGGTACCGAAATGGGCCAACTGGGAACACTTCAATCAGCTCGATCGCGCCGGTCTCATGATGTACGGTCAGATGACCGCGGGCAGCTGGATCTATATCGGTTCGCAGGGCATCGTGCAGGGCACTTACGAGACCTTTGTCGAAGCCGGGCGTCAGCACTTTGGCGGCAGTCTGGAAGGGCGCTGGATACTCACCGCGGGACTGGGCGGCATGGGCGGCGCGCAGCCTCTGGCAGCCAGCTTTGCAGGCGCCTGCTCACTCAACATCGAGTGCCAGCAATCGAGCATTGACTTTCGCCTGCGCACGCGCTACCTGGACAAGCAGGCCGCAAATCTTGACGAGGCGCTGGACATGCTGGCGCACCACATCCACAGAAAAGAGGCGGTGTCGATCGGCCTGTGCGCCAACGCGGCCGATGTGGTTCCCGAACTGGTGCGGCGTGCGCAGGCCGGCGGTATGCGGCCAGATATCGTCACTGACCAGACATCGGCCCACGACATCATCAATGGCTACCTGCCCTCGGGCTGGAGCGTGGAACGCTGGCGCGCTGCGCAGCGCGATCCGGCGCAGCATGCCGAGCTGACGCAGGCCGCGGGCGAGTCCTGCGCCACCCATGTGCGCGCCATGCTGGCGTTTCACGCCATGGGTATTCCCACGGTGGACTACGGCAACAACCTGCGCCAGGTGGCCAAGGACTACGGCGTGGACAACGCCTTCGATTACCCCGGTTTCGTACCGGCCTATGTGCGCCCGCTGTTTTGTCGCGGTGTGGGTCCGTTCCGTTGGGTCGCACTCAGCGGTGATCCGGAGGACATTCGCAAGACCGATGCGAAGATGAAGGAACTCTTTCCGCACAACGCAGGCCTTCATCGCTGGCTCGACATGGCGCAGGAGCGCATCGCGTTTCAGGGGCTGCCGGCACGCATCTGCTGGATCGGCCTGGGCGAGCGCCATCTGGCAGGCCTGGCATTCAACGAGATGGTGGCCAGCGGTGAACTCAAGGGTCCGATCGTGATCGGCCGTGACCACCTGGACAGCGGCTCTGTGGCTTCGCCGAATCGCGAAACCGAAGCCATGAAGGACGGCAGCGATGCTGTGAGCGACTGGCCTTTGCTCAACGCCCTGCTCAATACCGCCAGCGGCGCGACCTGGGTCAGCATCCACCATGGCGGCGGTGTCGGCATGGGCTACTCACAGCATTCGGGGGTGGTGATCGTGGCCGACGGCACGCCCGAGGCGGCACAGCGTCTGGAGCGCGTGCTTTGGAACGACCCGGCAACAGGCGTCATGCGCCACGCCGACGCGGGCTACGAAATCGCAGAGAACTGCGCCAGGGAACACGGCATGAACATGCCCATGAAAGGATTTTGATATGTTGATCATCCCCGGACAATTCAGTCTGGAGCAACTGCAGGCCATCCACGCAGGTCTGGAGCAACTCGTATTGCCTGAATCAAGTCGTGAAGTCATACGCGCCAGTCAGCGGGTGGTGCAAGCCGCCGCCGACGGCGACGCGCCTGTCTATGGCGTCAATACGGGCTTTGGCAAGCTGGCGAACCAGCGCATCAGCAAGGCGCAACTGGAGACGCTGCAGCTCAATCTGATCCGCTCGCACAGCGTGGGCGTCGGGGTTCCGCTGGCAGCTGAAGTGGTGCGACTCATGCTGGCGCTCAAGGCAGCGAGCCTGGCGCGCGGCCATTCCGGTGTGCGCGAGGTCGTGATCGACACGCTGCTGGCCGTGCACAACGCCGGTCTGGTGCCCTACGTTCCGTCCCAGGGTTCGGTGGGCGCATCGGGCGATCTGGCACCTCTGGCGCACATGACATTGGCGCTGATCGGCGAAGGCGATATGCTGCAAAACGGCCAACGTGTTCCGGCAGCTCAGGCATTGATGCAGGCCGGCATTGCACCGCTCAAGCTCGGCGCCAAGGAAGGTCTGGCGCTGATCAACGGCACGCAAACTTCGACCGCGCTGGCGCTTCACGCGCTGCTCAGTTTCGAGCCCGTGCTGGAGGCCGCGCTCGTGATCGGTGCGCTCACGGTGGACGCGGCCCGTGGCAGCGACGGACCCTTCGATCCGCGCATTCATCAGCTGCGGGGCCAGCCGGGACAGATCGACGTGGCGCAGTACTACCGCAGCCTGCTCAAGGGCAGCGCCATCCGCAGCTCCCATGTCGATGGCGACGACCGCGTGCAGGACCCCTACAGCCTGCGCTGTCAGCCCCAGGTGGTGGGCGCGTGTCTGGATCAACTGCGCCATGGCGCACTGGTGCTGCTGCGCGAGGCGAACGCGGTGACCGACAACCCGCTGGTTTTTGTCGAAGACGGAGCCATGATTTCGGGCGGCAACTTCCACGCCGAACCGGTGGCGCTGGCCGCCGACGGCATGGCACTGGCCATCGCAGAAGTGGGCGCGATCGCCGAGCGCCGCATCGCGATGCTGATCGACGCCGGCGTGTCGCGCCTGCCACCGTTCCTCACCGCGGACGCAGGACTCAACAGCGGCTTCATGATCGCGCATGTGACGGCTGCTGCGCTGGCGTCCGAAAACAAGTCACTGGCGCACCCGGCGAGCGTGGACAGCCTGCCCACCAGCGCGAACCAGGAAGACCATGTGTCGATGGCGACCTTTGCCGCGCGACGCCTGCAGGCCATGATCAGCAACACCGCAAACATCCTGGGCATCGAGCTGCTGGCCGCCGCTCAGGGCCTTGAATTTCTGCGCCCGCTGACGAGTTCAGCACCTTTGGAACAGGCGCACGCGCTGCTGCGTAAAGAGATTCCGGCGATGGCACAAGACCGCTATTTGGCGCCCGACATCGAGCATGCAACGCGCCTTGTACGCGACGGTTCGTTGGCGCGGATTCTGCACACCCTGCCCGGATTGCCCAGGCTCTGGGTTGCCATCTAAGGCAAGCGGCATGGTGGGACTTTCAGAGAATTACTAACTACACAATTCACAAATATTGGTGAGTAATTCATCGAAAATGCGGCGAACATAGCTAACTATTTATTCATTGGAGATCGCCGTGCGCCTGCCTTTCCCCTATCGTCCCGAAGCCGAAATCGTTTCCCGGCAACTCGGCGCTCTGGCTCAAGTCCTGGACTGGGCCGCTGCTGCCAGGATGGCTACGCCATGGGTACAGGCCGTGCGCCAGAACCCGCCACCGTTCTGGGCGATGGAGAGCCTGCTCAAGGAATACCCCATTTCCAGCGCCGAAGGGCTGGCCCTGATGCGACTGGCTGAAGCCTTGCTGCGCGTGCCCGATGCCGAGACCGCGATCGCGCTCACCGCCGATCAACTGGGCCGCGCGGACTTCCACAGCGCGGGCGACAAGACCCTGGTGCGGCTCTCCAATACGGCCATCGCCTTGAGCAAGAAGTTCCTTCCGGACAGCGAAGCGCCCACCGGCATCTTCGCCAAGCTCGGGGCGAAGTCGGTGGTGGCCGCGACCTTGCGCGCGGTGCAGTTGCTGGGCCGCCAGTTCGTGCTGGGGCAGACCATCACCGAGGCCATGAACGAGGCCACTTCAGTGCAACGCAAGGTCAAGAATCTCAGATACAGCTACGACATGCTGGGCGAAGGTGCGCGCACCGACGCCGATGCGCTGCATCATCTGGCGAGCTACGAAGACGCGATCAAGGCCATTGCGGCCCGCGCCAGCAACGGTGTGGCGTGCGAACTGAACGACGGCATCTCGATCAAGCTCAGTGCCCTGCATCCGCGCTACGAAGACGCACAAAAAGCGCGCGTCATGGACGAGTTGCTGCCGCGCGTGTGGAGTCTGTGCGAGCGTTCGGCACAAGCCAACATCAACCTCACGATCGATGCTGAAGAAGTGGACCGGCTGGAATTGTCGCTGGAGATTTTCGAAGCACTGGCGGCAAAGGTGGCACAGCACTTCCCTCAGTGGAGCGGATTTGGCCTGGCGATGCAGAGCTACCAGACACGGGCTCTTGAATTGATAGCGCACGTCACGGCGATCGCGCGCAAACACCAGATCCGCTTGATGTGCCGGCTGGTCAAGGGCGCCTACTGGGACGCTGAAATCAAGCGCGCCCAGGAGATGGGCCTGCCCTGCTATCCGGTGTTCACGCACAAGCATCACACCGACATTTCCTACCTGGCCTGCGCCCGTGCCCTGCTGGACGCACCCGACGCGATCTACCCGCAGTTCGCCACGCACAATGCCGTCACCATCGCCGCCATCGTGCAGATGGCCGCGCGCACCATCGGCACTTCAGATGCCAGCATGGGTTCGCAGTTCGAGTTTCAACGTCTGCACGGCATGGCCGAAGGCGTTTACCGCGAGGTACTGAAGAACCCGCTGATTGCCTGCCGCATCTACGCACCGGTGGGCGCGCACAAAGACCTGCTCGCCTACCTGGTGCGCCGTCTGCTGGAGAACGGCGCCAACTCATCATTTGTGCATCAACTGGCGGACGAATCTGTGAGCATGAACGAGTTGTTGATCTCGCCGCTGAGGCTGGAGTCCGAGTCGTCCTTGCCATTGCCGCTGGAACTGTTCGGCAGTGCGCGCAGGAACAGTGCGGGCCTGGATCTGACCGTCGTATCGATGAGTGAACCGTTGCTGGCCGCCTATGCCGCGGTGCAGGTTCCGGTGGTGTCGTTGTTTGACGTCGGCCTGACGGCGGGCGCTGTCGCCACAAGCCATGACAGCTACAAAAAGTGGAGCAAGACCGAGGTCGGTGAGCGCGCCAGCGCGTTGCGCCACGCCGCCGACGCGCTCGACAGCGAACTGCCGAAGTTCTGCGCGCTGCTGGTCAAGGAAGCCTGCAAGACCTGGGGCGATGCCGTGTCCGAAGTGCGCGAGGCGGTGGACTTCCTGCGCTACTACGCGAACGAAGCGGAGCGCGTGATGGCGCCGATTGCGATGCCGGGACCGACCGGTGAATCGAACGAGTTGCGCCTGACGGCACGCGGTCCGTGGGTCTGCATCAGTCCGTGGAATTTTCCCCTGGCGATCTTCATGGGCCAGGTGGCGGCCGCATTGGCAACGGGCAACACGGTGCTCGCCAAACCGGCCGAACAAACCCCGGGCGTGGCGCTGGAGGCGGTTAAATTGATGCATGCAGCCGGTGTACCCGAAGGCGCGCTGCAACTGCTGCACGGCCCCGGCGAAACCGTCGGTGCCGCTCTCGTGGCGGCTCCTGGCATCGCAGGCGTGGTCTTCACCGGCTCCACGCCAGTGGCCAGGATCATCCATCGTGCGCTCGCCGCCAAGGACGGACCGATCGTGCCGCTGATCGCAGAAACCGGGGGCATCAACGCCATGTTGGTGGACAGCACGGCACTGCCCGAGCAGGTGAGCGACGCGGTCGTGCAAAGCGCCTTTCGCAGCGCGGGCCAGCGTTGCTCGGCGCTGCGCCTGCTGTGCGTTCATGCGGAGATCGCTGACCATGTGATTGAGATGATCCAGGGTGCAGCCAGGGAACTGGTCACCGGTAACCCTGCCGATCTCGCGACCGACGTCGGACCCGTGATTGACGCTGACGCCTTCGACGGTATCCAGCGACAACTGCGGCGCCTGCACCTCGAAGCCAAGCCATTGTTGCCAGTTGCGCTGGCGTCACGCGGATCGATCGCCAACCTGATTGCGCCCCAGGCGTTTGAGGTCGCTCATATCGCCGACATGCAGCAGGAGATTTTCGGTCCGGTGCTGCACATCGTCCGTTGGAGCGGCGACCCGCAGGCTGTGATCGAGCAGATCAACGCGCTCGGCTTCGGCCTCACCCTGGGCATCCAGACCCGCATCGACTCCCGGGCGCAAGCGCTGGCGCGGGCTTCGCATATCGGCAACGTCTACATCAACCGCAACCAGATCGGCGCCGTCGTTGGCGTGCAGCCCTTTGGCGGCGAAGGCTTGAGCGGCACCGGGCCGAAGGCCGGCGGCCCCCACTACCTGTACCGCTTCTGCGCCGAGCAGACGATCACCGTCAATACCACGGCCGCAGGGGGAAATGCGGCGCTGCTGTCGGGGTAAGCGAGAATCCGGGCTGTTTCAGGCATTCAAACCATGCTCCAACTTCCCGATTACGACGATGTTTGCAAGGCGGCCGAGCGCCTCAAGGAACAGGCTCATCGCACCCCGGCGCTGAGCTCGCGCACGGCCAACCAGGAGTTGGGGGCCGAGGTGTTCTTCAAGTGCGAGAACCTGCAACGCACGGGCGCATTCAAATTCCGCGGTGCCTTCAATGCGCTGTCGCGCTTCGATGAGGAACAGCGCCGCGCTGGCGTCGTGACTTTTTCGTCCGGCAACCACGGCCAGGCCATCGCCCTGGCCGCCCGTTTGTTGAATGTGCCGGCCACCGTTCTCATGCCGCAGGACACGCCGACCTCCAAGATTGCGGCCACGCAACACTATGGGGGCAAGGTCGTCCTCTTCGATCGCTACCACGACGACCGGGAGCAGCTCTGCCGCGACCTGTCCGAGCAGCAGGGTCTGACGCTGATCCCGCCTTATGACCACGCGGACGTGATCGCCGGCCAGGGCACCGCCGCCAAAGAACTGCTGGAAGACGTGGGTGCGCTTGACGCGCTTTTCGTCTGTCTGGGCGGAGGTGGTCTGCTCTCGGGGTCGGCATTGTCCACGCGCGCAATCGCGCCGCAATGCAGACTCTACGGGGTGGAACCGGAAGCCGGCAATGACGCCCAGCAGTCGTTTCGCACCGGCGCCATCGTCCATATCGCCACGCCCAAAACCATCGCCGACGGTGCCCAGACCCAGCACCTGGGCCACTACACCTTCGCCATCATTCGGCGTGATGTCGACGACATCCTCACGGTCACCGACGGGCAACTGGTGGAGTGCATGCGCTTCTTTGCGACCCGCATGAAGCTCGTGGTCGAGCCCACTGGCTGCCTGGGATTTGCCGCAGCGCGAGAAATGAAATCGGAATTGCAGGGCCAGCGCGTGGGCGTCGTCATCAGTGGCGGCAACGTGGACCTTGAACGTTACTGTGCGCTGCTGAGCGCCTGATACGCCAGTTGGCCAACCCCGTGACGAAAGCCGGGTCGTTGGCGTGGAAGAACCCTGAACGGTAAACGCAGACTACACTGAGGTTTCTGATTTCACTTGAAGGATTGCCATGACACTGTGCCCGATTGCCATCGTTGCGGGTTGCGAGAAATGCCCGGCGTTCAAAATCTGTCCCTTGAAAGGCGTGCTGGGTGATCAGGGCAAACCTGCCGCCCCGCAAGCAACCAAAACATCCGGAAAAAAGCCGAAGAAATAGCTGCCCATCGTGTGAGGAGCAGGAAGTGAAGATCTTTACCCTCAGCGTCGCAGTTCCAGTCCTCTCGGTACTGCTGTCGGCGCAAGCTTGCGCCGAGACTCAGGCAACGCGGGGCGGTCAGCTGTATCCAGGACAACCCGCATCCAGGGAGTACGAGATTCGCGGCGCGGAGGTGCTCGACAAGGGTTCTGGATTGGTCTGGCAGCGCTGCAGTGTTGGACAGTCCTGGGTTTCGGGCAAGGGGTGCGAGGGAAACGTCGAAGCATTCAGCTTCGACGATGCGCAGCGGCTTGGTTTTGGCCCATGGCGCCTACCCACCCAATTCGAGATGGCGAAACTTATCGACCATGGGCTTGCTTATGAGGAACAGGCGCCGACCACCAATGTTGATGCGTTTCCCAACATGGACCGAGCCAGGTTGTGGTATTGGACGAGTACCCCCGACGGACCCTTCGTTGCCTGGTATGTGAGTTTTGTGGATGGCAGGTTCAGCCTCGACGGCAGAAACTTCAAGTACGCCGTGCGATTGGTTCGCGACAATCCGTAACGCGAGCGGGACCCGGTTTCTGCAGCGCATCACATCGTTGGAGGCTTAGGAGCGTGGCGGCAGGCCGCGCACCATGGTCAGGAATTCCAGTTGGGTTCCGGCGCGCCGGTGTTCAGACAGGGCCTCGTACTGCGGGTCTGCGTACCATTGTCTTGCCATGCCTTCCGAAGGAAACTTGAAGATGATCATCCGCCCCGAACGGGGTGCAACACCCTCGAACGTGTCAGGTGCGTCGTCGTAGGTCACGAATTCACCACCGTAGCGTTTCAGAATGGGAAAGAAGCCTTTCTCATATTGGCGGTACTCGGCAGCATCCTTGACGATCAGATTCACGAGCATGAATACGGGAATGTTGTCCACGGTTTGTCCTTTCAGTTGAGGGAGGTCATCCAGTTCGCGACGGCAGCGCCAATTTCGGCCCCGGAGTCCTCCTGGATGAAGTGAAGTCCCTGCACGGTGACTTCCGTCTGGTTGGGCCATTTGCGGCAAAACTCCCGTTGTGCACCCACCAGGATGGAGCCAGGCTCCGCGTTGATGAAGAGTTTGGGAACGTGACTGGCGCTGAGCCAGTCGGCGTATTGCTGTACCAGCGCGGCCATATGTGCCGGCTCGCCACCGATCGGAATCTGGCGCGGCCAGTTCAACATCGTCTGTCGGTCTGACGGATTACCAAAGGGAGCGCGGTAATGCGCCATCTCTTCGTCGCTCAACTTGCGCAGAATCGAACTCGGCAACACGCCTTCGATAAAGAGATTGCGATGGAGAATCAGGTCTTCGCCCTTGGCCGAGCGAAAACCCTGAAAGATGCCTCTGGCCTTTTCCGGCCAATCCTCCCATCCTGGAAGCGGCGTCACGATGCCTTCCATATAGGCAATGCCTCTGACCTGTGAAGGGTGCAGACGCGCCCAGTGGAACCCCAACGCGGTACCCCAGTCGTGCAGTACCAGCGTGACCTGATCGGTTGCGCCAAGGGCGCTGAGGAGTCCGTCGAGATAGCGGTACGCGACTTCGAAGCGGTATCGGTCAGGACCGTCGGCGGCAGGCAGTTTTTCGGAATCGCCATGACCAATCAGATCCGGGACGATGACGCGTCCGCTTCCCACCAGAGACGGGATGACGCAGCGCCACAGGTAGCTCGACGTGGGGTTGCCGTGCAACAGCAGCACGGGTGGGCCTGCGCCCTCGTCCACATAGGCGATGCGCCGTCCGTCCACCTGGCAATACTTCTTCACCGGCAATTTGAATTCAGGGGTCATGCGATGGCGCTCCTTAGCAGGCGAAAAGTCGTTTCGATCGGAGCACGCTGTTGTTGAGGTGTCAACTTGCGGCGGTTAGACACGCGCACACCCTCGTTCACAAGCATCAACAGCGCGGCCATTTCGGTCGCCTGCTCGGCCGCGCATCCGGCATCCAGCAGGCATTGTTCAAAGTGGGCTTGCATATCGACCAGATGCCCGCTTGCCCGCGCGCTCAACTCGGCATCCACATCAGCCAGTTCGAGAACTGTGTTCACCAGCATGCAGCCCCACTGTGCCTTTGATGCGGCTGAACCGACGAACTGGCGCTCAAAGAAATTCTGCAGCAGGTCCAGTGGTGGCATATCCGACCTTGCGCGCAGCAGGAGGTCTTTTGTACGCTTGCCAAACAGATCCAGACAGGCCAGGAAAAGGCTTCGCTTGTCGCCAAAGGCGGCGTAGAAACTGCTTCGACCAATCCCCATCGCTTCGAGCAGATCAGCGAGAGAAGTGGCCTGATAACCCTTGCGCCAAAACAGCACAAGTGCCTTGTCCTGTGCTTTGGATACGTCAAATTCAACCAGGCGCGCCATGCGGCAATTCTGAACCGATCGGTTCAGAATGTCAACCGGCATTCACTTCCGTGTCGCAGACTTTGGAGCCAGTGTGCCCAACAACTACAATGTTTTTCGTCAAAATACATGCAGTCAACACGATGTGGAAAGCAGGGGTCCGATTGATGAGCAAACATTTGTCACGTGAGCCCCGCGCGACCCGTGGGCGGACATGAAGCTGCTCATCACAGGACTGAACGGAACGCTGGCACCGCAACTGTCACGCGCGGCAGCGGGCATGGGCGCCGAAGTCATCGCCTGGGATCGTGCCGCAATTGATCCGCAAGACGCCGCAGCTTGCGCGTCCTGGCTGAACGAAGTTCGCCCGGATGCGATTGCGCATTTGGCCATGGGCAGCGCGGACTGGGCGCAGCGCCTTGCCGCCCATGCAGCTGAATCGGGCAAGCCGTTTGTCTTCACCAGCACGGCGATGGTGTTTCACCATGAGCCCGATGGACCGCATGCACCGGCTGACCAACCGAATGCGCAGGACGACTATGGCAAATACAAACGGGCCTGCGAGCAGGCGGTCCTGCAGGCGTATCCCGGCGCCTGCGTTGCCCGGATCGGCTGGCAGATCGATCCGGTGCAGGCCGGCAACAACATGCTCATGGCGCTGGATGCATGGCAGGTGCGCGATGGCCACGTTGCCGTTAGCCAGGATTGGCGGCCGGCGTGCTCCTTCATGTCCGACACTGCGCAGGCACTAATCAAGCTCTTGCAGAATCGCACGTCCGGTGTGGTGCATCTGGACAGCAATGCCCAGGAGGGTCACAGCTTCGATCGCATCGTGGCAGCCATGAAGCTGGCGTTTTGTCGGGATGCATGGCGCTTGCACGTGACCCAGGATTACAGGCACGACCAGCGTTTGACCGGTGGTGATGGGCTGATGCCGCCGCTGTCCGCAAGGCTGATCTTTCCATCCGGCGGAGGCTTGATCACATGAAATCGAAATGGGCTTATCGATGGATGCGCTGGCTGTCGCTCAGCGCAGTGAGCCTTTGGCTCATCGGTAGCCTAGGTACAGCGCATGCGACGACATGGTGCGACCCCTACAGCTACGGCGCCAAGGGTGACGGTCTGACCAAGGACACCGCGGCCATCCAGCGGGCTGTGGACGCATGTAGCACCGCCGGCGGTGGCACGGTCGTCCTGCGCAAGGGGACGTTCCTGTCGGGTACGGTGACGCTTGCCAGCCAAACAGTGCTGCGCATAGAAACCGGAGCCACTCTGCTCGGCAGCCGGGATGACGCAGATTACCCAACTCTCAATCCGCCCACAGTCAACACCCAACTCGACAGTTGCCAGCGCGCCCTCATCTACGCGCAGAGAGTCAGCCACATCCGCATAGAAGGTGGTGGCGTCGTGGACGGCAATGCCGATTTCGACCGCTGGCGCGGCATGTCGCTGCCCGAGCGGGCCCGGCCCATGGCCATCTTCACCGCGCTGTCGAGCAACGTCACGATCGAAAATATCACCGTGAAAAATGCCGCCGCCTGGGCTGTGGTCAATCTTGAAGTGGCGCACCTGGTGATACGCGGCATCACGGTTGATTCGGCTCTGGGTCCGACGCACGACGGCATCGACGTGGTCGACGGGAATGACGTGCTGATCGAACACAACATCATCACCAGCGGTGACGACGCGATCTGCCTCAAGAGCGGCAGTGCCAAAGGGCTTCAGGACGTGACCGTGCGGCACAACCGGATCCTGGGTGCTGGCGTCGCCAATGGTCTCAAGATGGGTACGGCAAGCGTGGGACCGGTGCGTCACATCGTGTTCGAGGACATATCCATCGAGCACGCGCAAGCCGCGGCGATGGCGGTGGAATCGGTGGATGGATCTGCCATATCGGACATGATTTTCCGACGCATCCGTGTGGCCCATGTGGGCACACCTTTCTTTGTGTTGCTGGGCAAGCGCGGAGGAGCGAAGGTCGGTGCCATTAGCGGGCTGAGGTTCGAGTCAATCCGCGCCACCGATATGCGTTACCCCTGGGGCTCGCTCATCACGGGCGCCCCGGCCGACGCCACGGGCCCGCATGAGTTGTCGGACATCACTTTCAAGGACCTGGACCTGAGCTTCCAGGGCGGGCAGTCAGTGACCGGGACCCGTGCCTATGCCAGCACGCAGAGCGATGCCAGTCGCTTTCCCGACTATCAGGGCGGTTACCCGGATCCCAAATTCCTGTTTGCGACGCCAGCCGAAAAATCCGAAGTCACCCACTACACGTTGCCGGGATGGGCCTTCTTTATTCGACACGCGCGCGGCGTCAGCTTTGTCGACTGCAAGCTTGCCGTTGAAGGCGCCGACGCCAGGGACCCGGTGGTGTCGAAGGATGCCGCAGTGAGCGGCTCGTGCGTGCATTGACGGGTGGCTAGATGATGCTGGACCAGTCGTCATCGCAGGCTGAAAAAGTTCGTGTGATCAAGGCCTGGGTTGCCTCGTCCAGCGGCCCCCGATTCACGATGTCCAGATTGCGCTGAAAGTTTGCCGGTTTGCGAGTACCCACAATGGCACTCGCAACGCCCGGCGCAAACGCCGAAAAGCGCAGGGCCAACTCGTCCCACTCCAGACCCTGCGGATCCAGACCCATGGCGCGGAACCGGTCCCAATACAGACCTTCCGCATAGTCGGCAGGACGATCAACAAAGCGCCAGATCGCACCGGCCAGCGGGCGCTTGGCAATGACTCCCACATTCCGTGTCTGTGCTTGCGGTAGGTGCTGCGTCAGATTGAACTGGTCACACACACTGACAGAAGTCTGCACGCTGCCAAAGCGCCCCGAGTCTATGGCCCAGCGCAGTTCGGCGTTGTCTCCCGAGTAGGCCGCTACGCGCAGCTTGCCGCTGGCCTGACAATCTTCCAGTGCGCGCACCACATCCCCTTGCGCGAGTACCTGCAGTGGGCAGGAGTGCAGATGCACGATGTCAATCACATCGGTGCGCATGCGCTGGCACGCAGCTTCCACGCCCGCCACGATGCCGCCGTAGCTCCAGTCAGCATATTCGGGAATGCCGTAGCCGACCTTGGTGGAGAGCACGTACTCGCCGCGACGGTGGGCGATGTGACGGCCGATTCGTTCTTCGGAAAGACCATAGCCGCGTGCCGTGTCGATCAGGTTGATGCCTGCGTCCAGCACCTGGTTCAACAAACGGCAGGCGTCGTCTTCGCTGGTGCGCTTGTCGTTGAGGTGCATGGCGCCAAACCCCAGGACGCTGACCCACAGGCCAGTCTGCCCCAATGCGCTTTTCTTCATGGAATCTCCCGCATGCAATGCGTCCAGTATCGCACCATGGATCCGCCCCTGATCGCCTTGTGGCTGCTGATCCTGGCCGGCGGCGGACTACGCGCCGCCGCCTGCACGTTGCGAGTGAAAAGCATAGACTTCGCGGCATGAACCCTCAACACGACCGTGCCACCACGCATGACCTGGGAGGTGCGATCCGTTCCATCCTCCCTTCATTGGAGCGCTTCGTGCGTTTCGAAGGGGTTGATCCGGCGCGTGCCCGTTCGAAGTGGCGGTCTGCCCTGGATACGAGTCTGCCTGTGGCTGGAATCGGGCGCGATGCCGTGCTGGCGGAGCTTGCAGATCTGGTGGTGGCCAATGGCCTGCGTGTGGGCCACCCCGGGTTCTCCGGCTGGGTCACGACGATGCCAACGGATGTTGGCGCCGCAGCCGATCTGGCACAGGCGGTTGCTGTTCCGCAGCGCTGGTGGGCTACCGCTGGCAACTTTGTGGACGACCTTGCGATGCGCTGGCTGATCGAGATGCTGGGGTTTCCGGCAAACTTTGCTGGCACCTTCACGGGCGGCGGATCAACCGCGAACCTGATCGGTATGGGCGCCGCGCGGCAGCATGCCGGCGAGCGGCTTGGCCTGCATCCAGCGCGGGACGGCAACGTCGGGTTGGTCGAGCCCCGCGTGTACTGTTCTACGGAGACGCACCACGTTGTAGGCCGTGCGCTGGGCGTCCTGGGCCTGGGTCGGCGCAGCCTGCGGGAGATTGCGCTGGACAATAACGGCACCATAGATCTGGACCGGCTGCAGGCCGCACTCGACGAAGATGCGGCGGCCGGTCGCACGCAGGTGGCGATCGTGGGCTGCGCTGGGGACGTGAACACCGGGCGGGTCGATCCCATGCCTGAGCTTGCGCGCATCGCTCGCGAGCGTGGCATCTGGCTGCACGTGGATGGGGCGTATGGCGGTTGGGGCGTGCTGGATGAGCGCGTGCGCGAACGGTTCGGCGATGTGGCAACGTACGACTCGTTCGCCATCGATCCGCACAAGTGGCTGGCTGCGCCCGTTGGCACAGGTGCCGTCATCGTACGGGATGCCGGCATTCTTGGGCGTGCGTTTGAGATCGAGACCGGTGCCTACGACCGGGAGCGTCAAGCGCCCATCGGAGTCGATGACACCGGGTCACCCTTCAACGAACTGGGCCTCGGTACGCCAGATTTCGGGGTCGATTTCTCCACACCCGCGCGGGGCGTAGCGGTGTGGGCGATCCTGCGCGAAATCGGCTCGGACGGGATCAAGGAACGGATCGTGCGTCACAACGACTGCGCCCGTCTTGTCGCGCACAGCGCTCGCAACCACGCCGAGTTGGAACTGCTCGCTGAGCCTGTCCTCAGCATCTGCTGTTTCCGTTATCGACCGGTTGGCTGGAATGACGAGTCAAAACTCGACGCGCTGAACGAGGCGATCCTCCTGGGCATCCGGGCCCGCGGACGTACGGTGACCTCGTCCACGCGTGTCGGCGGTCGGTTCGCGATCCGTCCCTGCTTCATCAACCCCCGCAGCAACTCGGCCGATGCCGAAGCGCTCGTGCATGAGGTCCTTGCGGTTGGGCGTGACTTGCTCGGCACTACCTGAGTTGTCGCGATGTATCGCGTGGTGCGCTAACGCCAATGCGGGCGGATCCTTTGCCACGCCCGGGCAGAGCCCTCATTCGGGAAACTCCCTATTCGGATCGTGGTACGCCCATTGCATCATCAGACCCTGAAACTTGACCATTTGGTCAGATTTCGGAAGTTGATCTGCCTTGGACTTCACAGGAGTTGCCAGCGTGTCCACCCCAACCACACCCGACATCCGTGCCGGACGCATCAGTGCCGCCGAGTGCGCGGTGCGCTTTGCCGACGCCACGCCGCGCTTCACCTCGGCGCAGGCCGTGCTCGAAGCCGAGCGCTGTCTCTACTGCTTCGACGCGCCTTGCGCCACGGCCTGCCCTACGCACATTGACGTGCCCTCCTTCATACGGCGCGTGGCGGATGGGAATTTGCGCGGTTCGGCCCATGCCATCCTGGAGGCGAATCCGCTGGGCGGCATGTGCGCGCGCGTCTGCCCCACCGAGAACTTGTGCGAGCAAGTGTGCGTGCGCAATACGCAGGAAGACCGCCCCGTGGCCATCGGGCGGCTGCAACGGCACGCCGTCGACGCGCTGATGGAGAGCGCGCGGCCCCAACTCTTCGCGCGCGCCGCGTCCACCGGCAAGAAGATCGCTGTGGTCGGAGCAGGGCCGGCGGGGTTGGCGTGCGCGCATACCCTGGCGCGTCTGGGCCACGAGGTGTTGGCGTTCGACGCCCGGCCCAAACCGGGTGGGTTGAACGAATACGGATTGGCTGCGTACAAGACACCCGACAACTTCGCGCAGCGTGAAATCGCGTGGTTGCTGGCCATCGGCGGAATCACGATTCGCAGCGCTTGGAAACTGGAAACGTCGGCTCAATTCGACGCACTGCGCAAAGACTACGACGCGGTGTTTCTCGCCTTCGGTCTGGCCAGCACGCATCGGCTGAATATCCTCGGTGAGCAACTCGACGGCGTGCAGGATGCGGTCGATTTCATTGCCACGCTGCGACAGTCGGACGATCCCACGACCCTGCCCATCGGTCGGCGCGTGGTCGTGATCGGCGGCGGCATGACGGCGGTGGATGCTGCCGTGCAATCGAAGCTGCTGGGCGCTGAAACCGTCAGCCTGGTGTACCGGCGCGGACCCGAAGCCATGTCGGCATCGAAGGCAGAGCAAGACTGGGCGCAAACCCACGGTGTCACGATCCTGCACTGGCTATCGCCGGTTGAAGTCACGGGCACCGGCCATGTCAGCGGTGTGCGCTTTGCGCGTCAGACCATGGTCGATGGCAAACTCACTGCCACAGGTGAAATGGCAAGTCTGCAAGCTGACATGGTGTTCAAGGCCATAGGCCAGGACCTGGGTAATCCGGTGTTGGCGCAGGCGGGATTGAAACTGGAAGGTGCGCGCATCGCCACCGACGATTCCGGCCTGACCAATCTGAGCGGCGTCTGGGCTGGCGGCGATTGCCGCGCCGGGGGGCTGGAATTGACGGTGCAAGCGGTGCAGCATGGCAAGCTCTCTGCTCAATCCATCCACGCCCAACTAACTTTCATGCCTGGTGCGCAAGGCGCCCCAGCACCATGAAAGTTCGTTCTTTCACGTTAACGGGCGCCTGAGCCGGCAACCACACCAAGATCCAGAGGTTCACCATGGCCAATCTGCACACCACCTTCGCTGGCATCCGCAGCCCCAATCCCTTCTGGCTGGCCTCCGCGCCGCCGACCGACAAGGCCTATAACGTGATCCGCGCTTTCGAAGCGGGCTGGGGCGGCGTGGTCTGGAAGACGCTGGGCGAAGCCGGACCGCCCGTGGTCAACGTGAATGGCCCGCGCTATGGCGCCCTGCTTTCGCCGGACCGGCGCCTGCTGGGCTTTAACAACATCGAACTCATCACCGACCGCGACCTGGAAATCAACTTGAAGGAGATTACCCAGGTGAAGCGTGACTGGCCGGACCGCGCGCTGGTGGTGTCTTTGATGGTGCCGTGTGAAGAGCGCAGTTGGCGCGCCATCCTGCCGCGCGTGGAAGACACGGGCGCGGACGGCATCGAGCTTAACTTCGGCTGTCCGCACGGCATGAGCGAGCGCGGCATGGGCGCCGCCGTGGGCCAGGTGCCCGAGTACATCGAGATGGTCACGGCCTGGTGCAAGAAGTACAGCAAGTTGCCGGTGATCGTGAAGCTCACGCCCAACATCACCGACATCCGCCATCCTGCGCGTGCGGCCATGAAAGGAGGCGCCGACGCGGTGTCGCTCATCAACACCATCAACTCCATCATCGGCGTCGATCCGGCCACGTTGACCATGACGCCCTCCACCGGTGGCAAGGGGTCGCACGGCGGCTACTGCGGACCGGCCGTGAAGCCGATCGCGCTCAACATGGTGGCCGAAATCGCGCGCGACCCGCAGACCGCGGGTCTGCCGATCTCCGGTATCGGCGGCGTGGGCAACTGGCGCGATGCGCTGGACTTCATCGCGTTAGGCGCGGGCAATGTGCAGGTCTGTACCGCCGCCATGGTCTACGGCTTCAAGATCGTGCAGGAGATGAGCGACGGCCTGTCCAACTATATGGATTCCATGGGTTTCACTTCGATCGACGACTTCCGCGGACGCGCCGTATCCACGGTGTCCGACTGGCGCTATCTGAACCTGAACCACATCTCCAAGGCGGTGATCGATCAGTCCACCTGCATCCAGTGCGGGCGCTGCCACATCGCCTGTGAAGACACTTCGCATCAGGCCATCACCACGACCAGGGACGGCCAGCGCCACTTCGAGGTGCGTGAACAGGACTGCGTCGGCTGTAACCTGTGTGTCACGGTGTGCCCGGTGCCGGATTGCCTGACGCTACGCAATCTCGCCCCCGGTGACGTGGATCAACGCACCGGCAAGACGGTTCTTGCCACGCACGCGGACTGGACTACGCACCCGAACAACCCGATGCGGGTGGCGGCGTAATATCTCTCTTCAGCACATTCTTCATCGAGGAGAAATCATGACCAGTTTGCTCATTCGTGGTGGTACCGTGGTCAACGCCGACCGCGCTTTTGTGGCCGATGTCCTGTGCCAGGACGGACGCATCGTCGCCGTGGGCGAAAACCTGCAGCCACCTGCCGGCGCCACAGTGGTCGACGCCGGCGGACAGTACGTGATGCCCGGTGGCATCGACCCGCACACGCACATGCAATTGCCGTTCATGGGCACCACCACCATGGACGATTTCTTCAGCGGCACGGCGGCGGCGATGGCGGGTGGTACCACCAGCATCATCGACTTCGTGATCCCCAATCCGCAGCAGCCGCTGCTGGAGGCGTACCAGACCTGGCGCGGCTGGGCCGAAAAAGCGGCGAGCGATTACAGCTTTCACATGGCCATCACCTGGTGGGACGAGTCCGTGAAGCGCGACATGGGAACGCTGGTGCAGCAGGAAGGCATCAACAGCTTCAAGCATTTCATGGCCTACAAGAACGCCATCATGTGCGACGACGAAACGCTGGTGAACAGCTTCAAGCGCGCGCTCGAACTCGGCGCCATGCCCACGGTGCACGCCGAGAACGGCGAGTTGGTGTACCTGCTGCAAAAGGAAGTGGCAGCGATGGGCATTACGGGCCCCGAAGGCCATCCGTTGTCGCGCCCCTCCACGGTGGAAGGCGAAGCGGCGAACCGCGCCATCGCCATCGCCGACGTGCTGGGGGTGCCGATCTACGTGGTGCACGTGTCGTGTATCGAAGCCGCCGAGGCGATTGCGCGCGCCCGCGCAAGAGGTCAGCGCGTCTACGGCGAGGTGCTGGCTGGCCATCTGCTGCTGGACGACAGCGTGTATCAGCATCCCGACTTTGCGACGGCCGCAGCCCACGTGATGAGCCCGCCATTTCGGCCCAAGGGGCACCAGGAGTTTTTGTGGCGCGGTCTGCAGTCGGGCAATCTGCACACCACCGCGACGGACCACTGCACCTTCTGCGCAGCGCAAAAAGCAGCCGGCAAGGACGATTTTTCCAAGATCCCGAATGGCTGCGGCGGCGTGGAAGAGCGCCTGGCCGTGATCTGGGACGCGGGCGTGAACTCCGGCCGATTGACGCCAAGCGAGTTCGTCGCCATCACCTCGGCCAACACCGCCAAGCTGTTCAACATCTACCCGCAAAAGGGCAGCGTGTCGGTGGGCGCCGACGCCGATCTGGTGGTTTGGGATCCGCAGGGAACGAAGACGCTGTCGGCGAAAACGCAGCACAGCCTGGGTGACTTCAATGTGTTCGAAGGCCGCACCGTGCGTGGCATTCCGAGCCACACCGTGAGCCAGGGCGTGCTGGCTTTCGTGCAGGGCGACCTGCGCGCACAACGCGGCAAGGGTCGCTACATCAAGCGACCCGCTTTTGGTGCGAACTTCGCGGCGGCGAAGCTGCGCTCCGAGACGAATGCACCGACTGCGGTGCGGCGTTGAAATTGCAGCAGGAGTACATCATGGACACAGCAACTGCCATCAACATCGACCAGCTTCGCATCAACGGCGAGCGGCTCTGGGACTCGCTCATGGAACTGGCCAGGATCGGCGCGACGGCCAAGGGCGGCGTGTGTCGCCTCACGCTGACCGACCTGGACCGACAGGGACGCGATCTCGTCACTTCATGGGCGCGTGAGGCGGGGCTGACCGTCACGATCGACAAGATCGGCAACGGCTTTATGCGCCGCGCCGGGCGCAACAACGCGCTGCCACCCATTGTGATGGGCAGTCACATCGACACCCAGCCCACGGGCGGCAAGTTCGACGGCAACTATGGCGTGCTCTCCGGGCTGGAGGTGGTGCGCACGCTCAACGACCACAGTATTGAAACCGAGGCACCGCTCGAAGTCGCCTTCTGGACCAACGAGGAAGGCTCGCGTTTTGTGCCGGTGATGATGGGCTCGGGCGTGTTCGCCAAGGCCTTCACGCTGGAGCACGCCTACGCCGCGAAAGACACCGAGGGCAAATCGGTGAAAGACGAACTCACGCGCATCGGCTACATCGGAGCGCAGGAACCGGGAGATCATCCCATCGGCGCCTACTTCGAGGCGCACATCGAACAGGGCCCGGTGCTGGAAGACAACGACAAGACCATCGGCGTGGTGCAGGGTGTGCTGGGGATTCGCTGGTTCGACTGCACGGTGACGGGGATGGAGGCGCACGCCGGGCCGACACCGATGGCACTGCGCAAGGACGCGATGCAGGTCGCCACGCATTTGATGCAGGAAGTGGTTGCCGCTGCGCTGCGGCACAAGCCGCACGGGCGCGGCACCGTGGGCATGGTGCACGTGCATCCGAACAGCCGCAACGTGATTCCGGGGCGCGTGAAGTTCTCCATCGATTTGCGCAACGCCACGGATGCGCTGGTGGACCAGATGGCGGACGAGGTCAAGGCCTTTGCCGCGCAACTCGCGCAAAAGACCGGCCTGGGGATTCAGATCGAAATGGTGTCGAGCTACCCGGCACAGGCGTTTCATCCCGACTGCGTGGACGCTGTCGCGCGCGCCGCGAAGAAGCTGGGCTACTCGAATATGCCAGCGGTCTCGGGCGCCGGCCACGACGCGGTCTACATGGCCCAGCTCGCCCCTGCGGGCATGGTGTTCATTCCGTGCAAGGACGGCATCAGCCACAACGAGATCGAGAGCGCCACGCCCGAGCACATTACCGCCGGCTGCAATGTGCTGCTGCACGCGGTGCTGGAACGCGCCGGCACATAAAGTGCATGTTTCCCCGAAGTGGCTGCGCACACTTCCAAGATATGCGCAGCCATCGTTTTAAGTGTCGTTAACCTGGAGCAACTATGTCAATGAAGTTTTTGAATCGTCGTCGAGTCGTCGTTCTGGCCGCAGCCCTGGCCTGCCTGATGCCGGGCCTGAGCCTGGCGCAAGCCAAACTCAAGGTCGCGGGCATCTACACCGTGCCGTTTGAGCAGCAGTGGGCAGGTCGCCTGCACACCGCGTTGAAAGCCGCCGAGGCACGCGGAGAAATTGAATACAAGGCGAGCGAGAACGTGTCAAATGCCGACTACGAGCGCGTCATGCGCGAGTACGCCACCGGTGGCAGCGTGCTGATCGTGGGCGAAGCCTTTGCCGTGGAAGCGGCGGCGCGCAAGGTGGCCAAGGACTTCCCCAAAGTGAACTTTCTTATGGGCTCGTCGGGCAAGCCGCAGGCGCCCAACTTCAGCGTGTTCGACAACTACATTCAGGAACCGGCCTACCTGTCGGGCATGATCGCCGGCGGCGTGACCAAGAGCCACAAGATCGGCATGGTCGGCGGCTTCCCCATCCCCGAAGTGAACCGTTTGATGAACGCCTTCATGGCGGGCGCCAAGGAGGTGGATCCCAAGGTCGAGTTCAGCGTGAGCTTCATCAACAGCTGGTTTGATCCGCCCAAGGCCAAGGAGGCCGCCTTCGCCATGATCGACAAGGGCGCTGACGTGATGTACGCAGAGCGCTTTGGCGTGAGCGATGCGGCCAAGGAAAAGGGCAAGTTGGCCATCGGCAACGTCATCAACACCCAGGCCCAGTACCCCGACACCGTGGTCGCGTCCGCGCTGTGGAAGATGGAGCCCAGCATTGACCGCGCCATCAAACTGGTGAAGGAGGGCAAGTTCGCCGCCGAGGACTACGCTCAGTACTCCATGATGAAGTACAAGGGCTCGGAGTTGGCGCCCCTGGGGACCTTCGAGAAGAAGATTCCGGCCGATGTGGTAGCCAAGGTGAGGGCCAAGGAAAAGGCCATACTCGATGGCAAGTTCAGCGTCAAGGTTGACGACAGCCAACCCAAGTCAAGCGCCAAGTAAGCGACGCGTGACGCGCCCCGTTCTAAAGCTCTCGCACATCACCAAGCGCTTCGGCGCTCTGGTGGCCAACGACGACATCACGCTGCAGCTTCAGGGCGGCGAGGTATTGGCGTTGTTGGGCGAAAACGGCGCCGGAAAGTCGACCCTGGTCTCCATCCTGTTCGGGCACTACACGGCCGATGCCGGTGAGATTGAGGTGTTCGGAAAAGCGCTGCCACCTGGCGACCCCAAGGCGGCACTCGCCGCGGGTATCGGCATGGTGCACCAGCACTTCACGCTCGCCGACAACCTGAGCGTGCTGGATAACGTGATGATGGGCTCTGAGCCGCTGTGGCAGCCCTTTAGCAGGCGCGCCGCGGCGCGCGCCAAGCTCAAGGACGTGGCGCAGCGTTTTGGCCTGGGTGTGGATGAGCACGCCCTGGTAGGCAGCCTGTCGGTGGGTGAACGCCAGCGTGTGGAGATCCTCAAGGCGCTGTACCGCGGTGCGCGCATCCTCATTCTGGACGAGCCCACGGCCGTGCTCACGCCGCAGGAAAGCGAAGCGCTGTTCGAGGTGCTGGCGCAGATGGTGGCCAAAGGTCTGTCCATCATCTTCATCAGCCACAAGCTGGGCGAAGTGCTGCGCGTGTCGCACCGCATCGCAGTGCTGCGTGGCGGCAAATTGGTGGCGCAGTCGGACGCAAAGCAGACGACACAGGCGCAACTGGCGCAGTGGATGGTGGGCCACGCCATTGCTCCGCCGCAGCGGCATCCGGCGCAATCCGTGGGCGCGCCCGTATGCCAGTTGCATGGCGTCTGCGTGGGTGCGGGGAGGGACCGGCTGGATCACGTATCCCTCACGCTGTGCGCGGGCGAGATCGTGACCATCGCCGGCGTGTCGGGCAACGGTCAGGTCGCGCTCGCGGAACTGCTCAGTGGCACGCGCCCGGCCAGCGCTGGAAGCATCGAGTTCCTGGGCAAGGACTGGCGAGCGCATCCGGCCCAACTGGTGGCGCTGGGCGTTGCGCGTATTCCCGAAGACCGCCACGCCGTGGGTGTGGTGGGTGATTTGCCGGTCTGGGAGAACGCCGTTTCCGAACGGGTGCGCAGCAGATCCTTCTCGCGTTTCTTCTGGGTGCGTCGCGGGGCTGCGCACGCTTATGCCCAGCGCGTGCTCAAGGCCTTTGACGTACGGGGCGCTGGCGCACACGCACTGGCACGAGCGCTGTCGGGTGGCAATATGCAAAAGCTGATTCTGGGGCGGGCTCTGCTGCATCCCGACAGCCATGGGGACCACCGCACCGCGCCACGATTGATCATCGCGCACCAGCCAACCTGGGGCCTGGATATCGGCGCCGTCGCCTATGTGCAAGAGCAGTTGATCGCAGCACGCGACGCGGGCGCTGCGGTGCTGATCATCTCCGACGATCTGGATGAAGTGCTGACGCTGGGAGACCGCGTCGCCGTGATGCACGCCGGACGCTTGAGCGCGGCGCAACCTGCGCTGGACTGGAGCCGCGAAGCCATCGGCCTGGCCATGGCCGGTGTTGCGCACGAACCCGCAGGGCTTGCCGCATGAGGCTGGTAAAGCGCACGGTGCAATCCAGGCTGGCCCTGGTGCTGGCGCCCCTGGGCGCGATTCTTTTCACGTTGTTCATCAGCGCCCTGCTGGTGCTGTGGGCCGGTGCGCCCGTGACGCAAACCTATGGCCTGCTGCTGCGGGGCGCTTTTGGATCGGTGTTTGCGTTGAGTGAAACCCTGACGCGCGCCATACCGCTGATGTTGACCGGGCTGGCGGCGGCTGTGGCATTCAAGGCACGTCTCTTCAACATCGGCGCCGAGGGGCAACTCTATGTGGGTGCGCTGGCGGCCGTGGCCGTGGGCGGCCTGCACGGTGGCACGGGCTTCAACCTGCCGCCGCCCCTGCTGTTCGTGCTGATGATGTGCGCCGCGGCGATCGCGGGCGCCTTGCTGCTGCTCGGCCCGGCGCTGCTCAAGGCGCGGCTGGGCGTGGATGAAGTCGTCACCACGCTGCTGCTCAACTTTATCGTCCTGCTGCTCGTGTCCATGATGCTCGACGGACCGATGAAGGATCCGACGGCGATGGGCTGGCCGCAAAGCGTGGCGCTGTCGGGCGAGCTGGAACTCTCCAGACTGATCCCTCAAACCCGCGTGCACACCGGACTGCTGTGGGCCTGCGCGCTGGCTGCCGCTCTGTGGGCATTGATGAAATACACGGTGCTGGGTTTTGACATCCGTGCCGTCGGCGCCAACGCCCGTGCCGCCGCGTTTGCCGGCGTGCCTGTGACGCGCACGGTGGTGCTGGTGTCCCTGCTCTCGGGCGGACTGGCGGGCCTGGCCGGAGCGATCGAGGTCGCGGGCCGCACTAGCTACCTCACGCTCGACATGTCGCCTGGCTATGGCTACTCGGGCATCGTGATCGCCATGCTCGCGGCCCTGCATCCGCTGGGCGTGATCGCGGCGAGCGTGTTTGTCGCTGGCATGCTGGTGGGCGCCGACAGCATGAGCCGCGCGGTGGGCGTGCCAACCTACATCGCCGATGTGATCGTTGCCGCATCGCTGATCTCGGTGCTGGTGGCCACGCTGCTGACGCAGTACAAAATCAAGTTGAAATGACCCCCACGCTTGTCACTTTGTGTACTGCGCGGCCCCCCGAGGGGGCCATGCCTTGCTTGGGGCTGCCCGGCGCTGCGGCTTCCAAATGACAGACCTGTTCGACATCCTCGCGAATCAGGCCTTCTGGGTCGCCGTGCTGCGCATCGCCACGCCGCTGATCCTGGGCACGCTGGGCGTGCTGTTGTGCGAGCGCGCCGGGGTGCTGAATCTGGGCATTGAAGGCATCATGGTGGCAGGCGCCTTCACCGGCTGGCTTACGGTGTTCGCGGGAGCGCCGCTTTGGCTTGGCGTGGGTGTCGCGGCCGTCACCGGTGCGGCGTTCGGCCTGTTGCATGCCTTCCTGACGGTGGTGCTGGCGCTGTCGCAGCACGTGTCGGGATTGGGCATCACGCTGCTGGCAACCGCGCTGAGCTATTACGGCTACCGCGTGAGCTTTCCCAAAGTCACGACGCCGCCGACCATCACCCCCTTTTCCTCCATGGATGGTTTGGGCATTCCGATACTGGCGCAACAGACGCCGCTGGCACTGCTGGCCTTGTTGCTCGTGCCTGCGATCGCCTACATCCTGTACCGCACGCCCATGGGACTGGCCGTGCGCATGGTGGGTGAGAATCCGCAAGCCGCGGAAGGGCAGGGTGTGTCGGTGGCGGCGGTGCGCACGGGCGCGATTGTGGCGGGCTCAGCGCTGATGGGCGTGGCCGGCTCTTTCCTTACCCTGTCGGCCTTCAACGCTTTCTTCTTCAACATGATCAACGGCCGCGGCTGGATCTGCGTCGCGCTGGTGGTGTTCGCATCCTGGCGGCCGGGCAAGGCCTTGCTGGGGGCCTTGTTGTTCGCGTTTTTTGACGCGCTGCAACTGCGCTTGCAACAATCGGGCGACGCCATGCTGCCCTACCAGATGTACTTGATGCTGCCTTATGTGCTGTCGATCGTGGCGCTGGTGCTGGTGGCACGCAAGGCCAGTTATCCGCAGGCGCTGATGAAGCCCTATCGCAAAGGTGAACGCTAAATGCTTGATCTGCTGATTCAAAACGCGAGCCTTCCGGATGGTCGTGGCGACATGTCCATCGCCGTGCGCGACGGCAAGATTGTTGAAGTTGCTGCTGGGCTGGAGGCGCCGGCGCGTGAGGTGCTGGACGCGCAGGGGTTGCTTGTGAGCCCGCCCTTTGTCGATGCGCATTTCCACATGGACGCTACCCTGAGCTACGGATTGCCGCGCGTGAACCAGTCGGGCACCTTGCTTGAAGGCATCGCGCTGTGGGGCGAGCTCAAACCGCTGCTCACCCAAGAGGCGTTGATCGAGCGCGCGCTCAACTACTGCGACTGGGCTGTGGCCAAAGGACTGCTCGCGATTCGCAGCCACGTGGATATCTGCGACCCTCGTCTCCTTGCCGTGGAGGCGTTGCTCGAAGTCAAGCGCCGCGTTGCGCCGTATCTGGATCTGCAACTCGTGGCGTTTCCTCAGGACGGCGTGTTGCGCTCTCCCGGTGCACTGGAGAATCTGACGCGCGCACTCGACCTGGGCGTGGACGTGGTGGGCGGCATTCCGCATTTCGAGCGCAGCATGGCGGACGGCACTGCCAGCGTCAAATTGCTGTGCGAGTTGGCGGCTGAGCGCGGTCTGCTGGTCGATATGCACTGCGACGAATCCGACGACCCGCTGTCGCGCCACGTCGAGATGCTGGCGTTCGAGACTCAGCGCCTGGGGCTGCAGGGTCGGGTCACGGGCTCGCACCTCACTTCGATGCACAGCATGGACAACTACTACGTTAGCAAGCTGTTGCCCTTGATGGCAGAAGCCCGATTGCATGTGGTGGCGAATCCGCTCATCAACATCACGCTGCAAGGACGCCATGACAGTTACCCCAAACGCCGCGGCATGACACGCGTGCCCGAACTGCTGGGCGCGGGCGTAAACGTCGCCTTCGGTCACGACTGTGTGATGGACCCCTGGTATTCGCTGGGCAGCGGCGACATGCTTGAGGTCGCGCACATGGGCCTGCATGTGGCGCAGATGACGAGCCAGGTCGCCATGCGTCAATGTTTTGACGCAGTGACCGGCAACGCCGCGAAGCTGATGCACCTGCAAGGCTATGGGCTGGAGACGGGCTGCGATGCCAGTTTTGTGCTGCTGCAGGCGCGCGATCCGGTGGAGGCGATCCGTCTGCGGGCGAATCGCTTGAAGGTGTGGAAGAAGGGAAGGCTGGTGGCCGAGACGGCGCAGATCAAGGCGAAGTTGCACGTGAAGGGACGGCCCGACACCGTCGGTTTTTCACATTCGTGAAGTCAAATGAGGCGGACAGGTTTTTGTCATGGCGCTTGACTGTTTTGGGCTGGAAGGAGCCGTTCAAATACGGTGCTCGGTTGCGTGAGGAGTCATGACACAGTGGGGCGCACACCCGTTCTACGGCTGAAGTCAACTACAACCGCTACGAATTTTGTAGATGCCGACTGCTTGAAGAATGTAGACAAAGCTTCGCGTGCTGGCTTGCAGGGACCACACCATGAGGCGTAGTACTCAACAACCAAGTACTCATGCCTAGGCAATGAGGACCGTGTGATTAAGGTTCCGTTCGATGCTCGGAGTCCATCGAAGTGTTCTTCCACATTCTCCCCATATACGACGACTTTGCAGTCTGGGGGCGGACCGATGTGACCCAGGGGTATGGGTTTGTCTGATACGCAGCAAAAGGCGTCGCCGGCTTGGTCCTTGACCAAACGGAGGTCGTTCGGCCATTGCTCGCGCTCGACCAAGGAACCGTCATGGCGATAGAGCAGCACTCGGGGAAAGGTCAGCGATTTCAAAGCCCATAATTTTGCATCGTTATAGGTGCCGACGATGACTCGTTCGGGAACTTGCGCTGTAGCGTTGCCCACCGCTAAGACTAGGCTGGCTTCTAAAAAGTGGCGTCTGGTATGGGGCATAGACAATCTTAGTTCTCCACAAGTAAGTTCTAACAATTGAGTGGGTCGGTCGAATGTCGGCAATCGCTGCCATGCAGCAGTACGGCACGACCCCAGAGCTGACCTTCGCCGGGACGTAGGCGCGCCGTGGGGTGATTGTCGCTGGTGGGCTGCAAGCGGGTGCTCGCGACGGTCCGCTGTCCGGTGGTCCATCTCACCCCCATTCAGCAGCCGTTCATGGCCTTCGGCATCGTGCCCTAAACCGGCGGCCACCCCTGCCATGGTTGGGGCTGCAATGACGTTGCATCGTGCGATGGCTTTTAGGGCGAAGGTTTACACTGGCCTTTAAGGCAATGGCCCGTTCAGGGGACGCATTGCGCCTGGTATTCGGCATGGAGATCTATGAGCGAACATTTTGATGTGCTGATTGTCGGCGCAGGTATTTCCGGCGTCGGCATGGCTTGCCATCTGCAAAAGGAGTCGCCGGGCAAGCGCTACGCCATCCTGGAGCGGCGCAGCGCCATCGGTGGCACTTGGGACTTGTTTCGCTACCCCGGCGTGCGGTCCGACTCTGACATGTTTTCGTTCGCCTACGCCTTTCGGCCATGGATGTCACCCAAGGTGCTATCGGAAGGCCGGTTAGTTCGGGAATACGTCAAGGAGACCGCGCAGGAATACGGCGTGGACCGCCATATCCGTTATGGTTTGAAAATCCTCAAGACCTCTTGGTCGAGCGATCAGAACCTGTGGACGATCACTGCCTTGCAGGAATCCACCGGCGAAACCCGCGCCTTCACCTGCTGCTTTTTTGTGAGTTGCACCGGTTACTACGATTACGACCAGGGTCACCTCCCTGCGTTCCCCGGTGTGGATCGCTTCAAGGGGCAGACCATTCATCCGCAGTTCTGGCCTGAAAACCTGGACTACCGGGGCAAGCGTGTGGTTGTGATCGGCAGCGGAGCCACGGCCGTCACGATTGTTCCGGCCATGGCGGCCCATGCGGCGCACGTCACCATGTTGCAGCGCACCCCCACCTACTACTTCATCGCACCCAATCTGGAGCGCGTGATTGCGAGGCTAGGGCGGGTCCTGCCCGCACGCTGGATCTATGGCACCTTGCGCCGCGCCTACATCGCCTTGCAGCGTGCACTTTACAAGGGCGCCAAACGCTGGCCCGACGCCATGCGAAAGTTTATGTTGCGCCCGATCCAGAAAGCCCTGGGCGATACGGTGGACATGCGCCACTTCACGCCCAACTACAACCCGTGGGACCAGCGTATGTGTGTGGTGCCCGATGGTGACCTGTTCAAAGCCATCAAGTCGGGCAAAGCCTCGATTGTCACCGACGCGATTGACACGTTCACCGAGCAAGGTATCTTGCTGAAATCGGGCCAGACGCTGAACGCCGACATCGTGGTAACCGCCACTGGCATACGCCTTAAGACCTTTGGCGGTATGGAAATTACGCGCGACGGCGCGCCGGTGGCAACACATGAACTGCTGAGCTACCGCGCGGTTTTGATGCAGGACCTTCCCAATATGGCGTTCATTTTTGGCTACACCAATGCCTCTTGGACGCTCAAGGCGGACATCGCTTCGCGCTATGTATGCCGGCTGCTCAACTACATGGATGCCAAGGGCATCGCCCGCACAACCCCGCGCGCGCCCGCCGGACAACTGGACGAGGGGAATGTCATGAGCTCACTTACTTCGGGTTATGTGCTGCGGGACGTCAACGAACTGCCGCGCCAGGGACGCAGCGGTCCTTGGCGCGTGACCCATGCCTACGAAGTGGACAAAACCCTGCTGCTGGATGAATCCATTGACGATGGCGCGTTGGAGTTCGCGCTGAAGAGTTAGGCCGGCAACGTTTGCGCAAACTTCAGGAAATCCTTGGCTGCTTGGGCGGGCGCTTCCAGCATGGGCAGGTGCCCAATCCCTTGCATCACGATGGTTTGATGGCGTGGAAACAGCCGCTCTTGGGTCTGAGCCGCGGCCGGATTCAAAATACCATCCTCCGCCCCCCAAACGATCAGCGCCGGGGTGGGCAAGGTGGTGTACTGGGCTTCAAGCATGGGCGAGTTTTGGCTGAGGTCCTTCATGATCTCGCAATGCAACGGGTAATCGGCCACGGCGCGTGCACCGAGCGTGCGCTTCAAAAAGCCGGGAAAGTACGGAGGACGTGCCATGGTGCTGCGGATTAACCGGGCCACGTCGGCCTGGCTTCGCACCAGCAGGGGCGAGTCGCCAGTGGCAAGATAGTGCTGCAGCATGGGAGAGTCGTGTGCTGCGGCCGTGCCAGCAGCGTCCAGCAGCCACACGGCCTTGATTTGCTCGGGATAGCGCGCCGCATATTCACAGGCAATGAAACCGCCCATGGAGTTGCCACCGAAAATCATTTTTTGCACGCCCAGGGCCTGAAGGAACGCATGCAGGCGCTCCACCTGATCGGACGTGCGGTACCGCGCGGCGGGGTCGCGTGTAGCATCGCCAAAGCCAGGCAGGTCTGGCTGTATTAACCGAAAGTGCGGTGTCAAAAACCGCGCCATGCGCGTGAAATTGTCCTTGTCGCCGCCAAAGCCGTGCACCAGCACGAGCACCTCGCCCTGGCCGCCTTCCAGGTAGGGTATGTCAAAGCCCGCAATCGCTTGTGACTTTAGCACCAGCCCGCTGCGCTTGCGCTCCAAACCCAAACCCCAGTGCGATGCGGTATCGGGGTTCAACTGGATAAACACTAACAGACATACGACAATCAGCAGCAGCGTATAGAGAAATGCCATGTGCAGACCCTTTTCACAAATGAGATTTCAACAAAGAAACAAAGAAAAACATACGCTGCACAAGAGCCAGACGGAGCATAGTAAACGAACCCGCAGCCTGAAGGGGCGCTGCTTTTCGGGTCTACAAATTTCTCCGAACCCGACGTTCGCCTTGACCCTCGGTGGACCGTGGCGATGGCCTACTCCTTGAGACACCTTAGAGACGCCCGCATTGTGAGACTGAGTGCCCGCTTGTCTTTTAGAGAGTGCCTTTACAGGTTCAAACGGTCTGATTCAAGGTTGCCAATCAGACTGGTCGACTAAAGGACTCGGCCCGTTGCCGTCTCGCATGTGTGCACTATTTCAGGGGTCAGTTAGTCGCCAGGTACTCTCGAACTTGCTTGAATTCCGGGCGCGAATTGGAGGTCCCAATCAGCTGTGTGACGCGAGTAAAGAAAGATTTTGCTTTCTCCCGATCGCCAATTTGTGCAGCGGCTTGCCCCGCACCGATTAGGCTGCGCAGCCGGTTCGGATCGCGCACCTGGGAGCGTTCGTATTGCACCAACGCCTCGGCTGGGTTGCCGCTTTGCAGCAGCATCTCGGCAAGCAGTTCACGCGCAGGAATCACGCGACCGGGCGACACCGGGCTCTTTTCACTGGCATCCTCCATATCAGCGGCACTTCGCATTTGCATCAGCGCAGCTTCCTTGTTGCCTCTGCCATAGGCAATCCACGCCAAAGCTGATTGATGTTGCACACTGACTTCTGCTGCCCAATAGTTATTTTTCGCCGCTTTGAGTGCCTCTACCGTATCGCCTAGAACTTTTGCGCTTTGTTCAGCCACTTCAAAATCACCGTCGCGCGCTGCGCCAAGGGATCTGGCAAACCAGATCATCGCATCGGCGAAGGCAAAGCGACTCTTGCGTGGCATCAGGTTCGCGGCATCTTTCCACATCCCGCGCTCAATAGCGTATCGGGCCGGAATCGCCGATAAAGCGTAACTGGTTGCCAGTACCGTGGGGTTTAGGTCAGTCACCGTCAAGGATTCACTCAAATTGCTGAGCGCTTCCTGGTCGCGCGCGAGTTGCAAGTTGGCGTAGACCATATAGTCCATCGCATGAAGCCAATTGCCTCCTGATTGATCTGCCTTTGCAGCATTGGCTGAGCGACGATTGGTTGTCACCGAATCCTGCCACGAACCCACCCGAGTGAAGATATGCGACGGCATATGCAGTGCGTGCGAAGCTGAGGGTGCAATGTCGGCGTAAATCATCGCCGCGGGCAGGCCTTTCGACGCAATAGGTGGATAGTCGTAACTATGAATCAGGTAATGGGCAACACCCGGGTGATTCGGGTGTTTGACCATCTGCGGCTCAAGCAAAGCTGCGGCCCTTAAAGTTGCTGCAAACGTAGTATCGTTAGGAGACTGCGTCGCAGTGAGGTAGACGGCTGAGAATATTTGCGCTTCGTCATCGTCTGGAAAGTGAATGGTCAATTGCTCGAAGGCATCAGACAGTGCCTTCATGCGTGTCCCATGGGGGAGGCTGTCGTAGTCCTTCCAATATTTCGCGACAGCTTCAAGGTACATGCGCTCCCGCTCAGTCTTGGCGCCAATGGCACGCCCGCGGTCTATCGATTCCTGAGCTTTTTTAGCTGCTTCGGGTGTGGCACCACCTACAAAGGTGTTGTCGATCAGGATGGCGGCAATTCCCCAGTGCGCGATAGCGCAACCGGGATCCTGTGCCAATACCTCGTTAAAGGCCTTCTCACCTTCTTTGAACCAGAACGAATGCAACAGTGCAACCGCGCGTGTGAACTTCGGCTGGACGGCTGGTGCACAAGAGGTCGGGAATGACACGGTACCAAGTTGCTCAGGCGCCTTGCCATCATCATGACCCCAGACAGCGCTAGCTGAGCCGAGCGACAAAACAAGCACGGCCACTCCGAAAATGGACGAATGCTTCACAAATTTCCCCTTCGAAAAGTACGTGGCGATCGGAAATCCGCGATCCCCCACCCAATCAAGGCGCACCATTTGGCGCTGTCCCTTCAAAATGTCAAACCTGCCGCAAATTGGTTGATATTGAGGTAGGGCTAATTCCTTGGAAAATCTTGTGCTGATGAATGGCTGCGGTGGAACGTTGAATCCCAAAGGTCAAGAAACTGATTTGGATTGAACCGGTCGATGCAACGAGTTGGCTGAATCTTTCAGCAGGCGTTTCGTCGTTTAGAGTTCTCCGGGGCCTCTCGTTGAGTTTCCTCGTCACGCAGCATGCGCCCCACGCAGACACTCCTGAAACGCCCGGGTCACACGGGTGGGTTGCGGCGATCGACGAGCTATGCTGAAGAAGTCGCAAGCGTAGTGAAACAGTTCGGGTTTGACGGCGCGCATCCGACCATCCCGAACAAAGGCCTCAGCGTAATGGTCCGGCAAAAACCCCAGGTATTTTCCTGAGAGGATGAGCGTCGCGATTGACTCCTGATCGTAGCCGGTGGCGCTGCGCGGCAGGCGCTTGTGCTGGCTCAGTTCCATGTTGGGCGAGTGGTAACCCAGTCCGGCGAAGGGCTGCGCGCGCAATGCCTCCCACGTCAACTTCTTGTCCTGCGCCTTGAACCATTCGTGCTGCGTACCGCAGTACAGCAGCATGGTTTCATCGAACAGCTTCTCGTAGGCCAGGGTTTTCGAACTGCGGTGCCCGGGAATCACACCCACCTGGAACTGACCGTCGATAACGCCGCGCTCGATCACGTTCATGGGGGCGACGTGCAGATGCAGGCTCACGTCGGGCGCGGCTTGCGAGAACTGCGCGATGGCCGAGCCGATGTGCGATTGGCGGTTGCTCGCGGTCTTGTCGAACACGGCGATGTGCAGCTCACCGCCCATGCGGCGATGAATCTCGTCCACGCTGGCACGGAAGGCATCCACGCCCGCAAGCAGTCGCAAGGTTTCGGCGTAGATGCGTTCGCCTTCGCCGGTCAATGCAAAACCGGCGCGCCCTCGGCGACACAGCGTCAATGCCAATCGCGTTTCCAGGTCCTTGATGTGGCGACTCACGGTGGACGTTCCGATATTCAGTTCGAGCTCGGCCGCCGCCATGCCTCCGCAGTCGACCACGCTTTTGAAAACGCGTAGCAGGCGCAGATCAATGTCGCTCAATTGTCCCAGGGTGGATCGCTGGTTTACTTTCATAAATTGCCAACTGAAGAGTGAATGTTATACATTGGCAAGAGTATCAGAACGACTGAAAATCGCCAGCTCAGCCATTTTCCGGAGAAGCCTCATGAACCTGAACGACGCCCAAAATCTAACCGCACCCCGCACCGACGCTGCCTGGCTCGACGCGCACTGGATGCCCTTCACCGGCAACCGCCAGTTCAAGGCGAACCCGCGCATCATGGTCGCGGCCAAGGGTGCCTACTACACTGATAACCACGGCAAGCAAATCTTCGATGGCCTCTCGGGCCTGTGGTGCAGCGGCCTCGGGCATGGTCGCGAGGAGATCACCCAAGCCGCGACGAAGCAGATGGCGGCGCTTGACTATTCGCCTGCGTTCCAGTTCGGCCACCCGCTGTCGTTTGCGCTCGCCAACAAGCTGAAAGAACTCACGCCTGCAGGTCTGGACTATGTGTTTTTCACCGGCTCCGGCTCCGAGTCGGCCGACACCTCGCTCAAGATGGCGCGGGCCTACTGGCGCACCAAGGGTCAGGCCAGCAAGACGCTGCTGATCGGACGCGAAAAGGGCTACCACGGCGTCAACTTCGGCGGCATCTCGGTGGGTGGCATTGGCGGTAATCGCAAGACTTTTGGTCAAGGCATCGCAGCCGATCATCTGCCGCACACGCAACTCGCCAGCAATGCGTTTTCGCGCGGCATGCCGGACAAGGGCGCCGAATTGGCCGACGACCTGTTGCGCCTTATCGCGTTGCACGACGCGAGCAACATTGCCGCCGTGATCGTCGAGCCATTCTCGGGATCGGCCGGCGTCGTGATTCCGCCCAAGGGCTATCTGCAACGGCTGCGCGACATCTGCACCGCCAACAACATCCTGCTGATCTTTGACGAAGTCATCACCGGCTTTGGCCGCGCTGGCGCCTACACCGGTGCCGAGGCGTTTGGCGTGACGCCTGACATCATGAACGTCGCCAAGCAGATCACGAACGGCGCGCAGCCGCTGGGTGCAGTGCTGGTGAAGAAGGAAATCTACGATACCTTCATGGCCGCCGGCGGTCCTGACTACCTGCTGGAGTTCGCCCACGGCTACACCTACTCTGCGCACCCCGTGCCCTGTGCTGTGGGTCTTGCCACGCTGGATTTACTGGTGAAGGAAAACATGGTGGACAAGGTCAAGGCCCTCGCGCCCCATTTCGAAAATGCCGTGCACAGCCTGAAGGGCGCGAAACACATCATCGACATCCGCAACTACGGCCTGGCCGCCGGCATCACAGTGGACGCACTGCCGGGCGAGCCGGCACGCCGCCCGTACGACATCGCGATGGCCATGCTGGAAAAAGGTTTCTACGTGCGCTATGGTGGCGACACGATTCAACTGGCTCCGCCCTTCATATCGACCGCGGCGCAGATCGACAGCCTGATCAACGCGCTGGGCGAAACCTTCAATCAAACTGCCTGAAGCATTCACATGTCCAAACTCCCTGTCATTCAACATCTGATTAACGGCCAACGGGTCGCTGGCGGCACGCGCTCGCAAGAGGTATTCAATCCCGCCACGGGCCAGGCTGAGAAGCGCCTGTTGTTGGCCGACAAGCACACGGTGGAACAGGCCATCGCCTCGGCCCACGCCGCCTACCCAGCCTGGCGCGCTACGCCACCGCTCAAGCGTGCGCGGGTGATGAGCAAGTTGAAGGTCCTGCTGGAAGAGAACGCCGACAGGATCTGTGCACTGGTCACAGCCGAACATGGCAAGGTCATAGGGGACGCGTTGGGCGAACTGCAGCGCGGCATCGAGAATGTGGAGTACGCCAGCTACGCGCCCGAGTTGCTCAAGGGCGAGCACAGCAAGAACGTAGGCGGCGGTGTCGATTCCTGGAGCGAGTTCCAGGCCCTGGGCGTCACAGCCGGCATCACGCCGTTCAACTTCCCCGTCATGGTGCCGCTGTGGATGTGGCCCATGGCCGTGGCCTGCGGCAACACCTTCGTGCTCAAGCCGTCAGAGCGCGACCCCAGCAGTGCCCTGCTGGTGGCAGAGTTGGCGCTGCAGGCGGGTCTGCCGCCAGGCGTGCTCAACGTCGTCAACGGAGACAAGGAAGCGGTGGACACGCTGCTGGCGGACAAACGCGTGCAGGCGATCAGCTTCGTCGGCTCCACGCCGATTGCCGAATACATCTACGCCACCGGCTGCGCCAACGGCAAGCGTGTGCAGGCCCTGGGCGGCGCCAAAAACCATGCGGTCGTCATGCCCGACGCTGACGTGCCCAATGCCGTCAGCGCGTTGATGGGTGCGGCCTACGGCTCGTGCGGCGAGCGCTGCATGGCGATACCACTGGTGGTCGCGGTGGGTGACGCGACGGCCGATGCGGTCGTTGCGGGCCTGAAAGTCGAGATCGCCAAGATGAAGGTCGGTCCGGGAGTGGATGCGAGCAACGACATGGGTCCGCTGGTGACGAAACAGCACTTCGAAAAGGTGAAGGCTTACGTCGATCAGGGCGTGGCCGAGGGCGCGACGCTGGTGGTAGATGGCCGCAACGTGAAAGTGCCTGGCCACGAGGCGGGTTATTTTTTGGGCGCCTGTTTGTTCGACCACGTCAAACCCGGCATGACGATCTACCAGGAAGAAATCTTCGGCCCGGTGCTGGGCGTCATGCGGGTGAAGACGCTGCAGGACGCGATGGACCTGATCGACGCGCACGAGTATGGCAACGGCACCTGCATCTTCACGCGCGACGGCGAAGCGGCCCGCTATTTCACCGATCACATTCTGGTGGGCATGGTGGGCGTGAACGTGCCGTTGCCCGTGCCCGTGGCCTACCACTCATTCGGTGGCTGGAAGCGCTCGCTCTTCGGCGACCTTTCGGCCTACGGCCCCGACGCGGTGCGCTTCTATACCAAGCGCAAGACCATCACCCAGCGCTGGCCGTCGGCGGGCGTGCGGGAGGGTTCGGTGTTCAGTTTCCCAAGCACCCGTTAACTTTCAAATTAGCGGGTCACGGCGCCCCTGTCTGATAAACCATTCTTTGGCAATGCGCCAGGGATCATGGTTTCACTGTGGGTGGTGCCGGCTCGTCCACGAGCACGGCACACAGGAAGACCACCTTGACCGGCTGAGGCGTCTGCGTTGCGTCGCTCCCACGGGAGCCGGTTGATTCGACCCGAATAGTCCAGAGATCCTGGAATGCGTTGGGGCCTTCTGTCACGCTGGTGTCGGCAAGCATCACGTTGCCCGTGCCGTCGTTGAAGGTGATGCTGGATGCCTGGCCGTACGCGACCGTCGGACCTTCGAACACCGTGACCTGCGTTGAGCTGATCTTGAAGCTCCCATTGAAGTTGGGAGGGACGACATTCTGCAGTCCCGAAAAATAGTAGCTGAAACTGACCCTGCGTAGTCTTCCCACGGGCGCATCGGCCACGACGTTGGCGTGCGAGGGGCCGGCGTGGGGGATATGTTTTTGCGACACCGTGGGATGGGGGGGTGTGTAACTCGGAATGCTGCCTACCTCGAATTCACAGCCCTCGGGCAGTGGGTTGGCGGGCGGCTGAGTGCTTGAAGCGGGGTCGTCTGAGGTTCCTTCAAGGCCATGGGGGTGACAGCCACTGAGCACAAAAATGACGACGGCACTGACGAAGTACTGGATATGTTTCATGGTTTCTCCAAAGTTTTGCCAAAGCGACTCCGGCTGATCTGATCGGATTGTCCCGGTACCAATTTAACCGTAATCGGCGGGGCAAAGCCGACAAAGTCCATGGAAAATATTCAGAGAACCGTCGGCAACTTCGCCCAGTTGAGCTTTTCCGGCGGCGCGCGCAGCAGCCTGGCCAAGGCGACTGCGCCGTTTTGCCAGCCCAGTTCGCGTTCCAGGCGCTCAGCCAGCGCGGCTCGCAAGGCGGGGTCGGCTGAGGGCAAGGCCGACAGTGCCGCGTAGCTGGCAGCGGCCAGCGCAAACGGGTGTTGTGGGCCGAGGTCGCGATTCAACACATCCCTGGCGCGCGACCAAAGTTGGCGCGCAACCGCCACGTCGCCGCGGCGGACAACAGCGCATCCCAGCAGCACCTGCGTGGTCGCCACGCTGTTGTGGTCTGGATTTGTCAGGGTGATCTGGTGCGCCACGGTGTCGCGCAGTTCCGACTCTGCTTCTGGTAAGCGACCCAAACGCAGCAGAGCCTCAGCATGCGTGCGGCGCAGGGGCTCGGTGGCGACCGTGACGCGCCCTTCGTCACGTTCCTTGGCGAGCAGCAAACGCCGCAGTTCGGGCTCGGCCGCAAGGCTGTCTCCGCTGTACATCTTGATGCGGGCTTCAAGCCAGTCGGCGTCGTCGTCGCGCCAGGCATTCTCAGGGCCGGTGGCGCCGTGCAATTGCGCCAGCCACCTGCGCGTCTGGGCAAATTCGCCCAGACGCAACTCGGCCCGGGCGAGTTCGCTGATGGCGCTGATGTTCAGTGCGTGTTGCGCTCCGAGCCGCTGCTGCATCTCCGCTTGCGCCGGAAGCAGAATGGCCCGTGCCTCCTTGAATCGACCCGACCAGTTGTCGAGCGCTCCGATCTCCAGTGTCGCGCCCAGTCGATCTATTCTGGCACCGTCACCGCGCTGGGCCTGCAGGGCAACTGCGCGTTCAAAAAAGGCTCTGGCGCCATGGATGTCTCCCGCCAATCGCGCCGCCATGCCACGTGCGCTTGCAACCCTTCCCGCGAGATCGAGATCGGTAACCCCGCCCTGATTCAGCAAGGCATCGGCCCGGGCCAGTGTCGGCAAGGCCTGACCGATATCGTTGGCATCCAACGCCAACTCACCCTGCAGCAATGCCAGTCGCGCTGGCATGTCATTTGATACGACTTGCCCCGCATCGATGACCACCCGCAATGTTTGCAGCACCTTCGCCGCAGCTTCGAATTCGCCCAGTCGCTGTAATACATCGGCCACCTGCCATAGCGCCATGGCCCGCGCGGTCGTGTCGTGCCCCTTGTCAGCCTCAGTCGCCTCGGCCTGAAACAGGGCCAAGGATTCCTTGTAGGCGCCGATGTCGCTATATAGCCCGGCCATGCGCAGCCGGGCCGCACGACGGGTATCGGGATCCACATCGGCGTGGCTGTCCAGATAGGTCTGGGCGCGGTCCAGCAACTCATGGGCGTTGAAGTTGCGACTCGCCGCCATGTCCGGGCTCATGCCCTCGAACAAGCTTTGCAGCAGGCCATCCACCGTCTCCGCCCGGGTCTGATTCTGACGTGCAACCTGGTGTTGCTGCCAGGCTTGCAGGCCGACTGCGGCCAGCGCCAGCAACGACACACCTGCCACCACGGCGGGGACGCGCTGACGCTGCAACAGCCGGGTCGCGCGGTAGCTCAGGCTGGGCTCGCGGGCCAGGATGGGTTGCCGCACAAGATAGCGTTGCAAGTCTTCACTGAATGCCACAGCGCTGGCGTAGCGACGATCGGGCGCGGCCTGCAACGCCTTGGCAACGATGTTATCGAGGTCACCGCCGAGTTGGCGGCGCAGTAGTGTCATGCTGGAGCCGCGCGCAGCGGCGGCCTCTTCGCCCGGAATGTTCGTCGACAGGCGGGGTGCCTCGGTTTCCAGGGCGCTGCGCAACGCCTGCGTCAGGCTGCTGTTGGCGCGCAAGGTGGGGTGCTGCCCGCATAGCAATAGAAACAGCAACACACCCAGGGAGTAGACGTCGGTGGCCGTGGTGATGCTGCCATTGCGCAACTGTTCGGGAGCGGCGTAGCCGGGCGACAGCATGGAACCCGCCTGCTGCGTGAGTTGCAATTTTCCCAGAGATTCTTTGTCATCGGCGTCGTCGCCGATGAGCAGCTTGGCAATGCCGAAATCCAGCAGCTTGACCTGTCCGTCGTCCGTGACCATGACGTTGGAAGGTTTGATGTCGCGATGCACGATGAGGTGCTGGTGGGCGTGCGCTACCGCGCTCAGCAGCTTCAGGAACAGTTGGATGCGTGACCTGATATCCAGCCGCAACGCATCGCAATGCTGGTCGATCGGGCGACCCTGCACATGCTCCAGCACCAAATACGGCTGACCCGAAGGCGAGACACCGGCGTCAAGTAGATGGGCGATGTGCGGGTGCGTCAGGCGCGCCAGAATGTGTCCTTCGCGGCGGAAGCGTTCAACCTGCATCGCGCCTGCGAACGTGAGGTTGAGCAGCTTGACGGCGGCCCGTCCCTCAAACCGTCCGTCATCGCGGCGCGCCAGCCACACGCTGCCCATACCTCCTTCGCCGATGGGCTCGAGCAATGTCCAGGCGCCCAGGTGTTGACCGGCCAGTGGCGCGTTGAAAAGATCGCTCGCGGGCTGCTGCAGAAAACCTTCATTCTCCGCAGCGGCGTGGTTGCCCAACAGGTGCTGCAATTGATCGGCCAGTTCCGGGTCTTGCGCCCGCAGCCGCTTCAGCAGCGCTTTGCGGCTGGCATCGTCAGCGTCCAGAGCCTCATCGACGTAGGGTTGCAGGGTTTTCCAGCGATCGGGCAGCATGGCGTGGTGAGGGCTCGCTTTAGGTCGTGGGTGAGGTCTTTACAAAGATGACAGCGGCTTGAGCAATTCGGCCAGATCGCTCTCGGTGAAAAGCGGCTGTTTGCGCGCAGCGGCGCCACTGTACATGCTGTTGGCCAAAGCGGCCTTGCGTTCCTGCAGCGCCAGGATGCGCTCCTCGATCGTGCCCTGCGCCACCAGCTTGACCACCCACACACTTTGTGTCTGACCGATGCGGTGCGCGCGGTCCGTGGCCTGCGTCTCCACGGCCGGGTTCCACCAGGGGTCGTAGTGGATCACGGTGTCGGCCTGCGGCAGATTCAGGCCCACGCCACCGGCCTTGAGGCTGATGAGAAACAGCGGCACTTCGCCGCTGGTGAAGCGCTCGATCAGCGCGTCGCGCTTCTGGCTTTGGCCGGTGAGCTTGACCCAGGTGAGGTTGCGCTTTGTCAGCTCGGCCTCGATCAGCGTGAGCATGCTGGTGAACTGCGAGAACAGCAGGATGCGCCGCCCCTCGGCCAGCATCTCCGGCAGTAGTTCCATCAGTTGCTCCAGCTTGGCCGACGTCTTGACTTTCTTCGCCGCCGCCAGCGGCACAAGTTGCGGGTCGCAGCACACCTGGCGCAGCTTGAGCAGCGCGTCCAGGATGGTGATCTGCGACTTCGCAAGGCCCTTGGAGTTGAGCGCTTCGCGCACGGTTTTTTCCATCCCCAGGCGTATGGTTTCGTACAGGTCGGCCTGCTTGCCGGAAAGCTCGACGCGCATCACGGTTTCGATCTTGGGCGGCAACTCCGACGCCACCAGGGCCTTGGTCCGGCGCAACATGAAGGGCGTGATGCGGGCGCGCAGTTGCGTCAGTCGCTCGGGGTCGCCGTGCTTTTCGATGGGGTTGCGAAACAGCTGCTTGAAGCGCGCCTGGCTGCCCAGAAAACCCGGCATCAAGAAATGAAACAGGCTCCAGAGTTCGCCCAGATGGTTTTCCATGGGCGTGCCCGACAGGCACAAACGATGGCGCGTTTGCAACTGGCCCACCACCTGTGCCGCGTGCGTGCTGGCGTTCTTGATGTTCTGTGCTTCGTCCAGCACCACCAGATGCCAGCTCGCCTGCAGCCAGCGCTCCCGGTCGCGCTGCAACAGAGAATAGGGTGCGATCACGAGGTCGTGCTCGTGCATGGTGTCGGCCACGTCGTGCCGGTCCTTTCCGTGCAACACCAAGCTGCGCAACTGCGGACAAAAGCGCGCCGCCTCGCGCTGCCAGTTGCCCATCAGGCTCACCGGGGCAATGACAAGCGCTGGCTGCGTCAAGCGACCCGCGTCCTTTTCCACCTGGATATGGGCCAGCGTCTGCAGTGTCTTGCCCAGGCCCATGTCGTCGGCGAGGATGCCGTCCAGGCCCGAGGCGCGCAGGAACTGCAACCAGTTCAATCCCAACTGCTGGTAGGGGCGCAGGCTGGCCTGCACGCTGCCCGGAACCGCCACCTCGGGCAGTTCGGCCTGGCCGCTGAGTTGGCGCACGACGTCCTGCAGCGCCTGTGCACCTTGCCAGACGGCGCCCTCGCCCAGCGAAGCGGTGGCGCGCAGGGCGTCCAGGCGCGAAAGCTTGAGAGAATCGCCGGCAAAGCTGTGTTCCCGTTCGCCCACCAGTTCCAGCAGCGCCGCCATCCAGGGTTTGAGCGCGTCCGTGGGCAAGCGGATGAAGCCTGCGCCCTTAGCGTCGCGCAGATAGACGAAGGGCGCGAGCTCGGGCAGGCCGGTGTCGGGACTCCGCGGACTGTGCGCCGCCTGCGCAATCAGCTCCGGCAACCAGGGCAGGATGTTGTGGCGCTCGCCGTTGATCTCCATGCCCAGCGACAAATCAAACCAGGGCGACGTGGCTTCGTCCTCGCCCCGCGCTTGCAGGTCCACCTGCAGCGTGTCGGCGTGCGCGATCCAGCCCTGGAGCGAGTCATCCAGCGTGAGCTCAAAACCCGCTTCGCGCAGCACTGAAAAGTTGTTGTCGGCCCAGTGCAGCCAGCTCTGTTGCGCCTTGTCTCCCGGGATGCCAAACAGACCCTGGTCGGTTGACACCAGGCCAAAATCAAACAGCCGGGTGATGGCGTCGAGCTCGGCCTCGGGATCACGTTGCAACAGCAGCCGACCCTGAGGCGAATCGATCAGCACGCTGGCGCCCTGGCCCACCCACCAACCACGGTGGCCCGCGTAATCAAACCTCAGTTGCGCCAGCATCAGGCCCCGGTATGGCACGTCCTGTGCGGGCGTGGGGGACAGATGCAAACAAGCCTTTGGCGTGATGCCTTCCAGCTTGGTGAGCGTTTCCAGCACGGGAGGCATGGGTACCGAGCCCAGACGCTGCATCAGTTCCAGCTGGTGCTTCTTCAGTGCCGAAGGCGCCAGTGCCGGAGCCTTGAGCAGGGCATCGAGTTGTGCCGCGGGCACGCCTTCGGCCTGCACCTGGCCGCAGATGCCCTGAGCGATGTCCAGATACAGCGGTGGATGGTTCAGACAGAGCGTGGCCTTGCCCTGCCTCAGCTTGGCACGCAAGGCCCAACCGGGCTCCAGGCCAGGGATGGTTGTGACCTCCTGCCACTCCCATTGCAGCGACTGCGTTTCACCCCAACGCACGTTGATTCCGGGACCCCCGTGGCCGTCGTTGACAAACAACCGACCGGTGCTGGCCGCCTGCTGCAGCGCGATCAAACCGACCTGCCCCTCAATCGCAACGCTGGCGCTGAACTGTGTGCTGTAGCGGTAACTGTGATGGTCGGGCATGGCGCGGATGAGCTGCAGCACCTCCCGGTCGGCGTCGGTGGCACGCTCAAAGATCGCCTGACCGGAATAGGGCGGCGTCTTCAAGAGCTTGGGTTTGGCCCAGCCGCCGCTGAGCTTGGGGTAGGACACGACTGCCGCAAGATGCAGCACCGGCCTGTGCACCTGCGCTCCGAGCACGCTCAACAGATAGAGAAATTGCTCGGGCCGGTTGTTGCCAAGGACACTGCCCGGGGCCACACCGCTACTGGCTTTATCCATCTGACCCAGCCATTGCATCATCTGCGCCTCGGCTTCAATTCGGGCCCGCTGCTGCGCACGTTCCAGAGCGGCCTGATGCTCGGCTTCGATCTGCTCCGGGCTGCGAGGTGCGACGGGTGTGAGCAAAGCTTGCGAGCCAAGAATCTGCCGCCCTTGATAAGCGGCCTTGAGCATCACCGCCACGCCGTGCTTGCACTGGGTCTCCATGGGACAGGTGCAGTCGCTGTCCCAATAGTCGATGCGGCCATCGGGCAGGATTGCAATCTCGATCGACAGCTCGTAAGGAATGCGGTGCCCGCCCTGCACGTCGCCCAACAAAAGCCAGTGATCGCCCATGGGTTCGATCTCCAGGCTCAGCACTTTTTGATCTATGTACAGCGCCATGCCGCGCCGGTAGGTGGCGTCGTCGCTGAGTTGCAGCAACGATCTTGGGTCGAACCACAGGCCGGCGTCCAGACGCTCCGAGAAATGCATTCGTGCCTCCGCCTTGAGCGCTGCTGGTCGTTCGATCAGGCAGGTTGCTTTGCCAGCGCGTGACCGGCCTGCTGGTCTGCGTGGTAGCTTGAGCGCACCATGGCGCCGACCGCGGCGTGCTTGAAACCCATTTCGTAGGCACGGGTCTCGAACATCTTGAAGATGTCGGGATGCACGTAGCGCTTCACCGTGAGGTGCGAGGTCGATGGGGCGAGATACTGGCCGATGGTGAGCATGTCGATACCGTGCTCACGCATGTCGGCCATCACCTGCAGGATCTCGTCGTCGGTCTCGCCCAGCCCGACCATGAGGCCGCTCTTGGTCGGAATGTCGGGGAAGAGCACCTTGAACTTCTTCAGCAGGTTCAGGCTGAAGGCGTAGTCGGACCCTGGGCGCGCCTCTTTGTACAGGCGCGGCGCGGTCTCCAGGTTGTGGTTCATGACGTCCGGCGGCGCGGTCTTCAGGATTTCCAGCGCGCGCTCGTCACGACCGCGGAAATCGGGCACCAGGATTTCAATCTGCGTCGACGGTGAAAGTTGGCGAATGCGCTGGATGCAATCGACAAAGTGCTGTGAGCCACCGTCACGCAGATCGTCGCGGTCCACGCTGGTGATGACCACGTACTTCAGCTTGAGGGCAGCAATGGTCTTGGCCAGATTCTCGGGCTCGCTGGCGTCCAGCGGATCGGGGCGGCCATGGCCCACGTCGCAAAACGGGCAACGCCGCGTGCATTTGTCGCCCATGATCATGAAGGTCGCCGTGCCTTTGCCGAAGCACTCTCCGATGTTGGGGCACGAGGCCTCCTCGCACACCGTCACCAGCTTGTTTTGTCGCAGAACGTCCTTGATTTCGTAAAAGCGCGTGCTGGGCGAACCGGCCTTGACGCGAATCCAGTCCGGCTTGCGCAGCACTTCGCCGGCCTGAACCTTGATCGGAATGCGTGACAGTTTCGCGGCTGCCTTTTGCTTGGCGGAGGCGTCGTAGTTGGCGACAGTTTGCGCAACGCGTACGGTGTTGGTTTCGGATGGTTTCATGGCGCCAGGTAAATAAGAAGCTTTTGGCCGAGCAGCTCAGCGGCTTCCTGCCAACTGACGGAGACACCGATTGTAGAAAGGTCAACCGAGCGCAAACCCGCATAGCCGCAGGGGTTGATGCGCGCATAGGGTTCCAGGTCCATGGCCACGTTCAACGCCAGGCCGTGATAAGTGCAGTGCCGGCTGACCTTGATGCCCAATGCGGCGATCTTGCCCAGGCCGGTGAAGTCCGGAATATTGGGGTCGGATCCGGCCGCGCAGCGGAACGGCTCTGACCCCGAATTTTCCTTCATCGGTCGCTGCGGCAGCAGCGCATGTGATCCAGGGTCGTCCAGGCGCACGTAGATGCCAGGGGCGCCGGCGACACGGTGTCCGGTGACGTTGAAGCAAGCCAAGGTTTTGATGACCGACTCCTCCAGTCGATAGACAAATTCCTTCACGTAGTAACCCGCGCGCTGCATGTCGATCAGCGGATAGGCGACGATCTGGCCCGGTCCGTGGTAGGTCACCTGGCCCCCACGGTTGGTTTGCACCACGGGGATGTCGCCCGGCATCAGCAGGTGGGCCGCCTTGCCCGCCAGCCCTTGCGTGAACACCGGTGGATGTTCACAGATCCAAAGCTGGTCCGGCGCTTCGGGCAGGCGCGTAGCCGTGAATTCCTGCATCGCGGTGACGATGGGCGAGTAGTCCACCCGACCGAGAAGATGCAGCGCGATCGGCATGGCCGGCTACAAAACGACCTTCACCATCGGGTGCGTGGACAGCGTTCGGTAGAGCTCGTCGAGTTGTTCGCGGCTGGTGGCGGTGATGGTGATGGTGACGCCCAGATACTTCCCACCCTTGCTCTCGCGCAGCTCGATCGTAGTGGCGTCAAACACCGGATCGAACTGATGCGCAATGTGCGTGATCGCGTCCACCAGACCTTCCACCTTCAGTCCCATGACCTTGATCGGGAACTGCGAGGGGTATTCGATCAGGGAATCCTGGCGGGGAGAGTTTTCAGTGCGGCTATTCGTCATGGCGGGTTTCGCAAAAGCAATCCGGGGATCAGGCCTGGGCTTTGGCCATCTGATAGCCCGCCAGCAGTCTGGCGCACACCGGCCCCGGGCGTCCGGAGCCCACCGGTTTTCCATCGAGCGTCGTCACGGCCAGCACTTCCTTGGTGGCGGAAGTCAGCAGCAGTTCGTCTGCGTCCAGCACCTCCGCAAGACTGATGCGCCGCAACTCGAAGGGAATGCCCGTAGTACGGCAGATTTCTTCCATCAAACCATAGCGAATGCCTTCAAGAACGAGGTTGTCCTTCGGCGTTCCAAGCAGTTTTCCGCCCTTCACAACCCAGACGTTGCTGGCGGCGGCCTCGCTCAGGAAACCGTGGCGAAACATCACGGTTTCCACGGCATCCGCGTCAAAACTGAGTTGGCGCGAAAACACCGCCCCCAACAGACTGGTGGCTTTGATGTGCGCCTTTTCCCAACGAAAGTCGTCGGCCGTGACGCAGGCCACACCTTTGTCCCGCTGCTCGGGCGTGGGCGGCTTCATGGTGCTGGTCATCACGAACACCGTGGGCGCGATGTCCTTGGGCATGACGTGGTCGCGCATCGCCACGCCGCGCGTCACCTGGATGTAGACCAGCTGGTCGGTTTGGCCGGGTTGGACGGCCAGGCTTTGCGCATAGCGGGAGATCAGCTGCAGAGCGATTTCGCGCCACTGTTCGTGCGCCAGGGGGTTGTTCATGCGCAACTCGCCCAGAGAGCGGTCGAGGCGCGCCATGTGCTGCGCAAAGCGGAACAACTTGCCCGCGTACACCGGCACCACTTCGTACACACCGTCGCCGAAGATGAAACCGCGGTCCATGACGCTGATCCTGGCATCGCGCAGCGCCGTGTATTCGCCGTTGAGGTAACAGGGCGTCATGGGCAATTGGGCCGCAGAGGAAAATTGAGTTGTTTGCATGGGAGATTCGACAGGCAGTTAAGTGGAAATATTCAGCGCAGTTGCAGGGCGTAGTCTTTGAAACCGCGCAGCAGCATCTCGACCGAGACCGCCACCAGGATCAAGCCCATGAGGCGCTCGACGGCAGTCACAAAGCGATCGCCCAACAGGCGCTGAATGCGCTCGGCCAGCACGAGAACCACGGCGCAGACCAGCATTGTGACGCTCAGGGCGCCAATCCATTCCAGGCGGCGCTGCGGCGCTTGCGACACCAACAGCAGCACGGTTGCCAGTGCAGAGGGGCCGGCGAGTGCGGGGATTGCCAGCGGCACGATCAGCGGTTCACCAACTTCCTCGGGCACATCACTTGACGGTGGTGGAAAGATCATGCGCAGTGCAATCAGGAACAGGATCACACCGCCGGCGAGTTGCAGCGCCAGTTCGCTCAGATTCATGACACGCAGAAAACCTTCCCCCATGAACATGAAGGCCAGCAGCAGCACGAACGCAATCAGCACTTCGCGCAGGATCACGCGCGGACGACGTTGCAGCGGCACATTGCGCAGGGCGTTGGCAAAAATCGGGATGTTGCCGAAGGGATCCAAAATCAGTACCAGAAGAATGGTGGCGGAGAGAAAGCTGTAATTCATCATGGGAAGGGGCTCGGTGGCATGGTCGCGGGAGAAGATGCAGGGATGCGTGCAGCGCTCATCTTCTGCTACTTGAAAATGACGGTCTTGTGGCCATTGACCAGCACGCGATGTTCGCTGTGCCACTTGACGGCGCGCGCCAACACCTGACTTTCGGTGTCGCGCCCCAGGGCGGTCAGGTCTTCCACGGTCTTGCTGTGGTCCACGCGCGCCACGTCCTGCTCGATGATCGGGCCTTCGTCCAGATCGGCTGTGACGTAGTGGGCCGTAGCGCCGATGAGCTTGACACCACGGTCATGCGCCTGGTAATAGGGTTTGGCGCCCTTGAAGCTGGGCAGGAAAGAGTGATGGATGTTGATCGCACGCCCACTCAATTTTTGACACAGGTCGTTGCTCAACACCTGCATGTAGCGCGCCAGCACCACCAGCTCTGCGCCTTCGCCCTGGATGATTTCAAACTGCCGGGCCTCGGCCTGCGTCTTGTTGGTGGCGCTCACCGGGATATGGTGGAACGGCACGTTGTAGCTGGCTGCCAGTTGATAGAACTCGCGATGATTGGAGATGATGGCGCGTATGTCCAGCGGCAGCAGTCTGGACTTCCAGCGAAACAGCAGATCGTTCAGGCAGTGTCCCTCCTTGCTCACCAGGAGCACCGTGCGCATCGGCTCGGATGTGGAATGCAACGCCCAGCGCATTTCGAGCGCCTGCGCAAAGGCATGCAGTTGCGAACGAAGGGCGTCGTGGCTCATTTGCCCGCAGGCAAAGCGCACGCGCATGAAAAACAGACCGGTGTCGTGGTCGTTGTACTGGGCGGCTTCTTCGATGTTGCCGCCTCGTTCCAGCAGAAAACCGGAAACGCCATGCACCAAACCCAGACGGTCGGGGCAGGAAAGGGTCAGGATATAGACGTGATTCATGGGCACTTGCTTCATAGGCCCGGATTGTCGCAGGCCGGCCATGACGTGTATCCAGGCGGATCATCCCGCCCCACCGAAGTCCCGTGCGCCAGAGCATCGCAAGCGGGTATCACTACCGTAGGCGTACGCCCGACAGGGTCTTTGGGAAGGTGTCGCCAAAGACCGGTTTCATCGCGCATTATGACGCAATGGGCTGGAATATTTTGTTTGCTTTTCAGCCCCGCCGAAGGCATAGTGAATGCATCCCTTAACCCAGTAACCGGAGGATATTTATGAACCTGACGATCAGCGGTCAACATCTCGAAGTCACCCCCGCAATGCGCAGTTATGTAACGACCAAGCTTGATCGAGTCATACGCCACTTTGACCAGGTCGTGGATGTCAAAGTACGACTGACAGTGGACAACCAGAAGGAAAAGGAACGCCGCCAGCGTGCGGAGTGCAATATCCATGTCAAAGGCAACGACTTGTTTGCCGAAAGCTCCCACGAGGACCTGTACGCCGCTGTGGACGATCTGGTGGACAAACTGGACCGCCAGGTGGTCAGCCACAAAGAACGGCGTCAGAACCACAACCACGAAGCACCAAAACGCCTGATGTAAGTGATAACGTAAAAGACGTAACTTTCATGAATCGGTGGGCGTCGTAGCCGACACGTGAACATTACCGCAAGAGCCAAGCCGCCCCGGACATAGGGCGGCTTTTTGTTGTCAAAAATAGGCGGACTGTGACCGATTTCGCGATCTTGTTGCAGTGCACTCCAGCGGGTGCATAATCGGCCCGACCATGAATCGACTCGCCACCATTTTGCCCCCAGCCCAAGTCCTGGTGCACGTTGACGTGACCAGCAAAAAACGGGCTTTCGAGGAAGTGGGCCTGCTGTTTGAAAACCTGCACGGCCTGAGTCGGACCCTGATCACCGATTCCCTGTTTGCGCGAGAGCGCCTGGGTTCCACCGGACTGGGTCATGGCGTGGCGATTCCCCACGGTCGCATCAAGGGTTTGAAGTCGCCCATGGCGGCCGTTTTCCAACTGGCGCAGGCAATTGGGTTTGAAGCGCCCGATGAGCAGCCGGTGAGCTTGCTGATCTTCCTGCTGGTGCCCGAGGCGGCGACGCAAAAGCATCTGGAAATCCTGTCCGAAATTGCGGAACTGCTGAGCGACGCGGCGCTGCGGGAAAAGATCAAGTCCAGCGATGATGCAGCCGTCCTGCACGAGCTGATTGCCAACTGGCGCGCCACCCTGGTGGCCTGACGCCATGGCGATCCCGAGCGGAACGTGAAACCCACCGTCGTCAGCGCTGACGCCCTGTTTGAGGAATTTCGCACTTCGCTGAAGTGGGAGTGGGTGGCGGGTCTGGGTGCCTCCGAGCGCCGCTTTGACGAAGTGGCAGTGCAGGCGGCGCGCTCCGGCGCTGACCTGGTGGGCTATCTGAACTACATTCACCCGTATCGAGTACAGATCCTGGGTGAGCGCGAAGTCGCGTATTTGAGTACCGGTTCATCACAAGACTGTAATCGCCGCATCACCCGCATCGTCACCCTGGAGCCGCCGGCGCTGATTTTGTCGGACGGTCAAATCGCGCCGCCTGGACTGCTGTCGATGTGCGAGCAGGCACAGATTCCGATGTTTGCCACGAAGGAGTCACCGGCATTTGTGATTGACGTGCTGCGCGCCTACCTTTCCAAACACTTTGCCGACCGGCTCGCCATGCACGGTGTGTTCATGGACATTCTGGGTCTGGGCGTGATGATCACCGGCGAATCGGGACTGGGCAAGAGCGAACTGGGTCTGGAGTTGATTTCCCGCGGCAACGGCCTGGTGGCCGACGACTCAGTGGACCTGTACCGCATCAATCAGGCCACAATCGAGGGCCGTTGCCCGGAGCTGCTGCAAAATCTGCTGGAAGTGCGCGGCATCGGCCTGCTGGATATCCGCGCCATCTTCGGCGAGACCGCGGTGCGGCGCAAGATGCGACTCAAGATGATCGTGCACCTGGTGCGCCGTGAAACCCTGGAGCGCGAGTACGAGCGCATCCCCTATGAGCCTCTGACCCAGGACGTGCTGGGCGTTCCGGTGCGCAAGGTGGTGATCCAGGTGGTGGCCGGGCGCAATATAGCGGTGCTGGTGGAAGCGGCCGTGCGCAATACGATCCTGCAGCTCCGTGGCATCGACACCTATCAAGACTTCGTCGAGCGGCACCGTTTGGCCATGAGCGCCGACAGCTGATTCAGGACCGGGTCTCTTTCAGCAGGAAAACGTCATGCCGTCTCCGGGCGGTGTGGGCACGTCGCCTTGCGGCAATGGGCGTAAAGACTCAGTGCGTGATCCACGATTTCGAAACCCTTGGTGCGCGCCACACTGTGCTGACGTTGTTCTATCTGAGCATCCACAAACTCCTCGACTCGGCCACAGTCCAGGCACACCAGATGGTCGTGGTGTTCGCCCTCATTGAGTTCGTACACCGCCTTGTCGCTCTCGAAGTGGCCGCGCGTCAACAGCCCCGCCTGCTCGAACTGCCCCAGCACCCGGTACACGGTGGCCAGGCCAACATCGCTGTGCTCAAGCATCAACACGCGAAACACGTCTTCCGCCGTCATATGGCGGCGTTCGCCTTTCTGGAATATTTCCAGGATCTTCAGGCGCGGGCCCGTGGCTTTGAGGCCGGTGCTTTTGAGTTCGTTGAGTGTGTTCATCGTATGCGCCGCCCTCGGTCAGCACGTGCACATTGCCGCAGTCGGACGTGGGCCTCAAGGCTACAATCGCCAATCATATAGCTACCTGTCTTATCATGCCCGCCCCTGTCCCACGTCGCACCCTGTTGGCTTTGATCCTTCCCTGTTGCGCTGCCCTGTCAGGCTGCGGCAGCTTTAACGAAACCAGTGTGCGCATCGCCGAAATCGTCACGCCGTACAAATTGGAAGTAGTGCAGGGCAACTTTGTCGCCAGCGAACAGTTGCAGCTTCTCAAGGCGGGAATGACCCGGGCTCAGGTGCGCGATCTGCTGGGTACGCCCATGGTGGCGGACGCGTTTCATGCTGACCGCTGGGACTATGCCTTCAGCTTGCGCCGCAAGGGGGTGCAGACCCAATCGCGTCGGCTCACGGTGTACTTCAAGGGTGATGTGTTGGAGCGATTTGAAAGCGACCCCCTGCCCACCGAAGCCGAATTTGTCGCGAGCCTGGACACCGTGCGCAAGGACTTCGTCGTGCCCGTACTCGAGGCAACGCCCGACAGCCTGAAGACTTTTGCAGCTCCGGTGGAGGCGCCCGCCGCAGCGGCAGAACTGCCACCTCTGCCCATCAGTTACCCGCCGCTGGAAGCCCCCGCGCGCTGATATGAGCACTCCCTCCAGTCGTGCCGCGGCGCTGCATCGGGTGGCCGTTGCCGGCGCCAGCGGACGCATGGGTCAGGTGCTGATCGAGGCCCTGCGCGCTGCCGACGACTGCACGCTGACCGGTGCACTTGACGTGGCGACCAGCCCGTCCGTTGGATCGGACGCCGCCGCGTTCCTGGGAAGCCAGTGCGGTGTAATGATCAGCTCCGAACTGCACGTCGGACTGCAGGGCGCGCAGGTGCTTATCGACTTCACTCGCCCTGAAGGCACCTTGGCGCACCTGCGCCAGTGTCGCGCAATGGGCGTGAATGCGGTCATTGGTACTACCGGTTTTACCGAAGCCCAAAAGGCCGAGATTGCGGCTGCAGCGCAGCACATCGCCATCGTCATGGCGCCCAATATGAGCGTTGGCGTGAACGTCACGCTCAAATTGCTGGAGCTGGCGGCCAAGGCGCTGGCAACGGGCTACGACATTGAAATCGTCGAGGCACACCATCGGCACAAGGTCGATGCGCCTTCGGGCACGGCGCTCAAGATGGGCCAGGTCATCGCCGACGCACTGGGGCGCAACCTGAAAGACTGCGCGGTCTATGCCCGCCAGGGCGTAACCGGGGAACGTGACCCTTCGTCCATCGGATTCGCCACCATCCGCGGCGGCGACATCGTGGGCGACCACACCGTGCTCTTTGCGGGAACCGGCGAGCGCATCGAAATCACGCACAAGGCCGGTAGTCGTACCACTTATGCGCAAGGCAGCCTGCGCGCCGTGCGTTTTCTGGCTGACAAACGCCAGGGGCTGTTCGACATGTTCGATGTACTGGGATTGAAATGAATCTGTCGCAACTCTTTTCACAGGGCGACGCCGTCACGAAGTTGGTGGCATCCCTCTTGCTGTTCATGTCCGTGGCCAGCTGGGTCGTTATCTTCTGGAAAGGCTGGATGCTGCGCCGGGCGCTGGGTGACGTGACGCGCAGCACCGCTGCCTTTTGGCAGTCCGCGTCCTTCAACGAGGCTCAAGACAAAGTCGCTGCTTTTGACCGGGAACAGCTGGTGTTGCCGCTGGTCACCGCAAGCCAATTGCTGCAGGGCCACAGCCTGGGTAGCGCGGGCAGCAAGGTCCAGCAGTTGACGCGCAGCCTGCGCGACGCACTGCACGCCGTGTTGCACAAGCTCCAGTTCGGACAGGTGCTGTTGGCGACCGTCGGCTCCACGGCACCCTTTGTCGGCTTGCTGGGCACCGTCTGGGGCATCTACCACGCGCTTGTGGGTATGACGGGAGCAGGCCAGATCACGATTGAAAAGATCTCGGGTCCGGTTGGAGAGTCCCTGCTCATGACCGCTGCCGGCCTGGCTGTGGCCATTCCCGCGGTGTTGGCCTACAACGTACTGGGACGAATCATCACCCGTATCGAGGCTGCTCTGGAGGGCTTTGCGCGCGACCTGCTGGACCTGCTCGCAGACGAGTCCGCCCGCCCGCCACGGTCCGATTCCACGAGCTGAATCCGAAGGAGGCTGTCCTATGTCTTTTGGTCGTTTTGAACGCTCCAGAACTGCGCAGCCGATGAGCGACATCAACGTCACGCCGCTGGTGGACGTGATGCTGGTGCTGGTGGTGATCTTCATCATCACCGCGCCCCTGCTGGCCAGCTCCATCCGGCTGGATCTGCCCAAAACCGATGCCGCCAAACCCATGGAAGAGCCCAAGTTCGTCACGCTGGTGGTGGACAAGGCCGGGCAGACTTTCTTGCAGGATCAGCCGATCACCCTGGAGCAACTGGCGCAGAGCCTGACGCAAACCGCCAAGCAAAATCCCGACACCGAAGTGCAATTGCGCGCCGACGAAGCCGTGCCCTACGGCCGCGTGGTGGAGGTCATGGGTGTGGCGCAAAAAGCGGGGCTGAACCGCATTGGCTTCGTGGCGGATGCGAAGGCGGCTGACGCCAAGCCGAATTGACGTTGCCAAACTATTTGGTCCTTCCTGCGTCGTCGGTGCTCGCCCGCCCCAACGATCGAGCTTTTCTCACACTTGCCAGGCCTTCCACTTAGTGGGAAGGGGAACCTCATCTTCCTTTTTCCGTTGGCTGACAGAGTAGGTTGGCGCCGGCAGTCCCAGGTCGGCGAAACAACCGGCGGCGATCCCAATCAGCCCGCAAACCCCAGCACCACCCGCCGCGTCGTGGCGCTTTTCTTCTCGATCTTGGTTACCACGACTGCGCCAATCTCCGAGGTGTTGGCCACATGCGTGCCGCCACACGGCTGAAAGTCGATCAGAGTTTGTTCGCCGATGCGGATGGTGCGGACCCGGCCGCTACCGCGCGGAGGCTGCACCGACATGCTCTTGACGAGGGCCGGGTTCGCGTCCAGTTCCTCGTCGGTGATGCTGCCCACGGTGACCGGATGCGCGGCGGCCACCAGCTTTGCGATGCCGGCGGTCAGCGCATCCTTGTCCAGGGGATCGGTCATGTTGAAATCCAGCCGCGCGTAGTCCGGCGTGATGGAGCAGCCATTCACGAGCTGTGGTACCAGATGGCACAGCAGATGAGTGGTGGTATGAAAGCGCATGAGTCTATGGCGTCGCGCCCAATCGATGCGGGCCGTCACGCTATCACCCACCTTCAGGCCACGCATGTCGCAGAACGCCTGGAACGAAATCGGACCGTCACCAGCCAGCACCGGGACGTGGAAGACGTCACCCGTGAACTGCCCAGCCTCATCCTTGCCCTTGCGCGTGTCGGCAATCGAGACTTCCGTGCCGTCGGCCAGCACCAGCGCGCCGGCGTCACCAGCCTGTCCGCCACCCAGCGGATAGAACACGCTGCGGTTCAGCGCGATACCCTGCTCGCTGATGGCGGTCACGGTGGCGCCGCATTCCTTCCGGTAGGCGTCGCCGCGAAACAGGTCTTGTGTCATGCGCTGGAACTACTTTGTCGTGCGATCGACGTTGATGAACGGAGTGGCGCCACCACTCACCTGGGGCAGTTTGCCATCCCACTTGGCGATGGCAGCGCGCTCGTTTTCGATGCGTCTGAGCGACAACAGTTCAGCCGTGATCTGCTGGCGCTGCAAGGCCAGCGACTCGGCTTCGGCGCGCGCACCGACCACTTTTTGCTGTGCCTCCACTTGCAGGCGCTGCAGGTCCCGTTCCGCTTGCTGCTTTTGCTGCTCGGCCTTGACCTTGTTCTCAATCGCGTCGGAGAAGCTCTTGGAAAAAGCGAAGTTGATGAGGTTGAATTCGTCCAGCACCAGGCCATGGCGGGCCATCTTTTCTTTCAACAGTACGGAGATGGCGTCGCGCACTTCGGTGCGGCGCGTGATCAGTTCTTCCGCGGTGAAACGTGCGGTCACGGCCTTCACGGCCTCGTGCGTCGCGGGCATGATGATGCGCTCGGCCGCCACGTCGGTGGAAGGGCCGATGTTCTTGAATGCCTCCACCGCATAGCTCGGTTCCAGGTGGTAGTTGATCGCCACCTTGGTGTGCACCGACTGCAGGTCCTTGGAGGCGGCGTCGCCTTCGCCTTCGCCCTTCTGGATCTGGATATTCATGGTGTGCATGGTCTGCGCAATCGGCCAGCGAAAGTGCAGACCCGGTTCGTACAGCTCATTTCTTGCGGATCCGAACGTGGTCATGACGCCGCGGCTTCCGGCGGGCACCACGGCCACCGGGGCGACAAGGACGGCCACCAGTCCGGCCACCAGCACCAGCAAGGCGTTGCGCACCCAGCTGCGCGGAAAAGTGCCGCTCGAATAACTATTTTCAAATGCCATAGATCCTCCGTTGTTGCATGCTTGACTGACCACCGGACCACCCTCGAATGTGCATCAGCTGGTCCGTGCGCCAACGCTCTTTGGCGCCGCACCGATTCTGCCGCAAGTTCATGTCAAAGTCGTTCCTTAACGGTGTTGCGGCTCTGTGGGTCAGGATGCCCGGCCTAAAATCGGCCTTTGCGCCACATTTCAAGCACATCGCAGCCATGCAAGACAAGTACACCCCCGCCGACGTGGAGCGCGCCGCGCACAGCCACTGGACCGCGACCGATGCCTACCGCGTGAACGAAGGCGCGCGCGACGCCAACGGCAATCTGAAGAAGAAGTTTTACGCCTGCTCCATGTTGCCCTATCCCAGTGGCAGGCTGCACATGGGGCACGTGCGCAACTACACCATCAACGACATGCTCACCCGCCAGTTGCGCATGCAGGGCTACAACGTACTCATGCCCATGGGCTGGGACGCGTTTGGTCTGCCCGCGGAAAACGCGGCGCTGAAAAACGGTGTGCCCCCGGCCAAGTGGACGTTCGAGAACATCGCCACCATGAAGCAGCAGATGCTCGGCATGGGACTGGCCATCGATTGGAGCCGCGAGGTCGCGACCTGCACGCCCGAGTACTACAAGTGGAACCAGTGGTTGTTCCTGAAGATGCTGGAAAAGGGCATCGCCTACCGCAAGACCCAGGTCGTGAACTGGGACCCCGTCGACCAGACCGTGCTGGCGAACGAGCAAGTGATCGACGGCAAAGGCTGGCGCACCGGCGCCACCGTGGAGAAGCGCGAGATCCCGGGCTACTACCTGAAGATCACTGACTACGCGCCCGAGTTGCTGGAGCAAGTGCAGAACGGCCTGCCGGGCTGGCCCGAGCGCGTCAAACTGATGCAGGAAAACTGGATTGGCAAGAGCGTAGGCGTGCGCTTTGCTTTCACCCACGACATCCGCGATGGCTCAGGCGCGCTCATCGGTGACGGCCGCATGTACGTGTTCACCACCCGCGTGGACACCATCATGGGTGTGACCTTTTGCGCTGTCGCGCCCGAGCATCCGATCGCCCAGCAGGCTGCCGCCACCAACCCCGCACTGACGGCGTTCATAGAGGAATGCGGGAAGGGCGGCACCACCGAGGCCGAACTCGCGACGCAGGAAAAGAAGGGCATGGCCACGGGCCTGTTCGTGACGCACCCGCTCACCGGCGACAGGGTGGCGGTGTGGGTCGGCAACTATGTACTCATGTCGTATGGCGACGGCGCCGTGATGGGCGTGCCGGCGCACGACGAACGCGACTTTGCGTTTGCCTTGAAATACGAACTGGCGATCAAACAGGTGGTGGAGGTCGGTGCTCAGACCTTTGAGACGACCGAATGGGCTGACTGGTATGCCGAGAAAGGCACAGGCGTTGCCGTGAACTCCGGCAAGTACAACGGACTGTCGTTCAAGGACTGCGTGGATGCCGTCGCCGCCGATCTTGCAGCGAAGGGCATGGGCGAGAAGAAGGTCACCTGGCGGCTGCGTGACTGGGGCGTTTCGCGCCAGCGCTATTGGGGTACGCCCATCCCCATCATCCACTGTGACGAGCACGGCGCGGTGCCTGTGCCCGAGCAGGACCTGCCGGTGGTGCTGCCGCTGGACTGCATCCCCGACGGCTCCGGCAATCCGCTGCACAAACACCAGGGCTTTCATGCGGGTGTGACCTGTCCGGTTTGCGGCAAGGCGGCACGGCGCGAAACCGACACCTTGGACACCTTTGTCGATTCGTCCTGGTACTTCATGCGCTATTGCGATCCCACAAACACGCAAGCGATGGTGGCGGGCGGCGCCGATTACTGGATGCCGATGGACCAGTACATCGGCGGCATCGAGCACGCCATCCTGCACCTGCTGTACGCGCGTTTCTGGACCAAGGTGATGCGCGACCTCGGTCTGATCAAGATCGACGAGCCCTTCACCCAACTGCTGACGCAGGGCATGGTGCTGAACCACATCTATTCGCGCAAGAGCGAAAAGGGCGGCGTCGAGTACTTCTGGCCGAACGAAGTCGAAGACCTGCATGATGCGGCCGGCAAGGTGACAGGCGCGAAACTGAAAGCCACCAAGGGCGCCCTGCCCGCAGGCACGCTCATCACCTACGAAGGCGTGGGCACGATGAGCAAGAGCAAGAACAATGGCGTGGACCCGCAGGATCTGATCGGCAAGTACGGCGCCGACACGGCGCGCCTCTACACCATGTTCACGGCGCCGCCCGAGGCCACGCTGGAATGGAACGACGCGGCCGTCGAAGGTTCATACCGCTTTCTGCGCCGCGTGTGGAATTTCGGTGTCAGGCTCAGCGCCATTGATGCTGTGGCGGCAGACGCGAGCGTGGCAGGTGCCACCCGATTGCTGGACGTCGCGTTCGGCAAGGAAACCAGGGCGCTCAGGTTCGAAGTCCACACCGTGCTCAAGCAGATCGACTACGACTACCAGCGCATGCAGTACAACACCGTGGTCTCAGGTGCCATGAAATTGTTGAACGCACTGGACGATTTCAAGACGATCGATTCGGTCGGCTCCGCAGTCGCGCTGTACGAGGGTTTCGGCATCCTGCTGCGCTGCCTGTACCCCGCGACGCCGCACATCGCGCACGCGCTGTGGCAGGAGCTGGGATACGCCACCTCCTTCGGTGATTTGCTCGATGCACCCTGGCCCAAGGTAGATGAAACCGCATTGCAGCAGGACGAGATCGAGCTCATGCTGCAGGTCAACGGCAAGCTGCGGGGATCGGTGCGCGTCGCGGCGCTGGCCACGCGCGAAACGATTGAGCAGGCGGCGCGACAGCACGAAGCCGTGCTGCTATTTGGGCAGGGCGCGCCAGTGAAGAAAGTGGTGGTGGTGCCGGGCCGACTTGTGAACGTGGTGCTTTGATCGATATGACCTCCATGATTGTCACTGGCCCGTCGGGGCGACGCCATCTTCTTCTTGCTGTGGCAACTGCGGCGTTGCTGTCAGGCTGCGGTTTCAAATTGCGTCAGGCCCCCGACTTTGCCTTCAGTTCGATCCATGTCATGGCGACCGGCAACTCTGCCTTCGGCACGGCGCTCAAGCGCAGCATCGCCTCGAACGACAAGGTGCAGGTCATCACCGACCCCGCGAAGATCGCCGACGCCCAGGTGGTGGTTGAAATGTTGGCCGATCAGCGCGAAAAGGTGGTGCTGAGCATGAGCCCTGCGGGTCAGGTGCTCGAGTTCCAGTTGCGCCTTCGCGTCAAATTTCGGCTGCGCACTGCTGACGGAAAGGAGTTGGTTCCCGCCACGGAAATCATGCAGCAGCGTGATTTCAGCTACGCAGAGTCGGCGGCGCTGGGCAAGGAGGCGGAGGAAGGCCTGCTCTACCGCGACATGCAATCCGACGTGGTGCAACAAGTGATGCGGCGACTCGCGGCGGTGCGCGCGCTCTAACCCATGCAACTCGCCGCCTCCCAACTCGTCGCGCATTTGCAAAGGGACCTGAGGTCGCTCTACACGGTGTACGGCGACGAGCCCTTGCTGGCGCAGGAAGCGGTGGATGCCATTCGCGCTGCGGCACGTGCCCGTGGCTTCAGCGAGCGCAGTTCGCACACCGTCTCCGGGGCACATTTCGACTGGAGCGAAGTGCTGGCTGCGGGCGGGTCGCTGAGCCTGTTCTCCGACAAACAGATCATTGAAGTGCGCATCCCTTCGGGCAAACCCGGCAAGGAAGGCAGCCCGGCGATCCAGCTACTTGCGCAGGCCGCGCCGGGCAATGAAGACACGGTTACCGTCGTCATTCTGCCGCGGCTGGACAAGACCACGAAAACGGGCGCCTGGTTCATGGCGCTGGAAGGCGCCGGCGTGACGATTTCCGTCGAGCCGGTGGAGCGCGCGGCGTTGCCGCAATGGATTGCGCAGCGCCTGCAAACGCTTGGCCTGCGTGTGGCCTCCGGGGTCGAAGGGCAGCGCAGCCTGCAGTTCTTTGCCGATCGCGTGGAAGGCAACCTGCTGGCGGCGTTTCAGGAAGTGCAAAAGCTCGCCCTGCTCTATCCAGCGGGCGAACTCAGCTTCGAGCAGATCGAAAGCGCGGTGCTAAATGTGGCGCGCTACGACGTGTTCAAGCTGTCGGAGGCGGTGTTGGCAGGCCACAGCGGCCGCGTGCAGCGCATGCTGGACGGCCTGCAGGCCGAGGGCGAGGCCGAGGTGTTGGTGCACTACGCGCTGTCCGAAGACATTCGCGCCTTGAAGCGCGTGAAGGACGCACTTGGTGCTGGGCGCCCGCTGCCGGTGGCGCTGCGCGAGCAGCGCATCTGGGGCGCGCGTGAACGCTTGTTCGAGCGCGTGCTGCCCAATTTGAGCGCCACCACCCTGACCCGGTTATTGCATTCAGCCCACTTGGTGGACGGCATCGTCAAGGGTCTGAAGCAGGCCGACTGGCCCAGCGACGGCTGGCAGGCGCTGCATCGGCTGGCCATGATGCTGTGCCGCGAGTGCGCCCTGCAGCCGGGTGCAACCCGTCCGCTACGCGCTGCAGTTTCATGACCGACAACGCGCCCGCCTCCTTGTTCCCGCCGATCGAACCCCACCGCAGCGGCATGCTGCCGGTAGACGAGTTGCACACCCTGTACTGGGAAGAGTGCGGTAACCCGCAGGGAGAGCCGGTGCTGTTCCTGCACGGTGGTCCCGGCGCCGGGCTGTCGCCGCAGCATCGGCGCTTCTTTGATCCCGCACACTACCGCATCGTGCTGTTCGAGCAGCGCGGTGCGGGGCGCTCCACACCACTGGGCGAAGTCCGTAACAACACCACGCCCCTGCTCGTCGCGGACATCGAGCGCCTGCGCAGCATGCTCAATATCGAGCGCTGGCTGGTGTTTGGCGGTTCTTGGGGTTCGACCTTGGCACTGGCCTACGGGCAGAAATATCCTGAGCGCTGCACCGGCTTTATATTGCGCGGGATTTTCCTGTGCACACAGGCCGAGATCGACTGGTTCATGCACGGCATGGGCTGGTTCTTCCCGCAGGCGCGGGACCGGTTCCTGGCGCCCATTCCGGAGGCGGAACGCGGCGATCTGCTCGCCGCCTATGCCCGACGTTTGTTCAGCGACAACCCCGCGCAAAACCTTGTGGCCGCGACCGCCTGGAGCCACTACGAGGGCGCCTGCCTGCACCTGCTGCCACAGCCCGAGACGGTCGAAGGATCTGACTCCGGCACCCTGGGGTTGGCGGTGGGGCGGCTGGAGGCGCATTACTTCTTGCATCGCGGCTTCTTCACGGAACAGCAGTTGCTTCGCGGCGTCGATTACATTCGCCATCTGCCGGCGGCGATCGTGCAGGGACGCTACGATGTGGTGTGCCCACCGGCCACTGCTTACACTTTGCATCAGGCCTGGCCCGAGGCCCGGTTGCAAATCGTGGAAGACGCGGGGCACGCTGCGTTGGAGCCCGGCACTGCGGCGGCGTTGGTGGCTGCAACCGAACAATTCAAAACGAATCACACGTTCAGGTGACTGCGATGCGTCCCAGGCCGAACGGAAGAAGCACCCACATAGGAACGCCCATGACATCACTGCACATCTCCACCGCTTTCGACTCGGGTTCGATTGAAGTCGTGAGCCTCGCCGATCCGGCGAACATCCAACTCAATATACGTCGTGACAACGCGAGTGAATTCGCGCAGTGGTTTCACTTCTGCCTGCACGGTGCCGTCGGGAAAACGGTGACGTTGCGGTTTCTGAACGCCGGGACGAGCGCCTATCCGAAGGGCTGGGAGGGATACCGCGTGCTGGCCAGCGAGGATCGCGCGCACTGGTTTCGCATCCCCACCGAGTACGACGGTCAGGTCATGACAGCGCAAGTTACGCCCGGCAGCAACGCCATTTATTTCGCCTACTTCGAACCCTACTCCTGGGAACGGCACCTGGATCTGATTGGCTCCGCGGCGCAGTCTGAACAGGTGGAACTGGAACGCCTGGGCGCCACGCTGGACAGTCGCGACATGACGCTTGTGACCCTCACCGACGCGCGCAGCGAGATCCCGCGGCCGCAGAGGAGGAAGGTCTGGCTCACGGCGCGCCAGCACCCTGGCGAGACCATGGCCGAGTGGTTTGCCGAGGGCGTTCTGGAACGACTGCTGGATGTCGATGACCCCGTCAGCCGCTGGCTGCTGCAGCGCTGCGTGTTCTACGTCGTGCCGCACATGAACCCCGATGGCGCCGTGCGCGGCAACCTGCGCACCAATGCGGCCGGTGCCAATCTGAACCGCGAGTGGACAGCGCCGACCATGGAGAGATCGCCTGAGGTTTTTCTGGTGCGGAAGAAGATGCTTGCCATCGGCGTGGACCTGTTTTTGGATGCGCACGGCGATGAAGCCCAGCCCTACAACTTTGTCGCGGGTACCGAAGGCAACCCGGGATACACGCCGCGCATCGCCGCTCTGGAGGAGGCCTTCAAGGCATCGTGGCTGGCGACCTGCCCGGACTTTCAGACCGAGCGCGGCTACGCCCGCAGCGCTCCGGGGCAGGCCAACCTCGCCCTCGCAACCAATTGGGTCGGACAGAACTTTGACTGCCTGGCCTACACCATCGAAATGCCATTCAAGGACAACGCGGATCTGCCCGATGAGGCCTCTGGCTGGAGTGGTGAACGTTCGAAGAAGCTGGGCGCCAGCGTGCTGCTGCCGCTGCTGGCGGTGCTGGATCGCTTGCGCTGATGCAGGTGCCGCAACCGGTTTGAAGTGAGATGTATTAAAGTGTTATGGTCAACCGGTGAACCTTTATTGATCTGGCGCGAAAACAATACGACTTAACCGGACATTCTGCATGGCTGCTGGCTGGTTCCAATGAATTGAAGAATGCATATCCCTGAACAAGATATCCGGAGCCGGCTGCTGGTGGCAAGGTTGCCAACCATGCCGCAGATTCTGCTCAAGCTGCTGGAATTGTGTCAGTCCGAGGATGCCGGAATGGCGGAGCTGGCAAGGCTCGTCGCCAACGATGCGGGCATGACAACGAAGGTCGTTACCGTGGCCAACAGCGCGGCCTATCACCGCGGCGGGGCCAGGGTTGACCTGATGCAGGCGTTGAGCATGCTGGGTTCAAACATGATCAAGACACTGGTCATCAGCGAATCTGTGTACCAGACATTCAGCGGATTTCCCCACAGCGCCAGTAGCGATCTGAGAGGCTTTTGGAAGCACGCCCTGACGGCAGCGGTTGTCGCGCGGGAAGTTGCCAGGGTCATGGGTTATGCGCAGGCCGAAGAAGCCTACCTCGGTGGCCTCTTGCATGACGTGGGTCGATTGGCTTTGCTGGCGGCAGCACCAGACGATTGCGCGCCCTATTTCCTGGCGCACGACAACGAGGAACTGTGCGCAGCGGAGGAGCTCAGTTTTCAGATATCGCACGCGGAAGCGGGTGCGTGGCTCGTCGGGCGCTGGAACCTTGACTCGTTCATGGCAGACGCCATTCTGTACCACCATGTAGCGCTGGCCCGGGTGGAGGGCGCGCACCCGCTGATCCGCATCGTTCACCTGGCGCACAGTCTGGCCAATCACGGCAGCCAGACCCCACTGCCCGAGAACGCCGGCGCCCTGTGCGGCATCAGAAATGAGGATCTGGGACGCATCGTCCAGGGGGCGCAGGCGCAGGTGAAGAGGGCCGCCGCCTACCTGGGCATTGACATCGACGGCGCGCCGGAACCCGTTGCACTGGAGGTCCAGGCTGCGCCCAGGCCGTCCGCAAGCCCGGCTCAACAACGTCTGAGCGAAGAGCTCCAGAACATGACACTTACGGCGGAAATGGGCCAGTCCTTTGCCCGCCAGAAGAGCGATGCTCAATTGCTGGAAGTGGTGCGCCAGAACGCACGCATCTTGTTCCATCTTGACGATGCGGTCATTCTGCTGATCAACGACTCTGACCGTACTCTGGTGGGGGTATCCACGGGGGAGAGGCACCTGCGATTGAAAGAATTCAGCATCCCGCTGTCGGCTGGCGGCGTCCTGGCCGAGTCGGCGCTCAAGGGAACAATGGCTTTTCTTGGCCGTGCGCCGGGAAAGCTCAGTCTGAGCGAAGAGTTGCTGATGCGTGTCTTTGGCGTCGATTGCCTGCTTTGCATCCCCATGAAAGTGGGTTCCAACTGCCTGGGCTTGTTGGTTGCGGGTGTGCCGGCCTGGCAGCACGAAGAGCTCAAACGGCGTGAACGCTTCTTGCTGGCTTTTGGCGCGCAGGCCGCCACAGCGCTGGACGCAGCCAGCCGCGAGCGCGGCGAAATCGAGCGCCGCATCGCCAGTGTCAAGGACGAATACCAGCAGAACTCGCGCCGTGTTACGCACGAGATCAATAACCCCCTGGCGATCATCAAGAACTACCTGGGTGTGCTGGACGACAAGCTGACGCGCCACGAAGCGGTCACCACCGAATTGTCGATCTTGAACGAGGAGATTGACCGCGTCGGCAACATCATGAACGAGTTTGCCGGCGCGCCACCCAAGGCACAAAGAAACCTTACCGAAATCAACCGCGTCGTCAACGACCTGGTGCACCTTTTTCGCGAAAGCAGATTCCTGCCTCCAGCCGTGCATATCGTGTCGCGCATGCCCGAGGACAGCTGCGAGATTGACGGCTCTGCGGACAGTCTCAAGCAAATCCTGATGAACCTGATCAAGAACTCGGTGGAGGCCATGCCCAAAGGCGGCAGTGTAGAGATCGTCAACCGCGGCCGCATCCAGCGCGATGGGCGTTCGTACTATTCCTTGTGCATCAGTGACAACGGGCCGGGCATACCTTCACAGGTGATGGCCAAATTGTTTTCGCCAGTTCAGAGTGCCAAACCTGGGGCGCATCGCGGCATCGGCCTTAGCATCGTGCGCACCCTCGTGACGAAAATTGATGGACTGATCACCTGCTCCAGCACGACTGCCGGGACGCAATTCGAGATTCTGCTTCCCGCCCTGAAGGCAACCCTGCAGCCGGCCGCCCCCATGGCATCCGGGACGGGACGCTGAGATGGGTCTGGCGCCAGTGCACAGGCTGAATCCGACGGAATGGAGTTTCACCGGATCAGGCGCGGGCCTGGATCCGCGGGAAGCCAGCGTGCAGGTCCTCCTGGTGGACGATGAGCCTCGGCTGCTGCGCAGCCTGGCCGATCTGCTGCAGGGGCGAGGCTACTCCCTGACCGAAGCCGCAACCGGGCGCGAGGCCATAAGCCACCTGCGCAGGGTACCCTTTGACCTGGTGATTCTTGACCTTCACTTGCCCGACATCGGCGGTCACGAGATCATGGACTTCATCCGGTCCCAGAAAATCGGGGTCAACGTGGTTGTCACCAGCGGTGCCAGCGAGATAGACGCTGTCATCGGGGCGCTCAAGCGCGGTGCCTATGACTACCTGAGAAAACCCTACACGCGCGAGGAACTTCTCAAGACGGTGGACAACGCTTTGCGGCAGCGGCAATTGCAGGCGGAGAATCGCCAGATTGCCCTGCGCCTGGAAAACTCTCAACAGCTATACCGGTATCTGGTCGATAGCTCGCCTGACATCATCTACACGCTGGATCATGAAGGGCGCTTTACATTTTTGAACGACCGGGCCTACCAGTTGCTCGGGTTTCCCCGTGGTGATTTGATCGGTAAGCACTATTCGGCGTTGATCCACGACGACGACACCGAGCGTGCCAACTACGTCTTCAACGAAGGGCTGCGCGACCGGCGTTTGTCGCGCAACGTCGAGTTACGGTTCAAGTCCATGCATTCTGATGGCGATGCCCGCACGTTCAGCAACGAGTTGATGGCCATTGGCGAGCACGATCCCGCTCCTGTACTGATTCATTCCAACCGGCGCGAGCTAAGCGGCATCTACGGAGTGGCGCGTGACGTAACCGACCGCAAACGTGCCGACGCCCTTATTGCCTATCAGGCCTACCACGACATTCTCACCGAGTTGCCTAACCGGGTGATGTTCATGGATCGTTTGGGCATGGCGCTGATGCAAGCCAAACGAAATGAATCCAAGCTGGCCGTGATGTTCATTGACCTGGATCGGTTCAAGTTGGTCAACGACACACTTGGACATGGAGTCGGTGACGAGCTGCTGCAACAGGTATCTGCGCGTTTGAAGGAATGCCTTCGTCGCTGCGACACACTGTCGCGCTTGGGCGGCGATGAGTTCACCGCGGTTCTGCCCGAACTGAATGACAGCCATGATGCGGCGCTGATCGGGCAAAAATTCATCGAATGCCTGAGGCTGCCTTTTCATCTGGCGGATCAGCCTGTGCACATCTCCGCCAGCATCGGTATAGCCGTCTACCCCGCCGACGGAACGACGGTGGATGAACTCATGCGCAACTCGGATGTGGCGATGTACCACATGAAGGCGCAGGGCAAGAACGGTCACGCCTTCTTTGATCCCTCCATGCTGGATGCGTCCTCCCAAAAGATTGCGCTCGGACACAGTCTTCACCTGGCGCTGGAGAATGGGGAACTGGAGATGTACTACCAGCCGCAGGTGGACGTGACGTCGAAAAGAATTGTCGGCGCTGAAGCCTTGATGCGCTGGAATCATCCGCAACGCGGCTTCCTGAGTGCGGGTGAATTCCTGCCCTTTGCCGAGGAAAACGGACTGATGATCCCCATCAGCGACTGGATGCTGCAGGCCATCTGCAAGGACCTGCTGGAGTGGAATTCGGTCGGTAATGTCGCCATCCGGTTGTCGCTCAATCTGTCGCCGCAGTACCTGGACCGGGGTGACTTCTTTGACAAACTGCAGACTACTTTGGCACAGCACGGCATTACCCCCAACCAGATTGAGGTGGAGGTGACGGAGAACATCTGCATCCGAAATCCGCAGACGGCCATCGAGCAATTGGACAAGTTGTGCCAGTTGGGAGTAAGTGTTGCGATAGACGACTTTGGAACGGGTTACTCTTCCCTGTCATACCTGCACCGCTTCCCGATTCACACCATCAAGATTGACCGCTCATTCGTCATGGAAATACACGAAGAAGCATCCTCGTTTCCAGTGGTGCTCGCCATTATTTCCATTGCCCGCGGACTGAATCTGAACCTGGTGGCTGAGGGAGTGGAAACCCTGACGCAGGAACGATACCTGGAGAAAGCGGGCTGCAAGACAATGCAAGGCTATCTTTATCACAAGCCATTGCCCCACACAAAATTGTTGGAGTTGCTGGGCCAGCAGTGACCCGATGCTCCGATCAAGGAGCAGCTCCCACTTGCCCGGCGGTGACCGCCAGCCACATTGACCTCATGTGGGTGTGCGAAAATACCCCGCTTGCAGATTTCAAGCAAAGTGCGGCTGTAGCTCAGTGGATAGAGTATTGGCCTCCGAAGCTAGAAACCCTACACGTTTTGTGTAGGGTTTAGTAGTCGGCCAGACGGCGCCAGGAGTACAAAAGAGACAAGAAATTGTGTTTCTCTTGAATTTCTTCTTTCGTGGCAAGTACTTACGAAAACGGCACATTTTTCGCCTTAGTTCAAAATCTGTGACAGATATCTACGACTGGCACCGACTGGCGCTTCAGCCTTGTCACAACTCCAGAAAAAGTCCGCCACCTCGTTCGACCCCTGCAGCCGCGATATTGTGAGTATTGGCGCGTTTCCTCCGCATCCAGATCGTCGCTAATCGGTTGACTCGTGATCTTGCCGGCGACCTGCTTCCTGAGTCGACTGCTGCTTGTAATCGTTCGGGAAAGCCAAAAGTCGTTGACTACTCAGTCTTCATCATCATCGCATGAATATGCTAAATAAAGCATATTCATGCGATGATGCCTTATCGATCATATATTGCACAAATGCCTGATACGGCATATATTGCAGCATGCGCTACTTCATACAAATCCCATCGCAACTGTCGAGCCACCTACGGGCGCTACGTAAAACCCAGGGCTTAAGTCAGGCGGAACTCGGTGTCCGCCTGGGTTTAAGCCAAACAAGGATCGCTCGGATTGAGGGCGACCCATTGTCCATCAGCGTGGCGCAGTTGCTCCAGGTTCTGTCTGCGCTCGGCGTCCAGATGGCGTTGGATCCTTTGCCGTCGCTGCCAACCAACAGCACAAGTCCTCCCAACAAAATGACGTCATCCGTCGTCCCGGAGGCGGACTGGTAACCATGGCTGGGGCACTAAATATCTGGATGAATGGCGAGTTAGTCGGCGTCTGGTCCGCATCTCGTCAAGGCGTACCCACCTTCCGCTATGACGCGCTGTGGACGCGCTCGCCCGCAGCGCGCGCACTTTCGCTATCGTTGCCGATCACGGCCGGCGACAACGAACACCGTGGCGATGTGGTGACCAACTACTTTGAAAACCTCCTGCCAGACAGCGCGGACATCCGAAAACGTCTGAGTTCGCGCTTCAAGACCAAGTCGACGCAAGCCTTCGACCTTCTCACCGCCATCGGCCGAGACTGTGTAGGTGCAGTGCAAATATTGCCCGAAGGTGTGCACCCCGACGGCTGGAACCGCATCGAGTCCGAACCGCTGGACGAAGAACATGTCGAGCGCATCTTGCGCGCCACCACCTCAAAAGCACCGCTGGGGCAGCGACAAGACGACGTCGACCAAGACAGCGACTTTCGCATCTCCATTGCCGGTGCACAGGAAAAGACGGCACTGCTCCGTTTTGGTGGGGTTTGGCGGCGGCCACTCGGCGCCACCCCTACCACCCACATCCTCAAGTTGCCCCTGGGCTTGGTCGGCAACATGCGTGCAGACCTGTCCGATTCAGTCGAAAACGAGTGGTTGTGTGCCCAGATCGTAGGCGAGTTGGGTTTACGGGTCGCGGTGACCAACATGGCCACTTTCGGCACACAAAAGGTGCTGGTGATCGAGCGTTTTGATCGGCGCTGGCAGACTGTCGAGCCCGCCGCCCACAACGCGCCCGGCTTCACACCGCCGGAAAACGCTTGGATCGCCCGACTGCCACAGGAAGACATGTGCCAGGCAACCGGCACCGCACCCACGCTCAAGTATGAGTCGGACGGCGGGCCCTCGATGCGCACTTGCCTTGATCTGCTGCGTGGCAGCGCCCAAGCCGACACCGACAGCGCGCACTTCACTTTGACGCAACTGGCCTTCTGGCTGCTTGCCGCCACAGACGGACACGCGAAGAACTTCTCCATCTTCCATCATCGCGGCGGGAGTTTCGGACTGACTCCGCTTTACGACGTGATCTCTGCATGGCCGATCATTGGAAACGGCCCAAAGCTGATTTCGGAGCATGACGCCAAATTGGCGATGGCGCTTCACTCGAAGAACACGCATTACAAGTTACGCGAAATTCGCGTGCGTCACTGGGTGACACTTGCCAACCGTTGCGGCGTGCCGGGGCTCCGGGAGCTAATGCTGCAGATGGTCCGCGGCGTTGATGCCGCTTTGGTTCAAGTGCAGGCTCGTTTACCCGGCAACTTCCCGGCTCAAGTCTGGGATACCGTGCAGGCAGGGATGCACCGGCATGCGGACCAGTTCTTGCGTGAAGTGGAGGCGAGCAAGGCGACCTGATCCGGCGACGCCGAAAAGCCCGACTGCTACCGCACACCAAGGTGCCTACGCGATCCATGATGCCCGAGTCGCGTGAATGCCGTCGACAACTTATCAGGCTTGTGCCACGCAAAGCGCCGTCGCGCTGACGGCTTCGCTCCAAGAACTCCGAATGAGTTCCTTGTGAACAGCGATCTCGTATGACTCGCAATCTGCGAAAAAGACAACAAGTCAACCGGCTCATTCACGAACTAGCACCACCATCGAAATGGTAGCCAGGTAACTGGCCGGTAATCCCCATCTTGCGCGGATGAGCGTCGTTCGCTACGCGGACCGGCTAAACGTTCATGACGCGCTGGAGTAGGGCAAAGGAGACGCGCCACTCACGGCCGTCCTCGCAGACGATGGAAGCGGTCTTCTGATTGATCCGCGAGATCTGTCCAAACTTCCTGATCAGATCGCGCCCCTCGAAGCTCACCGTGTCGCCGACTGCAAAGTCTTCTCTGCGTGGCAGGACTTCTTTGGGCTGCTGCGCAACCTTTACTGAAGGATCCAGTCCAATGGCGGCGTAACGAATCCATTTGTACTTGCCATCATGGGATGCATGAACCATGAGTTGGTCGGGCTTGAACTCGATAACCTTTGCGGCATGCATGCGGTTGTCGCGCACGTCCAGATATTGAACCGTCTGCCCGACGTGCAGTTGCTGACGGATTGCGATCATGCGATCAGGTTGCGAGAGCAGATGTTCAACTGCGGTTTGAAGCTGCAGCAGTTCCAGGTCGGAGGCCTGGGTGGCCAAAGTAGACATCAGGTTGTGCCAGTCCATATCTACGCCATCCTTGATTTAGAACTCGTAGCCGCGTGCCAGCCAGTAGTGCCAGTCAGCCACAGCACAGACAACGCTCTTGTCATCCACCAGGGGGGTTAGCTGTGACAGAGGCACGGCCAGCTTGCGATCCGACCAGCGGATCCAGACAAGCATGTCGTCTTGGCAGAGATCGTCTGGTGCCATGCCCAATACGCTCACCGTTTCACCGCATTGCAAAGGCGAGGTCGGGTGCTCGCTACTGACGTGGGCCTGAAACTCAGTTCCAAGTTGCTCTTCGAGATAACAATACCAGCCCATCGCCCTTTCGGTCTCATCGTACGCATCCACTACGATATCCATAAGGATGCGCTGTTCTCGCTCTGCGTTGAGTTTGGGCTGGCGCATGGTCAGATTGGTAGGCGCGTTGAAATGCTTCCTATCGTAGCGCTACCGCCATAGCCGCGATCAGGACGGTAGCCGTTTCCAGTTAAACGGAAGCAATTCGGCGAGTTTAGTCACTGGGTGATTGGGCAGGCGCTTGAGAACAAAGCCAGGCATAGGGCTCCACTCCATTGAGCCGGCAAGTACCGATGAGCGAGTACATGGTGGCGGCGACATGGCCACCACGCTCGGCGCCCAGAAACAACCATGACCGTCTGCCAACTGCAACCGGGCGTATGGCCGACTCGATCAGGTTGTTGTCGGGCATAAGGATTCCGTCTTCGGTGTACCGAACCAGCGTTTCCCATTGCCGCAACGCATAGCCAAATGCCTGTCCCAATTCGCATGGGCCTCTCAGGGAATATTTGTGAAGCCAGATGGCAGCCGAGGCAACCGTTTGGACGGTGTGCGAGAATAACCCTCTTGCTGCCAACCAGCGAAGTGCGGCTGTAGCTCAGTGGATAGAGTATTGGCCTCCGAAGCCAAGGGTCGTGGGTTCGATCCCCGCCAGCCGCACCAATCCATCCTCAATTCACACAACAAGTCGGGGTCCTGATTTACTGGCAAAGCGCCCAGGGTCGACGGGCACAAGGTGTTTCCTGCATGACTTTGTCGCGCCTTATTGCCCAGTTTGTCCGCGGTCATTGGCGCGCCTACGTGGTGTCGGCGCTGATGCTGGCCACGGTTTCGGCGCTCACCGCTTCCATACCGCGCCAGGTCGGCGCCATGGTCGATGAACTCGCCGCGGGCCGCCTTGTTGGCAACGCCCTGCTGCAACGCCTCGGTCTGCTGCTGCTGGTGGGTGCCGTCATTTATTTCTTGCGCGTCGGTTGGCGTCTGCAGTTGTTTGCGGCGAGCTACCAGTTGGGCGTGCAGTTGCGCACTCAACTCTATCAACGCCTGTGCCAGCAGGGTCCGAGCTTCTTCCAGACGCAGCGCACCGGCGATCTGATGGCGCTGGCCACGAACGACGTGGACGCGGTCGAGATGGCTGCCGGCGAAGCCATGCTGGCCGGCTTTGACGGTTCGCTCACACTGGTGATGGTGGTGGCGATGATGACGTTGGGTGTGGACTGGCGCTTGGCGCTGGCAGCGCTCCTGCCCTTTCCCTTCATGGCGCTGGCGTTCTGGCATATCTCGGAGCAGATCCACCGCGCGTCCAAGGATTCGCTGAACGCTTTTAGCCGGCTCAACGACCACGTGCAGGAGACGCTGACGGGGGTGCGTACGCTGCGCGCCCTGGGTCTGGAGGCGCGAAGCACCCAGACCTTTGCCGAACTGGCCGAGAGCGCCGCTGCTGCCAGCTTGCGCGCCCAGCGCTGGGAGGCGGCCTACGAACCTGCGGTGGGCATCGCGCTGGTGAGTGCCTCGGTGCTCACGCTCTCGTTCGGTGGATATTTCGTATGGCAGGACGAACTCAGCATCGGCACGCTCACCGCCTTCACCATGTACCTGGGGCAATTGATCTGGCCCATGTTTGCCGCTGGCTGGGTGCTGTCATTGCTGGAGCGCGGGCGCGCCGCCTGGGGTCGATTGCAACCGATCTTGCATACGCCACTGTCGGTCGATGATCACGGTACGGTAGCCAACGTGGTACCCGGTGGCTTGTGCTTTGACGGCGTGCAACTGCGTTACGCGGGGCAACCACAGGACGCACTGAGCGACGTGTCGTTCCGCCTACCTGCGGGGGAAACACTCGGCATCGTAGGGCCCACAGGTTCGGGCAAGTCAAGCATCGTGCGCCTGATACTGCGCCAATACGCCTGCAGCGCCGGCACCATGCGCTGGAGCGACGTCGATCTCGCCGACTACCGGCTCCAAGCCCTGCACGGGGCTATCAGTTGGGTGCCGCAGGAGCCGTTCCTGTTCTCGGCATCAGTCGCTAGCAATATTTGTCTAAGCAAACCGGACGCTACCCGCAAGGAAATTGAAAATGCCGCGCGTCTTGCCTGCATTCATGAAGAAATCCTGCGCTTTCCTCAGGGCTACGAAACCCCCGTGGGAGAGAAAGGCGTCACGCTCTCCGGTGGGCAGCGCCAGCGCGTGGCGATTGCGCGCGCCTTGCTGACAGACGCGCCCTTGCTGTTGCTCGACGATGCCCTCTCAGCGGTGGACACGCAGACCGAAACCCAAATCCTGCACCACCTGCGCGACGCCCGCCGGGGCCGCAGTGTGATCATCGTGAGCCACCGCCTGAGTTCGGTGCTGGACGCGAACCAGATCCTGGTGCTGCAGCAGGGGCGCGTCACCGAAGCGGGAACGCATGCCGAATTGGTCGCGCAAGACCACTGGTATGCCAGCCAGTGGCGCTACCAGCAACTGGAGGCCAGCCTTGCAGCAGACTGAGCCGCGCAACACGCGCCTGGCCGTCGCGCTGCTGATGCGCGCCGCCGCGCCCGAACACCGCCATCTCTGGCATGGCACGCTCTGGCTGGCGCTGGCTGCCGCGCTCGAGGCGCTGGGCCCGCTGCTTGGCAAGCATCTTATCGACCAGCACCTGCTGCCACGGCAGCTCGATCTGCCGCGCATGGTGTTGTTGCTGGGCGGCATCCTGGTGGTGGGTGTGGCAGCGAGCGTGCTGCGCTACTACCAACTCACGCGCTTTGCCGGCGTGGCGATGCGCTCGGTGCGGCGCCTGCGTGAGCAGGTCTACGGCCACGTGTTGCGCCTGCCCATGGCCTTTTTCGACAAGGCCATCACGGGCCAGTTGGTGAGCCGCGTCACCAACGACACCGAGCAGGTGAAGAACCTCTATGTCCAGGTGTTGTTTGTCATGCTTGACAGCTCCATCGTGGTGCTCGGTGCGATGACGGCCATGGCCTGGCTCGATTGGCGCTTGATGCTGATCGTGCTGCTGCTGGTTCCGGCCGCAGTCGTGATCGTCTGGTTCTATCAGCGCGCCAGCGCACCGGCTGTGGCCCGTGCCCGCGAGAAGCGCAGCGACATCAACGCGCAGATGGCCGAATCGATTTCGGGCATGGCGGTGTTGCAGGCCAGCAATGCCGAAGCGCGCTTTGGCGCGCGTTTTGCCGCCACCAACGAACAGCATTACCAGGCGCGGGTGGCCGAGTTGCGCGCCAACGCCTGGCTGCTGCGCCCGATGCTGGACCTGATCAATGTGCTGTTGCTGGTGCTCGTGATTGACGCCTTTGGCCAGCGTCAGCTGGCGGGCATCGAGGTCGGCATCCTGTATGCGTTTGTGAGCTATATCGGGCGCGTGGTCGATCCGCTGATCCAGATCACGCTGCAGTTCAGCCAACTGCAGCAGGCAGTGGTGGCGGCCTCGCGCGTCAACACCTTGCTGCAGGAGACTCGTCCTCAGGCCGTGGGTGGCGCGCAGCGCATCACCCAGGGGCAGCTCAGTCTGCGGCATTTAAGCTTTGGTTACGACGCGCAGCACCCGGTGCTGCGCGACCTGAATCTGGACATTCCTGCGGGTGCGTTTTACGGCGTGGTGGGGCACACCGGAAGCGGCAAGTCCACGCTGCTCAGTCTGCTGCTGCGCTTCTACACGGCGCAGTCGGGGCGCATCGCCATCGACGGCGCACCACTGGCGAGTTTCAGCGACGAGGACTTCCGCGCCGACGTGGGGCTGGTGCCACAGGACCCGTTCCTGCTGGCCGCGAGCGTGCGCGAGAACATCGCCATGGGCCGACATTTGAGCGACGCGCAGATCGAGACTGCCGCGCGTGCGGCGCATTGCCACGACTTTGTGATGCGGTTGGAGCAGGGCTACGCCACGCCACTGGGCGAAGGCGGTGCGCGACTGTCGGTCGGACAAAAACAGCTGATCGCGATTGCCCGCGCGCTGGCCGCGCAGCCGCGCATTTTGTTTCTGGACGAGGCCACGGCACACATTGATTCCGAGACCGAGCAAATCGTGCAGGTCGCGCTGAACGAGCTGCGTGGGCGCGTGACCCTGATCGCAATCGCGCATCGTTTGTCCACCATCCGCGATGCCGACCGCATCATCGTTCTCAACCATGGCCGCATTGACGAGCAGGGCTCGCACACCGAGCTGATGGAAATCCATCATGGCATCTACCAGCGGTTGTATGCGATGCAGCAGTTGGCGGACTGAAACGTCTGTCGCGGGTCGCAGCTCGGCCTTGTTTTGACCACTCATGGCGGACCTGAGCGTTGCTGGTAAAGATGTGTATCAGATTGAATCTGCCGTCGTCGCGGCAGCCGCCAACGGCGTTGTGTACGGGTTCGTACCATCGAAAGGACATCATGAACAAGTTTGCAGCATTGCTTATCGTCGCCGGTGCCGCCGCTTCAGCCAGTGCCGGCACCAACGTCGGCGTCTCGATCGACATCAACCAACCCGGTGTCTACGGCCGCATCAACATCGGCAACGTGGCACCACCGATGGTGGTTTATCCTCAGCCCGTGATCATTGCGCCGGCTCCCATGGCGGTGCAGCAGCAACCCATCTATCTGTATGTGCCGCCAGGACACCAGAAGAACTGGGCCAGGCATTGCGCACGCTACAACGCTTGCGGTCAACCCGTCTATTTTGTGCAGGAAAAATGGGTGAAGGAGCGCTATCAGCAGCACCAGCGCGATGCTGAACGTGACCGTCGAGAACATCGCCAATCCGGGCATTCTGATCGCGACCAACGGGATCACCGCGACCAGCGCGATCGCAAAGAGGGCGACGCTCGCCCCTGAAGCCGGGGTAACTCTTACGTCGAGTCGCCACCCCGGCATCGGTTGCGGCTGTCAGGGTGGCACGTCATGGGGTTCGCGTGCATCCGCTTCGTCGCTTGGACGGTGACTGGCTTTTGAACCGCAAAGTTTCAGTAGCTAAATATCTTCCCCGGATTCATGATGTTTTTGGGGTCGAGTGCATGCTTGATGGCGCGCATCATGGCGATGGCACCGACTCCGGCTTCGGTCACAAGGAAGTCCTGCTTGTGCAGACCGACGCCGTGCTCCCCCGTACAGGTGCCTTCCAGGGACAGGGCGCGCGCCACCAGTTGCTGGTTCAGTTGCTCGGCGATTTCGCGCTCCTGCGGGATGTTGGGGTCGATCAAGTAGCCGAAGTGGAAATTGCCGTCACCTACGTGGCCGACCAGAAAATAGGGAATGCCGCTGGCGTCGGCTTCGGCCACGGAGTCGAGCAGGCAATCGGCCAATCTTGAAATCGGTACGCAGGTGTCGGTGGAGATGGATCGGCAACCTGGCTTGGACTGGATCGCAGCAAAGTAGGCGTTATGGCGCGCGGTCCAAAGACGCGTGCGTTCTTCCGGTGTGGTAGCCCATTCGAAGGACTGGCCGCCAAACTCGTTGGCAATCTCCTGCACCGTTTGCGCCTGTTCCTTGACGCTGCTGGGCGAGCCGTGGAATTCCATCAACAGCAGCGGCTGTTCGCGCAAACTCAGGTGCGAATGCTTGTTCACCCAGCGCACGCTGTTGGCATCGATCAGTTCCACGCGTGCAATGGGCACACCCAACTGAATGATCTGAATGGTGGTGCGCACGGCCGCCTCGATGCTCGGGAATGAGCACACGGCTGCTGAGATCGCCTCGGGCAAGGGATAGAGCTTGATCGTGACTTCGGTGATCACGCCCAGAGTGCCTTCGCTGCCCACCATCAGGCGCGTGAGGTCGTAGCCGGCGGCAGACTTTTTTGCGCGCGTGCCGGTGCGTATCACCTCGCCGCTGGCGGTGACGACCTCCAACGCCAGCACGTTCTCGCGCATGGTGCCGTAGCGCACGGCGTTGGTGCCGCTGGCGCGCGTGGCGCACATGCCGCCCAGCGTGGCGTCGGCGCCGGGGTCGATCGGAAAGAACAGGCCCGTGTCCTTCACCGCCTCGTTCACCTGCTTGCGCGTCATGCCCGCCTGCACTGTCACGGTCAGGTCTTCGGCGTTGACGCGCAGCACCTGATTCATGCGACCCAGGTCGATGCTGATGCCGCCCTGCACCGCGAGCAGATGCCCTTCCAGGGAAGAACCCACGCCGAAGGGAATGACGGGAATGTCGTACTCGCTCGCGAGCCGCACGGCATCGGCCACGTCGGACGTGCATTCGGCGAAGATCACGGCTTCGGGCGGCGGCGCGGCCAGCGGCGACTCGTCGCGACCGTGCTGTTCGCGTACCACCAGCGCCGTGGAGCAGTTGGCGCCGAAGCGGCTCTTTAGCGCTTCCAGCATGGCGGTGGGCGCGGCGCGCAGCCGCTGGGTCGAGCTGGTGGATTTAGAGAGGGCAGATGCGTGCATGGCGAGTCCTGGCCAAATGTCAATGCTGAGGTCGCGATTTTGCGTCATCTGGCGCGATACGTTCGCGGCCGCGAATGTGGCTCCAAATGTAGACCGAGCCTCGTACTATGATGCCTCATCCCGCACAAGAACAAGGACGCAGCGTGGCCCTCTCAGACATCGAAATTGCGCAGGCAGCGAAACTCAAACCAGTCATCCAAATGGCCCAGGAGCGACTGGGCATCCCAGCCGAAGCACTGGAACCCTACGGCCACTACAAGGCCAAGATCGACTTGGCCTGGTTGAACCAGCAGACCGGGCCCAATGGCAAATTGATCTTGGTGACTGCGATCAGTCCGACCCCGGCAGGAGAAGGCAAGACCACCACCGTCGTCGGATTGGGCGACGCGCTCAATCGCATCGGCAAGCGGACCGTGATCGCCCTGCGTGAACCCTCGCTCGGACCAGTGTTCGGCATGAAGGGCGGTGCGGCCGGCGGCGGTCGCGCCCAGGTCGTGCCGATGGAGGACATCAACCTTCACTTCACCGGCGACTTCAACGCCATAGCCCTGGCACACAACCTGCTGGCGGCGCTCATCGACAACCACATCTACCACGGCAACACGCTGCGCTTTGATTTCCGGCGCATCGTCTGGCGCCGCGTCATGGACATGAACGACCGGGCGCTGCGCTCCACCGTGATTTCCCTGGGCGGTTCGGGCAACGGGTTTCCGCGCGAGGACGGTTTCGACATCGTGGTGGCGTCCGAAGTGATGGCCATCTTCTGTCTGGCCACATCGCGCAAGGACCTCAAGGCGCGGCTGGGCAACATCATCGTGGGCTACACCCGCGACCAGACTCCCATCCGCGCCAGCGACCTGAAGGCGCAGGGCGCCATGGCGGCCCTGCTCAAGGACGCCATCAAACCCAACCTGGTGCAGACGCTGGAGAACAATCCGGCCATCATCCATGGGGGACCCTTTGCCAATATCGCCCACGGCTGCAACACCGTGATCGCCACTCAGGCGGCGCTGAAGCTGGGCGAATACGTGGTGACCGAAGCCGGCTTCGGCGCCGATCTGGGGGCAGAGAAATTTGTCAACATCATGTGCCGCAAGTCGGGCCTTCGTCCCGATGCGGCGGTGGTCGTGGCCACGCTGCGCGCCCTCAAACACCATGGCGGCGTTGAAGCCAAAGACCTCGACACGCCGAACCTGAAGGCGCTGGAAAAAGGCATGCGCAACCTGGAGCGGCACGTGGACAACATCCGCCAGCGCTACGGTCTGCCCTGTGTCGTGGCGATCAATCATTTCAACTCGGATACGCAGGAGGAACTGGACCTGCTGCGCCGCCAGATGGAGCGCGAGGGCGTACCGGTGGTGCTGGCGCGCCACTGGTCCGAAGGCGGGGCGGGAGCCGAGGAACTGGCGCACGCCGTGGTCAAACTGGCCGAGTCGGGAACGGCCGACATGCAGTTCGTCTACCAGGATTCGGACAGCCTGTGGGACAAGATGAAGGCCATCGCCACCCAGGTCTACGGTGCCGCCGATATTTCTGCCGACTCTGCAGTGCGCGCGAAGCTTGCGAAGCTGCAGCAAGACGGCTATGGCCACTACCCGGTTTGCGTGGCCAAAACGCAGTATTCGTTCTCCACCGACCCGCAGCTATTGGGTGCGCCCTCGGGTCACATGGTGAATATCCGCGAGGTCCGGCTCGCCGCCGGTGCTGAATTCGTGGTGATGATTTGCGGCAACATCATGACCATGCCGGGGCTGCCCAAGGAGCCCGCATCCTCGCGCATCGACATCGACGACAACGGAAAAATATCGGGCTTGTTTTAGGCTTGCGAAGCGCGGCGCTATTTGATCTTTGCCTGGTCGCCAAAAATGCCCCACACCAGTTGCTCGGGCTTCACATATTTGTGCCAGACAGCGTTGACCTGGTCCGCGCTCAACGACGCGTACAGCGCATCACCCTTTTCGTAAATATCCGGGCTATCACCGAATTCCATTTGATTCGACATGAACCCAAATGCCCAGCCGTCTCCGGAGCGGCCACGCTGGCGATCAGCGATGACTTCCTTCTTGAACTTCTCCACTTCAGCCACGGTAAAGCCGTCGCTCAAAGACCGAGTCAATTCTTCGCGCATTGCCTTCTCGGCCGCGCTCACGTTTTGCGGCGCCACTTCGGCCCCCAGGGAAAGGCTGCCGCTGGCCTCGTAGCGACTGGCGTGGTAGCCCGCGCCGGCGTTGTAGCTCAAGCCATCGGTTTCACGCAGGCGCACCCATAGGCGCGAGCCGGCGCCACCGCCAAAGATGCGGCTGGCCAGCGCCATCGCGAAGTCGTCCGGGTCCAGCACCTTGCCGCCCAGCGCGATGCCGTGGTGGGCCTTAACGCTGACATTGGCTTTGTCGGGTGTGTCATACAGCAGCCGCGCGGGTACGCGTGGCACCAGTGGCTGCTCGATGCGCTTCCAGGTTTCGGCCGCTTTCCACCCGTCCAGAGCCGCGGCGATGAGTGGGCTGTATTCCTTTTGATCGACCGGCCCGAGCAGGCTGACCTGCGCGTTCTGTGCGCCATAAAACCGCTTGTAGAAATCGAAGGCCTGATCGCGGGTGACAGACTTCACTTCGTTCAACCACTCTTCCAGCGTATAGCGGTAGCGTGGGCTACCTTTGGCGTAGGGATTGCCGTAGCGATTCCAGGCGTTGTCGGCCTGCGAGGACTTGTCCTTGATCTGGCCTTCCATGGACTTGATTTCGGCGCTGCGAATTTCCTCAAAATCGGCGCTGGGAAAGGTGGCGTTTTGCAATAAATGCAGTACCAGCACCAGCGCCGGTTTGAAGTTCTCTTTTTTCGCTGTCAATGAAATCCCGCCGCCGGTGTTAGCGAAATTCACATTCAGCGCGGCGCCCAATTTGTCGAGTTCGTCCTGGATCTGCTGGCGCGTCAATGCGGGCGTTCCCATCAGCAGCATGCGACCGGCCAGCGTGGCGGCGGCGGTCTGACTTTGCAAACTTTCAAGTGTGCCGAACTTGAAGGCGATGCTCAGCTTGACCAGATCGCCGCGCACCGGCTTTGCGAGCGTGGCCGTCTGGACGCCGCCGGTGGTGGGCGCGAACAGCAACTTGTCATGCAATGACTGAGGACTGAAATCAAAAGCCACAGACTCCATACCCTTCTCGTTCAAGGTGTAGCCCTCCAGGTAGGACGCGACGTCGGGCATCTTCATCTCGGGCGCACGAGCCGGGTCCTTCGTTGGGATCAGGTGACCCTGCGTTCGGTTGGACGCCAGCAGGTAGGTGCGCGCCACACGGTTCACGTCATCCAGCGTCACGCTCTTCACGCGTTCGCGGCCGACAAACACGGCGCGCCAGTCGCCCACGATTTCCATGGCCATGGCACCACCGGCTACGGCAGATGCGTTGGCAAATTGCAGCTCCAGACCCTTGTTGATCTGGACCTTGGCGCGGTCAAACTCGTCCTGGCGGATTGGCTCTTTCGCGAGATTCTCGACGATGCCAAGAAGCAGCCTTTCGCGCACAGCCGCGTCATCGTCGGGAGCGAACACCGCGCCGGCCATGAAGTAGCCTGCTTCGCGCAGCGCACTTGCGCCAGCGAACGAGGTCTGTGCCAGCTTGGATTCCACCAGCGCCTTGTGCAACCGTCCCGAAGGCTCGTCTCCAAGAATGGTCGCTAGAACCGCCAGCGCAATGCTGTCGGGGTGGAGCGCCGCCGGGGCGTGGTACCTGAACACCAGGATCTGGCTGGTTGCGGGGCGACGCACCACCACGCTGCGCTCTCCGTCCTGCGCCGGCTCCAACGTGTAGGTCTGTGGTATCGGCTGCGTCGGCCTCACCACTGCACCGAGTGTTCTCTGGATTCCGAGCAGGGTTTTTTCTACGTCAAACTTGCCCGAGACGATGAGCACAGCGTTGTCGGGCCGGTAGTAGCGGTGGTAGAAAGCCTGGAGCGTGGCAATGTCCACGTGCTCGATGTCGGCGCGATTGCCGATGGTGGGCCGGCCGTAGCTGTGCCAGTTGTAGGCCGCGGCCGCGGTCCGCTCCCAGAGCGCGCGAAACGGGTTGCTGCCCGCAATCTCGAACTCATTGCGCACCACGGTCATCTCGCTGTCCAGGTCCTTCTTTGCGATGAAGCTGTTGACCATGGCGTCGGCCTGCCAACCGAGGTACCAATCGAGCGACTCCTGGTTCGAGGCAAAGGTGGCAAAGTAGTTGGTGCGGTCATCCGCCGTGGTGCCGTTGTAGGTGAACCCATGCTCGCGCAGCGCCGTGTGGGCGTTGGGCGTGGTGGGCGTGCCCTTGAAGATCAGGTGCTCCAGCAAGTGCGCCATGCCACCTTCGCCCGATCCCTCGTGCCGCGAACCCACCATATAAGTCAGGTTGACATGAACACGGTCGTTGGCCACGTCGGGCGCGAGCAGCAGCTTGAGGCCGTTGGTCAGACGATATTCCGTGATGCCCTCAACGGTCTGAATGCGCGTCACGCCTTGCGGCAAGGCGACCGTGTCCTGAGCCTGGGCGCCCGGATTCGTGAGCGCCGCGAATAGGACCACCAGAGCCAACCGGGTAACCCAGGCGTTGGCAACTTCAAAAACTCTCATGCGATAACCCTTGTTTCAATATTCAATTTGACTGAAGACCTATCGTAGCGGCTTTCATCACGAGGGCGCTTTGGTTCGAGCACCTGCCAGTCAGGACCATTCACGTCCTGGAAAATGCAATACTGGGCTTTTCCACTCAGACACTCAGCATATGAAAGGCCGGGCGGCAGCAGAATGCTAAAGAATACGGGTCGACATTTGGCCGGTGCCCTGTTGGCATGCGTGGCTATGTTCAGCGCAGCGGCGCAAGCGGCTTGCCCCGCGTCGCCCGAGCCGATCCAGTTCACGCCTGAGCAGGCGCGCGCCGCCCTACTGCTGGCGCACGACCATGGGTTTTTGTGGCGTATCCAAAAAGACGGGCGTAGCTCGTATCTTTACGGCACTATTCACGTCGCGAAGAAAGATTGGATGTTTCCAGGTCCGGTGTTGATTCGATCTTTCCAGGCCTCTGATATGGTGGCGCTTGAACTCGACATGTTGGATCCCGAAATACAAAGGCGTTTGGTCGAAGGGTTGGCATCCGTCCACGGCGCCACGCTGCCCGAGCCTCTGGTCAAGCGCATGCGGGCGCAGGCGGCGGCGCTTTGCCTGCCCTACGAGGCTTTGGCCAAGCTTATCCCGGAGCTCCAGATAGCCACGCTGACCCTGCTGGCGGGACGCCAAGACGGGCTGGAGCCGGGATATGCCATCGACATCATGTTGGCTGGCATGGGACACGGTGCGAAGAAGGCTGTGGTGTCCCTGGAAACGCCTGAGTTGCAGCTTCAGACGCTGCAGATGACCGATGCGCAAGAGACCATCGCCTACGTGCAGGAGTCTTTGGATGAATTGCAATCGGATCGCGCTCGCCTGTTTCTCAATCGTCTGACCCAGGTCTGGTCCAGCGGCGACTACGACCAGCTGTCGCATTTCTTCGATTGGTGTGACTGTATGAAAACCCCAGTCGAACAGGACTTGATGAAGCGCCTCGTCGATGATCGAAACCCGGCGTTGGCGCGGCAGGTGGATACCCTGCATCACAGCGGCAAGCGGGTCTTTGCCGCGGTCGGCAGTCTGCATATGGTGGGACCCAAGGGTTTGCCCGCGTTGATGGAGGGGCTGGGCTACCAGGTCGAACGCATCGACTTTCAATCGCCGTAGACACAAAGGAATTTGCACGATGAATCCCCGCTTCAAAAAGTACTGCCAGGTGGCCGATCTCGCCGACTCGCAAGAGTTGCTGACGCAGATCCGCCACCATCTGCATCAGAACCCGGAGCTCTCTTTCAAGGAGATTGCCACGGCCGAACTGGTGGCCATGCGACTGACCGAATGGGGCTACGAAGTGACGCGCAATATCGGTGGCCACGGGGTGGTGGGCCGACTGCGGCAGGGCGACGCTGGGCGCAGCGTGAGCCTGCGCGCCGACATGGATGCCCTGCCCATACTGGAAGAAAACAGCGTCGCCCACGCAAGCCACAACGTCGGCGTGATGCATGCCTGCGGTCACGATGGCCACACTGCGATGTTGCTTGGCGCTGCACGCCAACTCGCCAGAACGCGCAATTTTTCAGGCACGGTGAACCTGGTGTTCCAGCCGGCCGAAGAAGCCGGTCGCGACAGTGGCGCGCAGCGCATGATCGCCGGCGGACTGTTCGAGCGCTTTCCATGCGACGCCATCTTCGGACTGCACAACCACCCTGGATATCCGGTGGGAACCTTCATGTTTGGTCGCGGTCCGTTCATGTCCGCGTCCGACACCGTGCTCATCACGATCCATGGTCGTGGCGGTCATGCAGCACGCCCGCACCTGGCGGTGGATCCGATACTGATCGCCGGTAGCCTTGTGATGGCGCTCCAGAGCGTGGTGTCACGCAACATCGACCCCACGCAGACGGCCATCGTCACCGTCGGCACGATCCATGCCGGCGTCGCCACCAACGTCATTCCCGAAAGCGCCACGATGGGCCTGAGCGTGCGCTCCTTCAGTGCCGTGGTGCGGGAGCGCCTGCACCAGCGCATCAGCGAACTGGTGAAGCTGCATGTGCAAGGCTATGGCGGCAGCGTCGAGATCGATATCCAGCAGGGCTATCCGGTGCTGGTGAACAGCGACGCAGAAACCGACTTTGCGCTGGGTGTGGCCGAAGAACTGGTGGGCAAGGAACACACCATCGCGCCCTTCGGGCTGGTCACGGGCAGCGAAGATTTTGCCTACTACCTGCAGCATCGGCCTGGCTGCTTCCTGCGCCTGGGCAATGGCGAAAGCGCGGCCACGCTGCACAGCGCGAAGTACGATTTCAACGACGCCAATCTCACCATCGGTGCAGCCTATTGGACTAGGTTGGTGGAGAAGTTTCTGTCGCAGGGGACGACACCTGCTTGAGTTCCGCGAACGCCATGAAGAAACACAAAAACCACCGCACCCGCACCACGATCGCGTCCAAGTCGATGACCATGAACCTGGAGAAGCTTGGTGTGTCGCGCTTCGACTTCAACGACCCATACCACTTGGCCCTGACCCTGAACTGGCCCGAGTTCTTTGTAGTCGTGATACTGGCCGACATGGCCATCAATGCGGTGTTTGCGCTGCTGTACTTCGCGGTGCCGGGTTGCATCGCCAACCTGTCGCCCAACTCGCTGATCGACGCCTTCTTCTTCAGCGTCGAAACGCTGGCGACCGTGGGCTATGGCGTCATGTCGCCGGCCACCCGCTATGGGCACGTGGTGTCGACTGTGGAAATTTTCATCGGCATGATGTTCACGGCGACCATGACCGGTCTGGTGTTCGTGCGCTTTTCCAGGCCCAGGGCGAAGATCATCTTTGCCGATCACCCCGTCATCACGCAGCAGGACGGACGACCGGTGCTGATGGTGCGCGTCGGCAACGGCCGCGTGAACGCCCTGAGCGACGCCATGGCGCGCATCACCGTGTTGCTGATGGCGATTGCGCCCGACGGACAGCATTTCCGGCGCGCTCTCGATCTCAAGCTGATGCGCTCGGATCTTCCGTTCTTTCCATTGACTTGGACCCTGCTACATGAACTCGACGCCAGCAGTCCCTTGCATGGATTGACGCAGGACTCCGACACGATCGACCAGTTGCGCATGATGCTGAGCATCACGGCGCGCGACCCGTCGCTGGGCGCGCAAGTCCATGCAGCGCAGGGCTACCGGGGTACCGACATCGCCTTCGGCATGCGCTACGCCGACGCAGTGACGTGGGACGGCAAGGACACGTCAGTCGCCGACATGCGCAAGATCAGCGCGATGGAGCCTGAAGTCTTGACTCCTGGAGAGTATCGAAATCAGGCGGTGTGAGATTGGAACTGGGAGCATTCGCCATCATTGCTCACCAGGCTCGTAAGCGCGGTTCACTTTAGAGTCCCCCGTAGGGGATCCGTAAACCCCTCGCCTTTAGGCGACCGGGCTAACATTATGGGATGAAGGACTACAAGACCGGAAGTCACAGCGTATGGGACTGCAAGTACCACTTGGTGTGGATTACGAAGTATCGGTATCCAGTGCTGGTGCGTGATGTGGGAGAGCGAACGGGAGAACTGCTGAGGGAGATTGCGCGAAGCCTGGAAATGACGATCTACGCAGGGGCGATCAATCGGGATCACGTGCACATGCTGATCTCGATACCGCCTCATTTGTCCGTATCGAAGGCTGTGCAGTATCTGAAGGGAAAGAGTTCGCACCGGTTGCTGTCGGAATTTCCCGGACTGAGGAAGCGGTACTGGGGTCAGCATGTGTGGGGAAGAGGCTACTTGGTCGCGAGCAGCGGCAATGTGACGGACGAAGTGTGGAAGAAATACATAGAGGATCAGAAGCCGGAAACGCCGGATGACAATTTCAAGGTGGCGTAGGACAGTCGGCCGCAAGGCTGACCCTCATCGGTTTGAGCCGTAATAACGAAGCCCTCGCCTTAAGGCGAGGGCGGTTCACTCCGTGAGCTTGCAAAGTCAAAGAACTTGCTCAAAGCGCTGGATCAGTACAACGAAAACTCAACCGTTAAGGAATAGACAATTCAAGCCTTCGCGATCAGAACGTGACAGCCGCAGCAATACTGTCAAGGGCCGCTTTGTTCATGCGAATCTGGAACGGCAGGAAGGTCAGTCGATCGGTCACTGTTGTGCCCGAGGGATTCGACACATAGTAGCTGCCCCCCAGCACTGTGCCATCGGCGATGAACACTCCGGCATAGACATTGCCATTCAATTCAAAGTATGTCCGGTATTGAACCGTGCTACTGAACGTGGCGGATTGCGGTCGCGCTGCAGTTGCGATCCACATAGGCACGCCGCCCACTGTGCTGAAAGCACCTGCTGCGGAGGAGTATGTCACCCCGTCCGCGACAGAGTTCATCCCTGCGGTCATGGCTGCGCTGAGCGTCGTGCCGGTGGCGCATGGGCTGACGCTGGCCGTGGTGGTCGACGCTGCACAGTCGGAGGCGAAATAGCGGTCACCCTTGGCAGTGACAGTGTATTTGGTATAGGCAGCTCCCGCCTGATATTGCGCACCCGTATTGAAAATGGCGGGGTTTGAGTAGAACGAGTTGAACCAGTGGGCAAAGTCGCTGGTATCGGCGCTGAGAAGGCCCGTCAGGGAAGCCGCGCTATAACCGGACCGCGTTTCGGAGTAGGCCAGGGTACTGTTGTCAGCGGCCAGAGAATCGACTTGAACAGCGCTGCCCACATACGAGATGATCGTTGTGCTTTGCAACACCGGAACCACTAGAATCGTCCCATTCTTCAGAACACGGTTGGGCAACCCACTCTTCAGTGCCAACGTAGAAGCCAGGTTCACAGGCGCACTTGCCGTGACGGTTTGCGCTCCTTGGGTCAACGGTGACTGCGCCA
>CAILAY010000008.1 GCA_903832285.1 uncultured beta proteobacterium | reverse complement strand
CTACGTCGACTCAACGCCCAGGGGGCAGACGCCGACATGGTTTTCCGTGCCGGCCGTGAATTGGCTCTGTTACCCAAAGACGTTGCATCGGCACGCGAACACTGGACGCGCGCCATGCGGGAAAACCAGGAACGCTCGCGCTCAATGGGTGGTATGCCGCCCCACGCCAAACCCTTCGCCGGAGATCCAGACGGCACGCCGCAACAGCAGCAGACGTTCGACAATTCGCGCCGCAATTTTTTGGCGCTGGTATTCTGCCTTATGGTAGGCACCACGGGCTTGCCGCATCTATTGACGCGCTTCTACACCACGCCTACCGTGGCTGAGGCACGCACCTCGGTGGCGTGGTCAATATTGTTCATTGCACTTCTCTATCTGGCAGCGCCCGCGTTGGCGGTGCTCGTGAAATATGAAGTAATGAGCCATCTGGTTGGACTGGACTATTCTCAATTGCCTGGCTGGTTGGCGCAGTGGGCCAAGGTCGACCCTGGCCTGCTGTCGGTCAACGACATCAATGGCGATCACGTATTGCAGTTTGCCGAACTCAAACTGGGCGCCGACATTGTGATGCTGGTCAGTCCGGAATTAGGGGGCATGCCCTATATTGTGTCGGGTCTGGTGGCGGCAGGGGGTTTGGCCGCGGCGCTGTCCACTGCCGACGGATTGTTGCTAACGATCGGCAACGCCCTGGCTCACGATCTCTATTTTCGCGACAAGGACTATCGCCTCAGCGCAATGCAGCGGGTGATGCTCTCCAAGTTTGCCCTGCTATTGGTGGCTTTGTCGGCCGCCTACGCTGCGGCGCAAAAGCCAGCCGACATCCTGTTTTTGGTGGCTGCGTCTTTTTCCATGGCGGCATCAGCCTTTGTGCCGGTGATGGTGTTGGGAATCTTCTGGGCCCGGACCACGCGTGCCGGAGCGGTCGCAGGCATGTTGACGGGGTTGGGCGTGGCCGTTTATTACATGATCATCAATTCCCAGGGCGTGCGCGCAACGCTGGAATTGTCGGGTAACGGATTGTGGTTTGAAATTCAGCCGATTTCGGCGGGCGTTTTTGGCGTGCCGGCGGGAGTTGCCGCCGCCATTCTTGTCAGCCTGCTGTTTCAGTCGGGCGCCGCACATGGAACGCCGCATGGAGTCGAGCCTGAGATCAGCCAACATTGATCCGCTATAATCTCAGGCTTTGCCTTGCCACACCACTACAGACGCAGTGGGTGGCTTTTTCCACAAGGAGAGTTTATGCGTCATTATGAAATCGTACTGTTGATCCATCCGGATCAAAGTGAGCAAGTTCCGGCCATGCTGGAACGATACAAAGGCATGATTGTTGCCGGCGGCGGAAAAATCCACCGCGTTGAAGATTGGGGTCGGCGTCAGCTGATGTACCTGATCAACAAATTGGCCAAGGCACATTACCTGTGCATCAACATCGAAGCAGACCAAGTGGTCATGGCCGAGTTGGAACACGCGTTCAAGTTCAATGATGCGGTCCTGCGGCATCTGACGGTGCTGAAGAAGAAGGCGGATACGGGTCCTTCGTCGATGATGAAGACGGTCGAGCGCGAAGAGTCGCGCAAGAGCCAGCCCTCCGAATACGCGTCCTGATCTGACTGCGACTAGACTTTTTTGAGAGCGAGAAAGACTCCTCATTGCTAATCAGCTTGTCCTGAGCGCCGTTATCGCGGAGACCAACGTCCTGCGGTACACCCCGGCGGGCTTGCCAGTGATTGACCTCAAACTTGAACACGAATCTGTGGTCGAGCAAGCCGGTCAACCCAGGCAGGTCAAAGCGTCTATCAAGGCAGTAGCCTTTGGCGCGATGGCAGAGAGGCTGGTTCGACAAAGCATTGGCAGCGTCTGGCAGTTCAGGGGATTTCTCGCGACCCCCATCAAAGGCAAAACCGTCGTTTTTCATATTCAGGAATTTGAACAGGATTTAGATCAGAAGCCGGACGGAGTCCAGACTCCGCCCTTAACCCATTAGGAGCCCATCATGGCCGGACCCAGTCGTTTCAAAAACAAAGACAAGCGCCCCAAGCGCCCCGCACAGAACCTGCTTTTCAAGCGCAAGCGCTTTTGCCGTTTCACGGTGACCGGCGTGGAAGAGATCGACTACAAGGATGTCGATACGCTGCGTGATTTCATTGCCGAAAATGGCAAGATCATTCCCGCTCGCCTGACTGGTACCCGTGCCATTTTCCAGCGCCAGCTCAACACCGCCATCAAACGTGCGCGCTTCCTCGCGATGGTGCCGTACAGCGATCAGCATCGCATCTAAGGAGCACACACATGCAAATCATTCTGCTCGACAAAATTGTCAACCTCGGTAATCTGGGCGAAATCGTCCGGGTCAAAGATGGTTATGCCCGCAACTATTTGATTCCCGCCGGTCGGGCTCGTCGCGCGACGGAAACGGCAAAGCAGGAGTTTGAAACCAAGCGCGCCGAATTGGAGCGGGCCGCGGCGGCCAAACTGGCCGATTCAAAGGCTCAGGGCGAGAAACTGACGGGGGCTACTATCAAGCTGACGCAAAAAGCAGGTGTGGATGGCCGTCTGTTTGGCTCGGTAACCAACTTTGACATTGCCGAAGAACTGAACAAGCAGGGCTATGGCGTGGTCAAGGCCCAGGTGCGAATGCCCAATGGCCCCATCAAGGTCGTGGGTGACAGCAAGGTCAACGTCGCCCTGCATACCGACGTGGTGGTTGAAGTCACCGTTTCAGTGTACGGCGAAACCGCTTAAGCGGTTTACCCACTTGGCCACTTGCGGGCCGCTGGCACCTAAGGCTGGCGGCCCGTTCCTTTTTCAAACCCGATTGCGTCATTGTTGGCGTCCTGTACACAAGTTGTACAGAGCTTGTACCCAGGCTTTCGCTGGACGGCATCTGCGTGGCGGCGTAGCATCCACCGCTTCAAGGAACAGCCATGTCTGCCGTATTTTCCGCTTCAGCTGATCACTTCGCGCCCGACCACCAGGTGGCGCAATTGCGCATTCCACCACATTCAGTGGAGGCGGAGTCGAGTGTTCTCGGTGGTTTGCTCCTGGACAACCAGGCATGGGATCGTGTCGGCGATCTGCTGGTGGATCGGGACTTCTATCGTTATGAACATCGCCTCGTGTTTGGCGCCATCAGCACATTGGTTAACGCGTCCAAACCGGCCGATGTCATCACCGTTTTTGAGCATTTGCAAAATCTGGGCAACGCCGAGGAGGTGGGTGGGCTGGCTTATCTGAATTCGCTCGCCCAGTACGTTCCCAGCGCGGGCAATATCCGTCGCTACGCCGAGATCGTGCGCGAGCGATCGATTCTGCGCAAGCTCGTCAGCGCCAGCGACGAGATCGCCACCAATGCGTTCAATCCGCAGGGCAAACCTGTGGCCAAGATACTGGACGAGGCCGAACAAAAGATATTCAATATTGGTGAAGAGGGCTCGCGCATGAAGCAGGGCTTCCAGGGGATGGACACCCTGGTAGTGCAATTGCTGGATCGGGTTCAGGAGATGGCCGATAACCCCAACGACATCACCGGAGTACCCACAGGTTTTTATGATCTGGATCGAATGACTTCGGGTTTCCAGGCCGGAGACATGGTGGTGCTGGCCGCCCGTCCGTCCATGGGCAAGACTGCGCTCGCGATCAATATCGCCGAACATGTGGCTCTGAACGAAGGCCTGCCGGTGGCCGTGTTCTCCATGGAAATGGGAGCGTCGCAGCTCGCTGTGCGGATTGTCGGATCCATCGGTCGCATCGATCAGACCCATTTGCGCACCGGCAAACTCACCGATGAAGAATGGCCGCGTCTGACCGAGGCGATCGAGAAGTTGCGCGACGTTTCCCTTCACATCGATGAGACACCCGGTCTGACAACCAGTGAACTGCGGGCCAATGCGCGGCGCCTGGCGCGTCAATGCGGCAAGTTGGGCCTGATCGTGGTGGACTATTTGCAACTCATGAGCGGTTCCAGCTCCGATGGGGAAAATCGAGCCACGGAGTTGGGCGAAATTTCGCGCGGACTTAAGATGTTGGCCAAAGAATTGCAGTGCCCGGTGATCGCGTTGTCACAACTCAACCGCAGCGTAGAAACTCGCACTGACAAGCGCCCCATGATGAGTGACCTGCGCGAATCAGGCGCGATCGAGCAGGACGCGGACGTCATCATGTTCATCTATCGAGACGATTACTACAACAAAGACAGCAAGGAACCGGGAGTAAGCGAGATCATCATCGGTAAGCAGCGCAACGGCCCCACCGGTACCGTCAAGCTCGCCTTCATCAAGAACCTCACGCGCTTCGAAAGCCTTGCGCACGGTGGCGGCGGGGACTTCTGAGACTTTGTGGGACGAACCAAGAACTACTCGCAGCGAGTTTTGAACTCACCCCCACAGTTTGAGCTTGCGCGACTGACCTAAGTCGCTAAAGAACCTCGCTGGCGAAATCCGCCAAGCGCGAGCGTTCACCCCGCGCCAGGGTGATGTGGCCGCCGTGAGGCCAGCCCTTGAATTTGTCCACGGCAAAGGTCAAACCCGATGAGCCTTCGGTCAGGTAGGGGGTGTCGATTTGCGCGAGGTTGCCCATGCAGATGATCTTGGTTCCCGGGCCAGCCCGCGTGATCAGGGTCTTCATCTGCTTGGGCGTGAGGTTTTGAGCTTCATCGATGATGAGATACTTGTTCAGGAATGTGCGGCCGCGCATGAAATTCATGCTCTTAATCTTGACGCGGGAACGAATGAGGTCGTTGGTGGCGGCTCGTCCCCATTCACCGGCATTGGTTTCCGTCTTGGCGAGCGCTTCCAGGTTGTCGTCAAGCGCTCCCATCCAGGGACCCATTTTCTCCTCTTCAGTGCCGGGCAGAAACCCGATGTCATCTCCGACCGATACCGTCGCACGGGTCATGATGATTTCCGTGTAGCGCCGATCGTCCAGCACCTGTGTCAGGCCTGCGGCCAAAGCCATCAGCGTCTTGCCGCTACCCGCCGTTCCGGTGAGGGTGACGAAGTCGACATCGGGGTCCATGAGCAGGTTTAATGCAAAATTCTGTTCCCGATTGCGTGCCGCAATGCCCCAAACCGCGTGCTTCAGGTGGGTATAGTCCTTGAGCGTTTTCAGCACGGCGGTTTTGCCTCGGATTTCGGTGACACGGGCGTACAGGCTGGGTTCACCGGGAGCCTCGAAATAGACAAACTGGTTGATCATCATGCTGGGCACGATCGGGCCGGCGATGCGATAAAAGGTGTGCACGCCCTGTTGCCAACTCTCCACGGCATTGCCATTGACGCTCCAGAAATCACCCGGAAGCGCCAGCCAACCGCAGTAAAGCAGATCGCCGTCCTCCAGTGTCTTGTCGTTCTGATAGTCCTCCGTGGGCAGTCCCAGGGCCCGGGCCTTGACCCGCATATTGATGTCCTTGGACACCAGCACCACTTCGCGTGGCGCGCGCTGCTGGCGCAGCGCCTCCACGACGCCCAGGATTTGGTTATCGGCCTTGCCCTGGGGCAGGCTCGGTGGTAGCGTGTAGTTGAGCGGCTGCGTCTGAAAAAACAGTTTGCCGCGCGCCTGTGTGTGGCCGGTGTGGTCCAACTTCAGTCCGCCCACGATATCGCCATTCTGGGTCGATGCCAGAGCATCCAGGCTGCGGCTGGTCTGACGTGCATTGCGCGCCACCTCGGTCATACCCTTCTTATGGCCATCCAGTTCTTCCAGCACGATCATGGGCAAAAAGATGTCGTGTTCTTCGAAGCGGAACAGGCACATGGGGTCGTGCATCAGCACATTCGTATCGAGTACAAACAGCTTCGCTGGACCTGAGCTACGCTTCTTTCGCACCGCTGCTGGAGTGGCACCTACTGCGACCACTCGGACCTTACCTTGACCTGCTGGTATGGGGGGCCTTTCAGTGGTAATGGGTGGTACACGGGCGGGCGTGGCTTGCCGCCCATGCCGAACCACTGGAGGCTTCGCTGGCACCACCGCCAGTTCCTCTTGAACGGGTGGCACGGGTTTGACATCGACCGCTTCGGAAATCCGGGTTCGGGACTCCGTCAATAACGCCTCGTGGGTCAGTTGGGTCAATAAACTGGCACGTTTGGTGGGGGCAGGAGGAAGGGGCATGAAGCTTGCGATTTGGTCAGAGTTCAGAAAACAAAAAAGCCGCCCATTGGCCTGGGCGGCTCTCTGGCTCATGCAGTGCAGGCGGCACCGTCATTGCTTCATTATGCATGGGACAGCCGAGGTTTCTCTCGACCGAATCAGGCCAGTGCAGCAGCCTTTTTCAGGGATTTCACAGCCTTGAGAACTTCTTCCACGTGCCCAGGGACTTTGAGACCGCGCCACTCCTGTTTTACCAGACCGTCAGCGCCGATCAAAAAGGTGCTGCGTTCGATCCCCTTGACCTTCTTGCCGTACATGATCTTGTTCTTGACGACGCCGAACATGTGACACATCTTTTCTTCTGTATCGGCGATCAGTTCAAATGGCAACTCAAGTTTGGCCTTGAATTCGTCGTGCGATTTCATATTGTCGCGAGATACTCCGAACACGATGGCTCCTGCCTTGACGAAGTCCTTGAATTTGTCTCGGAACTGCATCGCCTCGGTGGTGCAGCCAGGCGTATTGTCCTTCGGATAGAAGTACAAAATGAACGGCGTGCCGAGATGGGAAGTGTTGGAAACCTTGATGCCACTGGTGGCATTGGCTTCAAATTCAGGGAGTGGTTTGTTGACAACGATCGCCATATTTCTTCAATCTTTTGTGACAGGATGTGCTCGTTGGAAGGTGGAGGCTTTCAGCCTGCTTGGTCTTTTTGGCCTCGAACCGCAACCGCTGATTTTACCCGCAAATGAAAGTCGGTTCGCAGACGGCCTACGCCAACTCCAACAACAGGGCTGCCACCACGTGGCGCCCCTCGCTCGCAAGAATGTTGTAGGTTCGGCAGGCCGCCATCGTGTCCATGGTTTCCACTCCGATGCGGCGCTCCATCAAACCCAGTAGCCAGTCCGGCCGGGGAAAGTGCAGCCGCGCGCCGCTGCCGAAAATCACCAGTTCTGCGTCGAGCCCAGCGAGTTGGGAAAAATGGTCGGGCGTCAAATCGTCAAATCGATTGCAAGGCCAGTCCAGAAACAGCCCGCGAGAACTCAGCACGATGGAGTTGTGGTGCCTTTCTCCATTGACGGCAATCCAACCGGGACCATGGCCGCTGATGACCAGGCCATCCAACTTCTCGGCTTGCAGTTTCATGGGTCTGTCTTTTCGCTAGATGAATTGATAGGGACCAGGTCCGGAGGTTGGCTACCAAGCCCTCGCTGCGCAAGCTCGGCAGCTAATTGGGTCGCTGTGCACTTGCCCAGAGGAACTGTGGTCCAATTATAGTTTTTCCACCCGTAGAACGGCCCTGGAGGGACTTTGAAACCTATTCTGAAATCCGCAAAACTCGCCAACGTCTGCTACGACATTCGTGGCCCCATCATGGACCGGGCGCGTCAGATGGAGGAGGAGGGGCAAAAGATCATCAAGCTCAACATCGGTAATCTGGCGGTGTTCGGTTTTGATGCGCCTGAAGAAATCCAGCAGGACATGATTCGCAACCTGCCCAACTCCGCGGGTTATTCGGACAGCAAGGGCATCTTCGCGGCACGCAAGGCGGTCATGCACAGCACCCAGCAGCAAGGCATCAAGGGCGTAACGCTGGACGACATCTATCTGGGCAATGGCGCCAGTGAACTCATCGTCATGGCCACCAATGCCCTGCTCGACGATGGCGATGAACTGCTGCTGCCGGCCCCCGACTACCCCCTATGGACGGCGGCGGTGAGCCTGTCGGGTGCCAACCCGGTGCACTACCTGTGCGACGAGGCGACCGGCTGGATGCCCGATCTGCAAGACATCGCCGCGAAGATCACGCCGCGCACCAAGGGTATCGTGGTCATCAACCCCAACAACCCGACCGGCGCGCTCTATTCGGATGGCCTGCTCAAGGCCATTGTCACGCTAGCGCGCGAGCACGGGCTGGTGATTTTTGCCGACGAGGTTTACGACAAGGTGCTGTACGACGGCGCTCATCACACGCCGATCGCTTCATTGAGCGAAGACGTGTTGACGCTGACCTTCAATAGTCTGTCCAAGAGTCACCGATCCTGCGGCTATCGCGCGGGTTGGATGGTGGTGACGGGCGACAAGAAGGCGGCGCGCGACTATATCGAAGGCCTAAACATGCTGTCCAACATGCGGTTGTGCGCGAACGTGCCGGGCCAATGGGCGATTCAGACTGCGCTGGGGGGTTACCAGAGCATCAACGAGTTGGTGGGCGAGGGGGGTCGTTTGCGCAGGCAGCGCGATCTCGCGTACGAATTGATCACCGCCATTCCTGGGGTGAGCTGCGTCAGACCGACCGCGGCACTCTATATGTTTCCGAAGCTTGATCCGGCCATCTATCCGATTCAGGACGACCAGCAGTTCTTTCTCGAACTGCTGGAGGAAACCAAGGTCATGCTCGTGCAGGGAACGGGTTTCAACTGGCCAGCGCCCGACCACTTTCGCATCGTATTCCTGCCACATGAGGACGAACTGCGCGAAGCCATTGGCCGCATGGCGCGTTTCCTTGAGAACTACCGCAAGCGCCACGCTGCGGTCTGAGGCTGCGGCAGTCGGTGACAATCATTTTTCTTCTTTTTCCCTTTCAAGCATGAAACCAATACAGGTAGGCCTTCTTGGCATTGGCACCGTGGGCAGCGGCGTCTTCAACGTGCTGCGTCGCAATCAGCAGGAGATCAGGCGCCGTGCCGGTCGCGCCATAGCCATCACCATGGTGGCCGATCTGGATGTGGCGCGGGCCCAGTCACTGGTCGGCCCAGATACGCAAGTCGTAAGCGACGCCCGCGCCGTGATCGCCAACCCGGAAATTGCCATCGTGATCGAGTTGATTGGGGGCTACGGCATTGCCCGCAAACTGGTGCTTGAGGCCATCGAAGCAGGCAAACACGTGGTGACTGCGAACAAGGCACTGTTGGCGGTGCACGGCACGGAAATTTTTGCCGCGGCGCACCGCAGGGGCGTGATGGTGGCGTTCGAAGCGGCTGTTGCAGGAGGCATTCCCATCATCAAGGCGCTGCGCGAGGGCCTCACCGCGAACCGCATCCAGTGGGTCGCCGGCATCATCAACGGCACGACCAATTTCATCTTGAGCGAGATGCGCGACAAGGGCCTGGATTTTGCCGCTGCGCTCAAGGACGCCCAGACACTGGGCTACGCTGAAGCCGATCCCACATTCGACATCGAGGGTGTCGACGCGGCCCACAAGGTGACGCTGATGTCAGCCATCGCCTTTGGCATTCCGGTGCAGTTTGACAAGGCCTATGTGGAAGGCATCACCCAGCTAGCTGCGCAGGACATACGCTACGCCGAGCAATTGGGGTACCGCATCAAACTGCTCGGCATTGCCAAACGTCGTGAGGGCGACGCGATCCGGCACACGCGTGATGGCATCGAACTGCGCGTGCATCCCAGTCTGGTGCCAGCCAAGCGCCTCATCGCCAACGTGGAGGGTGCGATGAACGCCGTCATGGTGCAAGGTGATGCCGTGGGGACGACGCTGTACTACGGCAAGGGCGCGGGCTCCGAACCCACGGCGAGTGCCGTGATTGCCGATCTTGTGGACATCACGCGGCTGCACACGGCCGACGCGGCGCACCGTGTGCCACACCTGGCGTTCCAGCCCGATGCCATGAGCGACTTGCCCGTGCTGCCCATGGGCGAGGTGGTCACCAGTTACTACCTGCGGCTTCGCGTTGCCGATCAGGCCGGCGTGCTGGCCAAGGTGACGGGAATTCTGGCGCAGGCCGACATCAGCATCGACGCTGTGCTGCAGCGTGAGGCGGATGAAGTGGGTGGCGAAGGCTCGACCCAGACCGACGTTATCATCCTGACGCACGATTGCGTCGAAGCCCGCATGAATGCCGCCCTGGCCCAGATGCAGGCGCTGCCGACGGTGCTGGCGCCTATCGTTCGTATCCGCAAGGAAGAACTGGCCTGATGAAGTACCTCTCCACCCGATCCACATCCACCGCTCCGACCGAGCGAAAGCGATTTTGTGAAATCCTGCTCGAAGGTCTGGCACCGGACGGTGGTCTGTATCTGCCCGAGACCTATCCACAGGTCGACGCCGGCACTTTGGCGCGCTGGCGTGAGGTCTATGGGGCATCCGGCTATGCAGACTTGGCGTTTGAAATCTTGTCGCTTTATATCGACGATATTCCCGCCGCAGACTTGCGCTCCATCTGCCGCAAAACGTACACCGAAACCGTGTTCGGTGCGAAGGAGATCGTGCCGCTGAAAGAGCTCGAGCCGGGTTTGTATCTTGAAGCGCTTTCCAACGGACCCACGCTGGCGTTCAAGGACATGGCGATGCAGTTGCTGGGCAATTTGTTTGAGTACGAACTGGCGCGCCGCGGCGAAGAGATCAATATCCTGGGCGCCACCAGCGGGGACACCGGCAGCGCGGCAGAGTACGCGATGCGCGGCAAGAAGGGGGTCCGCGTGTTCATGACATCGCCCCTTGGCCGCATGAGCCCGTTCCAGCAGGCGCAGATGTTCAGCCTGATGGACGAGAACATCCACAACATTGCGGTCGACGGCGTGTTCGACGATTGCCAGGACATGGTGAAAGCCGTGTCCAACGATCTTGTCTTCAAGCGCAAGTACAAAATCGGCACCGTGAACTCCATCAACTGGGCACGCCTGATGGCGCAGGTGGTGTATTACTTTGCGGGTTACTTTCTTGCAACGGTTTCCAACACGGAAAAAGTCAGTTTCACCGTGCCTTCGGGCAACTTCGGCAACGTCTGTGCCGGTCATGTTGCGCGCATGATGGGCTTGCCCATAGCACGGCTCGTGGTGGCGACCAACGAGAATGACGTGCTGGACGAATTTTTTCACACCGGTGTCTACCGCGTGCGCACCAGCGCTGACACACACGAGACCTCCAGCCCCTCCATGGATATCTCCAAGGCGTCTAACTTCGAACGTTTCGTGTTCGATCTGCTGGGTCGGGATGCGGCCAAGACGCAGGATCTGTTTGGCGGGCAGTTAAGCGAGAAAGGACGCTTCGACTTGAGTGGCGATCCCGCCTTCAAGGGTGCATCACAGCGCTACGGTTTTGTAAGCGGCAGCAGCACCCATGCAGATCGACTTGCCACCATCCGCCAGACCTTCGAGAAGTCTGGCGCAATGATCGACACCCACACGGCCGACGGTCTGAAGGTGGCGCGGGAGTACCTTCAGCCGGGTATTCCAATGATCGTGTTGGAAACGGCGCTGCCCATCAAGTTCGCTCAGACCATTGTCGAAGCTCTGGGACGTGAACCTGATCGCCCCGCTCGCTTTGTCGGGCTCGAGGCAATGCCCAGGCGCGTCACGCGCATGGCAGCAGATGTGGTGCAGATCAAGTCCTATATTGCCGCGCACTGTGGTTGAAGTTGACGCCGGCGCGGTGGAATTTCATGAGTTTGAATCAAGTGTTTTCCTGGACGAATCAATGAAAGTTGTTGGCATTGCAGGTTACTCGGGCGCGGGCAAGACCACGTTGGTGGAGCAAATCATTCCGGCGCTGAAACGTCGCGGACTTAGGGTCTCGGTCGTCAAGCACGCACACCATAATTTCGATATTGATCAGGTTGGAAAGGACACCTGGCGGCACCGCGAAGCAGGTGCTTTTGAGGTGGTGGTGGCGTCAGACCGGCGCCTGGCATTGATGCGCGAGTTCGAACGAACCAACACGCTCTCGGCGCATCATCTGATTGCCGAACTGCATGGCGAAGTGGACTGGGTCATCGTTGAGGGCTTCAAACAAAGCGATCTGCTCAAGATAGAAGTGTGGCGCGCTGCCAGCGGCAAACCGGCCCGCTACCCGGACGATGATTTCGTGGTGGCTATCGCCACCGATAGCCCGCATGGCTTGCCCCAACCCACACAACGACCCGTGCTGGACTTGAGCAACCCTGAAAGCGTGGTCGCCTGGCTGCTCGGACAGGGCGAGCGCTTTGATTACAACCCAGAACTGTACGTATGAAGCGTGAGCACGCTCCCCTGAAATCGCTGGACCAAGCTCTGGCCGAGTTGATGGCGTTTGCTGTTCCGCTGAAGGGATCGGTCCAACTCGACACTTTTGACGCCGACGGAAGGGTATTGGCGCAAGATCTCGTATCCGAGTTGCACGTGCCGCCGCAAGACAACAGTTCCATGGACGGTTATGCCCTGCGCTGCGTCGATGTGGCAAGCGTGGGCGGCAGGTTGACGGTGACGCAACGCATTCCTGCTGGAACGTCCGGCGTTCCTGTCGAACCGGGTAGCGCAGCGCGCATCTTCACTGGCGCGCCGATCCCCCCCGGTGCGGATGCGGTGGTGATGCAGGAAGATTGCGAAGTCTTGTCGGCGCCGCATGACGCTGCGGTGCATGAGCAGGTCCGCATTCTTGTCCTGCCTCAGCCAGGGCAGTGGATACGCCGTGCCGGCGAAGACGTGGCGCGCGGCACGGTCGTATTGCACCGTGGCACGCGCCTGTCTCCGGCCGAACTCGGATTGGCGGCGAGCATCGGTCTGGATCAACTACCCGTCCTGCGAACACCACGGGTGGCTTTGTTTTCCACGGGTGACGAACTCGTCATGCCTGGCACCATTCTCCCGCAGCAGATGAAGGCCGGCGCGATCTACAACTCCAACCGCTACTTTCTGCGCGCACTTCTGAAGCGTCTGGGATGCGAGGTGAGCGACTACGGCATCGTGCCGGACCAACGAGAAGCCACTGAACAAGCCATGCGGGCTGCGTCCCTCGGACACGATCTGATCCTGACCAGTGGCGGCGTTTCCGTGGGGGAGGAAGACCATGTCAAGGCGGCGGTGCAGGCGCTGGGCGAACTCAACCTCTGGCAGATCGCGATCAAGCCGGGTAAGCCGTTCGCTTACGGGCGCGTCGGTCAGGCGCACTTTATCGGTCTTCCGGGCAACCCGGTTTCCAGCTTTGTCACTTTCTTGTTGCTGGTGCGACCGTTCCTGCTCAAACTTCAGGGCGTGGGGTCCATCGTGCCATTCACCCAAAGTCTGCCGGCTCACTTCAAATGGCCCCGTGCCGACAGACGCCGTGAATTCCTGCGGGTTCGGCGCAATGAGGCAGGCGGACTGGATCTTTTTGCCAATCAGAGTTCCGGGGTGCTGACCTCGGCTGTCTGGGGTGACGGACTGGTCGACAATCCGCCCGGGCAGAGAATTGCGCATGGCGATTGCGTTGAATTCATTTCATTTGCGGAGTTGCTGGCATGAGGGTCACCGTCAAGTATTTCGCCGCCATTCGCGAGGACATGGGTGTCTCTGGCGAAGTCGTGGAGACGAACGCTGCCAACCTGGCAGAACTGCGCGACGATTTGCTCTCTCGCAGTGCAGCACACGCGCAGTCTCTGGCGCGCGGCAGGGCGGTGCGCATGGCGCTGAACCAGGTGATGAGCGAAGAGTGTGCACTGCTGGCTGAGGGCGCCGAAGTCGCCTTCTTTCCTCCTGTGACCGGGGGATGAAGATGAGCCGGGTCTCGATTCAGACCGAGGACTTTGACCTGACGCAAGAGGTGCAGTTCCTTCGTATGGGAGACACGCGAGTTGGCGCCGTCTGCAGTTTCGTCGGAACGGTACGAGACCGGACTCAAGGAGCGCCGGGCAGCATCAGCAGTATGGAGTTGGAGCATTACCCCGGCATGACCGAGAAAGCCATCGAGGCCATGATCGATCAGGCGCTGCAGCGCTTTGACATTTGTTCCGCCCGCGTAGTGCACAGGGTGGGAGTGCTGCAACCATTGGACCAGATCGTGCTGGTGGCTGTCGCCTCGGCGCATCGGGGCGAGAGTTTCAAGGCTTGCGAATTTCTCATGGACTACCTCAAGACCCAGGCTCCGTTCTGGAAGAAGGAGCAAACGGCGGATGGCGCTCGCTGGGTGGACGCCCGCATCCGAGACGACCAAGCGTTGGCGCGTTGGGGTATCGAAGCGTCAAATTTCTGACGCGTTGCGCGCTCTGAATTATTGCAGGTATCGTGGACGCGCCTCATCGCTGCCGTGATTTGTGGCGTCGCGGTCGTGCTCCGCACCCCGAATGTTCCACTGGGATTTCGTCAGCGCTGCTTCCAGCAGGTGCACAAAACCATGCAGCATCGTGGACTCCATCGCCACTTGAAATCCCCGGACCTCCGGCTGCCGCGGTAGCCGTTCTTCAAACCCGACCTGCAGATGGCCGTGGACCTGCATCGTCATGTTCACTTGCGTCACGATCAGGGGTTCCGATCCCAACGGCAACTTGGTCGATTCACACTTGAAGGGTGTGGCAAAGTCTGATCGCTGTAGCACTTCAGCCCGTCGCAGTTCGCTCAGCATGCGTCGAGACTCTTCGCTGCCGTCGGACAAAGGGGTCCTCCGTGCCTCCAGTTGACCTACAACTTCCTGCAACGGCTCCCAGACCCGCAACAACATGCGCCGCGTCAGCCACAGGCGCAATTCTTCACCGTCAATGGTATTGAATCGCACCAGGATGCGGTCCTGTTCGTCGACGTAAATGACTGACAGTTGGTGAATGTTCATCGGTGTTTATTCTAGACCTGCGCGCGCGCACTTGAAATGAGGCGGATGGACCCTAGTTGTTGTGCACATTGGAGAACATTGATGCGCATGGACAAACTTACCACTAAATTTCAGGAAGCCTTGGGCGAGGCGCAGACTTTGGCTCTGGGCGCGGATCACGCCTATATCGAGCCAGTCCACGTGCTGGTGGCGATGCTGCATCAGCAGGGCGGGCCCAAGGCGCTGTTGCAACGCGCGGGCGTGAACGTTGTCGGCTTGCTGGCGGCCGCTGAAGCTGCACTTAAAAAATTGCCCCAGGTCCAGGGTCAGGAGCAAGTGCAACTCAGCCGCGACATGGGCTCGTTGCTGCAGGCGGCGGAGAAGGAATCCATCAAGCGCGGGGATCAGTTTGTCGCGAGTGAATTGTTTCTTCTGGCACTGACGGACAGCAAGGCCGACATCGGCAAACTTGCCAAAGACAACGGTCTTGCGCGCAAGCCTTTGGAGTCCGCCATCGAGTCCGTGCGCGGCGGCGACAAGGTGGACAGCGCCGACGCAGAAGACCAGCGTGAATCGCTCAAAAAATACTGCACGGACCTGACCGAGCGTGCGCGCATGGGCAAGCTTGACCCGGTGATCGGTCGCGACGACGAAATTCGCCGCGCGATCCAGGTGTTGCAGCGCCGAACCAAGAATAATCCGGTGCTGATCGGCGAACCCGGTGTGGGTAAAACAGCCATCGTCGAAGGCTTGGCGCAGCGCATCGTCGCAGGTGAAGTGCCGGAGTCGCTCAAGGGCAAGCGCGTATTGTCGCTGGACATGGCGGCACTCTTGGCCGGCGCAAAATTCCGCGGCGAGTTTGAAGAGCGGCTGAAAACCGTGCTGAAGGACCTGGCCAAGGACGAAGGCCAGACCATCGTCTTCATCGACGAACTGCACACCATGGTGGGGGCGGGCAAGGCCGAGGGTGCCATGGACGCGGGCAACATGCTCAAGCCGGCGCTGGCCCGCGGTGAGTTGCATTGCGTGGGTGCCACCACACTGGACGAATACCGCAAGTACATCGAGAAAGACGCGGCGCTGGAGCGGCGCTTCCAGAAGATCCTGGTGGGTGAACCCACTGTGGAGGCGACCATCGCGATCCTGCGCGGTCTGCAGGCGCGCTATGAAACCCATCACGGGGTGCAGATCACTGACCCGGCGATCGTGGCTGCCGCCGAACTGAGCCATCGGTACATCACTGACCGCTTTCTGCCCGACAAGGCGATCGACCTGATCGACGAGGCCGCATCCAAGATCAAGATCGAGATGGACTCCAAGCCAGAGGTGATGGACAAACTGGACCGGCGCCTGATCCAGTTGCAGATCGAGCGCGAAGCGGTGCGCCGCGAAAAGGATGACGCTTCGCAAAAGCGCTTTGCGTTGATCGAGGAGGAGATCGCAAAACTGCAAAAAGAAATTGCGGATCTGGATGAGATCTGGAAGGCAGAGAAGGCCCAGGCACAAGGTTCCAAGGCCGTGATGCAAGAGATCGAGAAGTACAAGCTGCAACTTGAAGACCTGAAGCGCAAGGGCGATTTCAACAAGATGGCCGAGTTGCAATACGGCAAACTTCCCGAGTTGGAAAAGCAGCTCAAGGAAGCGCAGGCCAAGGAGGAGGAGAAGGGCGCTGGCGCTGCACCACGGCTATTGCGCACCCAGGTTGGTGCGGAAGAGATCGCCGAGGTTGTAGCCCGCGCCACCGGCATTCCGGTGTCCAAGCTGATGCAGGGCGAGCGTGACAAATTGCTTTTGATGGAAGACAAACTGCACCAGCGCGTGGTGGGTCAGGACGAGGCCATTTCGGCCGTGGCCAATGCCATTCGCAGATCGCGTTCCGGTCTTTCGGATCCGAATCGACCTACCGGTTCCTTCCTGTTCCTGGGTCCTACCGGTGTGGGCAAGACCGAGCTTTGCAAGGCACTCGCCGGCTTCCTGTTCGACTCTGAAGATCACCTGATCCGGGTCGACATGAGCGAGTTCATGGAAAAGCATTCGGTGGCGCGCCTTATCGGTGCGCCTCCGGGCTACGTGGGATACGAGGAGGGTGGTTATCTGACCGAGGCTGTGCGCCGCAAACCCTATAGCGTGCTGCTGCTGGATGAGGTGGAGAAGGCCCATCCCGACGTTTTCAACGTGCTGCTGCAGGTATTGGACGACGGTCGTTTGACCGATGGCCAGGGGCGCACCGTGGACTTCAAGAACACGGTGATCGTCATGACGAGCAACATCGGTTCGCACCTCATACAGAGCATGGTGGGACAGGACTCGGAGGACATCAAGGATGCGGTAACGGGCGAGTTAAAGAACCACTTTCGCCCCGAGTTCCTGAACCGCATCGACGAAACCGTGGTATTTCATGCGCTGGACGCCAGGCACATTGAAGCCATCGCCGGCATCCAACTCAAGCTGTTGCAGGCGCGCCTCGCGAAGATGGACCTGCAGTTGGAGGTTTCGCCTGCGGCATTGGCCGAGTTGGCGAAGGTTGGCTTTGATCCGGTGTATGGTGCGCGGCCGCTGAAACGGGCGATCCAGCAGCGCATCGAGAACCCGTTATCCAAGCTCCTGCTTGAAGGCAGATTTGCACCAAAGGATGTCATTCCCGTGGATGTGGATACGATCCGCGCGCCGGGTCAGTTCAGTTTTGCGCGAGTGGTGCACTGATTGGCGGGAGTTTTGGAAGGCTCAATGAGGCGGTTCTGAACTGGGGTACGCTTGGGAACAGAAACGGAACCGATTTCCCGTTCCGCATCTTCCTGAAAGCCGACTTTGAATCGTCCCCTTGCGCGCCTGATCACAGGTCAGATTTGCATCCACGCCAGTATGGCCGCCATGCGCATGGCGGCACCCTTGCTGGCATTGAAACAGGGCTACAGTGCCGCCGCTGTTGGCGTACTGCTGGCGCTGTTCGCTCTGACCCAGGTCTTTCTCGCCCTGCCCGCTGGGCGTTACGCCGACCGCCATGGCCTCAGGCGTCCGGTACGCTTGGCGGTGGGGGTGGCTGCCGTCGGCGCGGCGCTGGCGGTGGTGTTTCCAATCTTTGCTGTGCTGTGCTTGAGCGCGCTCCTGACCGGTGGCGCCACTGGCGCCGCCTCGCTCGCGTTGCAGCGTCATGTGGGACGCGCGGCCCAGAACCCGACCCAACTCAAGCAGGTGTTCAGTTGGCTCGCTATCGGGCCGGCGATTTCCAATTTCCTGGGGCCCTTTGGCGCCGGTCTGCTGATCGACTACGCGGGTTCTGCCGCCGGTGACCAGCAGGGATACCGTGCCGCATTTCTGTTCTCGGCCTTGTTGCCGCTTGCCGGTTGGTGGTGGATTCGGCAGACGCGCGAGTTGCCGCCCGTATCCTTGCCACCGGGTGGAAAGGCACCCAAGGCCTGGCATTTGCTGCGCGAGCCCATGATGCGCCGCTTGCTGGTGGTGAACTGGTTCCTGTCGTCGTGCTGGGACGTGCATACTTTTGTGCTGCCCGTGCTAGGACACGAGCGCGGGATGAGTGCTTCAGTCATCGGCTCCATCCTGGGTTCGTTCGCCGTCGCCGCCGCTCTGGTGCGCGTGCTATTGCCGCTGGTCGCAGAACGCCTGCGCGAATCCGCTGTGGTCACGGCAGCGATGCTTCTCACGGCCTTGTTGTTCGTGGCCTACCCCTTCATGCAGTCGCCGCTGGGCATGGGAGTTTGTTCGGTGCTGCTTGGTTTGGTGCTGGGCTCGGTGCAGCCCATGATCATGAGCACCTTGCACCAGATCACTCCGGAACACCGTCATGGCGAAGGGCTTGCTTTGCGCCAGATGACCATTAACGGCTCCAGCGTCCTGATGCCGATGTTGTTCGGCACCGTGGGTGCCGTGGTGGGCGTCTCGGTGGTGTTCTGGACCGTCGGCGCCGTTGTGGGTTTGGGTGCCCGCGCGGCCTGGCAACTCAAGCCAATACGACCGCACCCCCATTCACCCCAAGCCGCACACGGACAGTGAAGCCAGGGCCGCAACTCGGAGCCTCGTCCGTTACCATCGCTGCATGACTTCTGCCACGATCACCTCGACCTCATCCGTCCCTGCCGCCCCTCTGAAACAGGACATTGGCATCATCGCTCTGGTTGGCCTGGCCCACGCCAGTTCGCACTTTTCGCACCTGTTGCTGCCGCTGATGTTTCCCGTTTTTATTCATGAATTCGGTCTGAGTTACGCACAACTGGGATTGTTGATGACGCTGTTCTTCGCAATTTCGGGATCGGGTCAGGCTTTCGCGGGCTTCGTGGTGGATCGGCTTGGGGCTCGGCCGCTGATGTTTTTCGCGCTCACGATGTTGTTATTGGCTTGTGGGGTGGCATCACTTGCCTCGGGCTATGCCGGCCTCATGGGCGCGGCCGCGCTTGCGGGCCTGGGCAACGCGTCATTCCACCCGGTAGACTTCACCATCCTGAATCAGCGTGTGTCCACGCCGCGCCTGGGCTATGCCTTCAGCGCGCACGGATTGACGGGAAATCTGGGCTGGGCCGCGGCGCCGGTGTTCCTGGTGGGGGTCAGCGCCGCCGCGAACTGGCGCTGGGCGTACGCCGCTGCCGCGCTGATGTACGCGCTGATTGTGTTGCTGTTAGTGCTCCAGCGCGACAAGTTGCTCACCAGGACAATGATGCGACACCCCGATACCACGGCCGCGCACGACATGGCGTTCATGAAGTTGCCGGTTGTGTGGTGGTGTTTTTCGTTTTTTCTGCTGTCCACCATGACGCTGGCCGTGGTGCAGAGTTTTTCTGTGCCGATCCTCAAAGCCCTGCAGGGTGTGAGTTTCGAGGCGGCTACCGTCACCCTTACAGCCTATATGTTGTGCGGCGCTGTCGGGGTGCTGGTAGGCGGGTTTGTCGCAGCGCGTACGCTTCACAGTGAGCGCGTGGTCGCGATCTGCATGGCGGTCGGCGCGGCCTTCATGGCCTTGTGCGCCACCGGTGTGATGGGCCCCATGGGTACGATGGTGGTGTTGGCGGCCACCGGGTTTGCCGTGGGCATTGGCGGCCCGTCGCGCGACATGATGATCCGGCGTGCCACGCCCAAAGGTGCCACCGGACGCGTCTACGGACTGGTGTACTCTGGCCTGGATGTAGGTTTTGCCCTGGCTCCGGTATTGTTTGGTGTCTTCATGGACCGCGGCTGGTATGCGGCGGTGCTGGCAGGTGCTGCGGCAACACTGGCCATGGCCGTGCTTGCCGCTTTGGGCGTAGGCAGGCGCACGCTGGCATAGCCGCGGTGGTGCCGCCATTTTTTCCATGCCACGAGTCCGACCAGGATGCAGCAGGCGAAAAAATTACCGATGAACACCAATGCCATTCTGAAATCATGGATCACAACGAGTCCGTACATGGCGCCCGTGAAATGAGCAAAGGCAAAATAGCTCCAGGTCGTCCGCGACACCGCCGTTGCGCCGTTTTTGCACCGGGCCGCGGCCACGATTTGCGGTAGATAGGCGAACACGCGCCCTGCATTCGCGGCGACGAAGGCCCAAGTTACCAGGTCGGTGAGACTACCGGTCATGATGATGACGGCATTGGCGAAACTGCAGTCTCAATCAGGGATCAACCGCCGCGTCCGTGGAATCGGCCAGATGCGTGCCGAGGGTGTCCGGTGTGCGCTCGGTGTCGCCAGTACGGGCAACGCTCGCCGTCGGCTCTTTTACGGCGCTTGCGCTGCGCGCCTGGGAAGGCGACAAAGCGCTCGGCTGCAGCCAGATCACAGCGGCCGCGACCAGAGCCAGCGCCAGTCCCAGGCCTTTGCCCAGCATGCCGGAGGAGCGGCGGGTGCGAATATTGAGTTCGATATCGGTGATTCTTGGTACGGTGGTCACGGTGGTTTCTCCTGGTGGGGCGTTGTCAGGGTCGAACCCATCGACCCTCTCACTGGGTAACACGCAGCCGCAGCAGGAAACCGGACAGAGATCGCGACGAAACTGAAAAAAGATGGACGACGTTCATACATGCGCCGTCCTTGCGTTGGGAAACTTTGCGGCGCTATTTCTGTGTGGATTCTTTGGTGGGTGCATCCGTCATGGGCGATGGCGCCTCCTTTGCGGGCTGGTGCGCCGTTCCGGCCTCGCTTTGAGTCTTCTTCTCCTTGGCGTTTTGGCCCTTCATGGCGGACTTCTGCATTTCGGTTTTCCTCGGCGGCACTGGTTTAGGTAGTTCTGCAATCGGACCTTCTTGTCGAGTACGTCAGATCGGCGGCAGATGAATGATTCCTGCACGCTGCAAGGCAAAAGCTAGGGTTGTCCCTAGGTGGGAAATTGCCGCAGCAGCAAACAATACTTATGTATTCCAATTCATAGGCAAAGCACTTCATAGGAGAGACTCATGCAGAAGGTCTTGCACATCAATCCCGACAAATGCACTGGCTGTTTGCAGTGCGAAATGGCCTGTTCCTTCGAGAACTATGGCACTTTCGCGACTGCCAAGTCGCGCATCAAGGTGTTTGATTTCCATCACACCGGCAAGAAAGTGCCCTACACCTGCACCCAGTGCGACGAAGCCTGGTGTCTGCACGCGTGCCCGGTGGAGGCGATCACTTTGGACAAAGTCACGGGAGCCAAGGTGGTGAACGACGCCACCTGTGTCGGCTGCAAGGTGTGCACGATTGCCTGCCCGTTCGGCACGATCAACTACGTGGCCGACACGGGCAAGGTGCAGAAGTGCGACCTGTGCGGCGGTGAACCGGCCTGTGCCGATGCCTGCCCAACGGGCGCTATCACATTCATCGATGCGAACTGGACCGGACTGGGCAAAATGGCCCAGTGGGCCGACAAGCTCGGCAATCAACCCACAGCCGCTTAAGGAGCACACATCATGTCATGGGCAGGAAAAATCCTCCGCGTCAACTTGACCGCGGGCACCGTCAAGTCCGAACCTCTCAACATGGAATGGGCGCAGGCCTATTTGGGCTCGCGCGGCCTGGGAACCAAATACCTGGTGGAAGAGGTCGATGCCAAGGTTGACCCGCTGTCGCCGGCGAACAAGATCATCTGGGCCACGGGCCCGCTAACCGGCACGATGGCGTCCACGGGTGGGCGCTACACCGTCATCACCAAAGGTCCGCTCACTGGCGCGATTGCCTGCTCCAACTCGGGTGGCTACTGGGGTGCAGAGTTCAAGATGGCGGGTTGGGACATGGTCATTTTTGAAGGCAAGTCTGCCAAGCCGGTTTACCTGTACGTGAACGACGACGTGGCCGAACTGCGCGACGCGGCTCACCTGTGGGGCAAGAGCGTGTGGGAAACGGAAGAGATCATCAAGAAGGGTCTGCAGGACCCGCTCACGCGCGTCTCCAGCATCGGCAAGGCCGGCGAGAACGGCGTGCTGTTTGCGGCTGTGGTGAACGACCTGCATCGCGCCGCAGGACGCTCCGGTGTGGGCGCGGTCATGGGCAGCAAGAACCTCAAGGCCATCGCAGTGCGCGGCACCAAGGGTGTGGGCAACATTCGCGATCCAAAGGCCTTCATGGAGGCGGTAAAAGCAGCCAAAAAGGTGCTCGCCGACAACGGCGTCACGGGCCAGGGCCTGCCGGCCTTTGGCACGCAGGTGCTGATGAGCGTCATCAACGAGGTAGGTGCCTTGCCCACGCGCAACCATCGGGACAACCAGTTCGAGGGTGCCAAGGACATTGGCGCCGAAGCCATGGCGACGCCGCGCAAAACCGACGGCAAGAAGCACCTGGTGACGAACCAGGCTTGCTTTGGCTGCACCATCGCCTGTGGTCGTGTCAGCAAGATGGACGAAACGCACTTCACTATTCAAAACAAACCCCAGTACCGGGGCGCAAATGGTGGCCTTGAGTATGAGGCAGCCTGGGCGCTGGGTGCGGCCAACGGCGTGAACGACCTGGAGGCGCTGCAATACGCGAATTTGCTGTGCAACGAGGAGGGCATAGACCCCATCAGCTTTGGCGCCACGGTGGGCGCGGTGATGGAACTGTATGG
>CAILAY010000007.1 GCA_903832285.1 uncultured beta proteobacterium | reverse complement strand
GGGCCGACCAGGCCCGGAAGGGGCTCTTCCTGTACGCTGAGCAGGGGACACTGTTCCTTGATGAGATCGGCGAACTGCCGCTGGAACTTCAACCCAAATTGCTCCACGTCTTGGAGGAGCGGCGGGTCAGAGCCGTTGGCTCCGATGAAGCGCGTGCTATTAATACCCGAATCATTGCCGCAACGAACAGAAATATGAGTGACCTGATCAAGCAGGGAAAGTTCAGGGAAGATCTCTATTTCCGACTCTGCGAGTTTGACATCTCGGTCCCCCCGTTGCGCGAGCGCACCGGTGACATAGCGAATTTTCTGAAATTCCTGCTTCGCCGCGGCTCTGACACGAACCCCGACAGCACTGGATGCACGGTCGATCCCGCTGCGGAGGAGATTCTTCTCGCTCACCAGTGGCCGGGGAACATTCGGGAATTCGAAAACGCTATCAAACGTGCACTCATCATGGCGGACGGCAACAAGATTACGGTTGCCGATTTGCCGCCCGAGCTAACACGGCGCCTCAACGAGTACAGCAACTTGGCCATGCCAGCCGTGTCATCTGCCAGCTTAAAGGAGCGGATGCGATGTATGGAAGCAGATCTTATCCTGGACGCAATCGAATATTGCGCTGGCGACCGCAAAGCGGCGGCCGATAGATTGGAAATTGGACTGTCCAGCCTCTATCGAAAGCTTCAAGAATATGAGGACGATGGTTTACTCAGGCGCTCGGAGTGACTGGTGATTTTCAACTCGCCGCCAACAGAATCCCAAGTGATGGGTTTCCGATAACTTAGGCGCCCAAGGTCCAACGGGCAAAAGTAATTGAACCCGGAGCCTGAGTGGCCGTTTTGATCTCTCGGATCCCCACCGCGAACGACCGGTCCTGCTGTTTCTGGACGGCTCCTTGGGTTAAGGCGTCACCCACTAAGTCAAAGTGCCTGCTCGGAACCGGCCATTGCCGAAAATGGTGACGTCAAATTTTTATCCGGTTGTTGACAGGCACTCGCGATTCCGACGGAGCACTCCGACACGTAATCCTCGCCAAGGTTGAAAAGTGCTACTTGCCAAATTCAATCATGTTTTTCAGATTACTGCCCTGTCCGCGAAGCCAACTTAATATCTCGGTCCGGGCGCGCACTTCTTCGACACCGTTGGCCACGAGTTTCCTCACCGTGCTGTCAAACAGGTGACGACGCTGGGCTCCGGCTGCAGTGACATCCCTGCGACTATGAAAGAAGTCCATTAACGTGGAGCCGCAACTGCAGTTCCGAAACAATTCGATGATCACTGTGCCATCATCATCGATCCCTTGTTTCAAGCCGCTGTGATCAGACGCTATGGAACTTGTGGCACGAAGTAGTTCATCGGCAGTCTTGAAGTTCCTGCCGCAGGTGTTGCATCGTCGAGGAAAGGAGCCCTGCGCCAATTCACGCAGATTCGCGTAAAGGTCAGCGTTTGTTTGGTACGTTGGGCCCATAAGCAGCACTCCTAGCCACGATTCTAGAAAACTTGGCAGGGATGCCGGTATTGGCCTGTCACCGTGGTCGGGAATGAGACCGACCGGGGCCGCCATAAAAGGCTGCTGACTCTCTCCATAATTCACGCAATTGGCCTGCCCGGAAGCCGACCCTGGTGGACGGCTCCTTCGTTGCGAAGGCGAAGTGCACCCCAACCGAATGGCCGTCGTACAGCGTGCCGAACTGTTCGAATCAATCCCGACTGATTCAATTCAGCAGGAAACGCCGCAAACCACATCGCCGCCCCCAGTGAAATTCAATACGTCGCCAACTCAGCATCCAGCAACGCATTTTCCGACTGAGTCAAACTCCATCGTCTTGCCACTGAGAGGAATATGGGCCGGCACTTTGACGGCTTTGACGAAAGCCTCGGTTTTGCTTCCCTGCCGAACCACGCCGCCAACAGTTCCAATTTCATTGGCGTGCGAAGCGATCACCTCATTGGGTTTAACCAGATCGTTGATGACATAAGCCGCTTCGTCTGGGCCGGTGGTAAAACCGTTGCCCATATTCATCACGGCAAGCTTGGCATGGTAGTAGCCGTTGACAACCTTGTCCTGTTCGGCCGTGATGCCGGTATCGCCGGAGAGATAGGCCACCAGGCCGTTGCTGAACGTGAGCACATAGCCCGTGGCCTCGCCCACGTAGCCGGCAATGCCCGCCAGCGCCATAGCCCGGCCCAGCTCACCGCCGATGAACTCGGCGTCCAGGCCGTTGCTGTGGAACGCAGGCACCGTCGCAATCTTCACGCCGCCCAGCGTCACGCTGCCGCCGAAGCGCGCGAGGATGGAATTGCTCGGGTCGCCGCCGTTGGCCTTGAGCTTGGCGGCGAAGAAGGGCGGCATTTCGCTGCCCGTCACGATCTTTGCTTTCTTCGTCAGCGCAATGTTCACCGTATTCGAATTCGGCATGTCCGACACCGAAGCGTCGGGCTGGCCACAAGTGCCCGCGTTGGGCGCCTTGTTGTGCGCGTTGCCCACGTGATCGCCATGCATGTGGCTGACCAGGATGATGTCGATTTTTCCCAGGCGCGGGTCGCTCGCTCCGGCGACCGTACGACCGGCGTCGTAGAGAATGCGCGTGCCGTTTGGATCCTCGAAAATCAGCGCCCGATCCTGCGCGCAAAACTCGCCATCCTGACCGCCCAACGGTGTCACCTTCACATTCGCTGCCAGCGCGGACTGCGCCAGCAGAGTCATTGCTGCGATGCAACCGACGGCCGCGATCCAAACCGCCGAATTCTTTCTCATGTGTTTGCTCCTCTTGTGTTTCCAAAAAATACAAAACAAAAATGCGCTGTTCAAGGGCCATCATGCCGGCAATTGAACTTCCACCCACCACCCAAGTCGCTCGATTTGACGATGCCCATAAAGTCTATCTCTATATCGCCGCATCGACTCAGGGTGGCGCCACAGCCGCTCCCTCGATACCGTGGTGCTGCAACTCCCATGCTATGAAGCCAGACGCCTTCATCTCTTGCACAAATTGGCTGAGGTAAACCGCTCCACTTGGGTCGCGTCCTCGTGGTATCGCCATCGCCTGATTGATTACCATAAACCGTCCAGAGAGAACATGCACATCTGGAATGCGTTTCGTATCAGCTTCTAGTTGCTGCTTTACCCCCGCTGCAACTTCCAGTTTGTTTGCAACCATCAGGTCGGATACAGCCGGTGATGTCGCTGTGCGAACCAGCTTCGCGTGCCTCAATTCCCGCGTCAAGTAAAGATCGTAAGCGCTGCCATGACCGACAACGACACGCACGCCCTCCCGGTCCACTTCGTCGTTACGCGCAATTGAAGAGTCGTTCGGCACCAAATATGAACCCTCGATGACCACGTACGGCGGGGTGAAATCGATGTCTGCGGCACGCACGGGATCGATGGCGAAGAATCCGACGTCCCACGCTTTCGTACCGATGGCTTCCACTACTTTTCCTGCCGCTGCGTATTGGACCAGTTCCACCGGCACACCCAGTCGCCTACCCAACTCGAGCGCCAAATCAACGGAAACCCCACGGGCCTCGCCGGAGGCTGGATCGCGGGATGCGAGGATCGGGTTGCCAAAGTTAATTGCTGCGCGCAATCTTCCCGTTGGCGCCAGTGAAGCGCGAGTGGCGGCAGAGGGCTCCACGGTTGAACGCCCCATCGATGGGACGGTGCAGGCGCTGAGTAACACTGTCGCCACGAGCAGTGCGAACAGAAGAAATGGCTGAGCGACGCACTCATCTTGGGCCAGGTTACTTTGCAACGTGGGACATCCGGCTAAAGGGCGAGGCATCATGGCGCCGACCAATCGCGCCAATACTCGGCAGCCCTTGGGAAAGATGTACCTCATAAAAGGGAGAGTCACTTGGACGGGGAGCATGCGATTCGTTAAAGAAGTTCTGACGCCTTCGACCTGGGCGGCGTTCCCGAATGGCTGCAATTGCTCTTGCCATTGTCAAAGACCAGCTTCATGGTCCTGCGCGCTGTGAACGTATAGCCCCTGAATCTCGACCGGCTCCAATGGGTCGGCCGGCGTGAAGCCAAACACCCGGCCATAGAAATACAACTCGGCTTCCAGCGCGCGCTGGATATTTCCGGCTTTGCGGAAGCCATGTCCTTCGCCCGGGAACGCCACATAGGCTACCGGCACCCCGCGCGCCTTCAGCGCCTGGACCATCACCTCGGATTGGGCCGGGGGCACCACTTTGTCATCCAGCCCTTGAAAAAAGATCATGGGGCAGGCGATGTTGTGAGCATGCGCCAGGGGTGAGCGCTGCTGGTAGACCTTCTCCCGTTCCAGTGGACCGGCAACCAGTTGGGTTGTGTAGTGCGACTCGAACTTATGGGTATCAGCATCGAGCGCTGCCAAGTCGCTGACTCCGTAGTGGCTGGCTCCAGCCTTGAAAACATGGTGAAACGCAAGCGCACACAAGGTGGTAAAGCCGCTGGCACTGCCCCCGCGAATCGCCATGCGCTCGCGGTCCACCCATCCGCGCTGTGCCAGGTACTGCGCACCAGCAACACAGTCTTCCACATCGACAATGCCCCACCGCTCCTTCAGCAGCGCCCTGTAGGCGCGCCCGAAACCGGCGCTTCCGCCATAGTTCACATCCAGCACGGCAAAGCCACGGCTGGTCCAATACTGGAGCCCGAGGCGCAAGCCATTGCCCGCCATTCCGGTTGGCCCACCGTGGCTGGTCACGATGAGTGGGGGCAGCGCATCCGCAGGAGCAACATAGTCTGCATTGGCGGGCGGGTAAAAGAGCGCATGTGCAAGACGCCCGCCAGCGGACTCGAAACCAATCCCTTGCGGCGTGGACAGGTATGGTTGCTCTGGAATCACATCCGTGGAATGCGCAAATGGGGTGCACTGAGCGCCTGCCAGGTCTATGCGCAGCACCTGCATCGGCAACGTCGACGAAGCGGCCAACGCGACGACGCAATCGTGTCCCACGGCAATTTCCTGAATGTCGGTGTAGTTCGTCTCGATCGGCGTGCGTGCCCCGTTGCGTACATCGATGCGCGTGAGCTTGCTGATACCGTTCTCGATATAGGTCGCCACCAGCTGGTGTGCGTCTGAGAAGCCAAACATCGACCTGCCAAAGACCCAATGCGGCTGACCGAACTCAACGTTCATGGGGCAGATGGGCTGCAAGGCAGCGCCGCACACCCGATAGATATTCCACCAACCCGTTCGATCGGAGACTACAAACAGATCCCCGATTGGCGACCAGGTAGGCTGACACATCGATTCTGCAGGGCCGCCGGCCAAGCTGCGCGCGTTGGAAATCGCGCCATCAGAGTCCACGTCGCCCAGCCAAAACTCGCAACCATCCCATGGCATCAGTGGGTGATTCCAACACAGCCATGCCAGCTGTCGCCCGTCCGGAGAAAGCCGGGGCGCTGCATAAAAGTCGTATCCCTCAGCCAACACCATACTCACGCCGGGCTCCACCATGCTCAGGCTGACCAGACGATTGGCAGCCTCACGTCCCGCCAGCGTGTGGTCCTCTTGGACAGCGATAAGTCGATGTCTCGAAGCGTCCACACAGAAGTCCGCATGGCGCAACAGACTGTTGTGGGTAATGGGCTGCGCTGTTTCGCCCAAGCGCTGCGAGTACACGAGATTGTCGGAAAAATTGGAGAAATAAACCGCATCGTCGGTCACCTGAAATGCGCCACCGCCGTACTCATGGACGCGGCTGCGGACATTGACCGTCGCATCGGTGATCGCCTGAGGCGACTGACCGCGACCCGCTGCGACCAGCGCCACCCGGCCGCTTTGCGCAGCCAGCCCCTCCAGCCAAAACGTCTTCTCGCCGTGGATGCGAACGGATGACAGTGATTTGCTACCAGCCGCAATAGCTTGCGCAGAAATGGGAGATTTCCAGGTGCCAAATGGGGCCGCGATTTTGGTATGCATAGGGGGGACCTTGATGGGTTCACCGATTACAAATCAGTCAATCGCTCATCGTACCAACTGGACGGTGACCCGGAACTTCCCCTGTCCCTGGCAGAAGAGTCCGCCAGGTTAACGGCAGCGGCTTTGGTCATGGCGGGACCGTGCGCGGCTTCAACGCCTCGATGGTGGTGTTTCCCCGTCAAGAAGTGGCCCTTTTTGCGGTTATGAACCTGAACAGCCCCGCGCCAGAAATGTCTCTACCCGGCCTCGTCGACTATCTATCGAACCCGCCCGGTCCCATCGCCCTGGACCCGACCGACTACATGACGATTGATCTGCCCTACCTCCTGGAACAGCGTCTGCAGCCGACAGTTCCCGGTGCGGCGGCCACGACAACGGGCCTGGCCGCAACGAGTGACTGGAGCGGTCGCTACGCAAGCCTGCGCATGGAAAGCTATGACGCTCTGTTACCGCGCCTAGCTGTGGCCTTGTTGCTACCGACAAAGAACGTCAGCGTTCGAGCCGACGGCAGCCTGTACATCAACGCCATCGGGCCCTACCGACAGCGGGAAAGCGGCCTGTATTCGCTGGACACGCCCGCCGGCCCGTTGAGTCAAACGGTCGGTTTTGCCCAGGTCGGAGATGCGGTCGTGATGGGTCCTCACACGCTTCAGGCCAGTCGTCGCCTGGCCTGGTACGAGCGCACCGGATTGACCGCAGGCGGCCTGTTGCTGGCGCCGCTTCTTGCACTTTTGGTGGGACTGCTGCACGCCATCAAGGCCGACAGGCGACAACGCCGAATGGACATGACCGTGGCAGGGTCTTCACTATTACTGCTCGCCGCAGTCGGCGCGGAAATAGCCTGGGCCACACGCCTGCAGCGCCTTGAGAACCTGGGTTGGATCGTCTCGCTGTGGCGAGCCGGGGTCGCATTGGCGTTGATGGCGCTGACGGCAGCAGCGCTGGCGATGTTGGTCCGGGCTTTCACCGTGCCAGCGCAGACGCTCGGTGCGCAGCCCCAGCCAGGGCGCGTGTACAGCACGATCATGGCGTCGCTGGCTACATGGACTGTTTTTGCCGCGCTCTACTGGCACTTGCCCGGCGGACTTTTCAATTGAAAGCAGCTGGGCAGCCGGTCTGATTTGCGCTCCCCCAATGGAGCAACTGCACCCTCGTTCTTGGCAGCTTCGGTGAATGTCAGCTCTGCCCTGCCGCCACGGTCGGAAATGCACGAAGCGGGTGCCAGTTGCCCCAACTTGGCGGCTCCAAAGCTGCCACGCAATCCGAAAATTTGCGTAACAGCGCGAAGCCCCGCAGGCACGTTGGCAGGCCTGCGGGTTGCTGTCTGAAACAGTTTTCAACTGCGTCTGACGGCCTACGGCCGTTAGGACCCGACCTGCCCACTTTTCTGAAAATGGCAATGGGCCGCATCGCTTTCATGTCGCTACTTGATCGCAATGTCATTCATGTCTGGACATGCCGGCTCACAGCCGCCAAGAATGCCTAACGGTGCGCCGTGCTGCCACTGATGACCACCAGGTGGCTGCGGTAGATGCCGACCGCGTACAGCAGATTGCGCAGCAGCTCCCCGTTGGCGACGATCAGCGCGAGACCGGCAGGGTAGACAAACCACGCCGGCCAAAAAACCGCCAGCAATAGGCACGTGCAGGCGAGCAGATGCGCTCGCAATTGCCGGTCGATCCGGTTCTGCGGTAATACTTTCTTGACGTTGGGTGCCAGCACTTGGCCGCGCCCCCGGTTCTGCAAATGCAGCCAGACCAGAAAGGGAACGATCTTGCCGAGCATGCCGATCGACACCGACATGAAGCCGCAGAACAATATGAGAATGCCAAACAGCAGTGGCCAGGGCTGCCAATATCCCAACGGGGAGAATATCCGGGCGGCAAGCCACAAGGCGCAAGCCAGCAATGTTGACCCCATCGCCACGCGCCAGAGATGGTGCGACGCGTCGCGTTTCGGCCGCTTGCTCCGAATCAGGAGATTGAGCGTGACATAGGAAAAAGCAGTTGCCACGGCGACCACCACCGCCGATAAAAGTGTCGATGCCACTCCCCAACCTACCAGATCGGTGAGAGTCCACAGCATGACGGCGCCCAACGCGGCGGGCGCAAACCCTCGACCGAACCAGGCCGGGTATTCAGGTGTCAGTTGGAACATGGGAACGGTCACGAAGCCCACGGCAGCCAGCACCGTGCATCCCCACGCCATGAAGCCCCAGCCCATGTGCAGATCAGCCACTTGCAGCAACGGAAAGTTCAGTGACAGGCCCAAGGAGGCTGCCATGAGCACACCGGTCAATAGCGTCACGCTCAAACCCGCCAATGCCAGTTTCAGACCCCGAATGGTCGCGTTTGAAGACCTTGCGCCGACCAGGGCGCGCGCCGCTGCCCAGACAAAAATCACTACACCCAGAGTCAGAAAAGCAACGCCAGAGATATAAAGCAACGGTTTGCCGATCAGGAAAGCTGCCGCCAGAAACAATGCTCCGGGCGTAATGGTCGCATGCACCCAGGCAGCGATGACCAGCGGCTGCCTCAAATTGGCCCCAGCCACCACGGGCAGCAATTGTTGCATCGCGCCCAGCATCACCTGCAGCATGAAGCCCACTGTGATCAGATGGGTGAGTGCCAATGCCGACGGTGTCCATCGCGAGGCAAACATGTCGGGACCGCTGTACAGGAGAAGTGCCCCCGCGAGCATGGCAAACAGCGGTGCCGTCAGGAAGAAGCGCATTGGTGCGCTGAGCGGCGGCGCCTGCTCAAAAGACAAAAGCGCCTGCATCATTCGAGGCTTCGCGAACTCAGAATTTCAAAACCACCGTCAGGTGCACGCCGGGTCTGATGCGAAAAGCCGGCGGCGTCCAGCGCCTGATAGAGCGGGAAGGGCTCGCGGGGCAACAGCAACAGAACCGTTTCACCTGGACGAAGATGGGCCAGGGCCTCCATCATCAGCTCGAACGGCTCGGGCGGCTCAAGCCCGTACCCGTCAATCACCTTGCTCGCCGGGGTCTGGATCACGTTCACGACCCGTCGGCCTGCCCAAGCTGGCGCCCAAGAGTCAGCAGCAGCGTATCTGCCTGATCTCTCAAGTGGTCGTCGCACATCGGATAGAGAACCTGCTCTTCCTTCATGTTGTGCTGCTGCATCATGATCAGCAGTGTCTCGGCGTTTCCCGAAAAGTCGTCGCCATCCTTCGCGGCCAGCGCCTGCTGCGCCGCAGCCATCAGAGCCCGCATCTGCCCATGTTCGACCCGCATCACTTCCGTGGGTCCACTGACCATGCCGCTCTTCATTTCGAACGCCGGGAAAAGTACCTCTTCTTCCGCAGAAAAATGATGCTGCATGGCGTCGTTGAAACTGGCGAAAATCGCGCTGGCGCGATCCCACGCATGATGTGCCGCAGCATGTTCGGCAGCGGCAAACAAATCGTTGCAGCGATGATGGTCGCCGCTCATGAAACTATTGATTTGACTCATATGGATTTTGTTGTTGATCAGCGTCGAGTGGATCGGCGCAAGCTCGTGACGCATCGCTCATGGAGCTACCAGTTTCAAGTGTGCAGCGACTCATACTTGGCCAGCAGAATCTCCTGCGATTCAACGAAGTCCGGGTTTGCCACGATGCAGTCGGCTGGACACGCCACCTTACACTGTGGTTCGTCTTCGGCACCGACGCATTCGGTGCAGCGCAACGGATTGATCACGTACGCTGGTTCTCCAACCGCGATGGCTTCATTGGGGCAGACTGGGCGACAGGCATCGCATGCGGTGCAGTCTTCGTTGATCAGCAAGGCCATTTTGCTTCCCTTAGCTTCTGCTTCATGCGTTGCGGTTGTCTCGACCGATCTGCGAATCGGTCCGATCTCCGGCTTGACCACCGAGTCAGCCGCTACTATTATCGTATAACGGTACTTAAATACCATAATATTTCTTAATTTCTTGCCACAACACGATTCCGCTGGTGACAGAGGCAGACTGAACCCAGGAGTCTGAATCTGGGGCAATTTACCTAAGCCAGGAGTGCAACTTGCAGATAACAACCCAAGCCGTCCCCGGGAGCGTCTCAATCGCCTTGGCCGGTAGTGGCGGCAGCGGCGTGATGACGGCTGGCACGATCTTGCTTGCCGCTGCGGCAAAGACCGGCGCATATGGTTTGATGGTGCGCACCAGCGGTCCGCAAATTCGCGGTGGCGAGGCAGCTGCACTGTTGCGGTTGGGGCCCCGCTCCATCACGTCGCTGGACGACGGGTTTGATCTGCTGCTGGCCATCGATTGGCATAACGTCAGCCGTTTTGCCGATGAGATAGTGCTCGGACCACGCAGCGTGCTGATTGGCGACATGGATGAGGCCGGTGTGCCCGACATATTCAAGGCAACAGGTGCTCGTTACGAAGCGCTGAACATGAAGAAGATGGCCAAAGCCATTCCCGGAAGCTGGATCAATATGATTGCGTTGGGAGTCGCGGGCCGGATGGCCGGACTGCCACTAATTTACCTGCAGGATGCGGTGCGCGAAGCATGGAAGACGCCCGCCACACTGGAAGCCAATCTGGAAGCGGTCGCGGCCGGCGCCGAGTCGGCAACGGGGATCGCGCTTCATCTGGCGCAGAGTGCCAACCCCATGGCGCAATTGCAGGCAGGCGTGCAAAGCGCCGGACCACGCTGGATGATCAGCGGCAATGAAGCCACCGGCCTGGGCGCCATTCGAGGAGGCGTGCGCTTTGTAGCCGCCTACCCGATCACACCCGCAACGGAGGTGCTCGAGTGGCTAGCGCCAAAACTCGTCGAAGCGGGGGGCACACTGTTGCAGGCGGAAGACGAACTGGCCTCGATCAACATGATCATTGGAGCCTCCTATGGTGGCGTCCCCTCGCTTACCGCCACGTCCGGACCGGGGCTGGCGCTGATGACCGAAGCGATCGGATTGGCGGTTGCTTCTGAAGTGCCAATCGTGGTGGTGGACGTGATGCGCGGTGGCCCGTCCACCGGAATTCCGGCCAAGAGCGAACAAAGCGATCTGTCCTTCGCCGTAAGTGGATTGCACGGCGATGCGCCGCGCTTGGTGGTGGCGCCCAACTCCATCGCGGACTGCCTGCGGGCGACCCAATGGGCAGTGCATCTGGCCGAAGCGCTGCAGGCCCCCGCGATCGTGCTGTCGGACCAGTTTCTGGGGCAGTCGCGAGCCATCGTTGACCGTCCGGCTGAGGCTGAGCAGGGGGCGACGCGCATCAGGGCTGAGGCCAACGCACCGGACTACAAGCGCTACCGGGATACGCCATCAGGCGTGTCACCGATGGCCATTCCCGGCACCGAGGGCGTGAGCTACACCGCAGACGGACTGGAACACTCCGAAGTCGGCATTCCCAGCAGCCAGTCCCGTGATCACGGGATGCAACTCGACAAGCGCCAACGTAAACTGGATCTGCACGACTATGGCCCGTACTGGGCCGACATCGAAGGCGACGGCGATGCCGTGGTCATCACGTTTGGCTCGGCCAGCGGTCCGGTGCGCGAGGCCATTGCCCGCGCCAATGCCGAGGGCATGTCCCTGCGCCTGATATCGCTGCGCCTTTTGGCGCCCGCGCAACCGGCGGCAATGTCGGCTGCGCTGCAGGGTGCCGCCCACGTCATGGTGGTGGAGCAGAACCACGGTGCCCAGCTCTATCGCTACCTGCGGGCCTGGTACGACTTTCCGGTCCGGCCGGTTAGCTTTCATCGTCCCGGACCACTGCCCCTGCGGCCCGGAGAACTCGTCAACGCCCTGCGCGCATGGAGGAACGGAAAATGAACGACATCATCATCGATGAAGCCGCTCCCGCTACGACGGGCCTGACCGCAGCCAGCTTCAAATCAGCCTACAAACCGATCTGGTGCCCGGGCTGCGGCGACTTTTCCGTACTCAGTTCGGTGACCCGGGCCCTGGCCATCATGGGGGTGCCACCGAAGGACTGCGCGGTGGTCTCGGGCATTGGTTGTTCCTCGCGCCTCCCGGCCTACACCACCTGCTACGGCTTTCACGGCGTGCATGGGCGCTCGCTTGCTGTCGCCACGGGCCTCAAGGTGGCGCGACCTGACTTGCAAGTCCTGGTGGCGGGGGGCGATGGCGACGGCTATTCCATCGGCGGGAATCACTTCCTGCATGCCTGCAGGCGCAACGTGGATATGACGTATCTGGTGATGGACAATCATGTCTACGGTATGACCAAGGGACAGCCTTCTCCCACAACGGAGCCCGACTGGGACTCCAAACTCTCCCCTGGGGGAACCGGCGTGCGCGTCTTCCACCCCCAGGTCGTGGCGCTCGCATCGGGCGCAAACTTTGTGGCGCGGGCCTTCGCCGGCGACCTGCACGGCACAGCGGCCATCCTTGCACAGGCCATGCAACATCCGGGATTCTCCTTTGTGGAAATCCTGAGCCCCTGCGTCACGTTTCGCCCCGAACAGCGGGAATGGAAAAAGATGGTGCACCCCGCCGAAGTCGCTGTCACGGACGATGCTGCGCGCGCGGCAAGACATTTGATGCACGATGATGGTTTGAACATCGGCGTGCTCTACGCAGGCCACCGTCCGCCCTATGCGGCGTCGGTGCAGCGGTCACACCAAAGCGATCACGACTTTGAAGCGGAGTTTGCGCTATGAGTCAAATCTCGACACCGGCCAATCTCACTTCCGGCACCACATTGGACGAATTGATGGGGCAGGCACTGTCGATGGAGCTTGAAGCGGCACAACGTTACAGCGAGTTTGCCGACATGATGGAAACCCATAACAGCCCCGAAGTCGCGCAGTGGTTCCGCAAGATGGCCGTCATAGAAGGCAAGCACGCCACGCAGATCATGACCGAATTGGGATGGACACAAGCGCCATCGCAATTGGGCACGGCGATTTCATTTGAAGGTTTCGAAGCCCCAGAAACGGCCCCACTGGACGAGGTGCACTACCTGATGCGGCCCTGGCACGTGCTGCAACTGGCGTTGGCGAACGAGGAGCGGGCGGCGCGTTTTTTCGGGCATCTGGCCGGCGTAGCGGGAACCGATCCGGTGCGCAACGCGGCGCTGCAATTGCAGGAGGAAGAGCTCGAACACGTGGCGCTGGTCAAGGCTTGGATGCTGAAAGTGCCGCGGCCCGAAGACAACTGGGACCACGACCCCGATCCGCCGCGCATTGACTGATCGAAGTGCCCTGCCGGCGGCATCTTCAGGGAAAAATCCAGCCTCTTCAACTGGCCTTTGCCAGCTTGGCCTTGAGCCGTTGCGCGGTCTTTTCAATTCCGACGACAAATCGGTTGTGCTTGCCGCGAGCGACTTCTTCAATCGAATCACGTACGGTGAAGTCGAATCCGACCGCATTGCCATTGACTTCACTTAGCGTGACGACAATGTCCACCCACATGCCAAGCAGGGTGGCACCCACATGGTCGAGTTCGACCCGTGTACCGACCGAATCCCGTCCCGATTCAAGATGCGAAAGCAGCAGGTCACGGCAGGCGATTTCAACGTCGTAGAGCAGGTTCGGTGTCGAGTAGACCCGGCATTCCTCCCCCATGAAGCTGATGGTGCGGTCGCGGTCGACGACCACGCGGCGTGTGGCGCTAAGGCCGGTCTGCAAGGGTTCGCTCATATCACTTCCTGTGTCGTGGGTTGAAAGAATCGAGAGCGCGAATGGCGTCGGCGCTGAGTCGAGCCTCAACGTAGCGCACCAGCGCCCGGGTGCCGCGCACGCTATTGCGAAAGACGCAGACCCCCTGGTCCATCAGCCGTTCACACATGACATCGTAGAGCCGCCCGCCGTCAACGATGCCAATAACGGGCTTGTCCGAAAGCTCGACCAGACGTGGCAGAAGTTGCACTGTGCTTTTTTCGTCGTTGATATCGTAGCCGGGGCGCAGCGTACTGGTCTCCAGCGCCCGCACCGACGGTGCGGTCGGATCCAGTCCGATGACGATGGCGTCAATAGCGCCATCCTGCAGGAAGGCCTCGGCGATCTGCAAGTGGGTCTCGTCGTCCGCGCCGGGATTGATGTCAATCGGATTTCTGACCTCCACCAGTTGGTCGAGCCGCTTCGTCAGCAGGATGCCCTGGACCCGCGCGATGGTATCGGTATGCAACTCGCCCATCTGCATGGAGAAGTTATCGGTAATGATGGCGTCGGTCATTCCTACCACCTCAAAACCGGCGCCGCTGATGGCGCCGAGACGATTGCCGATGATGTTCTTGTTGTGCAGGGCGCCCGCCAGGTAAAAAAGGTCATCAAAGTCATTGACGTCCTCTGCGACGATGGCACCGGCCTGTCGCATGACCGATATGAACAGCGTTGCATCGCCGGCAACGGAAGCGGTATGGCCCATGACGGCGTCCATGCCCGGCGCGGTCCTGCCTGCCTTGTAGACGACGACCTGCTTGCCGCTGAGCACCGCGGCGCGCACCGCCCTGGCGAAGTGCAGACCGTCCAGATCCTTGAAGCCTTCGATGTAGACGCCGATGGTTTCGATGTCGGGCCGCCCTGCAAAGTAGCTCAGCAGGTCACCGTGCGTGAGATCGGTCTGATTCCCGAGCGCCAGCATGTAGTTTGGATCAAGCCAGGGATTCTGGCTCAGCCGCGTGATCATGAAAGCACCGCTCTGACTGAGCATGACAGAGTTTCTCTTTGCCTTCTTTTGGGGCCTGGGCAGGCGTTCATTCGGTATGAACCAGGAATCGTAGGCGCCTGGATGCGACACTACGCCCAGGCAGTTGGCGCCAAGAAAGATCGGGCCGCCCCCCGGCCGGGTGTGCGCCGCATTGATCTTTGCCGCGAGTGCGGCGGCGCTTTCGCGACTTCTTGCGGTTTCGCCCAGGCCGCCGGGAATCAGCATCACGGAGTCCACAGCATCGCTGCCCAGGATCTCATCCACCAGGCTGCCGACGGCGTCGGCTGCGATAGCGACGATGAACAGATCCAGCCTGTGACCCAGCGCCTGCAGGTTGGCAACGCACCGAATGCCGTCGATCTCGGTCTCCCCGGGGCGAATGATGACCAGCTGCGCCTTGCTGTAGCCGCTGCCCACCAGATTTCGCAGGATGATGCGTCCAAAATTCATGCCCGTTGCCGAGACGCCAACAATGCCGATCGATGCGGGGTGCAGCAGTTTGTCGATTTTTTCAATCGGGCGGGGAAACCGTCCCAAGGGCGGCGATGCGAACTCGCATGCCGCCGTGCAGGCAAGTACCTGATCGTCGAGCAGCCGTAGTTCGAGTTCCAGCGCCTGACATGCGAACGGCCCGCTGTCGACGCCGGCGGCTGCCTCTCGGGCGAAATGCAGCAGTCGCGCGAACAGTGACTCGAGTTGTTCGTCCGGCGCCAGGCGGCCCTCGCTATGGATGGAACGAGCCAATTGTTGGTAGACCAGCGTGCGTTTGAAGAGACGCAAGAAATCAGCGCTGCCGGTCAAATCGGTTGCCGCGCAGACCGCCGCCCTGTCGGTGCGGAAGTTGCTGTCCGCCAAATCCGCGTCGATGCCTCCGAACCCGGCGCGCAACACCATCCCAAACTCACGGGAGTTGTGCAAGCCGACCCGAAATGCAACCGCGTGAATTCCTGGTGCCGCTGTAGGGTCGTCGCAGAAAGTGATTCCGAGTGAGCCCAGCAGCGAGCGCAGTTCATCCGGGCTGAGTCTCCAGCGCCCGGCGTGGCCGGCTTGCTGGAACAACGCCATCGCCAGCGAAACTGCCGGCGAGATCCCGTCGTGGTGAGGAGGTTGCTGCATCGATGTACTACACCATATTTAGGAGCAATGTCTTATTGATCAGCGTCCGTAAGCGAAAGCGACACAGCGTCGGCAAAAATTATACGGTGCGTTGACGAGGTCGGGACACCACAAGCCCTGGCAACCGTTGTTGGGCTCGCATCGGGTCAGCACACACCAGCCCTTTGAAACAGCTTGCGCACCAACGCACGCAACCAGGCGTGAGCGGGGTCTTGGCTGGCCGTCTGGTGCCAGAGCATGTAGACGTCATAGCTTGGCCCGTGGTCCGGCAGCTCCCAGATTCGAACATCGTAGCGCGGCGCAAGGGAGTTGGCATACATCAAGGGGACGATCGCCATCAGGTCGGTGCGTGTTACCAGCTCAGGCAAGGCGCCGTAGTGACGGGCACGAAGCATCACGCGGTCCACAAGCTGCAGCTGGGTCAGCATCAACTCCACGCTGCCGTGAAAGGTGGCAGCTGGCGCGGCCACAGCCAGCGAGGCCGCGGCGAGTTGCCTTTGGCTCAGGGCAGTGCGTACACGCCCGCTGCCTGGACGCCATTGGCTCGCGGTAATCGCCACAAAGTGTTCCTGAAACAGGAGTTCACTCGCGATGGCTTTGTGGCTCGGGGCCAGGATGCCGATGGCCAAATCAACCTCGTGCGCATCGAGCGCTGCGTCCACCCGCGTGGCCGCCACCGACACGTTTGACACCTGACTGTGCGGCGACTGCTCGCGCAGCGCATGCGCCAGTTGTGGCAAGAACATCATTTCACCCAGATCGGACAAAGACAGGCGCCAATGGACGGCGCTGCTGGACGCTTCAAACACCTCGGCGCTCAGCACGGTTAACTCCAACATTCGCAGCTGCGCCATCACGTCCGGAACCACGCGTTGTGCCAGACGCGTCGGGTGCAAACCGCTCGGCGAACGCACAAACAGTTCGTCGTCAAAAAACGTTCGAAGACGGGCAAGGGCGTTGCTGGTGGCGGGCTGGGACAGAGCCAGCTGGCGCCCAGCCTCGGTGACCGAACCCAGGCGGTAAACCGCACACAGCACCCGCAGCAAATTCAGGTCAAGTTGTCGGAAGTTCATGGTCGCTCACCACCTATTTGTTTGGTGAATGTAGTGGATTCCAAAAAACAATTCGACGAATGTATCGGACCGGCCTATATTGCGTCTCAAACAAGTCCCTATGGACGAAATGAATTCCGCAAAGTGTTACGCGCCAGACCCGACGCAGAATTCGCGGAAGGAGACAACAACATGCTTGAGATCATCATCCAGGGGCGCGGCGGCCAGGGTGCACAGACCGCCGGCAACCTGCTGGCACAGGCCTTTCACGCCCAGGGCCTGCACGTGCAGTGCTTTGCCAGTTACGGCGGCGCGCGCCGCGGCACGCCGGTGAACTCCTACCTGCGCGTGGACGACACGCCGGTGCGGGTGCGCTGCGACATCGAGCGCGCCGACGCCATCCTGTGCTTTGACGCCAGCCTGCTTGAAGGCCGTCTTCTCGCCTGCGCCGACGCCGAGACGCTGATCGTTGTGAACTCGGCCCGAAGTGTCGAAGAGTTCGCACAAGTGTTGCCTGGAAAAAAGGTCATTGCCATCGACGCGCTGACGATCTCGCGTCAACAGGGACTGGGGCGCATTGTGAATTCGGCCTTGCTCGGTGCACTGGTGCGCGTGCTGCAGGCGCCGACGCTGGCGGTGTTGGAGCAGGCGTTGGTGGACAACGCGCCCAAGCAGCACGACGAAAACGTCGCGGCCTGTGTCGAGGGTTACCGCTGGGCGGACCGACAACTTTCGGGGGTGACCGAATGAACATGCCAATTCCCACCACCTGGACCACCGGTAGCACCGACGCCGTGAAGACCGGCACCTGGCGCGCGTCGCTGGCCAAACACATCCATGCAAGGGCACCCTGCCACGGCGCGTGTCCCGTCGACGGCGACATCGCCGAGTGGATTGCACTTGCCCGGGCGCGCGATTTCCATGGCGCCTGGCAGGTGCTGGTGCGCCACAACCCGTTCCCATCCATCGCCGGGCGCATCTGCCACCATCCCTGCGAAGCCGCGTGCAACCGCGCCAGCTACGACGAGGCGCTGTCGATCTGCAAACTGGAACGCTTTGTTGGTGATCAGGCGCTGGCGCAGGGTTGGGCTTTGGAAGGCGCGCCCGTGCCGCAGTCCGGCCATGTGGCCATCGTCGGCGGAGGACCTTCGGGCTTGTCTGCTGCGTATCAATTGCGCAGGATGGGCTTTGCAGTCACGCTGTACGAGGCGCAGGCCGAACTCGGCGGCCTGATGCGTTACGGCATCCCGGCCTACCGGTTGGCACGCGACATTCTCGATGGCGAAATCGATCGCATCGTCTCCTTGGGTGTCACGGTGCACTGCAACCACCGCATGGAAGATGCCGCAGATTTTTCCCGATTGCGCGAGCGACACGACGCGCTCTATCTGGCGCTCGGCGCGGCGCGCAACAAGCGCCTGCCGGCGCTCGACTATGCCAGGCCCTGGGTGCGCGACGGCGCTGTCTATCTGGCCGCTGCCAATGCCGGCAAGCCGATCCCGCTGGGTAAGCGCCTAGTCGTCATCGGTGGGGGCAGCGCAGCGCTGGACGCGGCGCGCAGCGCACGCCGTCTCGGCCACGAGGTGACGCTGCTGGCCCTGGAACAGCGCGCCCAGTTACCGGCGCAGGCCGAAGAGGTGGTGGAAGCGCTGCAGGAGGGTATCGTATTGGTGGACGGCTCCCGGCTGGACAGCGTGAGCGAAGCTGCCGAAGGGCTGACGCTGAACTGCCTTCGCGTGTCCTTTGTTGCCGGTGCGAGGCGCGGGCAGTTCACGCTCAGCGACCTGCAGGGCAGCGGCTTCGCGATTACCGCCGACGCTGTTGTCTCGTCAATCGGCCAGGACCCGGATCTCTCGGTGTTGGGCGAGGGCTATGCTGCTGCGGGCGGACTGTTGCGCACGGACGCGCAATTGGCCACCAGCGCTGAAGGCGTTTACGCTGGTGGCGACATGGCCAGCATGGCGCGCTTCGTCACCGAGGCCGTGGGCATGGGCCAGCGTGCGGCGCGCGCCATCGCTGGTGAGTTGCGTCGGCGCCATAGCGCATCGAGCGCCGAGACCGAACCCTACTACGATGACGAGCCGCTGGTGCCGCTGGCGGCCATCAGCACGTGGTACCACCCCAAAAAGGAACGGGCGCACACGGGCCTGCTGGACGCGCAGGAGCGCCTGGCGCGCGACGCCGAAGTGCAGCTCGGGCTGGATATTGAACAGGCGCTGTCCGAGAGCGAGCGCTGCTTCTCCTGTGGCACCTGCATCAATTGCGACAACTGCGTCGTGTACTGCCCGGACATGGCAGTGAAGCGTGTGGCTAACAGCTACATCGTGCTGACCGATTTCTGCAAGGGCTGCGGTCTGTGCGTCAAGGAATGTCCGACCGGATCCATGACCATGCAGGAGGAACTGCGATGAGCGCCCCTCGGAAATCGATGCTGCTCACCGGCAACCAGGCCGTGGCCTGGGGTGCCCGTCTGGCCCGCCCGAAGGTGGTTCCGGTGTATCCGATCACGCCGCAAACGCCGGTGCTGGAGCAACTCACGGCCTTTGCCGCCGAGGGCAGCTTCGACGCCGAAATCATCACCCCGGAGTCAGAGCATTCGGTGATGTCGGCCTGCATTCCGGCCTCGCTGGTGGGCACGCGCGTGTTCACCGCGACCGCGTCCCAGGGTCTGCTTTTGATGCACGAGCTACTGCACTACGCCAGCGGCGCACGCGCGCCGATCGTGATGGCCAACGTGAACCGCACCGTCGCCTCGCCATGGGCATTCTGGCCGGACCAGACCGACAGCCTGTCGCAGCGCGACACGGGCTGGATCCAGTATTACGTGGAGAGCGCGCAGGAGGCGCTTGACACGGTGATACAGGCGTTCCGCGTGGCCGAGCAGGTGCTGGTTCCGGCGATGGTAAATCTGGACGCGTTCTACATCTCGCACTCGCTCGAGCCGGTATCGGTGCCGGAGCAGAGTCTGGTCGATGGCTATCTGCCGGCATTCGATCCTCCGCACCGCCTGGACACCGACAAGGTCGAGTCCTGGGGCAACGTGGTATCGCAGGAGATGTTCTTCCGGCATCGTCAGGCCCTGTCCGAAGCCATGGCGCGCGTGCCGGCGCTGGCAGCGCAGGCAGACGTCGAGTGGTCGAAGTTGACGGGCCGATGCCACGGCGTGATCGAGCGCTACCGCTGCGACGGCGCGCGCAGCGTCGTTGTCACCATGGGCAGCATGTGCGGCACCGCACGCGACGCGGTGGATCTCATGCGTGACGCGGGGTTGGCCGTGGGCCTGGTCAAGGTGCGGCTGTTTCGTCCCCTGCCAACGGCAGGGCTGCGTGAAGCGCTGTCGGGCGTCGACGAAGTGATCGTGCTCGACCGCAACTATTCCCCCGGGCACGGCGGCGTGCTGCATCAGGAACTGCGCGCCGCCCTGTATGGAAGCTCGGTGACGCCGCGCATCCACGGCCTGCTGGCCGGCGTGGGCGGTGTCAACGTATCGCCCGCGAAGATTGTCGAGTTCGTGCAGCAGGCCAGACGGGGCGAAGTGTTGGCCGATTCGCAGTGGGTGCAGTGAAAGGGACGCGTACCATGATCCAGATCCAGCAAGCCAACCAGGAACCCATGCTGTGCTCGGGGCACGCCGCCTGCCCGGGCTGCATCGACGCGCTATCGGTGCGCCACATTCTGACCGCGATGGGCCCCAACACGATGGCCGTGATTCCGCCATCGTGCATGGCCATCATCGCGGGAGCACAGCCCTACAGTTCGCTGAAGATCCCTGTGTACCAGCCCACACTCGAGTCCAGCGCCGCCGCCGCTACCGGGCTGCGTCGCGCGCTTGACGCCCAGGGAAAACGTGATACCCAGGTCATCGTCCTCGCCGGCGACGGCGGCACCTACGACATCGGCTTTCAATGCCTGTCGTCTGCGGCCGAGCGCAATGAGGATTTCATCTACTTCTGTCTTGACAACGAGGGCTATATGAACACCGGCGCGCAGAAGTCGTCGTCCACGCCACACTTCGCACGCACCGGCTCCACACCCGCGGGCAAGACCTCGCGCAAGAAAAACCTGACCGAAATCATGGGCGCGCACCGGGTCCCCTACGTGGCCACCGCCAGCGCCGGTCATCTGCCAGATCTGCTGCGCAAGGTCGAGAAGGCGAAAAAGATGCAGGGCACGCGCATCATCACGCTGTTGATTCCCTGCATGGACGGATGGGGCGTGGCCGATGACGCCGGACTGACGACAGCGCGCTACGCCGTCGAGTCCGGAGCCTTCCCTCTGTATGAGATTGAAGATGGGCATCACTACACGCTCAACCACACCACCAAGGTGAGGCCGGTTGCGGACTACCTCGGTCTGCAACGCCGCTACCGAAATCTGGCCGCCGTGGATATCGCAACGCTGCAGGCGGAGATTGATGACGGCTGGGCCACCTTGCAAGAGCGCGCCGCGGCCAGTCAGGCCCGAGCCAGCGCCGCTGCAACGCAATGAATGCAGCATGTCGGGCGCAACGATGAATTTCGCTGACCCGTTGCGGGACCGCGCTCAGGCCTTGCCGTGCGCTTTGGCAGCGCTGTCTGGTCTGGCGTCATGTGCCGTTGCAGCGGCGGCCCGTTGCCGTTCGATCAGGCGCAGCATGGTTGCCAAAGTGATGGAACTCATGGACGCCTTGGCGATTTCGTCGATCTCGGTCAGGACCGAGGCGATGGCCCGGCCTACCGGGGTCCCGGTGCCGTGGTTGCTTTCGGTTGGCATGACATCTTCAAAATGCGCCATCACATCCATGAGCGTGAGCCGGCGCGCGTTTCCGACAAAACGGTATCCGCCCCCGACACCGCGCACCGACTGCACCATGCCTACGCGTGACAGCTCCGCCAGTACTTTGGCCAGATGGTGCGATGACACCTCATACTTCTGTGCAATTTCAGCGGCAGAAATCTGTCGCTCGGGATCGGCTGCAAACTCCAGCAGGCTGTACAGCGCGAGCCGCGTGTTCTGTTGTAGTTTCATGAGGGCATTTCTGTGGCAATGCACTGGCGCAGAACGCGGGAATCAGGCCTCAAGATCCATCTCCAGTGGAATGAAGGGTCCAATCATCATCCCCTGGCTGCGAAAGAAGGACAAAATTAGCGAGTTGTCACGTGACAGCATGGTGCGCACCTTGCTCACGCCAGCCTTCCTGAAGCCATCACAAATGGCGCCGAGCAGTTGCGTAGCGGTTCCGGCCAATCTGAAATCCGGACGCACATCGATGGCGAACACCCAACCGCAGGGTGGTGATCCGAATTCCCAGTCCCGCACCTCGCCGATGACAAAGCCAACCACGTTTTTCCCGGACAGGGCAACAAGGAAATGCTGGCCGGTCGCGACCGCATCGGCGTACCTTCGATAGAGAGAATTCCAGTAACTCAACTTTTCGATTCCCGTGACCAAGGTATCAATTTCAATCACCGCTTTGAGTTCGCCACGACGCACCGGGCGGATCGTCAATGGGGGCCCTGTGTTGGGGCTTGGCAACAATGCTGCTGTTGCAGATGGAGCCCTTTTCCTTGACGTCTTTTTTACGGAATTCTGGATCACGATGGGGTCGATTCCCGTTGTACTTTCGGCAATTATTGCATTAAAGTACGAGAATGCACAATTTGCGAAACACTCCTCCTCGCTGAATCAGGACAGGTTTGCGCGGCGCCTTCCTGCCAGAGTCGGCAGACGCTCCGTCAGTGGCCATTTCACTTGTTGCAGGGACGCCGATGACTATTGAAAACAAGGACGTGCGCCGGGTTCCGACCTATTGCTACCAGTGCGTGGCCGGCCCCGATCTGCTGACCGTCAAGGTAGAGCACGGCGTGGCCACCGAGGTCGAGCCCAACTTCTGCGCGGCCAGCGTCCATCCGGGCGGCGGCAAGGTCTGCGTCAAGGCCTACGGGCTGGTGCAGAAGACCTACAACCCGAACCGTGTGGGCACGCCGATGAAGCGCAGCAATCCGAAAAAGGGTCGCGACCAGAACCCCGGTTTCGTGCCCATCAGCTGGGAAGAAGCCTTCAGCCTGATCGAAGAAAAACTCAATGCCGTGCGCGCGACAGGCATTCTCGACGAATCCGGCTATCCGCGCGTGGCCGCCAGTTTTGGCGGTGCCGGCACGCCGCAGTCCTACATGGGAACGCTGCCGGCCTTTCTTGCAGCCTGGGGCCCGGTGGACATGGGCTTCGGCTCGGGCCAGGGCGTCAAGTGCTACCACTCCGAGCATCTGTATGGCGAGTTCTGGCACCGCGCCTTCATCGTCACACCCGACACGCCGCTGTGCAATTACCTGATCTCCTGCGGCAGCAACATCGAGGCATCGGGCGGTGTCATTGGAGTCTGGCGCCACGCCGAGGCGCGCGTGCGCGGCTTGAAACGGGTGCAGGTTGAGCCGCATTTGTCGGTGACCGGCGCCTGTTCGGCTCAGTGGGTGCCGATCAAGCCCAAGACCGACGCTGCGTTTCTCTATGCGCTGATCCACGTGCTGCTACACGAAGTGCCACGCGCGCGGCTGGACGTTGCCTTCCTGGCGAGTCGCACGGCATCGCCCTACCTGGTTGGCCCGAACGGCTTCTACCTGCGTGATCGCAGCAGCCGAAAGCCGCTGGTTTGGGATCTGGCGCAGGGCTGTGCAAGGCCGCACGACAGCGCGGGTCTGCGGGAAGCGATCGAAGGCAGCTACGAGGTTGATGCCATCGAGATCGGCGCCGATGAGGACGTGCTGGCCGAAGGCCAGCTTCAGGGCAGCACGGGCTTCACCCGCCTGGTCGAGCACATGCGGCCCTACTCACCCGAATGGGCGCAGTCGATTTGCGACGTGCCGGCGGCGAACATGCGCACCATCGCCAACGAGTTCATCGACCACGCGTGCGTCGGCCAGACGATCGACGTCGACGGCATCACCATGCCCTACCGGCCGGTGGCCGTGACCCTGGGCAAGACCGTGAACAACGGCTGGGGTGGGTTTGAATGCTGCTGGGCGCGCACGTTGATGGCGACCTTGGTGGGTGCTTTGGAAGTGCCGGGCGGAACCATTGGCACCACGATTCGTCTCACGCGTCCCATGTCGCAGCGCCACGAGAGCGTCAAGGCCGGGCCGGATGGCTTCATGCTGTTCCCACTCAATCCGACCGACAAGGCGCATTGGTCGCCAAGTCCGAACATCCGCAATGCCTACCGTTCCATGGTGCCGCTGGCGGCCGACGGTCCCTGGAGTCAGGCGCTGGGGCCGACGCACTTTTCCTGGCTTTTTCTGGATGAAACGCCAAAGGGCCTGCCGCGCGTCAAGCCGCCCGATGTCTGGTTTCTGTACCGCACCAATCCGGCCATTTCCTATTGGGACACCGCCACGCTGGGTGAAAAAATGGCGCGCTTTCCGTTCACCGTCGCCTTTGCCTACACGCGTGACGAGACAAACTATTTTGCCGACGTGCTGTTGCCTGATGCGACAGATCTGGAGAGTCTGCAGTTGATGCGCATCGGCGGCACGAAGTACCAGGAGCAGTACTGGGAGGTCAACGGCTTCGCCCTGCGCCAACCGGTGGTGCAGGGAAACAGCGAAGCCCGCGACATGACCGACATCGCCAGCGAACTGGCGGCGCGCACCGGTCTGACCGACCGCTATATCGCGGCCATCAACAAGGGCGCGGGCAGCGTGCCGCTCAAGGGCGTGCACGGCGACTTCTCGCTCGATACACAGCGGCGCCACAGCCGTGACGAGATCTGGGACGCGGTCTGCCGTGCTGCCAGTGCCGAGGTCAGCGAAGGCAGGCACGCGCATGGTCTGGATTGGTGGAAGGAACACGGTCTGGCGACCAAGCCGCTGTCACGCAGCACCTGGTACCTTGACCAGACCATGGTCAAGACCGGATTGCGCTATGAGTTGCCGTATCAGGAGCGGCTCCTGCGCGTCGGCACGGAACTGGGTCGGCGTCTGCACGAGCACGACATGAACTGGTGGGACGAGCAGCTCAAGGAGTACCAGGCGCTGCCGTTCTGGAAAGATTTCCCCGGCTTGTGGGAGGCCATCATCACGCAAAGTGGTGGGCAGGCACAGGACTACCCGTTCTGGCTGCTGACGGCGCGCAGCATGCAGTACGCCTGGGGCGCCAACGCCGGCATCCCCTTGATGCACGAAGTGGCTGACAACATCAAAGGCCACCGCGGCGTCATTATCAACAGCAACTCGGCTGAAAGGCTCGGCATCGCCGATGGCGATGCGATCGAGATTTCGACCCCGAAGCGCAGTGTGCGTGGCAATGCTGTGCTGCGCCAGGGCATACGGCCGGACACGCTGCTGCTGATCGGGCAGTTCGCGCATTGGGAGACACCGGTGGCCAAGGACTTCGGCGTACCCAGCATGAACACGCTGGCAACGATGTCGATCTCGCTGACCGATGCCACGGGGTCCGGTGCCGACATCGTGCGCGTAAAAATTGGCCGCGCGCCCAGGGGGGTCAGATGACGCGCTGGGCCATGACGGCAGACCTGCGCCGCTGTGTCGGCTGCCAGACCTGCACCGCTGCCTGCAGGCACACCAATGCCACGCCGCCCGAGGTGCAGTGGCGCCGGGTGCTCGACATGGAATACGGCGAGTACCCCAACGTCAAGCGCGTCTTTGTGCCGGTGGGCTGCCAGCACTGCGCAGACCCGCCCTGCATGCACGTCTGCCCGACCACGGCCACCAAGCAGCGCGCCGACGGTATTGTGACGATTGACTACGACCTCTGCATAGGGTGCTCCTACTGTGCTGTTGCCTGCCCCTATCAGGCGCGCTACAAGACCGACAAGGCCAGCTTTGCCTTCGGTGCAGCAACCCCGAACGAAACCCAGCGGCGTGACGATTCGCGCCTGTCCGTCGCCACCAAGTGCACGTTCTGCGTCGACCGCATTGACGCGGGTCTGGCCGCCGGTTTGAAACCCGGTGTCGATCCAGCGGCCACGCCCGCCTGTGTCAACTCTTGCATCGCCGACGCCCTGGCCTTTGGCGATCTGGAAGATCCGCAAAGCAATGTGTCGCAATTGCTGGAAAAAAATCAGAGCTTTCGCATGCACGAAGAACTGGGCACGGCACCTGGTTTTCACTATCTCTGGGACAAGGCGGAATGATGAATACGGCTGGCACTTTTAGTTCCGGCATATCTTGCTCACGCAAGTTGGCCTTCTCTGAAACCGATGGGAGGTTTCCATGAAGACTCCAATCGGTTTCGGACCCAATCCCTGGCAGCAGACGAGTTGGGATTGGCGCGCGGCCGGCAACTTCATCGGCGGCGGCATGGGCACCGGTCTGTTGCTGGCCAGTGCTTTTTTTGCCGGACCCGACGCCGCCTTGATCTGGCTGGTAATCGCAGCGCTGGCCCTGGTCGGTATCGGATTGCTGTGTGTCTGGCTGGAGATCGGACGTCCCCTGCGTGCACTTCACGTCTTCTTCAACCCGAAAACGTCGTGGATGTCGCGCGAAGCCTTTGTCGGCCTGTTGCTGTTTCCGTCGGGCTTGCTGGCACTGTTGGGCCTGAGCGGGTGGCTTTGGATCGCGGCCGCTGTGGCGCTGGCGTTTCTCTATTGCCAAAGCCGCATGCTGCCGGCAGCGCGTGGCATTCCGGCGTGGCGTCCCCGATCGCTGTCTGCCTTTATGCTCGTCACCGGTCTGTGCGAAGGCTGCGGCCTGTTGCAGATTCAGAGTCTGTTTCAGCAGCGCTTCGAATCCTACGCGCTGCTCGCATTGGCTGTGCTGCTACTGGCAAGAATCGCCGTCTGGACGCATTACCGGCGCGCCGTGAAGGCGAGCCTGGCGCCGCGCGCTGGTGCTGCACTGGACCGCGCAGGACGATTCCTGTGGCTCGCCGGAACGCTGGCTCCCATGCTGCTGCTTGGCATTGCCGCCAGCATGAGCAGCGGCGCAATTCAAGCCGCACTGCTGGCCGTTGCCGGTGTGTGCGCCGCTTTTGCCGGTGCCAATGCCAAGTTCACACTCGTGACCCGCGCCAGCTTCAATCAGGGCTTCTCGCTGGTCAAAATTCCGGTGCGCGGCGTCCCCGATGCCATGCACCGCCAAGCCTCCATCAGCACCACGAAGACGCCCTCGGCGACAAAACCATGACAACCCTTCGGACCCACGCGCACGGCGCTGACAGCTACTTCGACCACAGCGTGGAAACCATGCCCCGCGAGGCGCTGGCCGCACTGCAGTTCGAGCGCTTGAGAAGAACCCTGCGCAATGCCTATGACAACGTGGCGCTGCATCGCAAGCGCATGGATGATGCGGGTGTGTCCCCGGAGGACATCAGGAACCTGAACGATCTGCGCCGCCTGTCCTTCACCCTCAAGTCCGATCTTCGGGACACCTATCCCTACGGTATGTTTGCCCGACCGGTGGGCGCCCTCGCGCGCCTGCATGCCTCGTCCGGCACGACCGGCAAGGCTACCATCGTGGGCTACACCCCAACTGACATCGACAACTGGGCCACGCTGATGGCGCGAAGCCTGCACGCGGCCGGTGCGCGTGCCGGTGACGTGATTCACAACGCCTATGGCTACGGTCTGTTCACGGGCGGTCTTGGCGCCCACTACGGAGCGGAGCGGCTCGGTGCCACGGTGGTGCCAGTGTCGGGAGGATCAACAGAACGGCAGATTGCCCTGATCATGGATCTGGGGGCGCGCGTGCTGTGTGCAACGCCGTCATACGCATTGGCGATCGCTGAGATGGCAGAGCAACAAGGCGTCGATTTGCGCAAGAGCGCGCTGCGCGTGGGCGTGTTTGGGGCCGAACCCTGGAGCCTTGCCATGCGCCGCGAGATTGAGGAGCGCCTGGGACTCAAGGGTATCGACATCTACGGGCTGTCCGAGATCATGGGACCGGGGGTCGCCTGCGAATGCACCGCCCAGGCGGGTCTGCACGGTTGGGAGGACCATTTCCTGTTTGAGGTTCTCGACCCCGAAACCCATGAACCCGTACCCGAGGGCAACGCGGGCGAATTGGTGATCACCACACTCACGAAGGAGGCCTTGCCGATGCTGCGCTACCGAACGCGCGATATCACCCGGGTCACCACCGCCCCCTGCGACTGTGGTCGCACGCATTTGCGCATCCTGCGCATCACCGGCCGCAGCGACGACATGGTGATCGTGCGCGGGGTGAATGTTTATCCCTCGCAGATCGAGGCGGTGCTGGTAGGTCGCGCCATGATCGCCCCGCATTACCAGTTGGTGTTGCAACGACACGGCACACTGGATCGCATCACGATCGAGGTCGAGATTCAAAGCGGAGTGCCCGAGGAAGTATTTCCTTCAGTCGTCCTGGACGTGGCACATCAGGTCAAGTCTATGGTGGGCATCACGGCCGAGGTCGTGGTCAAGCTGCCGGGCGAGATTCCGCGCTCGCAAGGTAAAGCGGTTCGGGTGCGAGACCTGCGCCCCAAGGAGTAGGTGTGGCAAAACGTATCGTTCAACTCACGGTCAACGGTCGCGTGCGCGAGGACGCCGTGGCCGACCACACCTTGCTGGTCGAATACCTGCGTGATCAACTGGGGCTGACCGGTGCCAAGCGCGGGTGCGACGGTGGCGAGTGCGGTGCCTGTACCGTACTGGTCGACGGCCAGCCGCGCCTTTCATGCATCACCCTGGTCTGCCGTTGCGAAGGCTGCGATATCCGCACCATTGAGCACCTGGCGCAGGAGGGAAGCTTGAGCGTATTGCAATCGGCGTTCCACGAGAAGTTGGGGACCCAATGCGGGTTTTGCACGCCGGGCATGATCATGGCAGCCCAGGCATTGTTGCTGCGCAATCCCGACCCGAACGAGGAGGAAATTCGCACCGCCTTGTCAGGAAATATTTGCCGCTGCACCGGCTACGTGAAGATCATCGAATCGGTGCAGGCGGCTGCGGCCCAGCTGGCCCTGACGGCCAAGGCGGCAGCATGAGCAGCGCGCTGGACACTTCAGCCCGACAACACGCCGTCGGCGTGCGCCAACCTCTCATTGACGGCATCGAGAAGGTGACCGGACGTGCCTTGTACACGGCCGACCTGCCAGCACGCGATGCCCTGATCGGTGCGATATTGCGCAGCCCTGTGGCCCATGCACGCATCCGC
>CAILAY010000006.1 GCA_903832285.1 uncultured beta proteobacterium | reverse complement strand
CAGAATCCGCCTGCGGCTCCTGCTGCCGCTGCGCCTGTGGTTGAAACAAAGGTGGCCGAGCACACGCGCCGCCACACACCGCACGGCCGCGGTGAGTTGCCGGCCAACCTGCCACGCGAGGTGATCGAGTTGGACGTTCCAGAAGCCGAGAAGACGCTTCCGGACGGCACGCCACGCCCGCAGATCGGCCATGAGGACACGGAGCGCATCGCCTACGAGCCCGGCCGCATTTTCGTGAAGGTCACCCGCCGCCTCAAGTATGGCAGCCCCATGGGGCAGGAAGAAAACGGCGTAATCATTGCTCCGGTCCCCGCCTCAATCGTCGAGCGTTGCTTGGCGGATGAAAGCCTGCTGGCGCATCTGGTGGTCTCCAAGTACGTGGATCACCTGCCGCTCAATCGTATGGAGCACATCCTGGCACGCTCGGGCATCGAGATCACGCGACAGACGATGTGCGACTGGGCGATCGCTTGCGGCGAGGCCGTGCAACCGCTGGTGAATGCGATCATGAAGGAGTTGTTCGCCACGAAACTGGTGCACAACGACGATACGCCGGTCGACATGCAGGACTATAAATCTGACAAGCCACGCGGCCAGCGCACGCGCGAAACGCGCCTCTGGGTTACGACCGTTTCACCGCGCGAAGGTCCATGGACCGTGTTCGACTTCACAAATGGCCGATCAACCGACGGCCCGCGAAAGTTCTTTGCAAAATACGCAGGTCGGATCGTGTGCGATGCGTACAAAAGTTATGAGATGCTGGACAAGGAACGAGATGACCTGACCTTCATTGGATGCTGGGCCCATGTGCGGCGCTACTTCTTGAATGCACACCGTGGCGGTTATCCCAAGGAAGGTGCGGAGTTCATTGCCATGATCCGGGAGCTCTACCAAGTCGAGCAATCGCTGGTGGACACCGTGTTGCCGCCAGATGCCACTTCCGCGCAACGAGCCGAAGCACGCGACAAGGACAACGCCCGCCGGGCAAAGGTTCGTCAATCGCTTGCGGTGCCAGTGCTCACGCGCATCCGCACGCGCCTGGATGAACTCATTCCTGGCACGCCACCGAAGGACGATCTGGGCAAGGCGCTGAACTACACGCACAAGATCTGGGATCGTCTGACAGAATACACAAAGGATGGGCGCCTGCCGATTGACAACAACCCAGTCGAGCAGATGATCCGCCCGGTCGCCCTTGGAAGAAACAACTGGCTCTTCTTCGGCAGCGAGCGCGGCGGCCGCGCGGCCGCCAACCTCATGACACTGGTTGCCACATGTAAGCGTGCCCAGGTTGAACCGTTCGCCTATCTGCGCGATGTCTTCCGCCGCCTGCCCGCCGCGAAGACGCCCGAACAGCTCCGCGCGCTCCTGCCGGATGTCTGGCAGCAGGCCTGATCTCACTCGCCTCTACATCGCTACCGCGCGAAAATCGCACCATGCGGTTTGCCGGACAGTTACGCAGCGCCAGCACATGCCAGACGTTGGCTACAAGAAGATGATATTCCAGACGATCTGACAGTGCGTGTCGATCTGGAAAGAGCGGCCGCGAATTGCCTGT
>CAILAY010000005.1 GCA_903832285.1 uncultured beta proteobacterium | reverse complement strand
CGTCGCCCCCGCTGTCAAACGAAGTAAAGTTAATACGGTTTTGCTAGTAAAGTCGCAACTATCTCGCCGTTTGCGATGCTTGAGGTTAATTTCTCTTTGAAATCAAAGGCTTACGATTTAATTGAAGTAAACACGCAACACTATGCGGATTCCTTACGCCGTGCGTTTGCCAAATCCTGCAGATTGACCATGGCGCCATTCAGCAAGTAGCCGCCTTTTGCCTGCATGAATCGCGCGATCCGCAGCCACATCCATGCCGACAAGCGCAAATCTTCACTCAGCCATTCAAGCACCTGTTTGTTGCGCAGACCTCGATGCGTGCTTTGCTCTCGCGGTGCCAGACACGCCAACCAAGCGGTCAGACCCAGGGCTGGCGTTGAGGTTGAATCCGCTGGAGCCAATGCCCGAGTTCGGCCGAGCCAACTGATGGCCCATCCCAAGGCTGCAACCGTTTCAAATTGCATCGCGCTCGTGGGCACCACCACATCACTTTCAAGCAAGTGTTGCCAACGCCCACTATCGCACTCCTTGGTCGCATGGGCAAACAACTGACAGCGCGCACGTACAACCTGATGCTCGTAGCCGACGAATTCTTCCGCAAAATGAGGCCACTGCTCGCGCTCAAATTCAACCCCACGATGAGTCGTTGGCAACGAGCGCCGCTCCGCGCTGACGAATCGCTCATGCCGATGTACATCGCGCCGCGCCAGCAATTGCATCGGCAAGGGCGGTGGCACGTCAAACAGGCGATTGACCAGCGTCAGCAGGGGCGTTCCAGCGGCGGCGCGTGAACTGCGTTTCATGGCCGCGGTGAACCGCCCGGTAGTGAGATCGCGACACCGTTGATGCTCCTCATCGACGACATACCTGACGTACACGCACCACCTGCGTAAAACGCGCGCATCACGTCGCCCCAGAGGAACGCAGCGCCCCGCGGGTTTTCCCAATCGGGGTATCCACAACTTGCCACAGCGAGAGCATGTCAGCGGTGTGGCAGCGAGGTCATGGCCCAGCACATAGGGAATCGCCAATCTACAGCGCGCACATCCGACCCTCAATGGCAATCCGTGCAGTGGGCAGCGCTCAACGGTCAGCCACTGAAACCACGCCGCATGGAATCCCAGTTTCAAGCAGGCAGCGCAGTACCGAAGCTCAGTTGCCGTGTGCCCCAGAATTGGCGGCAGGTTCCCGCAAAACCCGCACAGCACGTCGGTGGCAGAAGCATTCAAGACCGTGGCCATGGCCCGCAAGTCCCACGGATTTGCCTGTCGCAGGTCGCGCACACCGGACTCAATGTCAGGGCGGTGTGCGCCAAAGAGGGCACTGAGCTCGATGACCGACAAGCGGTTGCAGTAGGAGAACTTGGACAATCGCATCCACATCGATTCGCCAGTGCTGCTCCACTCAGGTCGCGCCGTATAGCGCCAGCTCTCCTCGCGTGTGCACGTTGGTGCCGCCGCCGCGTGCGTGACCGCTGTCGTCGGCAGTTGCGGGAGCACGTCCATGGAAGTTCAGTGATTGGTTATCGCCATGACCATGGAGCGCGTGGCGTGGCGCGCCATCACGTAGCGACTGCGCTCCACCATCTGTGCCCAAAACCCGGCATCGAACGTGAGTGTGGGCGCGTCGCGTTCAGCGCTGAGAAGAAGTGCGGCCTCGATTGCCGACGTGAAATACTTCATCGGAATTTCCACCGGACCTTCAAGCCTGGCGTTGATGTGGGCATCCTCAAACGCCGCCCATAACAGCG
>CAILAY010000004.1 GCA_903832285.1 uncultured beta proteobacterium | reverse complement strand
GCCTCAATACGCTCAAGACCAATCCATTTCTTGGACAGGAAGCAATCATCGGTCAATATGCGCACGGCAATGAACCAAGTCACCACATCGCCTGGCTTTACGCCTACACGCCAACACCCGGGCACGGTCACGCGCGATTGCGCGAAATCCATCGCCGCTTTTACAGCGACAAACCCGACGGCATCATCGGCAACAACGACGCCGGACAAATGAGTGCATGGTACGTACTCGCCACGCTGGGGTTCTATCCCGTCGTGCCAGCAAGCGGTGAGTTCGTCATCGGTGCGCCGGAAGTTAGATCTGCCCGATTGTTGCTTGCCAACGGTAAAAAGCTTCAGATTCGAGCGCCGCATTTCGATGAATCGCATCCATGGGCCAGAGTGGTGCGATGGAACGGTGCAGTGTTGCAGGCCAAGTCAATCAACTATGGCAATTTGACGGCAGGTGGCGAATTGGCCTTTGAGATGCACCCCATGCCATGAACGGCACGGGCCATACAAGAGTCATAGCATCCATTGCTCGCCGGCACTACCGAGTCGCTACTCGTGCGCTATGCCCTGCCCAACCTCCTTCGTCAGGTCTATGACCGCTTTCTGGAACTCTCACGAGCCCAACGTCGGCAATGGAGAAGCGACGCAGCCGAAGTTGATGGTCGTAACCGGGTCCACGCTTTGGTGAACTGACTGCCCGTCAGCGACCTTGGCAGATGGCGCGGGGTTGCTATGCCGCTGGTCGCTATGATGGTCAGCAAACAAGCCAACAGGAGAGACGTCATGGCCTGCCATCACATGATTGCGAATCGTCGATTGGTGCTTGCCAGCGTAGTTGCACTGGTGGTTCTGGCCAACACCCCGGTATGGGCCGAAGGCGCATGGCCCGCAAAACCGGTGCATATCGTGGTGCCCTTCGCGCCTGGAGGCACGACTGACATTCTGGCGCGTTCCATTGCACCGGAGTTGTCTAAAGTTTTTGGTCAGCAGTTTGTGGTGGACAACAAGCCTGGTGCCGGTGGCAACCTGGGTGCCGATGCGGTTGCCAAGGCGCCTGCCGACGGCTACACGCTGCTCATGGGCACGGTGGGCACGCACGGCATCAACCGTGCACTCTATCCCAAGCTGCCCTACGACCCGATCAAGGACTTTGCTCCCATCACGCTGGTGGCCAGCGTGCCCAATGTGATGGTGGTGCCCGCCGAAACTGCCCGCGCCAATGGCATCAACAATGTGCGAGATTTCATTCAATTTGCCAAGGCCAACCCCGGCAAGCTGAACATGGCCTCCAGCGGCAACGGCACCTCAATCCACCTGGCGGGTGAGCTGTTCAAGAGCCAGACCGGCATCTTCATGACGCACATTCCGTATCGGGGCTCAGGCCCGGCACTGGTGGATTTGGTCGGAGGTCAGGTGGACGTGATGTTTGACAATCTTCCCTCTGCCATGCAACTCATCAAGGGCGGCAAGCTCAAGGCTTTGGCTGTGACGAGTGCCACACGCTCGGCTGCCATTCCCAACGTCCCCACAGTCGAAGAGGCTGCAGGTTTGAAGGGCTTTGAAGCCACCAGCTGGTTTGGCCTGCTGGCCCCCGCGGGTACACCGGGCGAGGTGGTGAGCCGGGTGCAGCAGGAGGTCGCCAAGGCGCTCAGCAATCCGAGCATCAACGAGAAGATGCTGTTGCAGGGCGCCATTCCAAGCGGCAACACACCCGCGCAATTTGCCGCCTTGATCGATAGCGAACACAAGAAGTGGGCGCAGGTGGTCAAGGTGTCGGGTGCACGGGTGGATTGACTTGACGGGTGTGGGCCAAGGTCACATACCAATCCAGGCAACCCGGGTTGGCCATGGTTTCGCGGTTCAGCACTTTTTCCAGCGGCTGACCCAGCAGCAGTTTCTTGATTGGCAACTCCTGCTTCTTGCCCGACAGGGTGCGCGGAATCTCCGCCACTTGAAAAATTTCATTGGGCACAAAGCGTGGGCTCAAAGCGCTCTTGATGGCCTCCACGATGCTCTTGCGCACGGCGTCATCGAGCACCCGGCCATCCCGCAGTACCACGAACAGCGGCATATAGCTTTCACGGCCCAGGTATTCCAGGTCCACAACCATGGAATCCAGCACCTCGGGCAGGGCCTCCACTGCGCTGTACAACTCGCTGGTGCCCATACGCAGGCCGTGGCGATTGATGGTGGCGTCGCTTCGGCCGTAGATGATGCAACTGCCGTCCGCGCCCACCTTGAGCCAGTCGCCGTGGCGCCAGACCTCGGGGTAGGTATCAAAGTAGCTGGAAAGGTAGCGCTGGTTGTTCATGTCGCCCCAAAAGTACAGCGGCATGCTGGGTATGGGCTCGGTACACACCAGTTCGCCAACCTCGTCTGTCACCGGCTGCCCCTGGTCGTCCCAAGCCTGCACCGCACAGCCTAGCGCACGGCACTGCATGGCGCCAGCCCTTTGCGGCAGCTCACGATTGCCACCTATGAATGCTCCGGCAAAGTCGGTGCCGCCCGAGATGTTGCACCACCAGATGTCGCCCCCGCGCTGGCCCGCTGCGCTTGGCTCGGTGCATAGATTGATGCCGGAGGCAACTGCGCCGTGCTCAGTATCACGATGCGCTGCGTCGTCCCACAGCCGTCGAAATTGCTCGGTGCCCCAGGCTTGCGCCTCGGCACTGAGTGGCGAGCCCGTGCTTCCCAAGGCTCGCACACGCGACAGGTCACCACAGGTTCGCAGGTCCAGGTCGGCTTTCAGGCAGTTGGCATAAAACGCCGCCCCGGCGCCAAAAAAAGTGACGCCCATCTGCGACGCAAAACGCCACAGCGTGGTCCAGTCGGGTGCCTGTTTGTTGCCAGTAGCATCGACTGTGACGCCGCCCGGATTGCCGTCAAAAATGCAGCAGGTGGTGCCGCCCAGCAAGCCCGCCACCTGGGCATTCCACATCACCCAGCCAGTGGAACTGTACCAATGGTAGCGTTCGCCGAACGAGTTGGGGTGGTAGCTACAGCCAATATCGTTTTGCAGGCACTTGAGCGCCAGAGCCACCAGTACGGTGCCGCCGTGGCTGTGTACGATGGCCTTGGGCAGCCCCGTGGTGCCACTGGAGTAGACAATCCACAGCGGATGATCAAACGGCAGCCAAAGCGGCTCGAAGCGCAAAGTGCTTGCATCATTTCTGGATGTGGCCAGCGTAAATAGCGCGCGTCCGGCGGCTGTTTCCAGCGCATCCAGATCCAACCCCAGGTTGGCTTGCAGGATCAGATGCTTCACGGACGGCAGTGCGGCGCACAGTTCCGCCACAACGGCTCTGCGGTCCAGATCTCGCCCGCCATAGGTCACACCGTCGCAGGCGATCAGCACCTTGGGCGCGATCTGCTGAAAGCGATCGAGCACGGCGTTGGTGCCCATGTCCGGTGCACACAAACTCCACACGCCTCCAATGCTGACCGTGGCAAGAAATGCCACGATTGTTTCGGGCGTATTGGCCAGGTAGGCCGCAACGCGGTCCCCCGGCTGTACCCCCTGCGCTTGCAAATGCAGGGCGAGCGAGGCGACCTGTCGACGCAACTCGGACCAACTCAACTCCCGGTGCGTGCCAGCGGCCAGGCTTTTTTCGTTGTGGCTAAGGATGGCACGCATTCCCGCCGCGTGGGCAGCATCCACATGACGCAGCACCTGTTGCACGTAGTTGACCTGCGCACCTGGGAACCACTGCGCACCCGGCATGCCGCGGCTGGCAAGTACGGCGCTATGGGGCGTGGGCGATTGCAATGCAAAGTAGTCCCAGATGCTTTGCCAAAAGCCCTCCAGATCGGTGGTCGACCAGCGCCACAGGTCGTCGTAGTGGTTAAAAGTGCGACCACGCTCAGCGGTCAACCAGTTCTGGTACAGGCGAATTTGGGGAACGTAGGGCGGCATGGCGAATCAAGTCAAGATGCATTGGAATTGCTTGGTGGCATGTTCGCTTGAGTGGGACCATGCCTCGCCGTGCATTATGGGTTTTATCGCAATAAAACATCAACGACGGGCTGAAGTTCGGTGGTGCGCACCGCAGACGAATATCAATCGCGTGCCACATGCCCATGTCGGTAGACGGGCAGTCAATTCACAGAAGCGTGCATTCGGGTCCGACCAAAAACTGACATGGGTGATTGCTCTCCATCTTTGCCACTCGGTTTGCGCCGTTTCCAATTTGCCGAGGCTGGGCAATGCGGATCTTTTCTCTTACTCACCTGTGCGACCTGCTGGTGTCGTCTCTTCACGTACGTAGAGGGGGAGAAGGTCATCAGAATTCGGCGCGCAGCCCGATCGTGTATAGCGAATAGCGATGCCCAAAGCGCTCCGAAGTGGCGCTGTTGTAGGTCACTGGAATATCGTTGAAGAACAGGTTGCTGCTGAGCTGAGTGCGCACGAAGCCGCTCAAGTGCGGGTGAAAGCGGTAGTCGGCCTCCAGCGTAACGTTCTGGTTCTTCGTGTGGACAGGCTTGCCGCGGCTCGCCAGAATGCTGTCAACCGCATCTCGCCGCACCACCAGAAAAACGTAGCCGGCCACCAGGGTCCAGGGCTCGCTGCGCCACGCCAGGTTGACACCAGTTTGCGCAAAGGCGCCATGCCACGCGATCTCCTTGACCACGTCTACCCCGTAGTCCCCACTGCGGTCGTAGAACTGCTGGATCACACCGCCACTGGAATTGCAGGGCGCGGCCAAGCTGCCATAAATATCATTGCCGTTGAAAGCAAGGTTGTAGTCGCAGCCATTGCGCTTCGTCGTCGCGGTCAAGGCACCGTAGGAAAGTTGGGTAGCGCCGACTCCGAGCATCGCGCTGACGTCCAGGTTCGGCATCGGCATCCATGTTCCAACAAGATCAGCCTGCAACTGACGGTCGGCCGGAGCGGTGACTTTGACCGTATTGAGAATCGCGCCGGGGACCGTCACAGGTGTTGTGGTTTCGGTCTGCGCAGCTCGATTACCCCAGGCCGCCAGTCGCAAAGCCACGGCTGGGCGATGCTCGGCCGCCTCGATGAATCGGTACAGGCCCGACACCTGCCAACTGTCGTAGTGGTAGGTGTCTGCTGCCGTGTCTATGGCGCGCTGCCACAGGCTGCCCGATAGCCACAGACCATTGCCTACCAGCACCGACCCGGCCACATGCGCACCGCGGTAGTCACCCGTCCTGGTGCCCACCGTCGCAGGATCCTTGTCGCGCACCTTGAAGAAATCGAGTGAACCGTTCATACGATCCAGCCCCAGTTCGACAAAACCCAGTGACGAGGCCTTCTCTGGCAAGGCTGTCAACAGCGCATCCAGCGGAGCCGCTGCGGCCGACAACGACAACGCTAGCCACACCAGCCCCACAATTAAGTGAATCACTATCTTCATCCCCACTTTTGGTACCGGCTACTTGGGGACGGTACTGAAACAAGGCCGTAGTCGGTCAGGGTGCTATTAGGGTGATATACCCCTGCAGACCCCAGCCCGTGACCGGAACGACAGTGCCCGGCGCTCCACCTGAGCCGATTGTAGTTGGCACCTGAATCGTGTAAGACGGGAACTTGCTGCCGTCGGCGTTTCGAAGTGGCAGATCGGTCACGACCAGCGTCACCTTGTACGTGCCGCGCAACGCGTTGATGCCGGTGAAGTCATTGCTGACGTTGTTCACCGCATAGGCGACTACATCGCCAAACACCAGGTTGTTGAGAAAACCCGTCGCCGTCGTCAGGGTATTCGTCACGCCGGCAACAGCGCTGCTGAAGTCGATGACCGCGTTCTTGGTGCCGTCGCCCGACACGCCATAGATCAGTGCGGAAGCTGGGTTCGGTACGGTCAGCGTCACGATGTGCCCTACCTTGGAGATGCTGACATTCTGGATGTAGCCGCGAATCTCGCCGAGGCCACCCGTGCGCTGTTCGGTGATTTGCACGGCAGCCGTCAGCGTCTGTCCCGGGGCCATGGTGAAGTTCCCGGTCTCAGTCAACTGCAGTCGCAACGCCGTCGTGCTGGCCATCGGCCACTTCACACTGATGCCCGCGGCGGACTGGAAGTCCGCCATTGAGTACGAGGTCGTGGTCGTGCCGTCGAACAGGCCGATCGCATCGCCCGTAATAGAAACGTAGTCGGTGGGCGCCGAAGGCACCGTGTTGAATGCGTGCGAAGCGCTGGCAGCGGCCGTGTTGCTGATATTGCTGGTGTTCTGGAACGTGCCAGCGGCCACGCTTACGCTGATCGTTCCGGTCGCATTCGCGGTGGGCGTTACGACCAGCGTGTAGTGGGTCGCATCCACCTTGGTCAACACACCGGCTGTACCTCCAGCGACTACGATGTCACTGATGTTGAAGCTGGCGCCCACGTCCTTGCTGAAGGCGAAAGTGAAGGTCACGGGTGCGGTGGCCGTCGATGCGGTCGTGTTGTCGGTGATGTTCAGCGTCGGGGGCACGGTGTCCACGACGGCAGGCGCCTTCCAGAAATACAAGTTGTCGTAGTAAATGGTCCCAGTGCCGACCAAATCTAGCTGGTCTATCTTGGCCAGGTTCGGCGCAGTGAACGAAGTTAACGAAATGTCGAGGCTATTCCAGCCGGCTGCCAGTGTTTGCGGCAATTCCGTCTTCAACGCCGCACCACCGGATGCCGCTGCGCTGGTGATAAGACCCACACTCAGTGTTCCCGCTGCCCCGGACCACACGTCCAGATGCAGCTTGCTCATGCCAGAGACGTCGATCGGTGCAGCCAGTGCGATTCCCTGGTAGTTCAGGTTGGTGATTTCCTTGGTGGCGTTGCCGGCGATCAAGACGTCAGTTACGACGGAAGTCTGCCCCCAATTGGGAAAGAAATCGGTACCTGTGAGATTGGTGTAGGCGTCGCTGTAGATTGAAATCACATTGGCGGCCAGGGCGGCTGGCGCTGGGGCGGCGGTCGTCGGCGTCGTGCTCAAGCCGCCTCCACTGCCGGAACCGCTTGATGCCGGCGCTAGCGTGATGTCGTCCAGGTAATAGGTCTGGCCATCGGTGACCCGGGTTGCGTCAGGGGTGATCGCTATCGTCGTGTAGGCCTCGGTCAGGTTCACTGTGCTGAAGTTCCAAGTCGCCGTGCTCCACGTATTGGCCGGCCCCGTGGGTGCACTGGCGATCTCGACAAAATCGTTCGCGGATACCTGCACTTTGAACATGATCACAGAATTGGCAACCGTTGAATAGACACGGGCCGTGATCGACTTGCGCGTTGCCGTGAAGGGGATGGGTGCAACGCCGAAGTAGGCGCCACCCCAGGTGGTTCCAGGGTTGCTTGGCTTGACAATCTTGAGCGCATTTCCGTTCCCGCCGCTAGGACCGGCGACGACATCTGGCAAGGCGCCGCCGTAGGCTCCCATCCCGGAGAAGGCGGCTACAGCCTCGTCAAAGGACAGTAGCACGGTGCCGCCGGCGATCAAGCTGTTCGTCCCAGTGCTGACATCGCTGTTCAGCGTGGAACTCAGCGCGGCAATCGTCGCGGCGCTGGGCGACCCACTCAAGGCGGTCTTGTTGGCTTTGATGTAATCGGTGATATAGGAACTGCTCTGCGCAGTTGTCGTCGCTGCCGCCAGATTGGCGTCGCTCGCTTGCAGGATGGTGTTTGCCTGGACCACCATGCCACCAGCCGCCACGGACGCCAACGCCGGCAAGTTGATTGCGATCAGCGCGTTTTTGACATCGCTACTGACTGCGGTCGCAGTGGAGACCCGCAGCGCGGCCGCCTGCACCAGCAGCGTAACAACCGCTGGGTCGAGCGTGTTGGTATCGCTGTAGAGCTTGGCGCCGCCCGCAAGCGCCGTGGCGAAGGCCGCAGCCACCTCGTTGTACACGGGCTGTGTGGTTGCGCTTCCCGTGGCGCCGGCCAGACCGATCAACACTTCCATGGTCTGCTGCAGCAGTTGCTCGACCGCAAGACTCTTCCTGAACAGGTCGCCATTGACCAGCGCGGCTCCCGATGTTGCTGCCGGGTCGGTGTTGAGCAGGTCGGTGCCTGCCGGAAGCCCCAACGCCGCATTGACCTGTGCCTGTGTCAGTCCTGCGGCGATGAGTGTCGTGAGCGGCGTGACCACGGTTGCTCCAGCGGGGGCCTTGAGCTCTCCGGTGAAGGGCAAGCCGGTGACAGTGTCGGTGCCGCCACTGGCGATGAGTCCGTGCTTGCAGCCATCGGGGAAGGTGAACTTGCCATCGACCAGCGTGTACACGACCGGTTCGCTGGCATCAGCCACGCCGTTATCGTTCACGTCGCAAATAACTTTCGCAAAGCTGAGATAGCCGTCAACAACCCTGCCGCTGGTCGGCACGGCCGCGACCACCGGGGCCGGGGCCGGGGCCCCGCCGCCGCAGGCGACCAACATCAAGGTTGCGGTCGCGGCAGGGATCAATCGAAGTTTGAATTGCATCAGGGATACTCCCAGTTTTAAAGAGGACCCCGCCATGGGGCGGGGTCGATGGGCGTAATGCTTAGTTGGTGAAAACAATCGGGCCGAGGTTCACGCCGGTTGTGTACTGCCCGGCTACCGAGCCGGCAATTGTGAAGTTGAAGCTGGAGCCAGGCACGGTGACGACCACTTGGGCAAGTTTCGAAAGTACTGACGCGACCGCT
>CAILAY010000003.1 GCA_903832285.1 uncultured beta proteobacterium | reverse complement strand
TGGCAGCAGTGGCGCGGAGCGCAGGATTTCGGACGCGCCGTTGAGGTTGTGGAAGGCCAGTTTGTCGGGCGTGTCGAGTTCCCAGGCCAGACTCCCTTTGTCACCAAAGATGCGTATGCGTTCGTTACCTGTTTCGCCAATGCTGATCTGGCTGGTCCAGAGGACCCCCTGCGCGCCATTGGCCAGACGGAAGAGTACGGCGCCGTCATCCTCCAGCTGTCGGCCAGCCACACAGGCGTGCATGTCGGCGCTCACCTCTGTGATAGCCAGACCGGTGAGCAGTTCTGTGAGATAGGCACCATGCGCACCCAGGTCTGCCATGCAGCCGCTCGGGCCTGCGCGTCGCGGGTCTGCCCGCCAGCTGGCCTGGCGGTTGCCGGCAGTTTCCAGGCGGGTGGCCATCCACCCTTGCGCAGATTCAACCACCACGCGCCGGATCATTCCAAGCTTGCCATCCTGGATGAGCTGGCGTGCCTGGCGGACCATGGGGTATCCGCTGTAGGAGAATGTCAGGCCGAGCAGGCGTTGCTTGTCTTCCAGCTTACGGCCGAGGTTTGTCACCTCGTCCAGGCTGGTGGTGAGCGGCTTTTCACAGAGCACATGAAAGCCGGCATCCAGCGCGGCCATGGCCACGGGGTAGTGCAGGTTGTTGGGTGCGGTGATGACAATGAAGTCCGGCCGCACATCGTCCGGCTGCGAGGCCTCCTTGCGCAGCATGTCGCGGTAGGCGCCGTAGACCCGGTCGCGGGCCAGAAAGAGATCTTCGCCACCCTCAAACGAGCGGTGCCGGGTGCTGCCGAAGGCGCCGCAGACCAGCTCAATCCGGCCGGTCATCTGGGCAGCCATCCGGTGATAGGGGCCGATAAAGGATTCCTTGCCGCCTCCGACCATTGCCATCCGTACTTTTCTTGTCATGGATGAACCCCCTGCCTGACCGGTCAACTGAATCGCATAGGATGCGGGAATCCTACCAAGGAACACGTTTTCCAGCAAGCGCAGCAACGCGGGAAGAGACGTGGATGGCTGGATCAGGGCATAAACAAACCTGCCTAGCTGATTGACTCAAGTGACCACAACAGGTAGCGTAGCGATCATGAAAGCCACAGATGCCAACCCATATCCTCGTACATTTGAGGAGTTTTTGGAGTGGTTTCCGACGGATGCGGACTGCGCGACGTACCTGGAGTGGGTGCGATGGCCGGGCGGATTTACGTGTCCGGAGTGCGGCAGCACGAAATCTTGGCGTACCGCAAAGGGCTTGTTGCATTGTCACGGTTGCAATCGACAGATCTCTGCAACAGCCGGCACGGTGTTTGAGGACAGCCGTAAACCGTTGCGTCTTTGGTTTCACGTCATGTGGATGATGATGGCGCAGAAAACCGGCCTGAGCGCTAGAAACCTGTGTGACACTTATGGGTTTGGGAGCTACCAAACCGCTTGGGCATGGTTGCAGAAACTTCGTAGTGTCATGATTCGAACCGGGCGGGATGCTCTGACAGGACGTGTCGAAGTGGACGAAGCCTTTATTGGCGGTGAAAGAGAAGGAACACGGGGTCGCGGCGCAGAGGGCAAGACCTTGGTGCTTGTTGCTGTTGAAGGGCATGCTCAGAAAATGCTGGGACGGGTTCGCTTTCGCTGTGTGGCATCTATCGACCGAAAGACTGTCGAGTCGTTCGTTCGAGATTACGTGGCTCCAGGGACAATCGTTATCACCGACGGGCTCTCGATCTATGACAAACTCGGGGCGGCTGGGTTCAACCATCAGCCCCATGTCACCAGCACTGGAGGCGCGGTCGCGCAGAAACAGCTCGACCATGTTCATTTGGTCATCTCCTTACTCAAACGCTGGTTGGGCGCCACCCACCAAGGTGCCGTCACGCCATCGCATCTGCAGGCTTATCTCGATGAGTTCGCTTTCCGTTTCAACCGAAGACTTTCCCTGCACCGCGGTAAGTTGTTCTACCGGCTTATGCAGCAAGCCATCACAACACGACCGCCAGCGGTTAAGGCCCTTTACACTGCGAAACCACAACCGGTGGTAGAAACTTGAGTCAATCAGCCAGGCAGGTTA
>CAILAY010000002.1 GCA_903832285.1 uncultured beta proteobacterium | reverse complement strand
TTCTTAGAAGGGTCAGGCGACCAGTTGCATGCGCTGGCGTCGCGCCGCCTCTTCGGCACGGGTATCGTCAATTTCGCGCAGCACGCCGCTCAGGTCGACGCTGCCTTGCTTGCGCTCGAAGCGCCCGGTCAATGGCTGATCCGTCTGCAGCAGACCGCGCTGATAGAGGTCCCAGATTTCGGCGCCGTATTCGGTCGGCAGCAGCTCGGGTGCGAACTGCCCGAAGAAAGCGCGCAGATTACCCACGTCGCGCAGCAGCATCCGGCTGGCGTGGTTGTTGCCCGCGGCATCCACTGCCTGCGGCAGGTCGATGATGACGGGACCGTCTGCGCCCAGCAGGATATTGAACTCGGACAGGTCGCCGTGCACAACGCCCGCACACAGCATGCGCACCACCTCCTGCAGCAGTGCCGCGTGATGGCTGCGTGCCTGCACCGGCGTGAACTGCACGTCGTTCAGACGCGGCGCAGCGTCCCCGTTCTCATCCGTCACAAGTTCCATCAGCAGCACGCCATCGTGAAAGTTGTAGGGCTTGGGAACGCGCACGCCGGCGGCAGCGAGCCGATAAAGCGCGTCCACCTCGGCGCTTTGCCACGCCGCCTCTTGCGCCTGGCGCCCAAAGCGTGTGCCCTTGGCCATGGCGCGGGCCTGACGCGTGTTCTTGACTTTGCGGTTCTCGGTGTAGTCCACGGCCTGGCGAAAGCTGCGCTGCGTGGCCTCCTTGTAGATCTTGGCGCAGCGCGTGTCGTCGCCGCAGCGCACCACATACACCAGCGCCTCCTTGCCGCTCATGAGCTGGCGCACGACGCTGTCGATCAGCCCTTCCTCGATCAACGACTCCAGTCGCGCGGGTGCCTTCATGTGCTTACTTGAGCAGGCCTTCGGCGCGCAAGGCTTCCTGCACTGCAGGCCGCGCGGCGACACGGGCAATGAAAGCCGCAAGGTGTGTCAGTCCGGAGATGTCGATGCCGACGTGCTTGCACCAACTGGTCACCGTAAAGAGATAACCGTCAGCCACGGTGAAGGTGTCGCCCAACAGGAACGGTGACTTCGCCAGCTCGCCATCCAGCCACTGCAGGCGCGACGTCAAACGCGTCCTGGAGACGGCCTTGCCGCCCTCCGGCATGGCGGGATTGAACAGCGGCGAAAAGCCCTTGTGCAATTCGGTGCCGATGAAGTTCAACCACTCCTGCAGCTTGTAGCGCTCGAAACTGCCACTGGCGGGCGCAAGCTTTTTCGCTGGCACCTGATCAGCGATGTACTGCACGATCGCCGGGCCTTCGCGCAATTGGCGACCGTCGTCCAGCACCAGCAGCGGCACATAGCCCAGCGGGTTGATGGCGTAGTAGTCGCTGCCGTCGGGCAGCTTGTGAGTCTTGGTCGGCGCAGCTATGGCCTCAAACGCCAGTCCGGCTTCCTTCAGCGCGATGTGGGGAGACAGCGAGCAGGCGCCGGGCGAGTAATAAAGCTTCATGAAAATCCTGAGGTGGTTGAACGTCGGCGACGAGGATAACGCAAGCGGCGATGCCTGTCCCGCGCAGGGAGATGCGCAAGCTCGCTTACACTGCGCCGCGGGCTTTTGTGGGTACAATTTTGCTGGGCACTTTGCGGTGCTTTTCAGACCCTCCCCGCTGGCAGCCATTGCACGTCAACCAATACAGGAAGAATTCATGAATATATATGCATCGGCGGCGGCCGCTTTGTGCCGCACCGGGTTCGTTGTTTGCGGCTTGATGTCCATCGGTCTTGCCAACGCAGACCCTGGACGCTACGTGGTATCTGGCGACGGACAGGAAGTGACCGACACGCAAACCAAACTGGTCTGGCAGCGTTGTACCTACGGTCAGAAATGGGACGGGAAAGCGTGTTCCGGCAAGCCGACCAAAGTGACGTTCGCAGAGGCCAAAAAAATTGCCGCAAGTGCAGGTGCGACGTGGCGCGTACCGACCAAGGATGAGTTGCTCAGTCTGCTTGAAAAGTCAGGGAAGAAGGTCAGCATCAACAAAGATGCCTTCCCCAATACCACGGCGACGATATTTTGGGCGGTCCGCCCTGAAACGAATGACAACCTCAATGCCTGGTTGGTCGATTTCCGCAATGGTCACGTATTTGGAAATACGGGAGAGGTGAAGTTCCTCGTTCGCCTGACCCGCGGGTCCTGACACTCCACCCACGCGTTTTCGGGTCAGCCGGATGATGATTTTTCGTTGCCGGGTGACGGCTGGGATTGCGCTCTGGCAACGTCGGCGCTCAGCCGACCAACCAGCAGATCGATCAAGTGAAAACCGAAGGACGGGTTCTGGTAGTACAACTGTTTGACGGTACTTTCGTGAATCTGCAGCACGGCGCAAGCGCTGATGCAGCGTGCCGTCACGGTGCGCAAACCACCGGGAGAGAACAGCGCGATCTCACCCAGGATGCTTCCGGGTTCCACCGGCTTGCCGATCTCCACCAATTCCATCTGTCCGTCCACCAGCAGGTACAGGTGTTCGGCTTTGTCATCCTTGCGGAACAGCGTCTGCCCGGCTTTGTACTTGCGCAGCTTCATATACGGCTTGAGCCAGAGGCCGGCCTGATCCGCCTCCACCTCGGCCCGGCTGACACGTCGCGTCAAGCGCGTAATCTCCACGGCGCGGTACACGTTGATGGGCAGCAGTACCAGCGCAATCGCCAGTGTCGGCACCGACGGGTGCAAGACGCCGTAGATCATCAGGCCCACATTGCTGCCCGCTGCCAGCCAGCGCAAAGGCACCATGGTGCGGGTCAATGCACCTGCCATCACCATGACTACCGCCAGCGCCATTGCAAGGTGCGCAATGAGTTGTTGCGGTGACGCCAGCACGTCAGCCGCCGTGCGCGTCGCCAGGTCGGAGAGTTGATTGTTCAAGCCGGCGAACACAGGGCAAACACCTCCACCGCCGCCGCCTTGCCCTTGAGCTGTAGCGGCCCCAGTGCCTCGGTTGCAAATTGACCCTGCAATTGCGCGTGCGTGGTCGCATCAATCAGAATCGAACGCCCTGCCAGCTTGGTGTAGCTTTCCAGCCGCGCCGCGACATTCACCGTGTCGCCGATGCAGGTGTAGGTGGCACGTGCCTGGGTGCCGGTGTAGCCTGCAATCACCGGACCGCTGGCGATGCCCACGCCGATACGCAGCGGCGCGTGCCCGAGCGCCTCGTGCTCCAGACTGAACTGCGCCATCATGGACTGCATCTCCAGCGCCGCCGCGACCGCGCACGCACAGTGCCGATCCAACGGCAGGGGCGCGCCGAAGATGGCCATCAGTCCGTCGCCAATGATCTGATTGACGACGCCGCCGTGGCCATTGATGGCGTCGAACATCAGGGTGTAGTAGGCGTTGAGCAACTCGATCACGAACTCGGGTGAATTGACTTCGGCCACCTCGGTGAAGCTGCGGATATCGCAAAACAGCACCGCCGCATCCACCAACCGCCCACCCAGCGAGAAACCGCTGCGCGCCACGTCCTGTGCCACCTCGGTGGTGGCAAAACGGCGAACCAATTCCCGCTGCTCGTCACGCAGCCGCTTCTTTTCCAGACTCGCCCCAATGCGTGCCTTGAGAAGAATGGGATTCACCGGTTTTTGCAGGTAGTCCTCGGCACCGAGTTCGACACAACGCACCACGTTGGCAACACCTTCCAGACCCGAAGTCACAATCACCGGCAGATCGCGTAGCTGCGGGTCGGCCAGCAATTGCTCCAGCATCCCGAACCCGTCGAGTTCCGGCATCTCAATATCCAGAAGAATCAGGTCAAAAGCCTTGCCTTGCAGCATCTGCAGCGCCAGCCTTCCGTTCTCCGCGGTCTCGACGCGGTGGCCGAGTTGCTGCACCTGACGCGCCAACAGCAGGCGGTTGACCCGGTTGTCTTCCACCAGCAGGATCAGACTGGATGCGTCAGCCATGGCACAGTGCCTGCAAGGCGCTGGCAGCACTAGCGTAGGCCGCTTCCAGGTTGTCAAGTGCGCTAATCACCTTGTCTCCCAGCGCTTCCAGCCCGGTCTCTTCCAGGGCGCGAGCCAGGCTGCTGAATTCAATTGCGCCAAACGCGTTGGCGTTGGACTTGAGCGAATGCGCCGCACGCCGAAACGCTGTCGCGTCACCCACGGCCTGTGCATTGCGCAACACTCGCAGCAAGGGCGGCGCGTCGTCCAGAAACGCCTGCAACAGTTCCGCCACAAACTCGGCGTCAGTGCTTTCCTGCAATTGCTCAAACGTTGCGACATCTATGGGATTGCCTGCCATCGGTCTACTCCTTGCGTTTGCTGGCACGCAGCAGCGCTTCCACCAGCGCGTCCACGCGAATCGGTTTGGTCACATAGTCGTCCATGCCCGCGCTCACGCAGCGCTCGCGGTCCCCAGCCATGGCATTGGCCGTCATGGCCACGATGCGGGGTCGCGCATCGGCGGCCCACCTGGCGGTGATGCGGCGGCTCGCCTCCAGGCCGTCCATTTCCGGCATTTGCACGTCCATCAACACCACGTCGTAGGTCTGCCGCTCCACGCTTTCGATGGCTTCAATGCCGTTGCTGGCCAGGTCGGCGCGATAGCCCATCTGACTGAGCAAGCGCAGCGCCAATTTCTGATTCACCACGTTGTCGTCCGCCAGCAGGATGCGCAGCGGGTGCTGCAACGCCAGGCCGGCCTCGGCTTTGGGCCTGGACACTGCAACCACGCGCGGGGCTGCTGCATCTCCCAGCAGAGTCACCAGCGTGTCAAAAAGCTGACTCTGGCGCAGCGGTTTATGCAGGTAGGCAGTAAACAGGTTTTCATCGTCACCCGCCTCCTTGCGCCCGAGCGAACTGAACAGCATCAAAGGCAGTGCCGCGCGCGTCTGGCGCAATTGCCGGGCCAACTCCAGCCCGTTCATCTTGGGCATGTGCATATCCAGAATGGCAAGGTCAAAGGCTTCACCGGCCTGCACCCATTGCAGCGCCTGCTCGGGCCACTCGGTGTCCCTGGGCACCATGCCCCATTTGGCGGCCTGCAGCGCCAGCACGCGGCGATTCGTCGCGTTGTCGTCCACCACCAGCACGCGTTTGCCCTGGAGTGCCGGCTGCTGGCCGAAAAAGTCACGCCGCGCGCCCTGTGGCAGTTCAGCCTCAGGCGCCCGAATGCTGAAGTGAAAGGTCGCCCCGTGCCCCGGCCCGGCGCTATCCACCGACATGTCACCGCCCATGAGTTCGGCCAGCCGCTTGCTGATCGCCAGTCCCAATCCCGTGCCACCGTATTTGCGAGTGGTGGAACTGTCAGCCTGGCTGAAACTCTGGAACAGCCTGGTGATGCCTTCGGGTGTCAGACCGATTCCGGTATCGCGCAGGCTAAAGCTGATCTCGCTGTCGACCCCCACCGGGCGCGCTGTCACGCTCAACACCACCTCCCCGGCATCGGTGAACTTGACGGCGTTGGCCAGCAGGTTGAGCAATATCTGTCGCAGCCGCGTGACATCGCTGCGCACAGCCAGCGGAACTTCACCCTCAAACACGTAGGCCAGGTCCAGGTTCTTCTGTGCCGCGCGCGGCGCCACCAGGTCCAACGCCGACTCCACACACTCGCGCAGGTCAAACGGGTGCGACTCAATGTCCATGCGCCCGGCTTCGATCTTAGAGAAGTCGAGGATGTCGTTGATGATGGTGAGCAGCGCGTCCCCGGAGTCGCGAATGGTCGAAGCGAAATCGCGCTGATCATCGTCCAGCGCCGTGTCCAGCAGCAGGCCACTCATGCCGATCACGGCATTCATGGGCGTGCGGATTTCGTGGCTCATCGTCGCCAGGAAGGCGCTCTTGGCTTCGTTGGCCGCTTCGGCGGCGGCACGTGCATCGTGGGCCTCCCTGAACAGCCGCGCGTTCTGGATCGCGATCACGGCCTGGTCGGCGAAGGTGCTCAGCATGGCCAGGTCATGTTCGGAAAAGGGCCTGGGCGGGTTGCGCATGACATTGAGCGAACCGATGCCGCGGCCTTGCCACAACAGGGGTGTCACCGTGCCGGCGAAGTTGCCATGCGCGCGGGCGATGGCCTTCATGTACTCGGGTACTTCAGGGTCGGCCAGCGCGTCGGGCCAGTACATGGTGGCACCGCGGTCCATCGACATCTGGCTGATGGTGCTGGCCACCGGACGTGGGTAGTTCGCCGGCGCCCAGGTGTTGAAGTTGCCACGGCAGGCGGTGGCATGCAGTTGTTGGGCGTCGTCAACCAGGAAGATGCCCAGATCGGGCGTGGCGAAAAGGCGCGAGCAACTGTCGAGGATGCCCTCGAACACCGGCTGCGCATCGGCCATCGAGCCGCTGATGACCTGCAGCACCTCGGCCGTCGCGGTCTGACGCTCCAGTGCCCCCTTGGTCTCGTTGAACAGGCGCACGTTCTCGATCGCGATCACGGCCTGGGCGGCGAAGGTCTCGAGCAGTTTGATCTCGCTCGGCGTGAACGCGCGAAGCTCGCTGCGGTGCAGGGAAATAATGCCCAGGGCTTCGCCGTCGCGCAGCAGCGGCATCGTAAGGATCGTGCGCACGCGGAACTTCTCAGCCAGCGAGCGCGAGTCCGGGTATTCGCTGTCAAGTACAGCGATCACATCTTCCACATGTATCGATCTGCGCTCGAGCACGGTGCGTCCGGCAAACGACGTGGCGAGCAGGGGCAGTGTCTCGCCCGAGGTCTCTTCGTAGCCGGGTCCGTAGTGGGTCTTGCCGCGCAGAATCCCCCCTTCGAGCAGCCAGACCCGACCGCCATCGGCCTTGCAGAGCAGACGCGCCCGCTCGGCCACCGCGTCGAACACCGGCTGCACGTCGGTGGGTGATTCGCTGATGACGCGCAGGATTTCGCTGGTGGCGGTCTGTCGTTCCAATGCCGCCTTGGTTTCGTCGAACAGCCGCGCGTTGTGCAGTGCGACGGCCGCTTGCCGCGACAGCCCGACCAGGAATTCCAGCTCGCGCGCCTCGAAGGGCAGACCACCGCTGCGCCACACCGCCATCGCGCCCTGCACCTGCTCGCCTGATTTGAGCGGCACCACCATCAGCCGCTCGTCGGGGTCAGTCTGTGTGCCCGGGATTTGCACGCCGCGCGGGTCAGTGGCGCTGTCGTTGACGAACTCCGGTCTGCCGCTCTGGATCAAGCTGCCGATGATGCCGCGCCCGGGTTCCACCACCGTGGCCTGGAGTTGCTCGGCCAGGTCGCCCACTGCCACCAGCGCGCGGTAGCTCGCGCCGCCGGCCTGCGGCAGGAAGATCGCGCTGCTGCCAGCCTGCAGCAGGTCCTTCGCGTGGCCGGCGATGCGGTCCATCACCGTGGCCAGGTCGAGCGTGGACGACAGGTCGCGGCCCACGTCCGACAGAGCCGCCGATTCGCGCGCGTTGCGCTGCGTTTCCTCAAGCAGCCGTGCGTTCTCCAGCGCCACACCCATGGACGCCGCAATGGTGGACAACAGGTGCACCTGCGCCTCGTCGAAGGCATGCTCGCGCTCGAAACTCTCGATCGAGATCGCCCCGAGCAGCCGCTCTCCCACCATCACCGGAACGAACACGCACGAAAGGCTGTCGTCGGTGCCCTCCACCGTCTTGATGCCGATGGCATCCATGGCCGCGCGGGTGCCCAGCACCACCGGCTGGCCTGTCTGCAGCGCCAGGTTGATCTTTGCCTCTGGCTTGTACGGCGTCGCGCGCTGCGCCAGCCGCTGCCCGTGCTCATACACATAGAGGTGAAAGACAAGCTCGGTCTTCTCGTCACGCCAATGGATTCCCATGTCGCCCGTATTGAACATCTCCCGCAGCTTGTCGCCCACCAGGTCGACAATGGCCTGGAAATTCAGCTCCCTGGCCATGCCTTGCTGGATGCTGTTGATGACGGCCAACTCGGAGCTGCGACGCTCCGTCTCTTTCAGCAGGCGCTGCGTCTCGTCGAGCAGGCGCGCGTTCTCCAGCGCCACGCCCAGGGTGGCGCCGATGGTGGTGAGCACCCGCAAGTCGGCCTCGCCGAAAGCGTGCTCGCGCTCGTGGTTCTCGAGCACGATCAGGCCCAGCACGCGCTGCGTGCCGCGGATCGGCGCGCCGATGATCGACAGGCACCAGTCGGTGCCGGGCATCGCATCGCCGATGCCCACGGCCATCTGTTCCTCCCGCGTGCCGACGTACGATCCGATGCCTTCGTGAAGGGCACGCATCGTGGCCAGGTTGCTGGACCGTACCTGGCTTGGCGGCGACTTTGGCAGGTGCACGCCGTGCTCGACGCCGTACAGCTGCGCAATGGTGTCGGCCTGGTCGTCCCACCAACGGATGCTCATGTCCTCGGTCTTGAACGCTTCGCGCAGCTTGTCGCCCACCAGATCGACAATGGCCTGGAAGTCGAGCTTGGCGGCAATGCCCCGCTGGATGCTGTTGATCAGCGCCAGTTCGCTGGCACGCTGCTCGATTTCGCTGGTGCGCGCTGCCACTTTGCTTTCCAGACTCTCGGTGGCGCGGATGTTGGCAAGCGTCACCGCTGCCTGAGAAGCCAGCATCGCCAGCAGGTCACGGTCGGCAGACTCGAAGCGGCCAAACAGCCCCTCGATGTCGGCGTAGAGAAAGCCGAGCAGTTCGTGCTGCGCGATCAACGGTGTCACCAGGCACGAGCGCTGGTCAATTGCCGCTGCCCCCTCGGGCCCGTGGCGCAGACTCACCGCACGGTTGCGGCGCGCTTCGGTTATCCAGGGCGTGACCGCAGCGAGCAGCGCGGCGGCGTCTTCGCCGTGTGGCAGTTGCGCGCCGCAGATCTGCGCTCCGTCGGCGCCGTCGAGCACCAACAGCACGCGTTCGGCACCGCTCAGCTCGGTGGCCTCGTCGACGATGAACTCACGCCACTGCGCCTCAGTTCGCAACTCGTTCAGGCGCAAGCCGCTGTCCACCAGATGCTCAAACGGTTCGCGCAGGTCGGCAACGGCGGCGAGGTGCGCGGTGTAGCGCTCGGGTGGCAGACGGACCTTGCGCGCATGGTCCAGCCAGGCATGCAGCAGCGGTGCATGCTGTGCGGGCGCGTGCAGATAGCAGCGGCGCAGGCCTCCGTCGGTGAGGTCGGCGATGCCGTCCACCAGCAGGCGGTAAGCCTGTTCCAGCGCGAAGGCCGCCTCGTCGTGCAGGTCGTTGGCGAGCAGTGCGCGGTGGTGCTGCCACCAGATGTAGGCATCGGACTGGATGCCGCCACCGCTGCCGCCGGGGTTCAAGGGCTGAAGCTGCACGGCCTCGGCGGATGCCTGCAGCGCCGCTTCGTCCTGCCGCAGAGCGAGCCGGGTATTGGCGATCTCGCTCAACATCTCTGGCAAGACCCAGGAAAATACTTGCGGCAATTGGTGGCGCACTTCCAGCATCCGCTTCAGGGCCTCCTGGTGTCGACCCTGCGCCACGTCGTGCAGTGCGACCTGCCACTGCACCATGCCGGCCATTGGGCCGTCGGGTTCCAGGGCCTGCACCGCGACCTCCTCCTGCAGTGCCTGCGCGGCTGCGGCTTCGTGTCCCATCACCAGTTCCAGGCCGGCCAGGATGTTCAGACCGTTGATCAGTTCCGAGGGCCTCTGCGCGCGCCGCCGGATGTCGTGACAGCGCAGAATGGCGCGGCGCGCGCGCCGGTACAACCCAAGTCGGGCATAGGCCAGAGACAGGTTGTTTTGGATATTCGCCTGCCCCGGCTGGTCACCAGCGTCGATGTAAGCCTGCAACGCCGCCTTCATGCCGCGCAGGCGCACCGAAATGTCGGGATCACCGCTGTGCAAGGTGTTCAATGCAGCGCCAACGCCCGAGGGGTCGCCGCTGGCGCGCGACATGGACAGGGCCTGCTGTGCAATCGCCCTTGCCTGTTCCGTTTCGGCCGGGCTTCGGGCCATGATGGATTGCATGGCGGCGACCATTCGCAAGGCCAGAGCCTGCTGGCGCGTATCGCCCAGCAGGGCAAATCCATCGGCCGCGGCGGCGGCGTGGTCCATGCAATCGGAGTTGGACAGCGCCAACTCGGCCTGAGCGCGGCGCAACAGCGTCAACGCGATCAGCGGCTTGCTGCGGCTGCGCTTGGCCGCCTGTTGCGCCTGTTGCGCCGTCTGCAGGGCCTGTTGTGCGTCGCCGTAGCGCCACTGCACCAGCGACAGGCAAGCCAGTGCGCGGGCGCTAAGCGCGGCCGATCCGGCCCGCTGGGCAAGTACCTGCATCTCGCCGGCATCAGCCTGCGCACTGGTGGTTTCGGCCAACGACAACCGGCTATGGGCACGCGCTTCCAGCAGGTTGATTCGATGAGAAGTAGGCAGTCGCGGCGCGGCGAGCGCCTGGCTCGCCAGCGCCACGGCGCGATCGTGCTGGCCGGTGCCGGCGAACGCGGCGATCTGCTGCAAGGTCTCAGCGTCCATTGCGCTATCCCGTTTGCGCCGACGCCTGCACCGCCGCGCCCACCAAGTGGTCGAATGGCGCATTGGGATTGACATCGTCGGCCAGTTGGCCGATGCGAGGAATAATCATTCGCGCATCCTACAGGGCTTCAGCTTCGGACGTGCAACCGCGCCTAATACAGGTTCATGTGCACACAAAAGAGTCGCCATTCCCCCGGAACGCCCTTCAATGCATGTAGGCCGAAGTCTTCAAAGTCGATGCCCGAGCCAGCCACCAAATCCTTCACCGTACCTGACACCAAGACGCGGCCAGGTTGTGCCTGAGCCATGATGCGAGCGCCAATGTGCACGGCGATGCCCCCGACACGTTCGCCCATGAACTCGCATTCGCCGGTGTGAACTCCGGCACGCACCTCAATGCCGAGTTGTTTGACGGCCTGCGCGACTGTCAGCGCGCAGCGCACCGCACGTGCAGGCCCGTCGAAGGTAGCCAAAAAACCATCGCCCGCAGTATCAATTTCTTTACCTCGAAAGCGTGCCAACTCCTTACGCACGATGGCGTAATACTGTGACAACAAATTGCGCCATGCGGCGTCGCCGATCTCGGCCGCTCTGGCGGTGGAGGCCACGATGTCGAGGAACAAGACGGTGGCGAGGACTCGATCCGAAGGTTCAGCCGGGCGCTCCCCGGTGATGAACTCCTGGATGTCAGACAGGATGGTCTCCATGTCATCGCGCATCATCGAGTGGTTGTCGCCCGGGTATTCGCGGAATTTCGCGCCTCGGATACGCAAAGCCATGTCCCGCGCGGCTTCCACATGGGCACACGGATCGCCGGTGCGATTCATCACCAGCGTGGGCGCACTGATAGCGGAAAGAATGGGCCGGGTATCGATTTGCCCGTTCATCTGCTCATAGGCGTACACAGCCGACGGGCTGGCAGCCGCACGCATGTAGCGTGTGATGGCCTCGATGTAGGCCGGGTCGGCATTCTTTCCCAGGCCAGCGCCCGGCCCGGTGAGGTAGTCAAGCGAAGGCCAGTCGTCATGAATCATCCGCATCATCTGGTCATGCCCATCCTGGGTCTGGCCCCATGGGTGATCAGCAGAGGCGATCCAGCGCGCCTGCGCGCCCCATATCAGGAGCGTACGAACCCGGTGCGGGTGGGTTGCTGCGAACAGGCAGGCCATGGAGCCGCCCTCGGACACTCCCAACAGGTTGGCCTTTTCAATGCCGACGGCATCCATGACCGCGCGAATGTCGTCAGTGCGTTCTTCGAGCGTCGCCATTTTCAGGGGCCTGTCGGACAATCCGGTGCCGCGCTTGTCGAAGCGGATGAGGCGGCAGCGCTGGCTGAAGCGCTCAAAGAAAAGTGCCCGAGCGGGTACTTCCCAGTCCAGGTCCAGGTGCGACATCGTGCCCGGCGCCCAGACCACGTCAATCGGTCCGTCGCCGGTAATTTGGTAGGCAATGCACACATCCTCGCTGCGTGCGTATTTTGTTTGCGGCAATATCAAAATGAACCCGTCATGGAGCCAGAAGATCGCTTTTATATCCCAATTTCCTGCCGCCCTTGAGCGTCGGCGATTGCCTCATTGAAAGCTTGTGCAGATCCGCTTCACACGCTAGTGCAGGCGCCGATCCCGGTGCGCCCCTTACACTGCGCCTAAGCGCGCCCACCAGGGCCGGCGCGGAGCCACTCATGAAAAGAAATCTGATCGCCTGGGGTCTGGCCCTGCTGACTCTCCTCCTGCACATCGGCGTGCAGGCGCAGCCGCTTGTGGTTGAGCGCATCGAGCCGCCCAACTGGTGGGTCGGGATGATGGGGGACCAATTGCAACTGATGCTGCATGGCGAAGGTATTGCCCACAGCGCACCCGAACTGGACTACCCCGGCGTACGCATCGTTGCGGTACAGCACACGCCCAACGCCAATTATCTGTTCATCGATTTGCGCATTCAGCGCGACGCACCCGCGGGCACGCTCACGCTCAAGCTTCGGCGGGGCAAAGACGTGCTGTCCGTGCCCTATGAGTTGCAGGCGCGCGCACCGGGATCGGCGCAACGCCAGGGCTTCGGCAATTCAGACGTCATCCTGAACCTGATGCCGGACCGTTTCGCCCAGAGCCAGCCGGTGGCGGCCTCACAACCCGGCTTTACGGACGCGGTGGATCGCAATAATCCAGCGGCACGGCACGGCGGCAACCTGCAGGGCATCGTCGAGCATCTGGACTACATTGCGGCGATGGGATACACGGCGATCTGGCCCACGCCGGTGGTGGAAAACAACCAGGCCAGCTACTCCTATCACGGCTACTCGGCCACCGACACTTATCGCGTCGACCCGCGCTTGGGCAGCAACGAGGACTATCGCCGCATGGTGGCACTGGCGCGCGGAAAAGGCATCGGTGTGATTCAGGATGTGGTGCTGAACCACATCGGTTCCAACCACTGGTGGATGCGCGACGTGCCGGCCCCCGACTGGATCAGCTTTGATGGCCACTTCGTTCCCACTTACCACGCGCGAACTGCGGTCAATGATCCCTATGCCGCGCAGGTGGACAAGCGCAACTTCACCGACGGCTGGTTCATTCAGGACATGCCCGACATGAACCAGCGTAATCCCTTGCTGGCGACCTATCAGATCCAGAACACGATCTGGTGGATCGAATACGCGGGGCTGGTGGGCATCCGCGCCGACACCTACGGTTACTCGGATGCGGCCTTCCTCGCCGACTGGTCGCGCCGCGTGACAGCGGAGTACCCGCGCCTGAACATGGTGGGCGAGGAATGGAGTGGAAATCCGGTGGTCACGTCCTACTGGCTGCGCGGGCGCACGCAGTCGGATGGCTACGTTTCGTATCTTCCCAGCGTGATGGATTTCCCTTTGCACTACACGCTGTTCCAGGCGCTGTTGGCGCCCGACTCCCTGCACTCGGGCCTGAGCGAGCTGTACGAGGCGCTGGTGAACGACCGCCTCTATGCCGAACCGCAGAACCTGGTGCTGTTCGAAGGCAATCACGACACGCCACGGCTGTTCAGCGCCATGGACGAAGACCCGGCGTTGTACCGCATGGCGCTGGTCTACGTGGCGACGATGCACCGCATTCCGCAGTTGTACTACGGCACGGAAATCCTGATGACCAGCCCCAAGGAACGCGACGATGGCGCGGTGCGGCGCGACTTCCCCGGTGGTTGGGCCGCAGACGCTGTGAACGCCTTCAGCGGAGTGGGTTTGACGCCCGCACAGTCGGAAGCCCAGGCTTTTGTGCGCAAGTTGCTGAACTGGCGCAAGACACAGCCCGTGATCCACCACGGCGCGCTCAAACACTTCGCGCCACAGGACGGAACCTATGTGTATTTCCGCTACGACACGAAGGACAAGGTGATGGTCGTGTTCAACAAGAACAGCACCGAAAAGACGCTGGAGACAGCGCGCTTTCGCGAAGTGCTGCCGGCGCATGCAGAGGCCACGGACGTGCTCACCGGTCGGCACTAT
>CAILAY010000001.1 GCA_903832285.1 uncultured beta proteobacterium | reverse complement strand
CGCCACGGTACGCAGCAGACTGGGCAAATCGGGCGCCTGGGCGGCATCGATATCGGCGCTTGTGATCAAGGTAGTTGCCGGCAGCGCGTCCTGCACGCGTTGCTCCGTGCGACTGGCCGAGACCACCACCGAATCCAGGGACAGGGACTGGGCGTGGCACGAAATGGAGGAAAAAATAACGCAAAGAAGCGCTCCGGGGTGCGCAATGCATGGACGTGATTTCATGAATGAATGGAAGCAACAAATGCCCGCACCGGCGTCCCCGCCAATGCATGAGCGATACGAGTCCACGCACGCGCGAACTCACCGTGTTGGCCGGTATCCGGGCTGGCGGAACTGCTTTCATCGCCTTCCCAAGCACTTGTTCAAGGCGCTCAGTGGCTGTTGATGAAAGTGAAATCCCGGCATGTCATGCCGAAGACTCGTCCGTTTGACCGTTGCGGGGGCAGCGCAGGCGGGGTTGGTCGCTGCGGCAGCGAGAGGGATCTCGCAGCCAGCAACCTACCTTCCTGCTTCCCGTTGAACTGCGGCATGTGAACCACACCGCGAGCACCAACAGGCTGATTTTATGCAATTCGCGCCGGGTGAATCCTTACAATCAGACGCTCACCCCGAATCGCCATGGCTTCACTGACACAAATCGAACTGATCACCGAACGCGTCGAGCGCCTGCTGGTACGCTACCAGGAGCAGCAGCGCACGAATGTGCTCTTGACCGAACAGTTGGCCCTGCTCACGCACGAACGCGACTCGCTCAAGTCGCGGCTGAGCGCGGCCCGTGCCCGAGTGGATGCGCTGCTGGAACGCCTGCCCGCCAGCACGACCAACCAGAAAGGCGAGGCATGAAGCAACTCGATGTGCAGATCATGGGACAAAGCTATCTGCTGGGTTGCCCCGATGGCGGCGAGGTCCAGTTTCGTGAAGCAGTGCAGCGCGTGGATGCGGCCATGTGCCGGATCCGCGACGCAGGCAAGGTCAAGGCACGCGACCGGATCGCCGTGCTGGCGGCGCTGAATCTGGCGTTCGAGCTCTCCGATCTAAACCAGAGTGCAATCTCGAGTGTCGAACGTGTACGCGCTGTCGGCGCAACGCCAGCATCGTCCGGGGAAGATCACGATGCCGCACTGGCCTCGTTGCTGGATCGGGTGAACGCTGCTTTGGGTGACGACGGGCGTCTTCTCTGATCCGCGCGGCCTACAATCGGCCTGTTTGCAGTGCGCGCCGGGCTTTATATTTCCTTGAACCAATGCTCATGTAGCACCGGGCTTGGAACATCGCTGGGGAATGCGTGATCATCTCGCGTCAGATGAACCCAAGGCCCCAACTGACCTCGCCCACCTGAACCCCGGTTCAGGATGACGGCTCGACGCGCCACTGCAGACACCCATTACCCACTCGTTCTCTCTGGTCCAGGGCTACGTCCGGCTCCCGGCGCTGGCACTGATGGCAGCCTGCAGCGCGTTTGCTGCGCCGCTGGGAGTGCGGCTCGCGCACGCGCTGCGGGGGCCGAGTCTCAGACGTGCCTTCTGGTGCAACCCGTCCCTGCTGGGGACCACATGCTCTACAAAGGTTTCACGGGCTGACTTTCAGCGGGCGTGGCCAATTCGAGATCGGTCTGCATGAGTTGCTCGAATTCCGCCGTCGGCAAACCCCTGGAGTACAGGAAACCCTGATACTGATCGCAGTTGAGTGCCAGCAAAACGTCGCGCTGTACGGGTGTTTCCACGCCCTCGGCGACGATCTCCAGGTTCAAGGCATGTCCCAGATTGACGATCGCGCTGACAATGGCGTAATCGCTCGGGTTGGTCCCCAGACCCATGACAAAAGAGCGATCAATCTTGAGCGTGTGGATGGGAAATTTTTTCAAGTAGGCCAGGCTTGAATAGCCAACACCGAAATCATCAATCGCAAGCCCCACGCCCATGGTTGCGAGTGCTCCCAGTCGCTGCATGGCTTCCTCCACGCCCTGCACCAGAATCGACTCGGTCAGTTCCAGTTCCAGCAGATTCGGCGCCAGATCTTCACGCTTCAGTGCCTGCGCCACGCGCTGCACGAAGTCGGCTTGCTGGAACTGCAATGCCGATACGTTGATGGCCACCTTCACCGGCGTGCCAGCGCGCTGCCATAGTGCGGCCTGCCGCACGGCTTCGTCCAGCACCCAGGAGCCAATGGAGATGATGAAACCGGACTCTTCGGCCAAAGGGATGAAGACGCCTGGCGACACGTCGCCCAAGGCTTCATCGCGCCAGCGAATCAACGCCTCAGCACCCGAGATGCGGCCACTGCCGAATGCGACCTTGGGTTGGTAGTGCAAACGGAACAGCCCCTGCTCCATCGCCTGGCGCATGGCGTGATCCAACTTCATGCGTGCCAGCAGATCCACGTTCATTTGCGGCTGATAGAACCTGAAGTTTCCCCGCCCATGGTCCTTGACCCGGTGCATCGCCGTATCGGCACAGCTGATGAGAGCGTCCAGCGTGCGGCCATCGGTGGGATACATGGCAATGCCGATGCTGCAGCCGACCGAAAACGTCTCTCCAAGAAGTACAAACGGCAATGCCAGCGAGTCCAGCATGCGGCGCGCCATGATCTCCGTGCCGCGCCCCTCCGCACCATTGAGAAACACGACGAACTCGTCGCCACCCAGACGGCACAGCGTGTCTTCCTGGCGCAGGCACAGGTTGATGCGCTCGGCCACCTCACGCAACACGCCGTCCCCCATCTGATGACCGTAGGAATCGTTGATATTCTTGAACCGGTCCAAGTCGACGAACAGGATCGCGAAACTGCCACCCCGGCGCTCGGCCAGACTCAACGCCGGACCAACGCGCTGCGTCAGCGCAAGTCGATTCGGTACGCCAGTGAGAGCGTCGCTGTAGGCCAGTTGTTCTATGCGCCGGTTCGCAGCCATCTTTTCAGACAAGTCGCGGCAGATGCCAATGGTGTTGGTCACCACCCCCAGGCTGTCGCGCAATGCCACCCACGACAACTGAACCGGACAGCCGTCGCCATCGTCGCGACGACACCAGACCTCGCCCTCCCAGGCGCCCTCATGCTCCAGAGCCTGCCCAATGCGCAGGCCCAGGACCGCGTCGTTCGGATCGTAAAAAAAACCGCGTGCAGCTCTCTTCTCGATGCCGGTGGATGAACATCGCGTCATCGACTTGAAGTGGGGGTTGATCGCCAACAGCATGCCCTCAGGCCCGGTGATGAAGATCGCATCCAGACTGGACTCGAACACTTTCGCGGCCAATTCGAGTCGCGCCGCATCGGCCTGGGCCCGTGTGATGTCGCGAAACGAGTAGACCCGCCCGATCGCCTGCCCCCGGCTGTATTGCGGAAGCGTCACCCGCTCAATCACTTGTCCGGAACGCAGTTGCAGTACATCGGAGCCCTCCAGCAGCGGCGACTCCAGCATATCGCCCAGCCGCTGGACATAGTGCTTGACGTCCACCACGCTGTCCTGCATGTGGCGCATCAAGGCCTGGTGGTCGCGGCGGGTCAGCAGTTCGGCGGGCAGTGCCCAGATGGTCGCGAAGCGCTGGTTGAAGCTGCGCACGGCACCCGCCAGATCGGTCACCAGCACGCCCTCGGCAGTTGACTCCAAAGTGGCGCGCAATTCGGCCACAAGCTTTTCCAGTTCTTGTTCGGCCCGGCGCCTCTCCGACAAGTCGCGAACGCTGGTCACAAAAACCGCCCGTCCCGGATCCAGCCAGACCCTGCTCACGCGACGCTCCACATGCACCGTGCTGCCATCGGCGTGGCGCAACAAGGTTTCCGATTGGATGCGATCAGCCAGTCCCGCCGCCACATCCTCCCAAAAGTTGATGTCTTCGGGTGTGGCAGCCAGATCCATCACCGGTTTGCCCTCGAAGGCCTGTGCATCCACGCCCAACATGTCGGCGGCGGGACGGTTCATCGCCAGAATATGCAGCGTCACCGGGTCCAGCACCCAGACGCCTTCGAGCATGCTCTCGATCAGCGAGCGCCAATCGGGGTCGGTCATGGAACAGTCCCGGCACTCTGGGGCTGGATCGATTGCTCGAAGTAATAGCTGATGCGTTTGCGTGGCGACAGGTAGCTCATGGCCACCTCTGGCAGGTGGACTGGTTTGAGGCTGCGCTTGATACCGCACTCGGGAACTTCCTCCAGATTCAAGATCAGCGCTTCATCCTTGGGTATTTCCGGGTCATACACGATCACCTGAGGTCGCAACGGACGCGCCGCGTTCACCGACATCACCAATGCCAGGCGGTCATCAACCAGTTGCACCACGGAACCGGGTGGGTACACCCCCATGAGCCGGACAAAGGCGTTCAAGCTCGCGCCATCAAACCGCGTCTTGGCCTGCGCGAATATCTGCGCCAGCGCCTCGTGCGGTGTCAGGGCCAGGTTGGGATTCACGGAATTGCACAGATTGTCATAACGGTTCACCAACGCCAGGATCCGCCCCGGCGCGCTCATGCCGTCGCCCTTGAGCCCCACCGGAAAACCGCTACCGTCCACCATTTCGTGGTGCTGGGAAATCGCACTCTGAATCGATTCAGACAGCCCCATGCGCCGAGCGACAGCCACGCCGATTGCCACATGTTCCTGGTGAATCTTGTCCTCCATGGCGGTGAATGTTGGCTCCCGCCAACGCACCCTTTCCGGCAATTGGGCCTTGCCGACGTCGTGCAGCAATGCCGCCATGCCCAGCACCTGCAACTGCGACTCCGACAGCGCCATGGCCTTGCCCAGCAGCAGGCTGATGACGGTCACATTCACCGGGTGCATGGCCGCGCGCTCGCCCGATCCGTCGGACAGAAGGTGAATCATGGACTCACCATCTCCCATCATCTGACCCAGGATCTCACCCACCAGGGCCTGACTATTCACCCGCGCCACTTCGGGTTGAACAGTGGCGCAATCCATCACCTGCACGCAGGCCTGAGTGGCCTGCGAGAACTTTTCCTCACAGCGAGAAAACCGTTGCCTCTGTGCAGCCAGTTGTTCGCGGCGCTCACGCGCCTTCGCAGCATCGGCCAGCACTTGTTGCGCCGCGCTCCCGCCCTGTTCCAAAGGAATCGGCATATCGCCCGCGACGTGAGCAGGCACGGTGGTCGCTTCGGGATCGCTCCTTTCGGGGCTATAACGAATCTGGGTCAGGTTCAGCGATCGAATTGTTTCCAATTGCCTTTCGCTGCTTATCTTGAAACTGCTGGAAGGAAAGGGATGCGACATCCAGCCCAGGTCAAGATGCACGAACATGCCGACGCGCAACTTCGCGATGTCGACAAATACAGTATTGCTATCTTTCATAGCAATATGATGCCACGACTTGCCATGAAATTACCACTACGAGGAGTACATCACTACGAGACGCGCAATTGTGATCTGCGGAACCTTTGACCCGCTGCACAATGTTGGTTGGCGAAGGCGCTGGAATTCAAAGCCGTTGTATGCCGCCGCCCACGCTGCTGGAGCGAGAAAGCCAGCCCTGAAATTCGTCCACCAGTTGTTCGCTCGCTGCAATAGCGCTACGCCACACCTTGACCCGCCCCGCCAGATCGCTCCCGTAGCGCACGAAATCACTGCGGTCTGGCAACTTGCCATTTTGCAAGGTCTTGACCCAATCCGGGTTTGGCACAAGCAACACGGTGGTGTCCAGAAACGCTGTTGTGCCGTGGCGCCACCAAAGTCCCTTGTCCAGCCACCCCGGCACAACAGCGCGCTGAAAATGTGGGTACAGCACCAAATTTGCCGCATCACCATTCTCGTTGGAAACATCTCCATTGACACCTTGCTGGTGCGCTCCCATCCGGCGCGCGTAGTCCAGATGAAGATGGTAGTCGGTGATGCCACCATCCCAATAGGCTCCCGCTGGCGCTCCACCAATGGCGGACACGGCGCGCAGCACAAACGGAATCGAGCAACTCGCCTGCAACACGGCCATGAAATTCGCATCGGTCAGCGTCAATTGCCGGGTTCGATAGTCCTCGATACCAAACGGCAGGTCGGCGCAATGCGCGGCGTCCCATGCCGAAGTGGTTGAAGAAAAAACCACCCGCTCCAGCCACGCCCCCATCGCCTTGCGGGAAATTGCGTTTGTCAGAAATGCACCCAAGTAGCCAACCGGTGTGCGCCATCGATGCTCCTGGCGCAATATGTGCCGCCCACGGGATGTGACGATGTGCAGGCGGTAGCGCGGATGCGTAAGCACTTCCCGAATCCGGCCACCAAAGAAATCCTGCAGGCTCTGGGCAAAGCGCTCGCTCACGAAGTCAGCGGTGGGCCGCCTCTGTCCCGGTTGCAATTCGTAGTGCTGGTGCAGGTAATCGTGTTCAAGACGTTCGAATGCGGAAACCGGGTCGATCAGACAGGCGGTCGCCATGCGCCACGCGCCGATGGACGCGCCCACCAGATGAATCTCGTGCTGTGAGCGTGCCAACCAGTCACCAAAAATAAAGCGGTCCAGCGCGCCGAGAATCAAGCCTTTCGGTCCACCGGCTGCACCTGGAATCACGCCCACGTCCCGCGGCCTCAGTCCATAGCGCTGAATATGCTCGAAGGCGCGTGATCCGGCGTAGATGCTGAGAGCTTTCATCGGCGGCCTTCCCAGACAGGGTTGATGCTATTTCTTCAGCGATTGCAGCTTCGCAAACGCCGATCCCATGGCCGATTGAACCGGAACTTCTGGCACGCGCCGTGGCGTCTGTCCGCGCGCCGCGCCTTCAAAGCGATTCTCCCGTGGTCGGTTCGATGGGGACGCTCCGCCTTCGACATCAAGCTTCATCGACAGGCTGATGCGCTTGCGGTCCACGTCAACCTCGACCACCTTCACCTTGACGATATCTCCCGTCTTCACTACCTCGCGCGCGTCGGTCACAAACTTGTTACTGAGTTGGCTCATGTGGACCAGACCGTCCTGATGCACACCCAAGTCCACGAAAGCGCCAAACGCGGCAACGTTGCTGACCGTGCCCTCTAGCACCATGCCCAAACGCAGATCCCGGATGTCCTGCACGCCCTCGCTCAATCGCGCCACCTTGAAGTCGGGTCGTGGATCGCGGCTGGGCTTTTCCAGTTCCCCCAGAATGTCCCTGACTGTGATGACGCCAAAGCGTTCGTTCGCAAACAGCTCTGGCCGCAATGTCTTTAGCATGTCCACACGCCCCATCAACTCGTCGATGGGGCGCCGTGCATGAACCATGATTCTTTCGACCACGCTGTAGGCCTCGGGATGCACACCCGTCATGTCCAGCGGATTGTCGCCACCACGAACGCGAAGAAAGCCCGCGCACTGCTCGAATGTCTTGGCACCCAGGCCTGTGACCTCTAACAGTTGCTGCCGATTGCGAAATGCGCCGTGTGACTCGCGCCAGCGCAGCACCGCCTTGGCCACACTCGGGCTCACGCCGGAGACGCGGCTCAGCAGTGGCACGCTGGCGGTGTTGACGTCCACGCCGACCGAGTTCACGCAGTCTTCCACCACCGAGTTCAGGCTGCGCGCGAGTTCGCTCTGGTTGACGTCGTGCTGGTACTGGCCTACGCCGATCGATTTGGGATCGATCTTTACCAGTTCAGCCAGCGGATCTTGCAGTCGGCGCGCGATGCTGGCTGCGCCGCGCAGACTCACGTCCACGTCGGGCATCTCCTGCGACGCGAACTCGCTTGCCGAATAGACGGAGGCGCCGGCTTCGCTCACGACCACCTTGTCGATCTTGAGCTCCGAACCTGCAACGCCAGTCTTAGCCAGCAACGCGATCAGGTCGCCCGCGAGCTTGTCGGTTTCGCGGCTGGCCGTGCCGTTGCCGATGGCGATCAGATTCACACCATGCTGCTGGCACAACCGGCGCAATAGGTGCAGTGCGCCGTCCCAATCGCGGCGCGGTTCGTGCGGAAAGACGGTGGCGGTTTCAACCAGCTTGCCGGTGCCGTCGACCACCGCCACCTTGACCCCCGTGCGGATGCCTGGATCAAGGCCGAGAACAACACGCGGACCTGCGGGCGCGGCCAGTAGCAGGTCTCGCAGGTTATCTGCGAACACCTTGATCGCCACTTTTTCGGCGACTTCGCGCAGGCGCGCAAACAGGTCACGCTCGGTCGACAGGCTGAGCTTGACGCGCCAGGTCCAGGCCACGCACTTACGCAGCAAATCATCGGCCGCGCGGCCCAGGTGGCTCCATCCCAGATGCAGGCCAATGCGGCCCTCGGCCAGGGTCACTGCCGGCGCCTTGGATGCCTTGTCTGACTCCATGGCGGCGCTTGCCCCCGGGGGTTGCGGTTGCACCAGCCTGGCCTCCAGAATTTCCAGCGCGCGTCCGCGAAACACCGCCAGCGCCCGGTGCGACGGCACGCGCGCGATCGGTTCGCCATAATCAAAGTAGTCGCGAAATTTGGACACCTCCACGTGACCGGCGTCCTTGCCGTCCACCAGCCTGCTCTGCAGCAGACCCTCCCTCCAGAGCCACTCGCGCAATCCCTGCACCAGCGCCGCATCCTGGGCCCAGCGCTCGCTCAGGATGTCGCGCACGCCATCAAGAACGGCCTGGAGCGTGGTGAAGTCGCTGCCGTCTTCGCCTTTGTCTGTGCGGATATAGGGCGGCGCCTGCACCGCCGGGTCCAGCGACGGATCGTCCCAAAGCAAATCGGCCAGCGGTTCAATCCCAGCCTCGCGCGCAATCTGCCCTTTGGTACGGCGTTTCTGTTTGAACGGCAGGTGCAGGTCTTCCAGTTCCTGCTTGGTAGCTGCCGCCAGAACCGCCGCCGTCAACTGGGGTGTGAGCTTGCCCTGTTCTTGAATGCTCTGAAGAATCGCCTCGCGCCGCTCCCGGAGTTCGCGCAGGTAGCCCAGCCGGTATTCCAGTTCGCGCAATTGGATGTCGTCCAAGCCCCCTGTGGCTTCCTTGCGGTAGCGCGCGATAAAGGGAACGGTCGAGCCCCCGTCCAGCAATTCCACCGCCGCCTTGACCTGTCGTTCCTGAACCCGGATTTCCTGCGCAATCTGCGCAATGATGTTTTGCATGAGGGAGTACGGGTCGTGCGAGCGCCGACGTGGAGTGAAAAATGAACGGCGCGAGTGTGCCACAACAATTCCATTAAAGTCTCAGCCATGGACAGCATCGATCCTGCATTGCCCTGGCTCAAGCCAGGCGACGATTTCCCGCCCACCGACCAGGCCTGGGGGCGCGATACACCGGCTCCGGGCTTGCTGGCTGCGGGCGGCGCGCTGGATGTTGAGACTCTCAGGCGCGCCTACAGCGTCGGCATTTTCCCGTGGTTCGGCCGGAACGAACCCATCCTGTGGTGGAGCACCGATCCACGCATGGTGTTGCAGACGAATCGTTTCCTGGTGCACGCTTCCCTGCGCAAGACGCTGCGCCGCTTTCAAACGGACGAGCAGTGCGAAATTCGTATTGACAGCGCCTTTTCGCAAGTCATTCAGGCCTGCAGCATGAGTGCGCGCACCGGTCAAAAGGGGACCTGGATCGTGCCGGAAATGCTGCGCTCCTACCAGGCACTGCACGAAGCCGGCTTTGCGCACAGCGTGGAAACCTGGGTGCATGGAGAACTGATGGGCGGACTCTATGCGGTCGCGATCGGGTGCGCGGTGTTCGGCGAATCGATGTTTACGCGCGCCAGCGACGCTTCGAAAATCGCCTTGGCCGCGCTGGTGAGCTTTTCCCGGGCCCACGGTATCGAGATGATTGACTGCCAGCAAAATACGCGCCACCTTGCCTCACTGGGAGCTGTGGAAATGCCGCGCGACGCGTTTCAGCATCAGGTTGCAAAAAGCATCTTGCAACCGGCGCCACAGTGGAAGTTTCAGCCGCAATACTGGAATGAAATGGCGCCAGCCCGGCGTCAAGCCACGTGACACACCGGCAGGAAATTCCCACTCGCGGCGTGCAGTTTTATGCCACCGCGAGCTATGGCTGCAGTTATCTCAGTGGCCACGAGGCTCGTTCCCTGGTAGCCACACCCAGTCACTGGGTCCAGCAGAGTGCATATTCGCAACTGTTGAAGGAGGGTTTTCGCCGCAGCGGCCTCTTCACCTATCGACCCCATTGCGACGCCTGTCAGGCCTGTCTGCCCTTGCGGGTACTGGTGGCCGAGTTCGCGCCCGACCGCAGTCAACGCCGTGCCTGGCGGCGCCATCGGGCACTCGATGCCAAGGTCGTGCCTGCAGTGTTTGAACCGGACCACTATGCACTCTATCGGCGCTATCAGAACAGTCGTCATGCGGGAGGCGGCATGGACCACGACAGCGTCGATCAGTACACCCAGTTCCTGCTGCAAAGTCACGTGAATACGCGTCTGGTCGAGTATCGCGAATTGGATGCCAACGGGTCTCCTGGCTCACTCAAGATGGTGTCCGTGGTAGACATTCTGGACGACGCCATTTCGGCCGTGTACACCTTCTTTGAACCGGATGAGCGCGCCAGTTTCGGCTGCTACGCGGTGCTGTGGCAGATCGAGCAAGCGCGGCAATTGGGACTGCCTCACGTGTATCTGGGGTACTGGATCGCCCAAAGCGACAAGATGCGCTACAAGGCACGATTTGGTCCGCACGAGTTGCTGCAGCACGGGCATTGGCAGCGCAACGCCGGCACGCCGCAAGGTGGCCAGATTTCGCCAAGTAAAATTCAACCCTTTCACCCCGTGCTTCCCCATGAAAAAAGCTGACTCGATTCCGCCCTTGAGCCCCACCATCCAGGTGATCGAGCGTATGTTTGCCCTGATCGATGTTCTTGCCGCCCATGAAGAACCGGTGTCACTGAAGGAAATCAGTGCCCAGGCCGGGTTGCACCCGTCCACCACGCACCGCATCCTGAACGATCTGGCCCATGGGCGCTTTGTGGATCGACCGGTTGCCGGGCGCTATCGCCTCGGAATGCGCCTGTTGGAATTGGGCAATCTGGTGAAGGGTCGCTTAAGTGCGCGCGATGCCGCGCTGTTGCCCATGCGGGAGTTGCACAAACTTATTCAGCAACCGGTGAACCTGAGCATGCGCCAGGCCGATGAGATCGTCTACATCGAACGCGCTTTCAGCGAACGCTCAGGCATGCAGGTGGTGCGCGCCATCGGCGGACGGGCACCGCTGCATCTGACTTCCGTGGGCAAACTGTTCCTGGCTGTGGACGACCCGCAGCGCGTGCGTGCATACGCCGCACGCACGGGCCTGCCCGGCCATACCAAGAACAGCATCACGCAATTGCCGGTGCTGGAGCGCGAGTTGTCAAGAGTGCGCCAGTACGGCATCGCGCGGGACAACGAGGAACTGGAGTTGGGCGTGCGCTGCATGGCAGCGGGCATCTACGACGACCAGGAGAAACTCGTAGCCGGCCTGTCAATCTCCGCGCCCGCGGACCGATTGGACGAGGGCTGGCTCTCGAAACTTCAGCTCACCGCCAAAGAAATCTCAACCGCCCTCGGATACCGGGGCACCAACCACTAACGACTGAAAGTCAGCCGACAATCGGGTTGGCGCGCGGCGGTTGCGTCGGTTTGGCCTCAACCCAGCGCCGCACCCGCTCGGCGTCAGCCAATCGGGTAAATTTCCCGGCAGAATCCAGAAACACCATGATGAGTTTGCGCCCGGCGATGCGGGTTTGCATCACCAGACAACGCCCGGCTTCAGAGATGTAGCCTGTCTTTTGCAGGCCGATATCCCAATTCGGGCTTTTCACAAGTCGATTGGTGGTGTTGAACTGCATGGTCCTTTTTCCCACCGCCACCTGAAAATCCGGTGAGGTGGTGAGCTCGCGCAAAGCCGGCTCGCCGTAGGCAGTGCCTACCAGAATGGCGAGGTCACTGGCGCTGGACTGATTTCGGCTGGACAACCCGGTAGGCTCGACATAGCGAGTGGACTGCATGCCAAGGGCTTGGGCCTTCCCGTTCATCAGTACTACAAAATTGTCCAGACCACCGGGGTAGGTACGCCCCAGCGCGTGAGCGGCCCGGTTTTCACTCGCCATCAGGGCGAGGTGCATGAGTTCACCTCGCGTGAGCGTGGTGCCGACCTTCAAGCGCGAGCGACTGCCCTTCTCGGTGTCGACGTCATCCTGGGTGATGGTGATCCTTTCGTCCATCGGAAGGCTCGCTTCGGTCACCAGCAAGCCCGTCATCAGTTTGGTGAGGGACGCAATTGGCAGCACGGCTTCCTGGTTCTTGCTGTACAACACCTCGTGCGTATCCTGGTCGATCACTAACGCCGCGCTGGACTTCAAGACCAGGGCATCCGGCGTGGATTGCAACCCGGCCACGTGTCCAGCCGAGAGCTTCTCGGCACGCTTCTTGATCGGACGGGTGCTGCCGGCTCTGACCACGGGTTTGCCAGCCGGTTTGTGGACAGTTCTCTGTTCAGGCGCCGTTGCGGCAGCCTCTACCGCGCCGCCCGCCGCGACCGCAGTCGAACCCCCGAACAGCGCCAACAGCGCGGCAACAGTCAAAAGCCGGAAACGGAGTCGTTGGGAAACCATGCTGAAAGAGCGAATAGCCAATTTATCTCCATGACGCTGGGAACCAGTGGCCGGAGTGTACACAAGCGTAAAAAATCACGCAAGATCAATTACTTGCGTGATTATTCTAATCTTGTAACAGAACTGACAAACCGTTCACGTAAAAGGGAGTCGGATCATCCCTGCGCCGCGACCCGGTCTGCCTTGCTCTGCAACTTGTTGAGCGCACTCAGGTAGGCCTTGGCCGAGGCCACGATGATGTCGGGATCGGCACCCACACCGTTCACCACGCGACCACTGTTTTGCAGCCGCACCGTCACCTCACCCTGACTCTCGGTCGATCCGCTGATGGCATTGACCGAATACAGCACCATCTCGGCGCCGCTCCTGACGTGCGATTCGATCGCCTTCAGGGATGCATCCACCGGGCCGTTGCCATCGGACTCGCCAGTGAATTCCCTGCCCTCCACGGTGAAGACGATGCTCGCGTGCGGCCGCTCGCCGGTTTCGCTGTGCTGCGACAAGGACACAAAACCGTATTGCTCGTGCTGTTGGGTCACAGCCTCCTCGCTCACCAACGCCAGAATATCCTCGTCAAAGATCTCGCTCTTGCGATCGGCCAATTCCTTGAACTTGGAGAACGCGGTGTTGATGTCGGCTTCGCTCTCCATCTGCACACCGAGTTCGTGCAGGCGCTGCTTGAAGGCATTGCGACCGCTGAGTTTGCCCAGCACGATCTTGTTCGCACTCCAACCGACCTCTTCAGCGCGCATGATCTCGTAGGTGTCGCGCGCCTTGAGCACCCCGTCCTGGTGAATGCCTGAAGCATGCGCGAAGGCATTGGCACCCACCACGGCCTTGTTCGGCTGCACCACGAAGCCCGTGGTCTGACTCACCATCCGGCTGGCTGCGACAATTTGCGAGGTATCGATCCCCATCACCAGATCGAAATAGTCCCGGCGTGTCTTGATCGCCATCACCACCTCCTCCAGCGCGCAATTGCCCGCGCGCTCGCCCAGACCATTGATGGTGCACTCGATTTGGCGCGCACCGCCGATCTTCACGCCTGCGAGCGAATTCGCCACTGCCATCCCGAGGTCGTTATGGCAGTGAACCGACCAGACAGCCTTGTCGCTGTTGGGAACGCGCTCGCGCAGCGATTTGATGAAGTTGCCATAGAGTTCGGGAATCGCGTAGCCCACCGTGTCGGGCACGTTGATGGTGGTGGCACCTTCGGCGATGACGGCCTCAATCACCCGGCACAGAAAATCCGGGTCGCTGCGATAGCCATCTTCGGGACTGAACTCGACGTCGGCCACCAGATTGCGTGCAAAGCGCACCGCCAGTTTCGCCTGCTCCAGCACCTGCTCGGGCGTCATGCGCAGTTTCTTTTCCATGTGCAAGGCACTGGTCGCGATGAAGGTGTGGATGCGGCTGCTGTTGGCGCCCACGAGTGCCTCAGCCGCGCGCGAAATGTCGCGGTCATTGGCACGCGACAGGGAGCAGATGGTGGAATCCTTGATGGCATTGGCGATGGCCTTGACGGCCTCGAAATCGCCGTTCGAACTGGCAGCGAAACCTGCCTCGATGACATCCACGCGGAGTCGCTCAAGTTGGCGCGCAATGCGCAGCTTTTCGTCGCGCGTCATGGAGGCGCCGGGAGACTGCTCTCCGTCGCGCAAGGTGGTATCAAAAATAATCAGCTTGTCAGCCATGGTTCGCTCCGATGAGAAAAGAAAAAAGGCCCGCTGCGAATGCATACGGGCCTTTGGAAAACAGTGATCGCGGTGGCGCTACTGAACCTGCCCGTGCTGGCATAGCAGTCGAAGCGCTAGCGAAATATTTTTCATGGGTGGACTGTAGCACAGGATTCTCAGTGCAAGCCTTTCTCGTCCGGTTCGTCGGTGGAAGTACTGATGACGCTGGTCGGTACACCCTTGGCCTTGCGCCAGCCGTAGATCACGTAGCCGCTGAGGCCATACACCACGAAGATGCCAAACAGAACCTTTGGCGGATCAATGAGGATGGTCGCGATGACGAGGGCGATCGCAACCAGCACCACGAACGGAACACTCTTTTTTGAGACATCCTTGAAGCTATAGAAAGGCACGTTGGTCACCATCGTCAAGCCGGCGTACAACGCCAGCGCAAACATGGGCCAGGCCACGCTTGGACCGCTGAAGTCCAGATCGTTCATGGTGTAGATGAAACTGGCCACCATCGCCGCGGCCGCGGGCGAGGGCAGCCCCTGAAAATAGCGCTTGTCCACCACGGCGGTATTGACATTGAAGCGCGCCAATCGCAGGGCGGCACAAGAAACATAGACAAAGGCGGCAATCCAGCCCCAGCGCCCCAAGCCCTTGAGCGCCCAGATGTAGGAAATCAGTGCCGGAGCCGCGCCGAACGACACCATGTCGGAGAGAGAATCCATCTGTTCGCCAAAGGCGCTTTGGGTGTTCGTCATACGGGCCACGCGCCCGTCAAGGCTGTCGAGCACCATAGCGCAGGCAATGCCATAAACGGCGAGATCGAAGCGACCGTTAATGGCCATCACGATCGCGTAGAAGCCGCCAAACAGTGCTGCCAAGGTGAACAGATTGGGCAGCACATAGATGCCCTTGCGGCGCTTGGGAATCGCCGGAATTTCATCCGACTTGGTGTTGACAGACTCGTCTTCATTCATGATGTGGTCTTCACAGGCAGTGAGTAGACGCACAGTGTACGGCAGCAATTCGACCACCTGCCGGTACGGGTCCGCAGCGCTATTTCGACTCAACGATGGGCTGCATCGTCGACATTGAAACCCAACCCACGCCACATGCCATGATTGTTGCAGCGGCGGCGGTGAACCACATGAGTGCGTCGCCATAGGTTGCTTTCATCATCGCGCCCGCAACCAGCGGTCCCGCAACCGCGCTGACCGTGTAGAGCATGGAAATCAAGCTGACATTGCTGGCTATGTTGCCAGCAGGTGTCGTGGTGCTCGCAATGAGTGCGAGGGTCAGTAACGCCGTGATGAAGCCGCCCAGCAGGAAGACGGCAACCATCACCATCGCATAGCTCAGCGGCAGTAAAAGGGCCAGGCTCACCATGGCGGTGCCGGCGGCGCAAGAAAGAGCTGCTGCGCCTACGCCACGTCGGTCAGCAAGCCAGCCGACGCCATACTGCATCAACAATCCACCCAGACCGAACACGGCGAGCAAATCGGCGGTCTGGCTGATGGACATCCCGCGGCCTTGGGTAAACAGCGCAAACAGACCCGATACAGCGGCCTCCGTCATGCCACCGACCAGCGCTATCACCACACCTTGTTTGAAGATGCGCTCGCGCAACGAAATCAGGGGACTCAGCTGGGCACCGTGGATGTGCCGGGTTGTCAGTTCGTCGGAATCTGCCCGGGCAAACGCCAAGGGCAGCATAGCCCCGCAAGTAAATGTGGCGCCGATCCAGAACACCGCTGACCCATTCAGCCCGTAGTAGCTTGCAAGCAAGGGCGCGATGATGGGCGCCAGAGCGATCAGTGTTTCATGGAATCCCACCAACCTGCCTCGTGCTTCGGCGGGCGCGATGCGGTAAAGCCAGGGCTCCAATCCTATCCATCGCAGTCCGAGACCAAATCCCGCCAGCGTACCGCCCAAGAGCCAAAAGGGCCACTCGGCCAGCGCAATCCAGGCCAGCGCAATCACGGTGCAAAGGAGTCCGGACACAACTACCCACCTAGGACCGAGCCGTCGGCACAGCCACGGCGCGACGCCAAGACCGGGCAATTGCCCCAGCCAGAGAGACGCGGCGAACATTCCCAATTGGGAAGCATCGAGTCCCTGCTGTGCAAGCCACACCGGCAGTAACACGAATGAAATGCCGAACTGCCCGACTTGCGCCAATGCGGATACGGCGTTCAGCGCACCAATGGTCCGCCAGTCATATTCGGATGGGTGGCGCATGGAGTGGACTATTGGGAAGTAAGCTTGAAAAGCCCGAGCTTACTTCAACGATTCAAAGCGCAAGCCTGCGTCGCCTGAGTCAATTTCGACCGGCATATCCCCGGTTGCGCAACTCGCTGTGTCCGCCCAGCCGCTGGACTCGGAACCAGCCGATAGGACACCGGGTGCAGAAGTCGACCGGCGGCTCGCGGGAAGCAGAACTCCCCGGGGCTTACGGGAACCCAAGCGGACAGCCAGTTCCGAAAAGGGGATTGGTGTCCTATGGGTGCAAGCGGATCAACCGAGCAGCGTCGTCGGCGCCACAAATTCGTAGCCCAGATCGCGGGCAACGGCTTCGTAAGTCACTTTGCCCTGGCACACGTTCAAGCCGTGTAGCAGGTGCACGTTGTCTTTCAGGGCCTGCTTCCAGCCCTTGTCGGCCAGCGCCAGAGCGTGACCGATGGTGGCGTTGTTCAGGGCAAAGGTCGAAGTGCGGGCCACGGCGCCGGGCATGTTGGCAACGCAGTAGTGCACCACGCCATCCACCATGTAAACCGGCTCGGCGTGCGTGGTGGCGTGCGAGGTTTCAAAGCAGCCGCCCTGGTCGATCGCCACGTCCACCACGACCGCACCCTTTTTCATGCGCGAGATATGCGAGCGCGTCACCAGTTTGGGCGCCGCCGCACCGGGGACGAGCACGCCACCAACCACCAGATCTGCGTCCAGCACCGCTTCTTCGATGCTCGACGCGGTCGAATAGACGGTGCTGATGCGATTCCCAAACACCAGATCCAACTGGCGCAGACGATCCACACTCTTGTCCAACACGGTGACGCGGGCGCCCATGCCGACCGCCATCTGCAACGCGTTGGTGCCGACCACGCCAGCGCCGATGATGGCCACATGGCCGGGGGCCACGCCGGGCACGCCGCCGAGCAACAGACCGCGGCCACCGTGCGCCTTTTCCAGGTAGGTGGCACCGGCCTGCACCGCCATGCGTCCCGCCACTTCGCTCATGGGGGCCAGCAAAGGCAAACCGCCGCCGGGACCTGTGATGGTCTCGTAGGCTATGCAGATGGCGCCCGACGCGATCAGCGCCTTGGTCTGCTCTGGATCGGGTGCGAGGTGCAGATACGTGTACAGGATTTGGCCGGAGCGCAGCATCGCGCATTCGACGGGTTGCGGCTCCTTGACCTTGACGATCATCTCGGCGCGGAGAAAGATTTCGCTGGCTGCAGCGACCATCTTGGCGCCAGCGGCGACGTACTGTTCGTCCGTGCAACCGATGGCGGTGCCGGCATCGCATTGCACCAGCACCTGGTGCCCGTGGTCAACGAGTTCGCGCACGCTGGCAGGCGTCAGGCCGACGCGGTATTCGTGATTCTTTATTTCCTTCGGTACGCCGATCAGCATGCTGGTCTCCTGGTGGTTGATCTGGCGCATTGTGCTAAAGATTCGATCAATAAAGAAGTATTGTTAATTTGTTTGTATTGTCATTAGTTTTTCTAATGAACTGTATGAACCACCCGTCTGCGCATTTGGACGTTGGTCACGACCACACTGGACCGCACCGAAGTTGTCGGCAATACTTGCCGCGGCACCATCCCTTTGACCCCAGCGCAACGCACCATGAAACACACACCACGCTACCCTGCACCCGACATCAACGACTTGCCCGATGACATTAAGGCCAAAGTGCTGGAGGTGCAGGCCAAGGCCGGCTTTGTGCCGAACGTTTTTCTGGCGCTGGCACGACGTCCCGCCGAGTGGCGCGCCTTCTTTGCCTACCACGACGCGCTTATGCTGAAAGAGGATTCGGGACTGAGCAAGGGCGAGCGCGAAATGATCGTCACCACCACCAGCGCGGCCAATGCCTGCCTGTATTGCGTGGTCGCGCACGGCGCGATTTTGCGCATCTACGAGAAGAAGCCGCTGGTGGCAGACCAGGTGGCGGTGAACTACCGCAAGGCCGACATCAGCGAGCGACAGCGCGCCATGCTGGACTTTGCGATGAAGGTGTGCCAGCACTCTGCCGAGATCAACGACGACGACTTCGCGGCCCTGCACACCCACGGTTTCAGCGATGAAGACGCGTGGGATATCGCCGCCATCACGGCATTCTTCGGACTGTCGAATCGCATGGCCTCGTTCAGCAACATGGCGCCCAATCAGGAGTTCTACCTGATGGGGCGTGTACCCAAGCAAAAATAGCGCTGTGTCGGCGCATCCTGAAGTAATCCGTGGAAACTCGGTCCAGCCGGGCCATGTCCCTGCTCAACTCACCAGCGCGCGCATCCAGTCGGGCAGGGGCAGCGACTTTTGCCGGGGGAAATCCACCCAGACAGTGGTCGCCCCACCCGCGGCGTAGATCACGCCGGGTTGGTCGGCACGCTCCATCGTGCCCCAGGTCTCGAACGACGTGCGACCCGGGTCGCTGCCATACATTTTCACCAGCACGTCACCAGGGTATTCGAGTTGTTTGTAGAAATTGCAGAACGCGTTCACGATCACCGGCCCCTGTCCTTTCGGATCCGGCACGCCGCCTGCGGCACTCAACCAGTCGATTCGGCAAGTCTCCAGGTACCGAAAGTAGCACGTGTTGTTGACATGCCCCATCGCATCCATGTCGCCCCAGCGAATGGGAATCGTCATTTGATAGAGTAGTTTCTTGTGCTCGGGAAGTTCCAGTTTCATGGTTCATCTCACTTTTTCCACATGGTGCGATCACGGAAGTTGCCACACCAGTCGTTGGTAACGCCATGGTAACTCCGTGCCGGTGGTAGGATCGATTTCGGCGTTCAATCCAGGACAAGCTTTCACGCAAATAGGAGACTCAATGGCATCGGGAAAAATTCTTGTGGCACAAGGCGGCGGACCCACCGCGGTGATCAACCAGTCGATGGTGGGCGTGGCGCTGGAAGCGCGTCGCCATCGTGGCATCGAGCACGTGTACGGCGCGCGTCACGGCGTACGCGGCATCATCAACGAAGACTTTGTGCACTTGACGCAGGAGACCAGCCACAACCTGGAAATGGTGGCAAACACACCGTCGTCCGCACTGGGTTCAACGCGGGACAAACCCGACATCAAGTACTGCCAGGAGATCTTCAAGGTGCTGCAGGCGCACGAGATCGGCCACTTCTTCTACATCGGCGGCAACGACTCGTCAGATACCGTTCGCATCGTCAGCGCAGAGGCACAAAAGGCGGGCTATCCGCTGCGCTGCATTCACATTCCCAAGACCATCGACAACGACCTGGTCGGCAACGACCACACGCCAGGCTTCCCATCGGCTGCGCGCTTCGTGGCTCAAGCCTTTGCCGGTGCCAACCTGGATAACGCCGCCCTGCCGGGCGTGTACGTCGCCGTGGTGATGGGACGCCACGCGGGCTTTTTGACGGCCGCGTCCGCCCTGGGCAAGAAGTTTCAGGACGATGGTCCGCATCTGATCTACCTGCCCGAGCGCACCTTCGTATTGGAGAAGTTCCTGGCCGAGGTGAAGGCCACCTACGAGCGCCTGGGTCGCTGCATCATCGCGGTCTCCGAGGGCATTCACGATGCATCAGGTGCACCCATCGCCACGCTTTTGGCCAAGCATGTGGAGCACGACGACCACGGCAACGTGCAACTCTCCGGCAATGGGGCCCTGGCGGATCTGCTGTGCGAGGAGATCAAGAGCAAACTGGGTATCAAGCGCGTGCGCGGCGACACCTTCGGCTACCTGCAACGCTCGTTCATGGGCTGCGTCTCCGACGTGGACCAGCGCGAGGCGCGCGAGGTGGGCGAAAAGGCAGTGCAGTTCGCGATGTGGGGCAACAAGAGCGGCTCCGTGGCCATCAAGCGCACCGGCTTCTACTCGGTGGACTATGAATTGCTGCCACTGGAAACGGTGGCCGGCAAGACGCGCGTGATGGAAGACGAATTCATCACCGCCAGCGGCACCGACGTAACCGACGCCTTCCGCATGTATCTTCGCCCCCTGCTGGGCTCGGGCATGCCGGACGCGTTCCGGTTGCGCACGAATCCGGTCGCGAAAGTGCTGCGGCCCTGATCCAAAATACGACGGCCCCAGGGTGAAAGTCAGATCAGGCCGTAACCGTACGACCTGATCACCGCCTTGGCCTTTTCCCCGCGCAGATATTTCATGAGCGCCTCGACTGCGGGTTTGCCCCTGCCCTTCTCCAGGATCACTGCGTCCTGGAGAAGGGGTTGATAGAGCTGCGACGGAACTATCCAGGCTGAGCCTTCAATCTTTCCGTCCTTCAGCACTTGCGACAGCGCCACAAAGCCCAAGGTGGCGTTGCCGCTACTGACGAACAGGTAGGTCTGGGCAATATTCTCGCCCGTCACGAACTTCGGTTCCAACGCGGCATAAACGCCCAGCGCACGCATTGTCTGAATGGCGGCCGCGCCATAAGGCGCGAGTTTGGGATTGGCCAGCGCGATGTGCGCAAATTGGCCTCTCATCAACACCTCGCCCCCAGTATCCACGACCGCCGGTTGGGGCGACCACAGCACCAGTTTGCCAACGGCATAGGTGAACTGGCTTGCCCCCACAGCCGCACCTTCTTTCACGATCCGGGCAGGCGTGTCGGCGTCCGCGGCAAGAAGAATCTCATACGGTGCGCCATTCTTTATTTGCGCATAGAAGGCCCCTGTGGCCCCGCTTGAGATCAGCAACCTGTGGCCGGTATCGCGCTCAAACTCGGTCGCTATTGTCTGCATCGGCGCACCAAAATTGGCAGCAACCGCCACCGAAATGGAGTCGGCGTGGACCTCAGACGCCGCAATCAGCCATGCTGTCAGAAGTGCAGATAACGTGCGGGAACGGCTTGTCGCGTAGTGCTTCAAATTGCAAACCCATCGTCGGCCGCGATCACGGCGCCGTTGATGAAATGGCTTTGTGCGCTGGCCAGCAGCACGATCAGCGCATCCAGGTCTTCGGGCTTGCCCACCCGTTTGCGCGGCAGCATGGCCACCAACTTGTGACCGGCATCTGTGCTCCATTGGTTGTGATTGATTTCGGTGTCGATATAACCTGGGCAAAGCGCGTTGACGTTGATGCCAAAGCGCCCCCACTCCAGCGCCATGGCTTTTGTCATGTGGATCACGGCCGCTTTGCTCATGCAATAGACACCGATCTGCGGCAGCACCTTCAGTCCCGCCATGGAGGCGATATTGATGATGCGCCCTCCGGTGTAGCTGCCGGGTGCCAAACCATTGGCCCGCGCCAGCATGCGTTTGCCAACTTCTTGCGCCACAAAGAAGGCCCCCTTGACGTTGGTGTTGAAGACATAGTCGAAGTCTTCCTCGGGAACATCCTGGATGCGCTGACTGATGCCCACGCCCGAGTTGTTCACCAAAATGTCGATGGATCCGACTTCGGTCTCGGCCCTGGCCACGGCGGCCTTGATGGAGTCATGGTCGGTCACATCCAACTCAAGAACGTGGGCATCACCGCCCTCGCCCTCGATCTCGGCGCGTAACTCCTTGAGCCGATCGATGCGGCGGCTCGCCAGCACGACAGCCGCGCCAGCGCGCGAGAGGGTCCGGGCAAATTGGGCGCCCAGACCACTGGAGGCGCCGGTGATGAAGGCGATGCGCCCCGATAAGTCGATGCTGTAGGCCATTGTTAGCTACTCCTCTAGGCGAAGAAAACGATGCGGCTATGGTACGCCAGCGCGGCATAGAATTGGTCGCGCAATGGACAGGATAAATCACTGTCCTGCCGCACACTTCACTGCATCAGCTAGGGGAACTCCATGACATCCGAAGAAATTCTGGCTCAGTTCGGTCCACGTGAGAGCATGGACTACGATGTGGTGGTGGTTGGCGGTGGCCCGGCCGGCCTGGCCACCGCCATCCGGCTCAAGCAGTTGGCCGCAGCCCGGGGCGCTGAGCTGTCAGTTGTCGTGCTGGAAAAGGGATCGGAGCCCGGTGCACACATTCTGAGTGGCGCGGTGATGGATCCGATCGCCATGAACGAGCTGTTCCCCAACTGGAAGGAAATGGGTTGCCCGCTGAATCAGCCTGTGACCGAAGATATCGTGCTGTTCCTGAGTGAACAGGCAGCCTGGCGCACTCCCGGTTTTGTCCTGCCCAAATGTTTTGACAACCACGGCAACTACGTCATCAGCCTGGCCAATGTGACGCGTTGGATGGCGCAGCAGGCCGAAAACCTCGGCGTGGAAATCTTCCCCGGCTTTGCTGCGGCCGAAGTGCTGTATGACGACCGGGGTGCGGTCAAAGGCGTGGCCACGGGCAACATGGGCATCGCCAAGGATGGGGAGCCGACGCCGGAGTTTCAACTGGGAATGGAACTGCTGGGCAAGTACACCATCTTTGCCGAAGGCGCGCGCGGCCACCTGGGCAAGCAGGTGATTGCCAAGTTCAAGCTCGACGCAGGCAAGGACCCGCAGAGCTATGCCATCGGCATCAAGGAGTTGTGGGAGATCGATCCCGCGCGCTACCAGGCCGGGCTCGTATTGCACAGCACCGGTTGGCCGCTGGACGAGCAGACTTACGGCGGCTCGTTCATGTATCACATGGAGGGCAACAAAATGTCGATCGGTCTGGTCGTGGGGCTGAACTACACCAACCCCTGGCTCAGCCCTTTTGAGGAGTTTCAGCGCTTCAAGAAGCACCCCAATATCCGTTGGTACTTTGAAGGATCCAAAGGCGCCAAACGCATCGGCTACGGCGCGCGCGTCATCACCGCGGGCGGCCTCACGAGCCTGCCCAAGACCGTGTTCCCCGGGGGCGCCCTGGTAGGCTGCGACGCCGGCTACCTCAACGCTGCACGCATCAAGGGCAGCCACTCAGCCATCAAGTCGGGCATGCTCGCCGCGCAAGCCGCCTTTGACGCCATCGCCGCCGACCGCCAACACGACGAACTTGGGGCCTATCCCGAAGCCTTCAAACACAGCTGGCTGCACACCGAACTGCACGAGTCGCGCAATTTCAAGGCCTGGTTCAAGTACGGGCGCACGGTGGGCACGGTGATGACTGGCATCGAGCAGTTTGCGCTGCGCGGCAACGTGCCCTGGACCGTGCACCGCGACAAGGCCGATCACGCTTACCTGAAACCGGCCGCCGATTGCCCGCGTATTGCCTATGAGCGGCCCGACGGCAAGCTCACTTTCGACCGTCTCTCCAGTGTGTTCCTGAGCAACACCAACCATGCCGAAAACCAGCCGGCGCACCTCACGCTCAAGGACGCGAGCGTGCCGGTCGCCACCAACCTCAAGACCTACGGTGGTCCGGAAGAGCGCTACTGCCCGGCCGGCGTGTACGAGTTCGTGAAGGACGCCAGCGGCGCTGACCAGTTGCAGATCAACGCGCAGAACTGCGTGCACTGCAAGACCTGCGACATCAAGGACCCGACGCAGAACATCGTCTGGGTCACACCCGAAGGCGGCGGCGGGCCCAACTACGTGGACATGTAGGACGATGCAAATTGTCATCACCGGCGGCGCCGGTTTCCTGGGCGTGCGACTGGCGCGCACGCTGTTGCAAATGGGCAGCCTCTCGCTGGCGGGTGCGCCCAATCAGACCATCAGTCTTATCACGCTGGTGGACCGTGCAAACCCACCGGCAGACCTGCTGGCCGACGCCCGCGTGCGCAGTTTGGCGGGCGACCTGAATGCGCTGCTTCAGAGCGGCGTCACAGCGATACCTGCCGACACCGATCTGGTGTTTCATCTGGCAGCAGCTGTCAGCGGCGAATGCGAAGCCGATTTCGATTTGGGAATGCGCAGCAATCTGGACGCCACGCGCGCCCTGTTGCAAGCTTGCCGCGCCCTGAACACCCGTCCCGCCCTGGTGTTTGCCAGTTCACTGGCGGTGTTCGGCAACTCGCCCGAGCAGCCGTTGCCGGACGTGATTCAAGACACCACCTTGCCGACGCCGCAAAACAGCTATGGCATCCAGAAATTCATCGGCGAGCAAATGATGGCCGACTACGGCCGCAAGGGCTTTGTCCGGGCCCGCAATCTGCGCCTGATGACGGTGAGCGTGCGCCCCGGTCAACCCAATGGCGCAGCGTCGAGCTTCTTGAGCGGCATGATCCGCGAGCCGCTGGCCGGCGTGCGCGGCACCTGTCCGGTCGCACCTGAAACTGCGGTGGCGCTGTCGTCGCCGGCACGCACGATTGAAGGGCTGATTTGCGCGGCGCAAGCCAGCGACGCTGCCTGGGGGCCGCGCACCGCCATGAACCTGCCCGCCATCACAACCACAGTGGGCGCGATGGCGGCTGCCCTGGAACGGGTGGCTGGCAAGGCCGTGCGCGAACTGATCGACTGGACGCCCGACCCGGCCATCGCCCGCATCGTGACCAACTGGCCATCGCGCATCGACGCCGCCAGAGCAAAGACGCTGGGCCTTTTTCCCGACACCGATTTCGTCTCGATTGTGCGCGACTACGTGCGCGAAAACCCCGATGCGGTACGAGTGGGTAGGCAACCATAATGGTCGCGTTCGGTATGACTTCCATCCACGGAGACCCCATGAAATTATCCAAAATCGTTCTCGGTCTGTGCCTTGCACTGGGCTTGGCGGGCGGCGCTGCAGCACAAACCACCATGAAGATCAGCATCTCGGTGGCGCAAAACTCGCACCAGGGCGTGGCCATTGACACTTTTGCCAGGGAGGTGGAAGCACGCACCGGCGGGCGCTACAAGATTCAAACCTTCTACTCCGGTTCGCTCGGCGGCGAGCGTGAATCCATCGAGGCAGTTCAGTTGGGCACGCAGGAATTGGCTTTTTCTTCGACCGGACCAGTGCCCAATTTCGTGCCCGAAGCAAAAATTCTGGATATCCCCTTCCTGTTCCGAGACAAGGCCCATGCACGTGCCGTGCTGGACGGTCCCATCGGCCAGGAACTGTTGGGAAAATTCGATGCCAAGGGCTTCAAGGCACTGGCATGGGCCGAGAACGGATTCCGTCACATGACGAACAGCAAACGTGCTGTGAATGGGCCCGAAGACTTGAAAGGCCTGAAGATGCGCACCATGGAAAACCCGGTGCACGTGGCGGCCTACAAGGGTTTTGGCATCATCACCACGCCCATGGCCTTTCCCGAAGTATTCACTGCGCTGCAGCAGGGCACGGTGGACGGACAGGAGAACCCGCTGTCGGTCATCATGTCAGCCAAGTTTGACCAGGTGCAGAAGTACTTGACGCTCACCGGCCACGTGTATTCGCCCTGCATCTTTCTGATGAACAAGGCCAGTTTTGACAAACTCTCCGCTGCCGACAAGACCGCGTTCCTGGAGGCTGCCAAAGTCGGTGCCAAAGCGAACCGAGCCCGCGTGGATGCAGACGATTCCAGCGGCGTGGCTGACCTGCGCGCCAAGGGCATGAACGTGATTGAAAACGTGGACAAGGCCAAGTTTGTTGCGGCTCTGGCCCCGGTCAACGCCGAGTTCGAAAAGCAGTTTGGCAAAGCCAATATCGACAAGATCCGTAACTACAAGTAATGCCTCTTTCGATGCTATTGACTCAATAGCACGCAACGCCCGTCGAACAAATCTGGCGGGCGTTTTTTTGTTTCGAATTCTGGAGGCGCCTCGGCATGAAGGAAATCTTTCTCAAGTTCGAGCGGTGGACCACGGGACTGGCGATGGTGCTGGCCTGCACCATGCTGGCAGTCGCTTCAAGTCTGGGGTTGTTCCAGATCATCATGCGCTTCGTGGTTGAGGCGCCTGCGGAGTGGACCGAAGTGCTGATCCGGTTCAGCCTGATCTGGATGGTGTTCATGGGTATCCCCGCGGCCTTTCGCAACGGCGCGATGGTGAGCGTGGACGTGCTCTATCGCTGGAGTCCGCCCAAGCTCAAGCGCGTGCTCGATTTCGTGGTGTGCGGTGCGGCGCTGGTGCTGATGCTGCTCATCATCTGGTGGGGATGGGACTATGCCAGCAGAGGCAGGGTGCAGACGGTCACCGGACTCGAGGACATCACCATGTTTTGGGCCTATCTCGCACTGCCGGTAGGCGGCGTTTTCAGCGTCATCGGCATCATCGGCAACCTGCTGGACCCGCAGCGCCTTGAATTGGAGACCGCGCAATGACGCTAGTCATGTTGTCCACGATGGTGCTGTGCTTTGCACTCACGATCTCTGTGGCCGTGTCCATTGGCCTGGCCTCCATGCTCGGCATTCAGGCGAACAACGCCCATATGCTGATCTCCGTGAAGGAGATGTTCAACGCCATCAACAAGTTTCCGCTGGCTGCCATTCCGTTCTTCATTCTGGCGGGCAACGTCATGGAAACTGGTGGCATCTCGCGCCGCCTGGTGGAGTTTGCCAAGAGTATCGTTGGGGGTGTACAGGGCGGACTGCCCATGACCTGCGTGCTGACCTGCATGATCTTTGCGGCGGTCTCGGGCTCGTCGGTTGCGACCACCTTTGCCATTGGCACGATCCTGATCCCGGCGCTGATCAAACACGGCTACCCCACCACCTACGCGGCCGCCCTGCAGGCCACCAGTGCAGAGTTGGGCGTGATCATTCCGCCCTCGATCCCGATGATTCTTTATGGTGTGAGCGCCGAGGTCTCCATTGGCGAGTTGTTCATCGCCGGCTTCGGACCCGGCTTTCTTATCGGTGGCGCGCTGATGCTGTTTGTCTGGGTCTATTGCAAGTACAGGGGCTGGGGCAAGAACGATGGAGATGGACGCCTGAGCTTTGGCAAGGCCACATGGCAGGCCGGTTGGGCGCTGATGATGCCGGTGATCATTCTGGGTGGCATTTACGGCGGGGTGTTCACACCTACGGAGGCCTCGGCCGTGGCCGTGTTCTATGCGCTGGTGGTGGGCATCTTCATCTATCGTGAAATCAAAGTGCGCGACCTGCACCGCATCCTTTACAAGTCGGTGATGTCCAGCGCAGTCATCATGTTCATCATCGCCAACGCCGGTCTGTTTGCCTTCCTCATCACCCGTGCCGGCGTGCCGGACGCCATCGGCCATTGGTTGCAGGACGTTCTCAAGACACCGGCCTACTTTTTGCTCGGGGTGAACGCGGCCCTGTTCGTGATCGGCATGTTCATTGAAACCAGCGCCGCCATCATCGTGCTGGCGCCGATACTGGCGCCGGTGGCGCAGCACTTTGGCATCGACCCGGTGCACTTCGGCCTGGTGATGGTGGTGAATCTTGCGCTGGGCATGATCACGCCGCCGTTTGGCGTCAATCTGTTTGCCGCCTGCACTGTAGCCCGGATCTCGTTGGACCGCATCATCAAGGACCTCGTGCCCTTTGTGGTCGTGGTGCTGAGTTGCCTCATGGTCATCACCTACGTGCCGTCGATTTCCCTTGGCTTGCGGGACCTCGTGTACGCAAAATAGGCAGCTGCCTCACATCGGGGAAATTGAGCCTGGCCAGAAAGAGCTTGCTCAAGCGTCCGGCCAGGGAATTACATAGAAGAGCACCGCAAGAAAGTGCAGCGCGCTGCCAACCAGCACAAAGACATGCCAGATGGCGTGGTGGTAGCGCAGGCTTTTCCATTTATAAAAGATCACGCCGACCGTATAGATCAGCCCGCCGGCGGCGAGCAACAGCAACCCGCCGGTGGCGACGTGCAGCAGCATGGGTTGCACCGCCACCACCACGGCCCAACCCATGGCGATATAGAGTCCCACCACCAAGCCATGCAAGCGGCCCTTCAGCAGCAACCGCAAACTGATGCCCAGCACGGCAATTGTCCAGACGCCGGCCAGCAGCGACCAGCCCCAGGGTCCGCGCAGATTCACCAGCATGAAGGGTGTGTAAGTACCGGCGATCAGCAAAAAAATAGCCGAGTGATCCAGCGCCCGCAGCGCGCCCTTGAGGCGTTCGACCTGGATGCTGTGGTACAGCGTGGACGCGGTGTAATTGAGGATGAGCGCGGCGCCGAAGATGCTGCAGGCCACGACGTGCCAAGCGTCGCCGTGCAGTGCCGCGAAAGCGGTCAGCACCGCCAGCCCCGCGATGGACAGGACGATGCCGATCGCGTGCGTGATGCTGTTGGCCAGTTCCTCGGCCCGGGTATAGCGCGGTAGCGCGAGCGCTGCGGAAGGGGCCTTCATGCGGCGCACGCGGACCTGCCCTTGCGGATGGCGCCGACGACTGAAAGTGACGTCACTTGTTCTTCAACTTGCCACGTGGAATCACCGCCGTCGTGACTGTCGGACGCACGGCGTCAGCGCTGACGGGCTTGGGAGGCGACGTGTCCTTCTTGGGTTTCTTGCCTTCTTTGTTGGACTTTTGCTGACCTTTTGCCATGATGAACTCCTTGGTTGCAGGGATGATCGAAACTCAAGTTTAACTGCGCGGCGACAATACGTCAGCGCCGCGCTGGCACACCCCCACTCCCACCATGCCTGCACCGATCGTCATCCAGGAATCCGAGGTTGAACTCACGGCCATACGGGCGCAGGGTGCCGGTGGACAAAACGTGAACAAGGTGTCCAGCGCGATCCACCTGCGTTTTGATATCCCGGCCTCTTCCCTGAGCGACGACGTGAAGCAAAGATTGCTGGCGCTGCGCGACAACCGCATCACGCAGGATGGCGTCTTGATCATCAAGGCGCAGCAACACCGCACGCAGGACATGAATCGCATGGACGCCTTTGCGCGCCTGCACGAACTGGTGCAAAGCGTCGCCACGCCGCCGCTAGTGCGCCGCCCCACCAAGCCAAGCTACGGATCGAAGCAACGGCGCCTGGAAGGCAAGAGCCAACGCTCCGAAATCAAGAGTTCACGCGGCAAGGTTCTGGACTGATATTGACCAGCGATTGTCTGCAGTTAGAATTCACCCGGTCAGGAGAGAGCACTTTTCGCAAGTGCCGCCGAAGGCGCAGAAGGTCGGTCGAATCGGACTTTTGAACGCTCAGGCAAAAGGACTGACACGCGCCTTGAATAAGGCGTTTCCTCACTGGAGAGAGGCTGCACCCGGTGCAGTCCACCGAAGGAGCAAACCTGCATCGCCAGGCGAATCTCTCAGGTAAAGCGGACAGCGAGGTCAGCACTGCACGGGCAACCGTGCGGCTTCACTGTCTGACCTGAAAGCCTGCCGTGTCCACTTCCGATCTTGTCCTGACGCCACTGCATGCGCTGCACCTCGAACTGGGCGCGCGCATGGTTCCCTTTGCCGGTTATTCGATGCCGGTGCAATACCCTGGCGGACTGGTGGCCGAGCACCACCACACGCGCCGCGCTGCGGGGCTTTTCGACGTCTCGCACATGGGCCAGTTGCGCCTGGTCGGACCCGATGCCGCAGTGGCCTTTGAGTCGCTGATGCCGGTGGACGTGATCGATTTACCCGTAGGCAAGCAGCGCTACGGGCTGCTGCTGAACGACGAGGGCGGCATCATCGATGACCTGATGTTCGTGAACCGAGGAGCGGACATCTTTGTGATCGTCAACGGCGCCTGCAAGGCGGGCGACATCGCACATATCCAGGCGCGAATCGGTGCGCGCTGCCAGGTCATCCCGATGCCGGAGAAGGCACTGCTGGCCCTGCAGGGGCCACAGGCAGTGGCAGCCCTTTCGCGTTTGGCGCCCGGTGTAGAAAAAATGGTTTTCATGACCGGTGCCGCGTTCAACGTGAGTTGTGGTACGCAGAGCGTTCCCTGCTTCATCACGCGCAGCGGCTATACGGGCGAGGACGGCTGCGAAATCTCCGTCGACGCCAGTCACGCCGACCGGCTGGCGCGCACGCTGCTGGCACAGCCGGAAGTGAAACCCATTGGTCTGGGCGCGCGCAACTCGCTGCGCCTGGAGGCCGGATTGTGCCTTTACGGCAACGACATCGACACCACCACGACGCCGGTGGAAGGCGCCTTGAACTGGGCCTTGCAGAAGATTCGCCGCGCCGGCGGCGCGCGCGCCGGCGGCTTCCCGGGTGCCGCCAAGGTGCTGGCGCAACTGGACAGCGTACCTGGTGCCCTGACGCGAAAGCGCGTGGGCCTGATCGCACTGGAGCGCATTCCCGTGCGCGAACACACCGAACTGCAGAGCACTACCGGTGAGCGCATCGGCGAGGTCACGAGCGGCTTGCTCGGGCCCACCATCGACAAGCCCGTGGCCATGGGCTATGTGGCGGCAGAATACGCGCCGTTGGGCACGCGCATCAACGCCATCGTGCGCGGCAAACCGGTACCCATGGAAGTGGTTGCCATGCCCTTCGTTCCAACCCACTATTTCCGCGGCTAAGCTCAATCAGTAGTGGACAAGGCAAAGTTCGCTTCGCGTAACTCTTGGTCTATCCCACAATCCCTCAGTACCTTCAGGAGAATCACATGACCATCAAATACACCCCAGACCACGAATGGATCAAGCTCGATGGCGGCATTGCGACCGTCGGCATCACGCACCACGCTCAGGAGGCCCTGGGCGACGTGGTGTTTGTGGACCTGCCCGAAGTGGGCAAGAGCTATGCGCAAAAGGACGCCGCTGGCGTGGTGGAGTCAGTCAAGGCCGCGGCCGACGTGTATATGCCAGTGAGCGGCGAGGTCACGGAAGTAAATGAAACCCTGCGCGCCGACCCGGCACTGGCCAACACCGACCCGCTGGGCACGGGCTGGTTCTTCAAGGTCAAGCTCTCGGACCCATCCCAGGTGGACGCACTGATGGACGAAACCAGCTACAGCAAATTTTCCGCCGACCACTGAAGCCATGACCACCACCACGCCCCTGAGCGAACTCGAAAATCCTGCCGAATTCATCGCGCGCCACATCGGCATCAGCACTTCAGACGAAGCACTGATGTTGGGCGTGGTAGGTGCTGCGTCGCGCGCCGCGCTGATCGAAGGCATCGTGCCGCGCTCCATCGCGCGCTCCAAGCCGATGGACCTGCCGCCACCTGTGACCGAAGCCGCCGCGCTGGCCGAACTCAAGGTCATGGCCGGCAAGAATAAACTGTTCAAGAGCTTCATCGGTCAGGGCTATCACGGCACGCACACGCCCGGCGTGATCCTGCGCAACATTCTGGAAAACCCCGCCTGGTACACCGCCTACACACCTTACCAGGCCGAGATCAGTCAGGGCCGCATGGAAGCGCTGGTGAACTTCCAGACCATGGTGTGCGACCTCACGGCCATGCCCATGGCCAACGCCTCCATGCTGGACGAAGCCACCGCTGCGGCCGAAGCCATGACGCTGGCCAAACGCTCGGCCAGGGCAAAGGGAAGTGCGATCATCGTTAGCATTGAATGCCATCCCCAAACCATTGAAGTTATCCAGACTCGGGCGAAGCCGCTAGGAATTGAAGTTCGCATAGCTAGCATGGAGGTCGAGTGGGACTCCATGCTGGATGCCAACGACTACTTTGCTGTCATTGACCAATACCCAAGTACAACGGGACGGATCAGCGATCTGGCCAATGACGTTAAGCGAGTTCATTCAAGACAGGCCTGCTACATCGTCGCCGCCGACCTGTTGGCGCTGACCTTGCTGAAGCCTCCGGGCGAATGGGGCGCCGACATCGCGGTCGGCAGCACGCAGCGCTTTGGCATGCCCATGGGCAACGGCGGCCCGCATGCCGCCTTCATGGCGTGCCGCGACGAGTTCAAGCGCTCCATGCCGGGACGACTCATCGGCGTGAGCGTGGACGCGCACGGCAACCCGGCCTATCGCCTGGCGCTGCAAACGCGGGAACAACATATTCGACGCGAAAAGGCGACCTCCAACATCTGCACCGCGCAGGTGCTGCCCGCCGTCGTGGCCAGCATGTACGCCGTGTACCACGGCCCTGCGGGCCTCACCCGCATCGCGCAACGCGTCGCCAGCTACACCGCCATCCTGGCGAAGGGTCTGGCGCAGTTGGGTTACAAGCCCGATCAAGATACAGCGTTTGACACTCTTGTTGTTCACACGGAGAGCGCTACCAACTCGATAGCCTCCCGCGCAGTATCTGCGGGGGCTAACCTACGAATTTATTTCAGAGAGTACATCTGTGTCTCGTTGGATGAAACCACAACCCGCGAAGACATCGCGCAACTCTGGTCGTTCTTTGCCCAAGCCGGACAAAACCTGCCGCAGGTCAACGCTTTCGAGCAGGGCGTCGACTCTTTGATCCCGGCGGCACTGCGCCGCACGAGCGCCTTCCTCACGCATCCGGTGTTCAACAGCTACCACTCCGAGACCGGCATGCTGCGCTACATCCGGGCCTTGAGCGACAAGGATCTGGCGCTGGACCGCAGCATGATTCCGCTGGGCAGTTGCACCATGAAGCTCAACGCCACGAGCGAGATGATCCCCATCACCTGGCCCGAGTTCGCCAACCTCCATCCCTTCGCGCCTGCCGATCAATTGCAGGGCTACGCCGAACTCGACGCACAACTGCGCGCCTGGCTGTGTCAGGCCACGGGATATGCCGGCATCAGCCTGCAGCCCAACGCCGGTTCGCAGGGCGAATATGCGGGCCTGTTGGTGATTCGCGCCTATCACCAGGCCCATGACCAGGGGCATCGCAACATCTGCCTGATCCCGAGCAGCGCGCATGGCACCAATCCGGCAAGCGCGCAGATGGCCGGCCTCACGGTGATCGTCACAGCCTGTGACGCGCAGGGCAACGTGGACATGGCCGATCTCAAAGCTAAATGCGAACAGCACAGCGAGCATTTGGCCGCAGTGATGATCACCTACCCCAGCACGCACGGCGTGTTTGAAACCCAGGTGAAAGAACTCTGCGCGCTTGTGCATTCTCACGGCGGCCGCGTCTATGTGGACGGAGCCAACATGAACGCACTTGTAGGCACGGCAGCACCGGGCGAGTTCGGCGGCGACGTGAGCCATCTGAACCTGCACAAGACCTTCTGCATCCCGCACGGCGGCGGCGGACCTGGCGTCGGCCCGGTGTGCGTGGTGGCCGATCTGGTGCCCTATTTACCGGGACACGCCACCGCCGGATTGCCAGTAAACGGCGTGGGCGCGATCAGTGCAGCGCCATTGGGCAATGCTGCGGTCCTGCCCATCAGCTGGATGTACTGCCGCATGATGGGCGCAGACGGGTTGCGCCACGCGACCGAGGCCGCCATCCTCGCCGCCAACTACATCAGCGCGCGCCTGCGGGACCATTACCCCACGCTTTACGCCAGCGCCAATGGTCATGTGGCGCACGAATGCATCCTGGATCTGCGTCCACTCAAGGACGCCAGCGGCGTCGGCGCCGAAGACGTGGCAAAGCGGCTGATGGACTACGGTTTTCATGCGCCGACCCTGAGCTTTCCGGTGCCTGGCACGCTGATGGTGGAGCCCACCGAGAGCGAAACACTAAGCGAGCTCGACCGCTTCATCTACGCCATGATCGCCATCCGCAAGGAGATCGATCAGGTGCAGCGCGGTGTCTGGCCCAGGGACAACAACCCGCTCACGCACGCACCGCACACGGCAGCCAGCCTGCTCGCTGCGGATTGGGATCGGCCCTACCCGCGCGAACTCGGCGCCTTCCCGCTGGCCACACTGAAGCAAGTCAAATACTGGCCACCGGTGGGTCGGGTGGACAACGTCTATGGCGACCGCAACCTTTTTTGCAGTTGCATACCGTAGCTGATTCTTGCGCTGTGGCGCCAGCCGCCGTAGTGTCGACATCCCCATTGAGGGCGCGTTTATGAAGATCAAGAAGTGGATGCTCGGCTTATTGCTGGGTGCCGCTTGCGCCCAGTCGCTGCACGCGCAAGTCAATATCTTCCAAAGCCTGACTTACCGTGCGCCCCCAATTCCCACCTTTGAGCAAACCAGGGACCAACTTCCGTCGCCCATCTACGAGCAGACGCCAGCGTACGTCCAGATGTACTGGAAAGCCTGGGAACTGGCGTTCAGGAATTTTCACCAGCCCGAGCCGGGAAGCGGCTTCGTGTCACCGTTCATCGACGCCTCGTTCAACGAGAATATCTTTCTCTGGGACACATGCTTCATGACGATGTTCACAAACTTCGCGCATCCGCTGGTGCCGGGGATTGCGTCGCTGGACAACTTCTACGTCAAGCAGCACGAGGACGGCGAGATTTGCCGCGAAATCAACCGCACCACGGGACGCGACCTGTCGGTTTGGGTGAACGAATCCGGCAAGGACTTGTTCAGCCGCCATGGCGCCGACTGGGGTGCCCAGGGATTCGCCGTCTCGTACATCGGCCGCGACGTACCCAAGCCACCGCCCGTCTTGACGCTGGACGCATTGAGCCACCCGATTGCAGCCTGGGCAGAACTGGAAAGCCTTCGTCTGACCGGCGACAAGGATCGTCTGACGCGGGTCTATGGTCCTCTGGTGAAGTACCACGGAGCGCTGAAGAAGTATTTGCTGCAAGGCAACGGCCTGTACATGTCCGACTGGTCCAGCATGGACAACTCGCCTCGCAACGACGATCTGGTGGGCGGCGGAACCGCGGTCGATACCTCGTCCGAGATGGTCATGTTCGCCCAGCAACTGGCGCAATTCGCTGACGTACTGGGAAAAAAGGACGAAGCGGACGCCTACCGCCGCGAAGCCCGGTCGCTGGCCGAGACGATCAACCAGAAGATGTGGAATCCGCAGCGCAAGTTCTACTTTGATGTACGGGTCGACGGCCAGCGCTCTCAGGTGAAAACCGTGGCCGCATTCTGGACCCTGCTGGCGGGCGTTGCTTCGCGCGAACAAGCCCGCGCGCTCGTGGCCGAACTACAAAACCCCAAGACCTTTGGTCGCAAGCATCGCGTGCCTACGCTCGCAGGAGACCAAATGGGATTCGATCCGGCGGGCGGATACTGGCGCGGGGCCGTGTGGGCTCCCACCACAACCATGGTGATACGTGGCCTGGAAAAATACGGCGAGCACAAACTTGCCAACGAGATCGCCAGAGAACACTTGCGCGTCGCCTCGGAAGTCTTTGCCAACACGCAGACCCTCTGGGAAAACTACGCCCCCGACACAGCCACGGCAGGCAAGCCGGCCAAATCAGACTTCGTCGGCTGGTCGGGCATCGGACCCATCATGTACTTGATTGAATTCGCCATCGGCATCAAGGCCGACGCCATCGAGAACAGAGTGGACTGGAACCTTAGCAGCCTCGAGCGCGTCGGTATCGAGAAGTTCCGCTTTGGCGGCAAGACCATCGATCTGGTGTGCGAGGCTGCAGGCAAGAGCGGCAAGCGCATTCTCAAAGTGTCCAGCGACAAACCCTTCGTCCTTGTCGTGCACTGGAAGGGAAAGCAGACAAAGATCAATGTCGCCGCCGGGAGACAAGTGGTAGCGCAGTTGTGAGTTGCGGCCGCACTGGCGTGCCCGACACCGCCAGTGCTCAGTCAGCGCTGATACCAATCTCGAACTGCGCGTCGCCCATGTAGCGGTGCGGTCCGAAGGCAGCCGTCACTGCGGCCGACTCGGCAGCCTGCCACTGCGTGAACACTTCGCGCTGTGCCTCGCTCAGGGCATCTTCGGGCGGTGTGTCGCCATAGGTTTCGAGCAGCTTGAGGTACATCGTATAGACCGGCGCCACCAGCGCGGCGTCACCCAGCGTGGCTTCGAGCGCCGAACGGAAACGCTGCTCGGCGGCGCGTCGCTCCTGCTCCGTGGCTTCTTCGAAATCGTAGAGCTTGAGGGTGTAGCTCATGGTGCTGTGGCGCCTGCGTCGCGCCGTGACGCAACGGCTTGCAGGGCACGGGCAGTGCCGATGCAGCCGGCTTCAATTGCAAGCCTCGGCGAGCCGTGTGAGTCAAAAAGGGGTCGGAAGCGCTTTTGCATGTCAGATGCTCGATTGTCGACCAGCTTACCCGCGACACGAGCGCCAAGCTTGCCGACCCGGTGCTCTTGGCGCTGGCCGACAAGATGACAGCGTCGCTCAATGGCGGCGGTTTGGGGCCGGCTTGCCGAGGAATTCGGTCGTTTGACTACCTGCTCGTTCGAGTACGATGTGCACCAATCTGGCAACCATCTTCCAATCAGTGGGAGGGAAGGAACCGTTGCATCAACAACGAACCGATTCTGAACCGAGCAAGTTTATTGCGAGATACGCGTTTATCCTGGCAGGATGGAGCGTTTTGCTTGGCGGGTCGCTGACCTGGAATTTTCGCCAGGCGGAGGGCGAAACCCTGAGCATGGCCATAGCGACAGCTCGAACCCATATCAGCAAGGATATTGCTTTCCGTGACTGGGTCGCTTCCCATGGTGGGGTGTATGTGACGCCGACTGCCGCCACTCCACCCAACCCCTATCTCAAAATACCTGACCGCGACGTCGTTACAGCGGGCGGCAAGGCGCTGACATTGATGAATCCCGCCTATGCCTTGCGTTCGCTACAGGAGGGCCGTGACAAGGATTCACCTGTCAAAAGTCACGCTACCAGTTTGAAGCCCCTCAATCCCCGTAACGCTGCAGATCCCTGGGAAACTACTGCACTTGAACAATTTGAAAAAGGTGCCCAGGAGGTGCTGGAGGTATACACGTCAAAGGGTCAGCCCCACCTGCGGTTGATGGTCCCATTGGTCGTCAAGCAGGATTGTCTCAAGTGTCATGAGGACCAAGGTTACAAACTTGGCGATGTCCGGGGTGGCATCAGCGTCGATGTCCCCTTGCAAGCTTTTAAGGCCGACGAGTGGTTGCGCATGACACATCAGGGCTGGTCGCATGGTCTGATTTGGTTTCTGGGACTGCTTGGGATCGGCGGCTTCTACCGCAGAGTTCGCTATTTGGACACCAAGCGGGAAATTGCCCAAAGGCAACTCACAGAGCGGGATGCACTTTTTAAAAACTATTTCGAGTTGGGCAGAGTTGGGATGTGCATCACATCGTCCGACCACCGGTGGCTACGGGTCAATCGCAGTCTGTGTGACATGCTCGGATATTCACGGGAAGAATTGACCCACATGACATGGACAGAGCTTACGCACCCTGATGATCTGAACCTGGACTTGGCCCAATTCCAAAGGCTGACTGCGGGAGAGATTGAAAGCTATGACCTGGACAAACGGTTTGTCCACAAGAACGGAAACTTCGTACATACACATCTGACGGTGACCTGTCAGAGAAAACCCGACGGTGAACCTGATTACGTTATTGCTTCAGTGGATGACATCACGGAGCGCAAAAAAATGGAAGAACAGGTGCGCCAACTCGCGTTCTATGACCCGCTGACCCATCTGCCCAATCGCCGATTGCTGGGTGATCGCCTTACCCAGACCCTGGCCAACGGCAAGCGCACCGGACTTTACTGCGCCTTGATGTTTCTGGATTTGGACAACTTCAAACCAGTCAATGACAAACACGGACATGAGGCAGGTGACTTGCTGCTGCAGGAGGTTGCCAACCGCTTGAAAGGCTGCGTGCGCGAGATCGATACCGTGGCCCGCTTCGGTGGCGATGAGTTTGTGGTCGTGCTCAGTGAACTGAATGCCGACAAGACCATATCCACCACGCAAGCCCGGGGCGTGGCCGAGAAAGTCCGCGCCATCTTGGCGGAACCCTACAAATTGAAAGTGTCTCAAGAGGGCAAAGAAGGCCGCACCGTGGAGCACCACTGCAGCGTCAGTATCGGCGTGGTGGTGTTCATCAACCATGAAGCCAGCCCGGAAGACGTCCTCAAGTGGGCAGATGACACGATGTACCAGGCCAAAATTGCAGGACGCAATTCCATCCGTTTTTATGGAGTTGAATAGCTATCAGGGCGCCGCCGAAGCGGTGGCCCCCTGTGCCCCATTCACATACCGCGCCACGAACGCCCCCACGCTGCTTTCAGGCAGGGGCAACCACACCACATGGCCGCTCCCCGGCGCGACTTCGATGGACGCGCCTTCGGCGTTTTCCATGCGCGCGAGATGCACATCGGCATTGCGTCCCGGCTGGATGATCTCCAGCCAATCCCCCACAGCAAATCGGTTCTTCACGGTCACCTGCGCGAGGCCGCGGACTTTGTCGAACGCAACGACATCGCCCACGTACAGACTGCGGCCCGACTCGGAGTAGCCGCGCAGGTAGTTCTGCGTTTCCTGCGGCGTGTGGCGCTGAAAAAAGCCCGAGGTATAGCCGCGGTTCGCCAGGCCGTCAAGTTGGCCCAGCAGGGCGGGATCGAGTTCGCGCCCTGCTACGGCGTCGTCGATGGCCTGGCGATAGCTTTGCACAGTGCGCGCCACATAGTAGGGGCTCTTGGTGCGGCCTTCGATCTTGAGTGAATCGACGCCGATCTCCACCAGGCGCTTCACGTGTTCGATGGCGCGCAGGTCCTTCGAGTTCATCACGTAGGTGCCGTGCTCATCTTCTTCGATCGGCATGTAGCTTCCCGGGCGCTGACTCTCCTCGATCATGTAGACCTGATCGCGCACCAGTTCGTGCACACGCTGCGCGGCCTCGGCCGGTGCCAGCACGTCGCCGGAAGCGTCGACCACGCCGGGTTGGGTCTTGTAGTCCCAGCGGCAGGAGTTGGTGCAGCTGCCCTGGTTCGCGTCGCGATGGTTGAAGTAGCCCGACAGCAGGCAGCGCCCGGAATAGGCGATGCACAGCGCGCCGTGCACGAACACTTCCAGTTCGGTGTCGGGGCAGTCCTGGCGAATCTGTTCCACCTGCTCCAACGACAATTCGCGCGACAAAATCACGCGCTTGATGCCCACACCTTTCCAGAAGCGAACGGCGGCCGCGTTGACGGTGTTGGCCTGCACAGAGAGATGGATTTCCATCTCGGGCCAGGTCTCGCGCACCATCATGATCAGGCCGGGATCAGACATGATCATGGCGTCGGGCTTGAGCGCGATCACTGGCGCCATGTTGGCGATGTAGTTCTTGATCTTGTTGCCATGCGGGAAGATGTTGGACACCAGAAAAAATCGGGCGCCCCGCTCGTGCGTGCGCCGCATGCCCTGGGCCAGCACCTCGATATCGCCAAAGTCGTTGTTGCGCACGCGCAGCGAGTAACGCGGCTGGCCGGCGTAGATGGCATTGGCGCCGAAGGCCAGCGCAGTCTCCAGCATGGCGAGCGAGCCGGCCGGGGCCAGCAGTTCAGGGGCGTGCATTGTCATTTGGATTGCATTTCGGCCAGTGCGGCCACGGCCAGACCGTAGCCGGCCACGCCGAAGCCGCACATCACAGCCTTGGCCACGGGAGAAATATACGAATGCTGCCGAAATGCTTCGCGCGCAAACACATTGCTGATGTGCAGTTCGATCAACGTGATGCCCGTGCCCTTGATGGCGTCGTGCAGCGCGATGCTGGTGTGGGTGTAGGCGCCCGCGTTAAGGATCACGCCGGCCAGCGTTCCCGTGGCCTGTGACCTGCCCGCCTCGTGGATCCAGTCCACCAATTCGCCTTCGTGGTTGCTCTGGCGAAAGTCCAACGCGAAGCCGTGCGTGGCACAGGCTTGCTGGCTCAGGGCCTGCACATCTGCCAGCGTATAGGGGCCATAAACCTGTGGTTCGCGCGTTCCGAGCAGGTTCAAATTCGGGCCGTTCAGGATCAGGGCGGTCTTCATGGGGTTTCCAGTTTCGCAGTGGTGCTTGATGCCGCTATGCTAACAAGGGCAGTTCCACCGCAGCCGTAGCCGCCATATTGTCCTTGCAGACCTGGGCGCTTCAGCCACGGGCCAGTGGTATGGTAAGCCCATGAAAGCACAAATTGATCACTTGGTCGTAGTGGCGAAATCGTTGGCCCAGGGAGTGCAGTGGTGCGAGGCCACCCTCGGCGTCACGCCGGGCCCGGGTGGCGAGCATGCGCTGTACGGCACGCACAACCGCTTGTTCAAGATCGCCACACCCGCGAACCCGCTGGCCTATTTGGAAATCATCGCCATCAATCCGGACGCAAAACGTGCGCCCGATGCGCCGAACAAACGCTGGTTCGACATGGACGATGCAACTCTCCAAGCGGCCGTCGCGGTAGAGCCGCGACTGGTGCACTTTGTCGCAAATACCGATGACATTCAGGCGGCACGCGTAGCGCTCAAGACCCTTGGCATGGAGCGCGGCCCTGCGATGGCCGCCAGCCGTCATTCACGGCGCGGCGTGTTGCAGTGGCAAATCACGGTGCGGGAGGATGGGCAACGGCTGTTCAATGGCGCCTTGCCGAGCCTGATTCAGTGGGGCAAGCCCTTGGCTGCCGAACCGCTGCGCCTGCACCCGAGAAACAGCTTGCCGCGCTCCGGAGTGACACTGCATAGCGTCGCCGTGACGCACCCGACGGCCGGCAAGTTGCAGGCGGCCTACGAGGCGCTGGGTCTGGAAGGCATTGCGATTGAGACCGGTCCGGCCAACCTCACGGTGACCCTGCATACGCCCAAGGGCGTGGTCCGGCTGCACAGCCAAGGGATTTAGAGTTATCAACCCTATCTTGCAGGTCTGAAGCGCGAGCAAGCACACGGAAAACAGGGGAATCTCTTGTCAATGTATAGGCTGGCCGCCATTCTCAAGCGCTGCGGACCACGCGCCGCAGTCGAGCGCTACCGCCATAAACGCGAGCAGCAGCAAAACGCCGGCGCGAATCCCTCGCGCTTTGCCTGGACTTCGGTCCTGCACGGGCTACGCTTGTCGCCCCTCTATCCGGTGCTGGCGGGGCTGTTGGCCCTCATCTCCGCGGGCACCGGACTCTATCCCTTTGGCCCCGTCCTGGCCGCGTTCGTGGTGTTCGCACCCGAGCGCTGGCGCTCCATTTACCTGGCCGCATGCCTGGGTTCCGCCGCCGGATCCATGGTCCTGGCGCACACGGTTCAGATCGTCGGTGGCCACCTGATTGCAGAATATTTTCCTGGTCTGGAGCATTCGCAACGATGGATCAGCGCCGAAAGATGGATGCTGGCTTATGGCCCCTGGGGGCTTGCCGGCATCGCCGCATTGCCATTGCCGCAGTTGCCGCCGCTGCTCATTTTGGCGCTCGCCAAAACCCCCACGGCACTCATAGGACTGGCGATTCTTGCCGGCAAACTGCTGAAATACGGCGTCTATGTTCTGAGCGTGCAGATGATTCTGATGGCGATACAAAAAGGCTTGCGCCGACCACCAAAAAATTCGGAAGAGAGTTAGTCGGCCAAGCCTACGAACACATTTTGTACGTCATCGTTCGCGTCGATGGCGGCGAGGAAAGTTTCAACTTCCTCCAATTGTTCAGCGCTCAAACTGCGGGGGTCGACCGGACTCCTGGCTTTGTAGCCGAGCTTGGCCGACAGCACGGTGAAGCCGTGGGTCGGCAGCGCGCGGCTCACCAGATCGAGGTCCGCGGGGTCGGTCAGGAACAGCGTGACGCCGTCTTCGTCCGCGGCCTCGAAGTCCTGCGCGCCAGCTTCGATCGCGGCCAACTCGGCGTCCGCGCCAGCGGCTGCAGGTTCGGCTTCGATCATGCCCATGTGGTCAAAGTCCCAGGCCACCGAGCCGGAGGTTCCCAGTTGCCCTTTTCGAAACAGCACGCGCATTTCAGGTGCGGTGCGGTTCACGTTGTCAGTCAGGCACTCGACCATGACGGCCACCCGATGCGGCGCAAAGCCTTCATAAATCACGTGTTCAAAATTGACTCCCTCGCCCGTCAGCCCGGCGCCTTTCTTGATGGCGCGCTCCAGCGTGTCCTTGGGCATGGAGACCTTGCGCGCCTGCTCAACGAGCAGTCTCAAGCGCGCGTTGCCCGCGGGGTCGGCTCCGCTACGCGCCGCGACCATGATGTCCTTGGACAGCTTGCCAAAAACTCGTCCCCTGGCACTTGCCGCCAAGTCCTTGCCCTTTGCCTTCCACTGTGCGCCCATATCGGTTTCCTTGTTGCAATTTGCGTGATAACTGCAATTCTCACGGCTCGGACCGTTTCGCGGGCGAAGCGTGAAACTTTGCGTATTAAAACTAACTTTCATGACTCGGAGCGTTTCGCGGGCGAGACATGAAAATTTGCTTGCTATGCTAACAAGGTGAGCTCGCCTTCTACTTACTCCCATCAGATTCGCAGGATCGCCCATCTGGACATGGACGCTTTTTATGCGTCCGTGGAATTGCTGCGCTATCCGCAGCTCAAGGGTCTGCCCGTGGTGATTGGCGGCGGCAGGCGCCCGGTGGATGCGGCAATTGCGCCGGGCCAGGAGGCGCTGCCACTGGGCGAAATTCCGCTTTCGCAATTTCCGCTACTCAAGGATTACATCGGGCGTGGCGTCATCACCACCGCCACCTATGCGGCGCGCCAGTTCGGTGTGGGCTCTGCCATGGGATTGATGAAAGCCGCCAAGCTGTGTCCGCAGGCGATCATCCTGCCGGTGGACTTTCCCGAATACGGCAAGTACTCGCGGCAGTTCAAGGGCATCATCACCGAGATCGCCCCAGTGATGGAGGACCGTGGCGTGGACGAGGTTTACATCGACTTCACCCAGGTCCCCGGTGGCCAGCGCGAAGGCGGTCGCGTGCTGGCGCGGCTTATCCAGAAATCCATCTTTGACGCCACCGGTCTGACCTGTTCTGTCGGCGTGGCGCCGAACAAGCTGCTGGCCAAAATGGCGAGCGAGTTCAACAAGCCCAAAGGCATTTCCGTCGTGCTGGAGCAGGACCTGGAGACCCTGATCTGGCCGCTGGCGTGCCGCAAGATCAACGGCATCGGCCCCAAGGCAGACGAGAAGCTGCAGGCACTTGGCATCAGGACCATTGGCGAGCTCGCGGCCAAGGAACTGCATTGGTTGGTCGGTCACTTCGGCAAGGCCACAGGCGCCTGGATGCATGAGGCCTCACACGGCCGGGATGACAGGGAACTGAGCCTGGACAGTGAACCCGTGTCCATCAGTCGCGAGACCACGTTCGACCGCGACCTGCATGCGGTACGAGACAAGGCCGAGCTCAGTGCCGTCTTTACGCGACTGTGCGAACAGGTTGCCGACGACCTGCAGCGCAAGGGATATATGGGCAAGACCATCGGCATCAAGCTGCGCTATGACGATTTCAAGGGCGTGACCCGCGACCAGACGATCGACCGCTACATCGCCGACGCCGCGTCGATCCGCCGCGCAGCAGGCCAGGCCCTCAAGCGCGCACCACTCAAGCAACGTCTGCGCCTGCTGGGTGTGCGCGTCGGTGCACTCGTCAAGGAAGACGATGCCAGGCTGTACAGTGACACAAAGGAAACTCCCTACCATGAACAAGATGCAATGCTTTTCCCTGACGATTGACGCCCATGTGGCGCACCTGGTGCTGAGTCAGCCCGACAAGCTCAACACCATGAACCCGACCTTCTGGCGCGAGCTCGACGGGGTGCTGGCACAGTTGCACCAGAATGGCGAGGCGCGGGCTTTGGTGATCTCCAGCACCGGCAAACACTTCAGCGGCGGCATGGCGCTGGAGACCTTCGGCGCAGAGCCGCTGGACGACCAGAGCGCGCAGGGTCGCGCTGCAATCTTTGATGTACTGACCGACATGCAGGCCACGTTCACCAGGCTGGAGAGCCTGCGCATCCCTGTGATCGCCGCCATCCAGGGCGGTTGCATCGGCGGCGCAGTGGACATGGTGAGCGCCTGCTGCATCCGCTATGCAACTTCTGACGCCTTTTTCTGCGTTCAGGAAATCAATATCGGCATGGTGGCCGACGTGGGTACGCTGCAACGCCTGCCCAAACTGATTCCCCTGGCCGTGGTGAAGGAGCTGGCCTACACAGGTCGGCGCCTGAGCGCCGAAAGGGCGCTGGCCTATGGTCTGGTGAATGCGGTGTTCGACTTCCAGTCGACCATGCTGACCGCGGCCCTGGCATGCGCACAGGAAATAGCGAGCAAGCCTCCGGTGGCGATCTGGGGCACCAAACAGGCGATCCATTACGCACGCGACCATTCGGTCGACGACGCCCTCAAGCAGATGGGCTGGCTGCAAGGCGCAATCTGGAGCAATGCCAACGTGCGCGAAGCGGTGATGGCAATGAAGGAAAAGCGCACCGGAAAGTTTGCCGACCTGATGCCGTTGCAGTCGTTCAGGGACCTCGGGCAGTAGCGCCCCTATTGCCGGGCAGTGCGGATGTTGGCTGGCAGCGGCTGCGGGGTGCTGGTGCGAAACGGATTGATGTCAAGCCCGCCGCGGCGCGTGTAGCGCGCATAGACCGCCAGTTTGTGCGGCTGGCAGCGCGTCCAGATATCCATGTAGATGCGTTCCACGCACTGCTCGTGAAATTCGTTGTGGTTGCGAAAACTCACGAGGTATTGCAGCAGCCCTTCCTGCTCGATCTGCGGCCCGGTGTAGCTGATCTGCACGCTGGCCCAGTCGGGCTGACCCGTCACCAGGCAGTTGCTCTTGAGCAGATTCGAGCACAGCACTTCGCTCACCGCCGCTTCTCCCTGGTTCGACTTGAGCAGCTCCGGCGCCGGCGTGTAGCGCGTGCATTCCACGTCGAGCCGGTCCAAGTTCAGGCCGTCGATTTCGTGCACGGGTTCGCGGTCGAACATGTCAGGCAACAGCAGCTTCACCCCCACCATGGACTGCAGCACGCCGCCGCGCCAAACGGCCTCGCTGATGTCGGCACGGATGCGCTCACGCACCTCATGTGCTTCGGAGAATCGCGTGTTGGTGAAACTGTTGAGGTAGAGCTTGAACGACTTGCTCTCTACGATGTGCGTGGACTCGCAGGGCACGGTGATATGCGCCAGCGCCACCTGCGGCTTGCCGCGCAGGTTCAACCAACTCAGCTCGAACGCGGTCCACAGATCGGCGCCCAGAAAAGGCAAGGCGCCGCTGATGCCGACCTCGGCACGTTTGGCCGCGCGGGAAATGGGGAACAGCAGACTGGCATCGTACTGGTCGATGTAGGGTGCCGGCTTGCCCAGCGGGGATTGTTCCGGCACGTTACTCATGCTGTGCTATGTCCGCGCTGAACCTGGTTCAAAAACGGAATCAACTCGCCCAACAACAACGTCACCACGGCGGCGGGCAGGTCGTGGCCCATGCCCTCAAACCCGACCAGTCGGGCGCCCGGAATGCGCCTGGCGGTATCTTCGCCACAGGCATAGGGAACCAGCGGATCAGCCTTGCCGTGCAGCACCAGCGCCGGGCAGCGAATGGCACCCAGCTCTGGCGCGCGATGGGCATCAGAGACCACGGCCATGAGCTGCCGCAGGGTGCCAGCAGGTGAATAGCTGCGCTGCACCTGGGCAGTGAGCAGCGAACGCCGTTCGGCCGGCGGAACTTCGAAGTCGGGACTGCCGATCGCGTTGAACAGCTTCACCAGGTGGTCGACCACCGCCTGTTCATTGTTCCCGGCAGGTCGTCCGAGCAAGGCGCGCAACACTGCGGGTTTGGCCTGGGGCAAACCCTGCGCACCGCTGCTGCTCATGATGCTGGTGAGACTGGTGACGCGATCCGGTGCCGCCAGCGCCACGCGCTGCGCGATCATGCCGCCCATGCTCAGCCCGACCACATGTGCGCTGTTCAGGTGCAAGGCGTCGAGCACCGACAGCGCGTCTGCCGCCATGTCTTTCAGGGAATAAAAGTGCCGCGCCTTGAATCCGAGCTTTTGCTTAAGCGCCTCCCACACCACATTGGGCTTGCCAAGCTCGTCCAGATGCTGACTCAAACCAACGTCGCGGTTGTCGAACCGGATCACGCGGTAACCTTCCTCCACCAATGCCTGCACCAGCGCGCTCGGCCAAGCGGTGAGTTGCATTCCCAACCCCATGATGAGCAACACAACTGGCCGCTCCATAGCCGCTTGTGCAGGGCCGCTGTCCTCAACCTCAATGGCAATGGAGTTGGCATGAACCCGCATGCTCATGCGCCCTTGCGCCGAAACACGAAACGGTCCTGAGTGGACGCTCCTGGTGCAAAAACATAGCCCTCCAGATCGAAGCCTTGCAGTTGCTTCGGCAGCGTGAGGCGTTGCGTCACAGCGTAGCGCGCCATCAGACCGCGGGCGCGCTTGGCAAAGAAGCTGACCACCTTGAACTTGCCACTACTGTAGTCCTCGAACACACATTCCAGCACGCGGACCTTGAGCGTCTTGAGATCGACCGCCCTGAAGTATTCCTGCGAAGCCAGGTTGACGATCACAGGTGACTTGTCGGTGGCGAGGCGCTGGTTCAAATACTGTGCGATCTGGGTATTCCAGAATTTGTAGAGATTGGCGCCTTTGGAATTGGCCAGCCGGGTGCCCATTTCGAGTCGGTATGGCTGCATCCGGTCCAGCGGCCGCAACACACCGTACAAACCGCTCAAAATGCACAGGTGCTGTTGCGCCCATTGCAGATCGGCCTCGCTCATCGACCTGGCATCCAGTCCGCCGTAGACGTCGCCATCGAACGCCATCACCGCTTGTCTTGAACTCTTCGCCACGGGTTTGGGAACCCAGGCCGCATAGCGCTGCACATTGAGCGTGGCAAGCGCATCGCTCAAATCCATCAACGTTGCTACCTGTTGTGTCGTGAGGGTTTGCAATTTCGCAATGAGTTCGACCGACTCAGCCACGAACGTTGGCAGGCTGTGCTCCCTTACCGCGATCGGAGAAGCGTAATCCAGTGACTTGGCCGGGGAGAGCAGAAACAGCATATTCGTTGTCTGGTGACTGCGTATTATGCGTTTGCCCACGGTTTGACCAGACACTTCGAGCGTCCTCGATCAGACCAGTATCTGGTTTTCGCTGATCCCGGACTTGCGCCAGCGTTTGTCACCTTACATGCGCTGATCGGCCACCCGCAGCAATTCGGACAAACTGCTGCCGTCGTCTGGATAAAGCGCGTGCCCGAGCGCGATACTGACCTCGACCTGGGCGGACTCCAGGGTGGCCGGTTCGGCCATCGCCAGAGCGATCTTCCTTTTGGCGAAGAAGCCGTCTCCCGCTCCCGCATATCGGAAACAAAACAGCAGCGCGAGTCGCAGCAAGGTGACCGCACTCGTCATCATGTAATAGGGTGGCATCGCCACGAAACTCAGGGTGCCCACGGACACCGTGGCAGACAGCACGACGAATATGAACAAGTAGGATTTTTGTGATACCGCCTCTGGCAGCATGAACACCGCCGCACCGCACAGAACGGTCGCAAGCGCGCTCATCGGCCAGGATCCACGCATTGAGCAAAGCGGCCACGAGGAGGCCGGGCATATTGCCAATGGCATGCCCGAACAGGGTTTCAACGCGTATCAGCTGAACCCGGTCGGCGAGGGGAAACTGCGCTTGTCGCTGGTCCATTCACACCAGATCGCCAGCCAGGGATGCCAGCGTATCGTGGTTGATTGTGACATGTGCCGGATAGTGGCTGTGGTCGCAGCCGAGCTTGACACTTGCACCGGCGCGCACCGCGGCGCACATGGCGGGCGCGAGTTCGAAACGCACGAAGTGCACGGCCGACGTCTTCTCGTCGTTGGAGCGTTCCAGGTCTTCATCGGCGACGCCGAAGACGCGCGGCTGGCCTTCAATTTCAACGAACCAACGGTGTTCCACGCCAATCAGGCGCGCCAATTCGCGCTTGCGCTCGTTCACGTCCGGATACTCCAGCAGCACCGTGGCCTTCCAGTTGCTGCCAGACGGCACCAGCGCCGCATAGGCGTCGATCTCTTGCTGGATGCCATCCTCTTCGAAGATCTTCTCGATGCGCAGCATTTCCTGAATCTGATAGCGGATTGTGGCCTCGGATTCGAACTGGAATGTCATGTTCTCGCCCAGGTGCACGCTGCGCAATTTGCGCTGCGCCAGCACTTCGTTCTTGTGCAGCTTGCGGTACTTGCTGTAGGCCTCCAGCGACATGAGGCTTTCAGGTGTGATGTGGCCGGTGATTTGCATATCTTCCTTTAATCAGTTGAGGACCGAGCACGCACGCTTCGCGTCGCTTTGGTCTGTCCCGCAAGATCTCACGCTAATCCGTAGGCTTCTCGGATCAATGTCAGCGGGTGCTTTTGTGGTGGTGCGCCGAGCTTGTTGACCTCGAAGCCCTGGGCGATGTGGTGGCCTCCGAGCGGACAGTCGCTGCTGATCACGTCAGGCAGGCCGCCATCCTTGTGGTTTGCCATCGCCTTGAACAGCGGTTTGCCGATCTTCATGGCCTGCTGGTGGGTGGCTTTCTTCACGCCGAAGGTCCCCGCGTGACCCGAACAACGCTCGTGCGTCTGCACGCTCGTTCCCGGCACCATCTTCAACATTTCTTCCGTCTTCTTGCCGATGTTCTGCACCCGGCCGTGGCAGGGAATCTGGTAGCTGATCTTGCCCAGTGCGTGCGGAAACTCCACCTTCAACAAGCCGTCGCGTTTGCGCGCCATCAGGTACTCGAACGGGTCCCACATCGCCGCTTTGACCAACTGCACGTCGACCTCTTGCGGGTACATCAGCGGCAGTTCCTGCTTGAACATCAGCGTGCAACTGGGCACGGCGCTCAATATCGCGTAGCCCTCTTTCGCGTAGCGCGCCAGCACCGGCATATTGGCCTCCTTGCTGGCGTTCACGGAGTCCAGATCGCCCAGTTCGAGCTTGGGCATGCCGCAGCATCTTTCTTTCTCAACCAGCACGTAGGGCACTTCGTTATGGTCCAGGATCTTCAGCAGATCGTGACCGATGCCGGGCTCGTTGTAGTTGACGAAGCAGGTCGCAAAGATCGCCACTTTTCCCGGCGTCTTTTCGCCATCCTTGACAGCATGTGGCTCTGACGGCGGTGCGCTGGAACGAAACTTCTTTGTCGCCAGTTCGGGCAGCCACGCATCCCTGTCCACGCCCAAGGTCTTTTCCATCAGGCCGCGCGCCAATGGCGTCTTGTTCACCGCGTTCGCCACCTGCACGACAATCGGAATGCCGGCAAACTGGCCGTGCAGGTCAGTGGATGCCAGAAACTTCTCGCCGATACCGACCTCACCTTTCTTGAACTTGATAGCCTTGGCGCGCAACATGGTGTGCGGGAAATCAAGGTTCCAGGCGTGGGGTGGCGTGTAGGGACACTTGGTCATGTAGCACAGGTCGCACAGATAGCATTGGTCCACCACCTTCCAGTAGTCCTGCCTGGCGACACCGTCCACCTCCATGGTTTTGCTCGCATCCACCAGATCAAACAGCGTGGGGAAGGAGCCGCACAGGCTGACGCAGCGTCGGCAGCCGTGGCAGATGTCAAAGATGCGCTCCATCTCATGCAGCGCAGAATCTTCGTTGAAGAAATCGGGGTTCTTCCAGTCCAGCGGATGCCGTGTAGGCGCTTCGAGGTTGCCTTCGGTGGCCATGGCGCTTCCTTTGAGGGATGTTGATTGTTCTGCATTGGGCGCTGCGAGCAACGCCCAACACAGACTAATCAGGCAGATTAATCAACCAACTCGGCCAACGCCTTCGCGTATCTGTTCGCATGCGAACGCTCGGCCTTGGCCAGGGTTTCGAACCAGTCGGCGATCTCGTCGTGACCTTCGTCGCGGGCGGTCTTGGCCATGCCCGGGTACATGTCGGTGTACTCGTGCGTTTCGCCAGCCACTGCCGCTTTCAGGTTGTCGCGGGTGGGGCCGATGGGCAAGCCCGTAGCCGGGTCGCCGCACTGCTCCAACCACTCCAGATGACCGTGCGCGTGGCCGGTTTCACCTTCAGCGGTGGAGCGGAACAGCGCTGCCACGTCGTTCTGGCCTTCGATGTCGGCCTTGTTAGCGAAATACAGGTAACGGCGATTGGCCTGGGACTCGCCTGCGAAGGCGGCCTTCAGGTTGTCTTCCGTCCTGGAGCCTTTGAGTGCTGCCATGGAAATCTCCTGGTGAATAAAAAACAAACTCGTTTTGCTTTGAGCAGTTGCCCGTCAAAGACAGACCGAAGATACCCCAAGAAGCTGTCGCCGGTGATGAGGTCGATCAATGCCCATCATTGCCATACGCTATTCAATCGAAATAATCGATATCTTTTTTCTTCCACCCCGTCGCAGCCCGGGCCGCGTGCGCGGGGTGCCCGGTAAAATCGATGCCGTCCCATTCCTTTGCCCCAGAGCAACGTCTCTTAGCACGCGTTGTTTCCACTTCCCCATTGGCCCCAAATGACTGATACCCCGCAACAGCCCGGACTGCAATCCCTGTCCAAATCATTCGAACCCGCAGCGCTTGAAGCGCATTGGGGCCCCGAGTGGGAAGCGCGGGGCTACGGCCAGGCCGGTTTTCGCGGCAGCAAGCAGCCCAAGGCGGGAGCGAGCGCCTTCTCGATCCAGTTGCCGCCACCGAACGTGACGGGAACGCTGCACATGGGGCACGCGTTCAACCAGACCATCATGGACAGCCTCACGCGCTACCACCGGATGCTCGGCGCCAACACCGCCTGGATTCCCGGCACCGATCACGCCGGCATCGCGACACAGATCGTGGTCGAGCGCCAGTTGCAAGCCGCAGGGATCAGCCGGCACGACATGGGTTCCACGCCGGCCGAGGCGCGCAAGAACTTCGTCGCCAAGGTATGGGAATGGAAGGAGAAGAGCGGCAACACCATCACGACTCAGATGCGCCGCATGGGCGACTCGGTGGACTGGAGCCGCGAATACTTCACCATGGACGACAAGCTCTCCAAGACGGTGACCGAGACCTTTGTACGTCTGTACGAACAGGGCCTGATCTACCGCGGCAAGCGCCTGGTGAACTGGGACCCGGTGCTGCAGAGCGCGGTGAGCGACCTGGAAGTCGAAAGCGCCGAGGAAGACGGCCACATGTGGCATATTGCCTATCCGCTGGCCGATGGTTCGGGTTCATTGACCGTGGCGACCACGCGGCCCGAGACCATGCTTGGCGACGTGGCGGTGATGGTGCATCCGGACGATGAGCGCTACTCACTTCTGATCGGTCAGCAGGTTCAATTGCCGCTGTGCAATCGCAATATCCCCGTGATCGCCGACGACTATGTCGACCAGGCTTTTGGCACCGGCGTGGTCAAGGTCACGCCCGCGCACGACCAGAACGACTACGCCGTAGGCCAGCGCCACAAACTTCCCATGATCGGCGTACTGACGCTGGACGCGAAGATCAACGACTTGGCGCCCGAGGCCTACCGCGGCCTGGACCGTTTCGTCGCGCGCAAAAAAGTGGTGGCCGATCTGGAGGCACTGGGCTTGCTGGTCGAAGTGAAGAAGCACAAGCTGATGGTGCCGCGCTGCGCCCGCACCGGGCAGGTGATCGAGCCCATGCTCACCGATCAGTGGTTTGTCGCCACGAGCAAAGTGAGTGACTCGGACCCCACAGGCAAAAGCATCGCGCAAAAGGCCATCGACGCCGTGCAGTCCGGCGATGTGAAATTTGTTCCCGAAAACTGGGTCAACACCTACAACCAGTGGATGAACAACATCCAGGACTGGTGCATCAGCCGCCAGCTCTGGTGGGGACACCAGATTCCGGCGTGGTACGGAACAAGTGGTGAACTGTTCGTGGCGCGAAGCGAAGCCGAAGCCCGCGCCAAATCGACCGCGGCGGGCTACAACGGTACCTTGCGGCGTGACAACGATGTGCTCGACACCTGGTACTCGTCAGCCCTCGTCCCCTTCTCAACGATGGGCTGGCCCGAAAGAACAGCAGACTACGACCTTTATTTGCCCAGCACCGTGCTGGTCACAGGCTACGAAATCATCTTCTTCTGGGTCGCCCGGATGATCATGATGACCACCCATTTCACCGGTCGCGTGCCATTCAAACATGTCTACATCCATGGCATGGTGCGCGACAGCGAAGGCAAGAAGATGAGCAAGAGCGAGGGCAATGTGATTGACCCCGTGGATCTGATCGATGGCGTCGACATTGAAACGCTGGTGCAGAAGTCCACCGTGGGTCTGCGCAAGCCCGAGACGGCACCGAAAGTTGCCGCCAGGGTGCGCAAGGAATTTCCCAACGGCATGCCGGCTTACGGGGCGGACGCGCTGCGATTCACCATGGCCAGCTACGCCAGCCTGGGGCGTAACATCAATTTCGATACCAAGCGTTGCGAGGGCTACCGCAACTTCTGCAACAAGCTGTGGAACGCCACACGATTTGTGTTGATGAACTGCGAAGGCCAGGACTGCGGCCTGATTGAGTGCTCTGCACCGTCACCACAAGCTTCTCCCGCGGGCGGGAGTGGGAGCCAGGATGCAGCGACATGCCTGGAATTCAGCGCGGCCGATCGCTGGATCGTCTCACTGCTGCAAAAAACTGAGGCCAGTGTGGCGCAAAGCTTTGCCGACTACCGTCTGGACAACGTGGCGAACACGGTCTACCAGTTTGTCTGGGACGAATTCTGCGACTGGTACGTGGAAATCGCCAAGGTGCAGATCAACACCGGCAACGCAGCGCAACAACGCGCCACCCGCCGCACCTTGATTCGTACGCTGGAAACCATTCTGCGACTGGTACATCCCATCATTCCCTTCATCACCGAAGAGCTGTGGCAAAAGGTCGCGCCGGTCGCTGGGCGTGCAGGCGAATCCATTGCCATCGCAGCCTACCCGCTGAGCCAGCCCGAGCGCATCGATGAAGACGCAATTGCCCACGTGGCCAAGCTCAAGGCACTGGTCGATGCTTGTCGCAACCTGCGCGGTGAAATGAATGTCTCGCCCGCCACGCGCTTGCCGCTGTTCGTGCTGGCATCAACGCCTGACGAACTGGCGTTCATGCAGAGTTCAGCGCCGGTGTTGCAGGCGTTGTCCAAGCTGAACGAGGTCAAGCTTTTCAGCGATGAGTCCACTTGGGCGGCGGCAGCGCAGGCCGCACCTGTGGCCGTGGTGGGTCAGGTGCGCATCTGCCTGCACATGGAGATCGACGTGGCGGCGGAAAAAGTGCGCATCGCCAAGGAGATCACACGGCTTGAAGGCGAAGTGACCAAGGCCAACGTCAAGCTCGGCAACGAGGCCTTCGTGGCCAAGGCGCCACCGGCCGTGATCACGCAGGAGCGCCAACGCCTGGCGGATTTCCGCGACACGCTGGACAAACTGCGCGAACAGCTTGTGCGGCTGGGTTGAACACTAACGCTGGCGCCAGCGCCAGCGACAGCAGTGCAGCGACTCAACGCCGCCGCAGCACGTGGATGAAGTCCTCGCCCACGGTTTGTTGCTCCAGCAACTCGTGGCCGGTCTGCCGCGCAAAGGCCTTGAAGTCTCGCATTGAGCCGGCGTCGGTGCACACCACCTTGAGCACCTCTCCGCTTTGAATTTCGGACAAGGCTTTTTTTGCCTTGAGGATGGGTAACGGGCAGTTCAGGCCACGGGCGTCGATTTCTTTGTCGATGTTCATTGGGTATTCCAGGGGAGGCGTGAATTTTACGCAGGGTTCGCCACAGCCCTCAGTTCCAGCGTCAACTTGCTAGTATCCGCCCATGCGCATCCATCTGCATCACGTCACACACTACCAGTACGACCGAGAGGTCACGCTCGGTCCTCAACTTGTGCGCCTGCATCCTGCGCCGCACTGCCGCGCACGCATCGCATGCTACGCGCTGACAGTGGAGCCGCCGTGGCACTTCATCAACTGGCAGCAGGACCCGCTGGCGAATCACCTTGCGCGCCTCGTGTTTACGCAGCCGACAGCGGAGTTTCGCTTGAGCGTGGACATGGATGTGGAGATGGTTGCCAGCAACCCGTTCGACTTTTTTCTGGATCCGCTGGCAGGTACGTATCCCTTTGATTACAGCGCGCGCGATGCGCGGGCATTGGCACCCTATCTGCATTGCCACAGCGCCACCGAGACGAATTCATTGCGCGCCTATCTGCAAAAATCAGGTGGCGGTTCACGTCCCACGCTGGATTTCCTGGTGGCTCTGAACCAGCGGGTGCAGCACGACATTCGCTACCAGGTGCGGCTTGAACCCGGTGTGCAGTCGCCACTGGAAACGCTGCAAAATGCCAGCGGCTCGTGTCGTGACTCGGCCTGGCTGCTGGTGCAACTGCTGCGCCTGAGCGGGCTGGCAGCGCGCTTCATCTCGGGCTATCTGATCGATCTCGACCCGAACGCCGACACATCGCACCCTCCTCTGGATACGTCGCAGTTGCATGCCTGGTGCGAGGTCTATCTGCCGGGCGCGGGCTGGATCGGATTGGACGCCACTTCGGGCCTGCTCACCGGCATGGGCCACATTCCCCTGGCTTGCGCGCTGCAGCCCGCCGATGCCGCGCCGGTGGAAGGTGCGACCGATTTGGCGCATGTGCAGTTCAGTCACCGCATCGAGCTGACGCTGGCGCCCTGACGTCCGCTGGTCGCTACAACCGCGATAATCGCCGACTTCAACAGCAACCCTCAGGAATAGCGCGTTCACCATGTCGATCGAAATCAACCATGCACCAGCACCGTTGCATGCCAGGCTGCATCGCGCCGCCATGATCGTCCTGGCCATCGGCATGGTAGCGGCTGCGTTGATCTGGGTCCTGTCTCCAAGCGATCCTTCCGATGTGACGTCTGCCTATGTTTCTCCTGCAGTCAGTGCCAGCCAGATGACGCCGCGCGAGGAATACGAGGTTGAAAAAGTGGGCGGCAAGCCCGCGGTCTATGTCGCAAAGTTCGATCGCTGGCTCCCCAGTCTGTTCCACGGAAAAAATCTGGGCGGCATGATTGCCGTGTTCAGCTTTCTGATCGCGTTCGTGTGCTGGCGCGAATCCCGTTGGCAGCGCCAACAATACGAGTTCGAGCTGAGCGAAGAGTCATTGACAGAACAGTCAATTCCCAACCAGCCAACACCCACTTAACCCTCAACGAAAGCACAGCATGAGCATCTACGCCAAACTCCAGTCCCTCAACATCACCCTGCCCCCGGTGGCCACGCCGGCTGCGGCCTACGTTCCCTTTGTGCAGACCGGCAAGTTGGTGTTTTTGAGCGGCCACATCGCCAAGAAGGACGGCAAGGTCTGGGCGGGCCAACTCGGCAAGAACATCACAACCGAAGAAGGCAAGGCCGCCGCACGCGCCGTGGCGATCGACCTGATGGGAACGCTGCACGCAGCCGTGGGCGACCTGAACAAAGTGAAACGCATCGTCAAGGTCATGTCGCTGGTGAATTCCACCGGCGACTTCACTGAGCAGCATCTGGTGACAAATGGCTGCTCGGAATTGCTGGGTGAGGTGTTCGGCCCCACCGTCGGCGCGCACGCGCGCAGTGCCTTCGGTGTGGCACAGATTCCGCTGGGTGCCTGCGTTGAAATCGAGCTGATCGCCGAAGTGGACTGAGCCCCGAGCAGCGTCCCGGCTACTCCAACCTGGAGACGCGGGTCGGCTTGAACCCCAGATCGGCGGCCTTACCTTTGCGCGCCCGTGCCGAGCGGGCGTTGTTCAGGCTGCGGATTTCCAGCGTTTCCTCGCGCTCCTTGCCACCGCGTCCAATGCCTTCGATGCGCACGCTGCGGGTGTAGGCCGCGGCGCCGGCCAGCGTATCCTTGTCTTCCAGCGCGATCAGCATCAGACCGCGGCCGCCATTGTTCATGGCCTTGAGCTCGGTAATCTCGAAGGTAAGGATGCGCCCGCCGGTGGAAGCACAGGCGACGTAGGTCGCCGCTGGCAACGTCTTAGCGCCGCTGCTGCCGCTCACATGCGAGGGACGGCACAGGCTCTCGCCCGCATTGCACGTGACGAAGGCCTTGCCCGACTTCTGGCGCGACGTCATGCCATCCACCGTCGCCAGGAAACCGTAGCCGGCTGAGGCGCTCAGCAGCAGCGTGGCGCTGGCCGGACCGGCAAAGTAATACGCCACCTGTGTACCGGGCTCCAGATCGATGAGCGTGGTAATCGGCTGACCGTCGCCACGCGCACCCGGCAACAGCGACACTGGGACGGAATAGACCCGGCCCTGGTTGCCGAAGGCCAAGAGCGTATCCACAGTGCGGCACTCGAAGCTGCCGTACAGGCTGTCTCCCGCCTTGAAGGCAAAGCTGTTTGGCTCATGACCGTGGCCTGTGCGTGCCCGAACCCAGCCTCTTTGGCTTACCACCACCGTCACCGGCTCGTCCACCACCTTGACTTCGACCACCGCTTTCTTCTCGGGCTGGATGAGCGTGCGGCGCGAGTCGGCAAACTGCTTGGCGTCGGCTTCGATTTCTCTCACCATGAGGCGGCGCAGGGCTGCGGGACTGCCCAGAATCTCTTCCAGCCGGCTCTGCTCTTCACGCAAAGTCTTGAGCTCCTGTTCGATCTTGATCGCCTCCAGCCGCGCCAGTTGGCGCAGGCGGATTTCCAGGATGTCTTCGGCCTGTCGGTCGCTCAAATGAAAACGCTCAATCAGCGCCGCCTTGGGTTCGTCCGAGCGGCGGATGATGGCGATCACCTCGTCGATATTGAGCAGCACGATCTGCCGCCCCTCCAGGATGTGGGTGCGGTCCAGCACCTTGTCCAGCCGGTGCTGCGATCGGCGCTGCACCATGTTCTGGCGAAACTCGATCCACTCCAGCAACATCTTGCGCAGCGACTTCTGCACCGGGCGTCCATCCAGACCGATGGCCGTCATGTTGATCGGTGACGAGCTTTCCAGACTGGTGTGCGCCAGCAGGCTGTTGATGAGTTCACCCTGTTCGATGCGGCTTGTTTTGGGCTCGAACACCAGGCGCACCGGCGCGTCCTTGTTGGACTCGTCACGCACCCCATCCAGCACCGCGAGCAGGCTCGCCTTGAGCAGTGTCTGATCCTGGCTCAGCGCCTTCTTGCCGGCCTTGACCTTGGGGTTGGTGATCTCCTCGATCTCTTCCAGCACACGCTGCGTGCTCACGCCCGGAGGCAACTCCAGCACCACCAGTTGCCATTGGCCGCGCGCCAGTTCCTCGATCTTCCAGCGCGCCCTTACCTTGAGTGAACCGCGGCCCGTTCGGTAGGTGTCGGCAATGTCGCCGGCGCTGCTGATGATCTGCCCCGCGCCGGGATAGTCGGGGCCGGGGATGAACGTGAACAAATCCTCATCGCTGAGCTGCGGGTTCTTGATCAGCGCCACGCAAGCGTCGGCCACTTCGCGCAGATTGTGCGGCGGAATCTCCGTGGCCAGACCCACCGCGATGCCGCTTGCGCCGTTGAGCAGATTGAAAGGCAGGCGGGCCGGCAATTGCCGGGGCTCCTGCGTGCTGCCATCGTAGTTGGGAATGAAGTCCACCGTGCCTTCGTCGATCTCGTCCAGCAACAGGCTGGTGATACGCGACAGGCGCGCCTCGGTGTAGCGCATGGCGGCAGCTCCATCACCGTCGCGGCTGCCGAAGTTTCCCTGACCGTCGATCAGCGGATAGCGCTGCGAAAAATCCTGCGCCATGCGCACCAGAGCGTCGTATGCGGCCTGGTCGCCGTGTGGGTGGAAGCGACCCAAAACGTCGCCTACCACGCGCGCGGATTTGACCGGCTTGGCACCCGCATTGCCATTGGCTCCGCCGAATCCCAGGCCCATGCGCGACATGGAATACAGGATGCGCCGTTGCACCGGTTTTTGTCCGTCGCACACATCGGGCAGGGCGCGGCCCTTGACCACGCTCAAAGCGTATTCCAGGTAGGCACGCTGTGCGTAATTCGCCAGGCTGGGGGTTTCGTTGCTGTCGCCGGGCAGCAGGTCCAGGGTCACTTGATCAGTCATGGATAGAGGTCGCAGAAAACATTGATTCGGAAGTTGGCGCGATGGCGTTCACACATCCACATCGACGGCGTCGCCGTGCAGTTCCATGAGCTCGCGCCGGGCGGCGGCTTCGCCTTTGCCCATCAGCTTGGTGATGAGGTTTTCGGTCTGCAAAAAGTCCATGTCGCCGAGTTGCACCGGCATCAGTCGGCGCGTGTCGGGATTCAGTGTGGTATCCCACAACTGCAGCGCGTTCATTTCGCCCAAGCCCTTGAAGCGGCTGATGACGCATTTCTCGCGCGAGACGCCTTCCTTCACGCACTTGTCCAGAATCGCGTGCAGTTCACCTTCGTCCAGCGCATAGGCCTTGGACGCCGGCTTCTTGCCGCGCGCCGGAGCGTCAACGCGAAACAAGGGAGGCCGCGCCACGTAGACATGGCCGGCCTCGATCAGCTTGGGGAAGTGCCGAAAGAACAGCGTCAACAGCAGCACCTGGATGTGCGAGCCGTCCACGTCCGCGTCCGACAGGATGCAGACCTTGCCGTAGCGCAGACCGCTCAGGTCGGGGTTGTCGTTGGGGCCATGAGGATCGACCCCGATGGCCACGGCAATGTCATGAATTTCGTTATTGGCGAAGAGCCGATCCCGCTCCACTTCCCATGTATTGAGCACCTTGCCACGCAGCGGCAATATGGCCTGGCTTTCCTTGTCGCGACCCATCTTGGCACTGCCGCCGGCACTGTCGCCTTCGACCAGAAAAACTTCGTTGTAGGCCAAGTCGCGGCTCTCGCAATCGGTGAGCTTGCCCGGCAACACGGCCACACCCGAGCCCTTGCGCTTCTCGACCTTCTGCCCGGCCTTCTGGCGCGTCTGCGCCGCCTTGATGGCGAGCTCGGCCAACTTCTTGCCGTACTCCACGTGCTGGTTCAACCACAGCTCAAGCGCAGGCCGCACAAAGCTCGACACCAGTCGCACGGCATCGCGTGAATTGAGCCGCTCCTTGATCTGGCCCTGAAACTGCGGGTCGAGCACCTTGGCCGAGAGCACGTAGCTGGCGCGCGCAAACACGTCTTCGGGCATGAGCTTCACACCCTTGGGCAGCAGGCTGTGCAGCTCGATGAAGCTCTTCACTGCGGTGAACAGGCCGTCACGCAGACCGCTTTCGTGCGTGCCGCCCGCGCTCGTGGGAATCAGATTCACATAGCTCTCGCGCACCGGCTGCCCGTCCTCGGTGAAGGCCACACACCACTGCGCGCCCTCGCCTTCGGCGTAGGAGTCGTGCTGTGCGTCGGCAAATCCTTCGGCATCGAACAGCGGAATCACCGGCTCGCCGGCCAGGTTCTGACTCAGGTAGTCGCGCAGTCCTCCCCTGAACAACCATGTCTGGGTGTCGTGTGTCTTTTCGTTGATGAGCGACACCGAGACCCCCGGCATCAGCACGGCCTTGCTGCGCAGCAGATGCGCAAACTCGGCCATAGGAAGCGCGGTGCTCTCGAAGTACTTGGGGTCGGGCCAAACGCGCACCGTGGTGCCGCACTTGCGGTCACCTTCGGCGGCGGTGCGCAACTGCAGGGGTTCGATCACGTCGCCACCCGAGAACACCAGTCGCGCCACCTGGCCTTCACGGTATGTCGTCGCCTCAAGCCGCCTGGCAAGAGCGTTGGTCACGCTCACACCCACGCCATGCAACCCGCCGGAGAAACTGTAGGCGCCGCCCTTGCCCTTGTCGAACTTGCCACCCGCGTGCAATCGCGTGAACACCAGTTCGATCACGGGCGCGTTTTCTTCCGGGTGCAGGCCGAAGGGAATGCCGCGACCGTCGTCCTCGACGCTGACGGACCCGTCAGCATGGAGTGTCACGCGGATCTTCTTGCCGTAGCCGCCCAGCGCTTCGTCGGCGGAGTTGTCCAATACCTCCTGAATCACGTGCAGCGTGTTGTCGGTGCGGGTGTACATGCCCGGGCGCTGTTTGACAGGCTCCAGCCCTTTAAGCACGCGAATGGAACTTTCGGAATATTCGGAAGGAGGAAGTTTGGTTGCCATGGGTCTGAATTGTAGTGCGCCCCGGCAAAATAACTGGATATAACGACAGCATTTTGCTTGGTACAGTTGCCCCATGTCATCCCGCCCTTCCCCGCTCTCGCTCACGCAGGTGCTGATCTGCGGCGCTGCCATCGTCACCCTGTCCATGGGAATTCGCCACGGCTTCGGTCTTTGGCTGGAGCCTGTGACGCAGGGCCGCAGCTGGACTCGGGAAACCTTTTCCTTCGCGATTGCGGTGCAGAACCTGTCTTGGGGTGTAACCGGCATCTTTGCCGGAATGCTGGCAGATCGGCTGGGTGCCTTACCGGTCATCGTGGGCGGCGCACTACTGTACGCGCTGGGCTTGCTCGGTATGGCCTACGCAGACACGCCCCTGGCTTTTGGTGCCAGCACCGGACTGTTGATCGGCATGGCGCAGGCTGGGACTACATACGCCGTCATCTTCGGCGTCATCGGACGCAACGTCGATCCGCAGCGGCGCTCCTGGGCCATGGGCGTGGCCGCCGCGGCGGGCTCCTTCGGTCAGTTTCTGATGGTGCCGACCGAGGGCTTTCTTATTTCCCAGCTGGGCTGGCAGCAGGCACTGCTGGCCCTGGCCATGGCCGCCCTGCTGATGGCGCCGCTGGCGTGGGGTTTGCGGGAGCCGGGATTCAGCGGAGGCGCCGCCCCGCGGCGCGAGCAGTCCGTCGCCCATGCGCTGAAAGAAGCATTCCACTACCCGAGCTTTCAGTTGCTGATGGCGGGGTACTTTGTCTGTGGTTTTCAGGTTGTGTTCATCGGCGTGCACCTGCCCAGCTACCTGCGCGACCAGGGCATGTCGCCCCAGGTGGCCAGCTATGCACTGGCGCTGATCGGCCTCTTCAATGTGTTCGGCACCTATGCCGCGGGTGTACTGGGGCAGCGCCTTCCCAAGAAATACATTCTGGCCTTCATTTATCTGGCACGTGCCCTGGCGATCAGCGTGTTCTTGCTTGCACCCTTGAGTCCCACAACCGTGTACGTGTTTGCCAGCGTCATGGGGCTGCTATGGTTGTCCACGGTGCCGGCCACGAATGCGGCCGTAGCACAGATTTTTGGCGTGACGCACCTGTCCATGCTCAGCGGTTTCGTCTTCTTCAGCCACCAGATCGGCTCTTTCCTTGGCGCCTGGCTGGGCGGCTATCTGTACGACCGCACGGGCAGCTATGACGTGGTTTGGACCATCGCCATTGCGCTCGGTGTTTTTGCCGCATTGATCAATCTGCCCGTGCGCGAAACGGGCATCCCGCGCCCTGCTGCGCAATCAGTTTGATGAAACACCCTCATCCCTGGTGGTTTCGAACAGCGGTGTGGACTGTCGTGCTGATGCTGCTGGCAGCGGTGTTCGCGAGCTACACCCGACCTGACTTCATGTTGCGCGTGGCCAATCAGATCTGGTCCTGCTTTTGAGCCTCGACAACCAAGCATGCGCATAGCCTGCCCATCCGAGCCGCACGATGCATTCGAACCATCGGAGTGGGTGCAGCGCTGGTCGCATCTGGTGGCGCCGCAAGGCACGGTGCTGGACGTTGCCTGCGGTCGGGGTCGACACCTGCGCTGGTTTTCTCGGTCCGGGCACACGGTCGCTGGCGTGGACCGATCAGAGCAAGCCATCAAGGCCGCCGCGCTCTACGGAGAAGCCGTACTGGCCGACATCGAGAGTGGCCCCTGGCCCTTCATGGTCGACGGAAAGCCCCGCCAGTTCGAAGCCGTAGTCGTCACGAACTACTTGTGGCGACCCCTGTTCCCGACCATCCTGCGTAGCCTGGCCCCTGGCGGCGTTCTGATCTACGAGACCTTCACAGTCGGCAACGAGACTGTGGGCAAGCCGGCGCGATCAGAATTTCTGCTGCAGAGCGGCGAACTTCAGGGTCTGTGCCATGGGCTTCGCACGGTGGCGTTTGAGGACGGATTTCTGGCGTCACCCGACAGGTTTGTGCAGCGCATCGTGGCCGTGCGCGAGCAGGCTAACGTGGATCAGCCCCGACGCTATCGGCTGCCTGCCGGTTCCGACACATTCACTGGGTAAAATGCCCGTTTCCCGATTCGAAATGCGGACATGAAACCTATTACCGGCAGCATCGTGGCCTTGATCACGCCGATGCTGGAAGACGGCAGCGTGGACTACGCCTGCCTGCGCAGACTGATCGACTGGCACATCGAGCAAGGCACGGACTGTATTGGCGTCGTCGGCACGACGGGCGAGTCGCCCACGGTGACGGTGCCAGAGCACTGCGAGATCATCCGCGTCTCAGTGGAACAGGCCAATGGGCGCGTGCCCATCATGGCCGGTTGCGGCGCCAATTCGACGGCAGAAGCGATTGAACTGGCGCGCTTTGCGAAGACCGTGGGAGCGGATTGTCAACTGCAGGTCGTGCCCTACTACAACAAGCCCACGCAGGAAGGCCAGTATCTGCACTTCAAGGCCATCGCCGAAGCGGTCGATCTGCCCATCGTGCTGTACAACGTGCCCGGACGTTCCGTGGCTGACATGCAGCACGGCACCGTATTACGATTGGCGCAGGTGGATGGCATCGTTGGTATCAAGGAGGCGACCGGCAACATCGAGCGCGCCCAATGGCTCATCCGCGATGTGCCCAAAGGTTTCGCGGTCTACTCGGGCGACGATCCCACCGCAGTGGCTTTGATGCTGTGTGGCGGCCAAGGCAACGTGAGTGTCACAGCCAATGTGGCGCCGCGGCTGATGCATGAACTTTGCATGGCCGCGATGGCGGGCGAGATAGAACGCGCCATGGAAATCCAGTTCAATCTGATGCCGGTGCACAAGCAGCTTTTCGTCGAAGCCAACCCGATTCCCGTCAAGTGGGCCATGCACCGCATGGGCCTATGTGGCGCCACCCTGCGCTTGCCCATGACACCGCTGACGCGCGCCAATGAGGCCGCGGTGGAAGCGGCGTTGCACACCAGCGGCCTGATTTAACCCCCCAGTTCCCTTCGAGATCCCAAAGGACATCACACGTGAATCAAACTGCAAAATTCGGCTTACTTTGCCTGACAGCTGCACTGGCAGCCTGCACCACCGTTTTCGATACCGAGCGCATCGACTACCGCAGCAATGTCAAAGGACCGACGCTGGATGTGCCGCCGGATCTGACTCAATTGTCAAGAGAAAGCCGCTACGCCATGCCCGGCGGTGTGGTCACGGCCTCAGGCTATATGGCCGGTGCGCCCGTGCAGACCACAGCGTTGACCGCCGCCACCAGCATGGGTGATGTACGCATTGAACGCTCCGGTACGCAGCGCTGGTTGGTGACCGATCGCAGCGCCGACAAGCTGTGGCAACCGGTGCATGATTTCTGGACCGAGAACGGATTCACCTTGACCCTTGATCAGGCCGATTTGGGCATCATGGAAACCGAATGGAACGAGAACCGGGCCAAGCTGCCGCAGGATTTCATCCGGAGAACCCTGGGCTCCATCGCGGATGCCCTCTATTCGACAGGTGAACGCGACAAGTACCGCTCCCGACTGGAACGCACTGCGACGGGAGGCACTGAGATCTACATCAGTCATCGCGGTATCGAGGAGGTCTACAACGACAAGCTGCGGGATTCGACCATCTGGCAACCTCGCCCGGTCGATCCTGAACTCGAAGCAGAATTCCTGCGCCGCCTGATGATCAGACTCGGGGCTTCAAAGGAAGTCGCTCAAGTCGCTGTCGCCAACCCCGCCGTGGCCAAGCCGACCGCCACCGTCACGACCATCAACGGGCTTCCCGGCCTTGAGATTGCAGACGGATTCGACCGTGCCTGGCGTCGTGTCGGCTTGGCGCTGGACCGAACCGGCTTCACCGTGGAAGATCGCGACCGCTCCCAGGGAACCTACTTTGTGCGCTATGTCGAATCGGGATCGAGCAAGAAGAAAGAAAGCAATTTCCTCACCAAGTTGTTCAGTTTCGGGGCTGATACGGAGGCCCTGCAGAAGTTCCGGGTGCTTCTGAAAAGCGAAGGAGAGAAAACGACACTGAGCGTGGTCAGCACCACCACCACACCGGAGACAGCCGTGAACGCAAAACGGATTGCGCAGCTGATTGCCGACGATTTGAAATAGTACCGAGACCTTGTGGGGCGGACCAAGAGCTACGCGCAGCGAGTTTTGCTCTGTCCCCAACTTGTCAGGTGACCCTTGCTCAGATTCAAGAACCTGGGCAGTGGCAGTTCGGGAAATGCCACGGTGGTTGAATCCCACTGTGGCACACGTATCACTCGCTTGCTGGTGGACTGCGGATTTGGGCTGAAGCATCTTGATGCGCGGCTGGCTCAGGCGGGCTTGCTGGCCAATCAGCTCGACGCCGTATTCATCACCCACGAACACGGCGACCATGTGGGCTGCGTCGCCCAATTGGTGCAACGTGAGCGCACTCCCGTGTGGATGAGTCATGGTACCCATGCTGCCTTCGGCGCCCCCGACATGCACGGGCTGCTGCGAATTGCGCGGGATGGTGTGCAGATCGAACTGCAGGGCTTGCAAATCCACCCCTTTACGGTTCCACACGACGCCCGCGAACCGCTTCAGTTGAGTTGCACCGATGGCGCAGCGCGGCTCGGCATCCTGACCGATCTGGGCCATGCGACGGCCCACGTCGCGCAGCAGTTGACAGGGTGCCAAGGGCTGCTGCTGGAATGCAATCACGACCCGGATCTGTTAGCTGCTTCAAGCTATCCTGCGTTCCTGAAGAAACGCGTGGGTGGTCGTTTGGGACACCTATCCAACCCAGCGTCGGCTGCTTTGGCGCGTGAACTTCACCACGGCGGCCTGAGACACCTGGTGGCGGCGCACCTGAGCCAGCAAAACAACCGGCCGGACCTGGCGCTGGCGGCACTGACGCAAGCGCTGGGCTGTTCCAACTCGGACATCGGCGTCGCGCATGCGGTGCATGGAACGCCCTGGCTGACTTTATGAGATCTTGCGGGACAGACCAAAGCTACACGCAGTGAGCGTGCCCTTTCCCCGGTCCATGATCGGATGTTCAGACAAGAAAAAGGCCACCTTGCGGTGGCCTCTTTCAGTTCGGTGAAACCCGATTATTTCTTTGGAGCAGCGTCTTTGGCTGCCTCGGTACCACCCTTTGCAGCGTCAGCGGCAGCGGTGGCAGCAGCGGAAGCAGCTGGCGCAGCAGCGGAAGCAGCAGCGTCAGGAGCGGAAGCAGCAGGAGCCGGTGCGGGAGCAACCACGGGAGCAGGTGCAGGAGCAGCAGCTTCTTCCTTCTTGCCGCAAGCGGCCAAAGCAACAGCGGCCATCAAAGTTGCCAATACGAGAGTCTTATTCATTTAAAAGTCCTTGAAAGGGATAGTGAGCGTAAAAAACAATTTCCGGAAATTGTCATGACCGCCCGAAACAGGAAGCCGTGACTGAGTGAAGCGATTCGAACTCCTCAACTCAGCCTGCGATTATATGGTATTTCCGCAGTGTGCCAGAGGCATCATGTTGTAACGGCTACGCCGAATGCGAACTCCGCCAGGACGACTCACAAACCCAACGTTGAAGAAGGGAATCCCGGTGCACTTTTCCGCTGCCACTCGCGCAGTTGTTCGCGCAACTGAACGCGCCGCGCGGGGTCGTCTGTCGTCAGGCCGGTACAACGCTCAACGTCCAATCGAACCAGCGCCCAGGACGGGGTCCAAATGGTGCTGGGAAAATCCGTCACCACAGCGTCGGAGCAGGCCCAGCATTCGATGATGTGGCTCCAGGTGCGGCGCCAGGCAACAAAGCGCGCGTGTCGGAGTGTTACTTCATCGTAGTTCTTGGCCAGCATAATGAAACGGCGGCCCGACTTCGACCACGCTTGCAGGAACTGCGCGACCGCGCGCTCGCCCAGCGGCCAATCCTCAAAGTTGGCATCGCTGACAATGATTTCGCGCCACCCCTCATGCGCCGCGCGCTGCAGCGCATCCCGCACCCATTGCTGGAATTCGCTGCGCCCGGAAAAACGCGTTGACGCCGGCGCCGGCGCCGGTTCCGTTGGCTTTACCTCATTCGAGTTCATGGAGCCACCCCGCTTGCAGCCAACTCAGCAACAAAGTCCTGGCATCCAGGCTCGCCCCACGCAAAAGTGCTCTTTCGAGTCGACGCTCATTTGCCAAACGATGCATCAGCGCCGCGTCCCGTCCTGACGCCCTGAAGCCCTCGCCGTTGATGAAAATGTGGCGCGTGTCATACATCATGCGGGTGCGCTGATCGAGTTCGACTCCGTCGAAGTCAGGCCGTGCGATGCAACTTTGAAACCACACGTTCGCCTTCGGCTCGGTAAGGTGCTCACCCAGCACGCAAGAAAATGCGTCCGGATCCCGCAGCGCCGCAAGCATCGCGTCGTGCGCAAAATCGTGCAGCGCCAGGGGTATCGCTGCGGGTGTGGATACCGCCTCCTGCCGCGGGTCGCGGTAGATCGCCTCCCCTGCGAGATCTCCGGCATCCTCAGACAGGCGCTGCAAGATTTCGCGCGCCAACTCGCCCCGATTGGGCGAGCGAAAACCGATTGAATAGGTCATGCATTCGCCGACGGCGATGCCGTCGTGCGCATAGCGCGGCGGCAGATACAACATGTCGCCAGGATTGAGCACCTCATCAAATTCCGGTACGAAATTGGCCAGGATTTTCAAGGGCATGCCGCTCACCAGACTCATGTCCTTTTGCCGGCCGTAGCGCCAGCGCCGCTGGCCGTGGGCCTGCAGCAGAAACACGTCATAGCTGTCAAAGTGTGGCCCTACGCCGCCGCCATCTGTGGCGTAGCTGATCATCACATCGTCCAATCGAGCGTCGGGCACAAAGCGAAACTGCTGCATCAATTGATGCACGCCAACGTGGTGCAGATCCATGCCCTGCAGCAGCAGCGTCCAGTTCGGTTGCTTCAACGGCGGCAGCGAGCGGCGCGGGAACGGGCCCGATTTGAACTGCCAACCGCGCTTGCCACGACGGTCGGCCTTCGAGATCAGGCGTGACTCGACCTCGTCGCCCTGCGCCAGATCAAACAGTTCGGAGCGATCCAGCAACGCAGAAAAACCGGGAATCGCCTGACGCACCAACAGGGGTTTCTTCTCCCAGTGGCGTTTCATGAACTGCTCCGGGCTCATGCCGCCGAGCATCTGCAGGGGTTGTGTGGTGTTCATAGTGCGACAATTGTCGTATGAAAATCACTGAACAATGCGTTGTCGCACTCACCTGGACTCTCAAGGACACCCTGGGCGAAGAACTGGACGTACTTGATGAGCCGGTGGAATTCCTCGTGCGCGGTGACGATCTATTTGAAAAGATCGAAACCGCCCTGCAAGGCCTGGAAGTCGGAGCGATGCTCGATTTGCAACTGGAGCCCGAAGAAGCCTTCGGGGACTTCAACGACCGGTTGATCTTTCTGTCCCCGCGATCCCACTTCCCCAAGGAACTGGACGAAGGCATGATCTTCGAAGGCACTGCACTGCCCGAAGGGGCTTGCCCGGACGCGCCAGCCGAGTTGTTCTATACCGTCACCGACATCTACCCCGAGCACGTGGTGCTGGATGGCAACCATCCACTTGCCGGTATCGCCATCCGCTTGAGTTTCAAAGTGGAATCGGTGCGCAACGCCACCGACGAGGAGATCGGTCGCGGCACCGCCGGCACCGGATTCTTCAAAGTGCAAACGCGCACACCGGGGGACCCGCTGCTGCACTGAGCAAACAGCCGAAGAACAGTTGAGGACGGAGCAAAGTTAGCTCTCAATCAGTTGAGGATCGAGTTGGCCCGCTGCGCGTCGCGGCGGTCTGTCCCGCAATCTCATGCGACTCTTGGTCTATCCGACAATGTTTCAGGACTTTCCCGTGGAGCCGTAGCCGCCCTCGCCGCGGTGGCTCGCCGGGAAATCCGTCACCACGTTGAACTGTGCCTGCACCACCGGAACGATCACCAACTGCGCAATCCGTTCCATGGGTTGAATCACGAATGGGACGTTACTGCGGTTCCAGGCACTCACCATCAACTGCCCCTGGTAATCGCTATCTATCAGACCCACCAGATTACCCAGCACGATGCCGTGCTTGTGGCCCAAGCCGGAGCGCGGCAGGATCAGCGCTGCAAAGTTGGCATCGTTCAAAAAAATGGCAATGCCCGTGGGCAGCAATTGCCAGGCGTTAGGCTGCAGTGTCAGCGGTTCATCCATGCAGGCGCGCAAATCCAGACCAGCGCTGCCGGGCGTGGCGTAGGCCGGCAGTTGATCCCGCATGCGAGGATCGATGATCTTTACGTCGATTTTCATGGTCAAGAGCGGGCCCCGCAGTTGCGTCAATGGGCGTTCAGGCCGTCAGGCGACGCGCGATTTCCACGATCAACTGGCGCGCCAGCAAGCGCTTGGAAGCACGGGGCAATTCGGTGGCGCCGTGCGCATCCACGAGCAGCAGCGTGTTGTCGTCCTGACCGAAGGTGGTCGGTCCGATATTGCCCACCAGCAGCGGCACTTTCTTGCGTTCACGCTTGGCCTGCGCGTTGGCGAGTAGATCGTGGCTCTCGGCGGCAAAACCGACGCAGAACAACTCGCCGCTTTGTGCGCGTGGCAGCCTGGCCACGGCGGCCAGGACGTCAGGATTCTCGACAAAACGTAATTCAGGCAGCTGCCCGGACCCGTCCTTCTTTATCTTGTGCTCGCAAGACGACGTGGGACGCCAGTCCGCCACCGCAGCCGTTGCAATGAAGATGGTCGCAGCCGGAGCTACTGCAAGCGTCGCGTCCAGCATCTCACAGGCTGACCGCACATCATGGCGCGCCACGCCACGCGGCGTCGGCAGACTCACGGGACCGGCAATCATGGTCACCTGTGCGCCAGCTTCACGCGCGGCGCGGGCGATTGCGAAACCCATCTTTCCGCTGCTCAAATTAGTGATGCCACGCACGGGATCGATGGCCTCGTAGGTGGGACCGGCGGTCACCAGCACATGCTGTCCCGCCAACGTCTTGGGACTGAAAAACGCGATCAGGTCCTGCAAAATCTCCTCGGGTTCCAGCATTCGACCGTCGCCGGATTCGCCGCAGGCCTGATCGCCAGATCCCACATCCAGCAGTGTGGCGCCATCGGCCCGCAATTGCGCCACGTTGCGCTGTGTGGCGGGATGCGACCACATCTCGCGGTTCATCGCCGGAGCCAGCAACAGCGGCACTTGTTGAAACGGCCGCGCCAGACAGAGCAGGCTGGGTAGGTCGTCGGCTCCGCCGTGCAGCAGCTTGGCCATGAAGTCGGCGCTGCAGGGTGCGATCAGAATTGCATCCGCCTCGCGACTCAGATTGATGTGGGCCATGTTGTTCGCCTCGCGCGCATCCCACTGCGAGCTGTACACGGTGCGTCCCGACAGCGCCTGCAGGGTCACGGGCGTGATGAACTGTTCAGCCGCGGCGCTCATCACCACCTGCACCGTCGCGCCCTCCTTCGCCATGGCGCGACACAACTCGGCCGCCTTGTAGCAGGCGATGCCGCCGGTCAGGCCCAGCACGATGCGTTTTCCATTCAGCTCATTCATGGGCGGCAATATACCCTGCATTTCGCACCACAAATCGACCGCAAACATGGCGACATTCATCGCGCCACCTATAATTCTCGTTTCACACCTCTCGGGGCCACAATCCCGATCAAGACATGACAAAATTTGTCTTCGTCACTGGCGGTGTGGTGTCTTCCCTGGGCAAGGGAATCGCCTCAGCCTCCCTCGCTGCGATTTTGGAATCGCGCGGCCTCAGAGTCACTTTGATCAAACTGGACCCCTACCTCAACGTCGATCCGGGAACGATGTCGCCGTTTCAGCACGGCGAGGTCTTCGTCACTGACGACGGCGCGGAAACCGATCTGGATCTGGGCCACTATGAACGTTTCATCACAACCCGGATGAAGAAAACCAACAACTTCACCACGGGGCAGATCTACAAGAGCGTGCTGGAGAAGGAACGCCGCGGCGACTACCTTGGCAAGACGGTGCAGGTGATTCCGCACGTCACCAACGAAATCCAGGAATTCGTGAAACGCGGTGCCGGCTTTGACACACCCGACGCCGTGGACGTGGCGATCGTGGAAATCGGCGGCACCGTGGGCGACATCGAGTCCCTGCCTTTTCTTGAGGCAGTGCGTCAGATGAGCCTGAAATTGGGCCCCAATAACACCGCCTTCGTGCACCTGAGCTACGTCCCCTGGATCGCGGCCGCCGGCGAGCTCAAGACCAAGCCGACACAGCATACGGCCAAGCAGCTGCGTGAAATCGGCATTCAGGCCGACGCCCTGCTGTGCCGTGCTGACCGCCCGATTCCTCAGGAAGAGCGTTCCAAGATTTCGCTGTTCTCCAACGTTCCCGAGTGGGGCGTGATTTCGATGTGGGACGTCGACACGATCTACAAGGTGCCGCGCATGTTGCACGAACAGGGACTGGATGGACTGATCTGCGACAAGTTGCGCCTGAACACCCCGCCTGCGAATCTGAAGCGCTGGGACGAGCTGGTGTATGAGACCGAGCATCCGCAAACGGAAGTCAATATCGCCATGGTGGGCAAGTACGTGGACCTGAGCGACAGCTACAAATCACTGAACGAAGCGCTACGCCACGCCGGCATGAAGAACCATGCGCGCGTGAAGATCGGCTACATCGACTCCGAAACCATCACGCTGGAGAACGTATCGCAACTGGCCAAATTCGATGCCGTGCTGGTGCCAGGCGGCTTCGGCAAGCGGGGCATCGAAGGCAAGATCTGCGCCGCGCGATTTGCGCGCGAGAACAAGGTTCCCTACCTGGGCATCTGCCTTGGGATGCAGGTCGCAACGATCGAATTTGCGCGCCATGTGGCAGGGCTGAGTGACGCCAACAGCACCGAGTTCGACCCGGAAAGCCCGAACCCGGTGATCGCCTTGATCACCGAGTGGAAAGACTCCGACGGCAGCATCAAGACGCGTGATGCCAACTCCGATCTGGGAGGCACCATGCGTCTGGGAGCGCAAAGTTCGGACGTGGCACCCAACACGCTGGCACAACAAATCTACGGCGACGTCGTGACCGAACGGCACCGCCACCGCTATGAGGCCAATGTGAATTTTCTGGACCGCTTGCGTCAGGCCGGCTTGGTGATTTCCGCGCTCACTCAGCGCGAACACCTGACCGAAATCGTCGAGTTGCCCAAGGCTGTTCACCCCTGGTTCATGGGCGTGCAGTTTCACCCCGAGTTCAAGTCCACGCCATGGGACGGCCACCCGCTGTTCAACTCCTTCGTGAAGGCCGCACTGGACCACCAGACAGCGGGTAAAGCATTGAAGGCGGTGGCCTGATATGAAGCTTTGTGGTTTCGAAGTCGGACTTGGGCACCCTTTTTTTCTGATTGCGGGTCCCTGCGTAATTGAGTCCGAGCAACTGCAGATGGATACGGCCGGCACACTGAAAGAAATCACCGCCGCGCTAGGAATTCCCTTCATCTTCAAGAGCAGTTTTGACAAGGCCAATCGTTCCTCCGACGGCAATTTCCGAGGGCTGGGTATGGACCAGGGCCTGGAGATACTGGCAAAGGTAAAGCGTGAACTGGGCGTGCCAGTGCTGACCGACGTGCACGACGCGGATCAAATTGCGCAGGTGGCCAGGGTTGTTGACGTGCTGCAGACACCCGCCCTCCTGTCCCGACAGACCGACTTCATTCGCGCCGTGGCACAGTCTGGCAGGCCGGTGAACATCAAGAAGGGCCAATTCATGGCGCCTCACGATATGAAGAATGTGATCAACAAGGCGCGTTCTGCTGCGAGGCACGCCGGCATGGAGGAAGACAACTTCATGGCCTGTGAACGCGGCGCCAGCTTTGGCTACAACAACCTGGTGTCGGACATGCGCTCGCTCGCCATCATGCGCGAGACCGGCGCTCCCGTGGTATTTGACGTCACGCACTCCGTGCAACTGCCCGGTGGCCAGGGTACGAGCAGCGGCGGCCTGCGTGAATTCGTACCGGTTCTGGCGCGCGCCGGTGTGGCCGTGGGCGTGGCAGGCCTGTTCATGGAAACCCATCCGGATCCGGCCCATGCGCTGTGCGACGGCCCCAACGCCGTGCCGCTGAAACACATGCGCGCGCTGCTGGAAACGCTGGTGGAACTGGATCGCGTGACGAAGAAAAATGGGTTCTTAGAGAACCGGTTTGAAGCCTGAGAATTTGCGCAACCGTCTAGGTTTGATTTTTGTTTTTTGTTAGTCCGTGTTTTTTGCTTTGAAAGAGAAATAAATGAGTGCAATTGTTGACATCGTCGCCCGTGAAATCCTCGATTCACGCGGCAATCCCACGGTCGAATGCGACGTGCTGCTGGAGTCCGGCACCATGGGCCGCGCTGCCGTGCCATCGGGCGCATCCACCGGATCGCGCGAAGCCATCGAACTGCGCGACGGCGACAAGAGCCGTTACCTGGGCAAGGGCGTGCTCAAGGCGGTGGAACACATCAACACGGAAATTTCCGAGGCCGTGCTCGGCCTGGATGCGTCCGAACAAGCCTTCCTGGACCGCACGCTCATCGACCTGGACGGCACCGACAACAAGTCGCGCCTGGGCGCCAACGCCACGCTGGCCGTGTCCATGGCCGTGGCCCGCGCTGCGGCAGAGGAGTCGGGCCTGCCGCTGTACCGTTACTTCGGCGGCAGCGGCGCCATGCAAATGCCCGTGCCCATGATGAACGTGGTCAACGGCGGCGCGCACGCCAACAACAATCTGGACATCCAGGAGTTCATGATCATCCCGGTGGGCGCTCCGAGCTTTCGCGAAGCACTGCGCTACGGTGCCGAAGTGTTTCATGCGCTCAAGAAGATCCTGCACGACAAGGGCATGAGCGTGGCCGTCGGCGACGAAGGCGGCTTTGCCCCCAACGTGGCGAACCACGAAGCCGCGATTCAGATGATCCTGGAAGCCATCACTGCGGCCGGCTACACCGCAGGCGAGCAGATCGCCCTCGGCCTGGACTGCGCGGCGAGCGAGTTCTTCAAGGACGGAAAGTACCACCTGGCCTCCGAAGGCCTGGCACTGACTTCCCAGGAATGGACCAACATTCTGGCGACGTGGGTCGACAAATACCCCATCATCAGCATTGAGGACGGCATGGCCGAAGGTGACTGGGACGGCTGGAAGATCCTCACCGATCGCCTGGGCAAGAACGTGCAGATCGTTGGTGACGACCTGTTCGTCACCAACACCAAGATCTTGAAGGAAGGCATCGACAAGGGCATCGCCAATTCGATCCTCATCAAGATCAACCAGATCGGCACGCTCACCGAGACCTTCGCCGCGATCGAGATGGCCAAGCGGGCGGGCTACACCGCCATCATCAGCCATCGCTCCGGCGAAACCGAAGACTCGACCATCGCCGACATCGCCGTGGGCATGAACGCCGGGCAGATCAAGACCGGTTCCTTGAGCCGCTCCGACCGCATGGCCAAGTACAACCAGTTGCTGCGCATCGAAGAAGATCTGGGCGATGTGGCCAGCTACCCCGGTCGCGCAGCCTTCTACAACCTGCGCTAAGTTCGCCTCAAGCACAAACAAGATGGGCAGGAACGGCTGCAACCACCGCCTGACTCAGCCATGAGCCGCCGGGCCGCCCCCAAGGCTCATAGCGCCGCGGCGCGTAATGCGGAGGTTGCCCAATGAGTCGGCGTGTGGTCCCGGTCATTCTGCTGGCCCTGCTGGCGATCGTGCACGCGCAACTGTGGTTGGGTCGTGGCAGCGTACCCAATGTGGCGAAGCTACAGAGCAAGTTGCAAACGCTGACCGAAAAAAATGCCGCGGCCCAACTCGCCAATGAACGCCTTGCCTCCGAGGTGCGCGATCTGAAAGAGGGTTTGGAGATGGTCGAAGAAAAGGCGCGCAGCGAACTCGGCATGGTCAAGCCCAACGAGATGTTCGTGCAGATCACGCCGCGCAAATAGACAGCTCTCGATGGATCTCTCTGGCACCGCTTTTTCGCTGTGGGGCTCGCCCACCACCTGGCTGGAAGTCGTCGCCTTCATCCTGGCACTGGCCATGGTGGTCTTGAATATTCGCGAACTGCATTGGGGTTGGCCACTGGCCATCGTCAGCTCGCTGATGTACTTCGCGGTGTTCTGGCGCAGCAAGCTCTACGGCGATGCTTCGCTGCAAATCTTCTTTGCACTGATCGCACTCTGGGGCTGGTGGCAATGGCTGCGTGGCTCTCGCAGCGCGACGAGCGAAGCCGGGTTACGCGTGGCCAGGCTGTCGCGCTGGGGAATCATTTGGACGATCGCGGGTAGCGCCACTCTCTGGCCGGTGACGGGCTACTTCCTCAAAACCTACACCGACACCGACGTACCCTGGTGGGATGCCTTCACCACCGCACTGAGTGTGGTCGGCCAATTCCTGCTCGGGCGCAAGTTCATCGAGAACTGGCTCTTGTGGATCGTGGTCAACGTCACCAGCGTCGCCCTCTTCGCCTACAAGGGCCTGTGGCTCACGGTGATCCTCTACACGCTCTTCATCGCCCTGAGCGTGGTAGGTTGGCGCGCCTGGCAGCATCGCCTTGCCAGCGCGTCCTTGCGTGCAACGCGCGGCAACCCGCAACGCTGATGAAAATAGCCATTCTTGGCCCCGAAAGCACCGGCAAAACCGAACTCGCACAACGCCTCACCGCGCACTGGAATGCACATGGCCAAAGCGCTATCTGGGTGCCGGAAGTATTGCGCGAGTGGTGTGACAAAGAGGGTCGCACGCCTCAGTCGCACGAGCAATGGGACATCTGCATGGAGCAGGCACGCCGCGTGCTACAGAGCCCGTGCGCCGATTGGCTGATTGCCGACACCACGCCGCTGATGACGGCGATCTACAGCGAACTGTTGTTTGCCGATCGCACGCTGTACGATTTTGCGCTGGCGCATCAACGCCACTATGACCTGACGCTGGTGATGGGGCTGGATCTGCCCTGGGTAGCAGATGGACTGCAGCGCGACGGAGCCCATGTGCGTGAACCCGTGGACAAGTTGCTGCGCGCAGCACTGGATCAAGGCGGCGTGCGCTACCAAGTCATCTGTGGCAGCGGCCACGAACGCCTAGCGGCGGCGCTGCGCGCAACTGATCAGTTGAGGACAGAGCACGCTCGCTGCGCGTAGCTTTGGTCTGTCCCGCAAGGTCTCAGTGAAGCAGTGAACTGTCTGGGGCGGGTCCTGCACTCGCCTTGAATATCTGCGCCGCGTCAACGGCGTCGAAACGGTATTGCTGTCCGCAAAAGTCACAGCCCACCTCGACATTTTCGCGCTCGGACAGGATGTCCCCCACCTCCTCCACGCCCAGGCTTCGAATCATGTTACGCACACGTTCGCGACTGCAACGGCAGGCAAATCGCGGTGCCGCTGCACCGGCCTGTGCCTCGAAGCGCAGCAGTCTTTCTTCCCAGAACAAACGATGCAGGATGGTGTCCACATCGAGTGTGAGCAGCTCTTCCTTCTTTAGCGTGGATGCCAGCAACGCGATGCGCTTGTAGTCTTCATGGCGACCGATTTCGTCCACGTCCACCGACAGACCTCCACTCAGATTGCCGACCCCGCCGCTGGGCAAGCGCTGGATCAGCAGACCCGCGGCCAACTTGCCGTTGGCGGCCAGGACCAGCGTCGTGTCCAGTTGCTCGGACTGCCGCATATAGTGCTCCAGCACCTCACTGAATCTCTCCAGTTTCTCGCCCCGATCACCATGCAAAGGCACCACACCTTGATACGGCTGCTGCCCAGCAAACTTTTCCTGTGGATCAAGGGTGACGGCGCAACGCCCCTGGTTTGACACGTTCACCATGTCGCTGACACGGGCCTCATTCGCCACCACACCCAGCACCGTGGCCGTCGCTCGCACGCTCAAATCGGGCTGTACCTCCACCACCGCCAGTTTGACCGGTCCGTCGCCAAAGATCTGCAGCACCAGCGCCCCATTGAATTTGATGCTGGCCTGCATCAAAACCGCTGCCGCCGTCATCTCACCCAGCAAATTGCTCACCGCCTCGGGGTAGGCACCGGTGTCGCTGTTGGCGGCGCGGCGCTCCAGGATCTGGGTCCAGGCATCGGTCAGGCGCACCACCATGCCGCGCACGGGCAGACCGTCAAACAGGAATTTATGGAGTTCGCTCACGGGGTCCAATCTGAAATATTGTCGGGGTTGTTATGGCAGCAAAGTTTAGCCGGTAGGGACAAGGTTTGATAATGGGCGAATGGAACTTCGTGCACAGGCCCTGGCCGCACTCATCACCTCCGATGTCAACGACAAAGTGGCGGTGGTGCTTGGATTGCAGGCGGCCTCCGTCACAGCATCGCTGGCGCCGGAAGATCAACTGCCAGAACCCCTTGGCCTGCCCGGTCGCCCGTCCCGACCCGAACTCGTGTCCCCAGCCCTGGTGCCGCAACGCTCGCCCTTCACGCCTCAGGGTCTGGCCGCGTTGCTGCACGCCATCTGTCACATCGAGTTCAACGCCATCAACCTGGCGCTGGACGCCGTCTGGCGTTTTCCCGGCATGCCCGAAACCTTCTATCGCGACTGGCTGCGGGTGGCCGCGGAGGAGGCCCGACACTTCAGCCTGCTGCGCGCGCACCTGCTGCAACTGGGATTTGAATACGGTGACTTCGCCGCGCACGACGGGCTGTGGGAGATGTGCGAAAGGTCCAAGGGCGACATCGTGGCACGCATGGCCCTGGTGCCGCGCACGCTGGAGGCGCGCGGCCTGGACGCGACGCCGCTGATCCAGGCCCGCTTGCGCAAAGTAGGCACGGCGCACGCGCTGCAGGCGGTGGCGGAATTGGACGTCATCCTGCGCGATGAGGTCGGACATGTGGCCATAGGCAACCACTGGTACCGCTGGCTGTGCAAGCGTAATGAACTGGACCCGCTCGATCACTACGCCACGCTGGTGCAACGCTACCGCGCACCGCGCCTGAAGCCGCCCTACAACGTTGCCGCCCGCCGCGCGGCGGGTTTCAGCGAGTTGGAGTTGGCGTATCTGAGGGGTTGACCCTGGCCGGCAGATAGATCTCGCAGAACTCACCCGGCATGCGCCGCACGCGCCCGCTACTGAGTTCAATGCACACCAGATCCCAGCGCGCCCGCAGCACGGTGGCGCGATCGCGATTGCGGATCAATTGAAAACGCCGCTCCATCGTCAGCTTGCCGTCACTGGCCATGATCCAGGTGGCGAGGGTCAGTTCGTCGCCGAGAGCGGTGGGCAGCAAATACTCGTATTCGCCGCGGCGAATCGCCATGGCCCGATCGAGGCGCCGGTAGTCGGCCAGACTCAGTCCCAGTGCTTCCGAATGGGCCCAGCCAATCTGCCCACACCACTGCACATAGACCGCATTGTTGGTGTGATTTAGACCGTCGATGTCGTCGCCCCGCGGAGTGACCGGCAGGATGAATGGCTGCGGGAAGTCCCAGACTAGGGAAAGCGTGTGAGGATCCATCAGTGACCAACTCTTCTTATGGTTCAAGTATCGTCCGCGTCATGCACGCGGATGATGGGCCGCATGCAGCACCTTAAGCCGCTCTCGTGCCACATGGGTATAGATCGTGGTGGTGGATATGTCCGCATGGCCCAGCAGCATCTGCACCGAACGCAGATCAGCGCCGTGATTGAGCAAATGCGTGGCGAAAGCGTGGCGCAAGGTGTGGGGCGACAACGGCGCGGTGATGTGGGCAGCGAGTGCGTATTTTCTAACGATCTTCCAGAACATGACCCGGCTCATGGCGTGTCCAAGCTGGGTGACGAACAAGTCTTCGGTCTGTTGCGTTCCCAGGATGGCAGCGCGCGACTGGGCCAGATAGCGCTGCAACCACAGGCGGGCGACCTCACCGAAGGGCACAAGGCGCTCCTTGTTTCCCTTGCCCAACACGCGCAGTACGCCGTCGTTAAGGCTCAAGTTAAAATTTTTCAGCGTCACCAATTCACTCACCCGCAAGCCGCTTGCGTACATCAACTCCAGCATGGCGCGGTCGCGCAGGCCCAGTGGTGCATCCCCATCGGGCGCATCCAGCAACGCCTCCACCTGCGCTTCGGTCAGGGTTTTTGGAACCCGCAGTGCCTGTCTTGCCGCGGAGAGTTTGAGCGTGGGATCGGCCTGGATGAAACGCTCGCGCAAGGCCCACCGAAAGTAGCGCTTGAAAACGGTCAGGCGCCGGTTCGCGGAAGTTGCCTTGGTGCTGCTGTGGCGCGCGGAAAAATAGGCGTTGAGGTCGGCTTCGGCGGTGTCGTCCAGCGTCTTATCCTGCGCCCGCAGCCATTCGCTGTACGCCGTCAAATCGCGTCGGTAGGCCGTTAGTGTATTGCGCGCCAGGCCATGCTCCAGCCATAGCGCATCAACGAAGCTGTCAATGCGGTCGTTCAACATCCGATGAACAGTTGAGGACAGATCGGGGTTTCACTCAAGCTTCAAGTGGGACGACGCCACGACCTTCCTGTAGACCTCGAACTCGGCCTTGATCTGCTCGGCAAACTGCTCGGGGGTGTTGCCGATGATGATGGAACCAGTGTCCTCGATACGCTTTTTCACGGCCGGATCTTCCAGTGCCTTACGCACTGCTGCATTGATCTTGTTAACGATCTCCCTGGGCATGCCCTTGGGACCATAGATACCGTAGTAGGCCATGCGGTTCACGGGCTCCAGTCCCACTTCCTTGAAAGTGGGCACATTGGGTAATTGCGCCAAGCGCTGGGGTGCCGCCACGACGATGGCAACCAGGCGTCCGGTCTGAATGAATGGCATGGACGAGGGCATGTTGTCGAAGGTCATTGAGACCTGACCGGCCACGGTGTCGTTCAGCGCGGGCCCGGCGCCGCGGTAGGGAATGTGCGTGACGAAGGTGCCACTGAGGTTCTTGTACAACTCCATCTGCAAATGACCGATGCCACCGGTGCCCGACGAGGAATACGAATACTTGCCGGGATTGTGTTTGAGCTCGGTAACAAAACCCTTGTAGTCCCTGGCCGGAAAGCTGGGATGCACCGCAATCACATTGGGAGTGGCCGCAATGTTGATGATGGGCGTGAAGTCGGTGATGGGGTTGTAGGTTATTTTCGGATTGATGGCCGGGTTCGCCGCGGTCGTCGAGACCGTGGCCATGCCAAGCGAATAGCCATCGGGCGCGGATTTGGCGGTGTCGCTGGCGCCGAGTACACCACCACCACCGGACTTGTTCTCCACCACCACCGTCTGGCCCAGGGCCTTGCCCAAGCCCTCCGCCACGATGCGGGCGATGATGTCGGTCGTGCCGCCAGGGGCGAAAGGCACCGTCAAGCGGATCGGCTTGGTGGGGTAATTTTGCGCCAGCACCGAGGTGGTCAAAGCCACAAGAGACAGGGCCAAAAGAGTACGGCGAAACATCATGACTTTTCCTGCCTTCATTGATCGTTGTGCGGTGGCCCGACATGCTCGTGCGGCAAGCGCTCGCGGCCGAACGCCATCATAGGCGAACGGACACGATCCCGATTCCTGATTTGCAGGAACGGGCATTCCAACGCCCTCGCCCACCCACGAGGGCAGCGGCATTGCGGTTATTCTCGTGCCCGTGAACTTTGCGCAACTTCTCATTCCCGATTTTTCCCTGATCCTGTGCGGCTACCTCGTGTGCCGCTACACGGCATTGAATCGCAACGTCTGGCAGCAGGTGGAGAGCCTGGTGTATTTCATGCTGTTTCCAGTGCTGCTTTTTCAATCGATCATGAAAAGCCCGCTCGATCTTGGCGCGGCTTCGAACTTTATTGGCGCCGGTCTGGCGCTGGCAGCGCTGTCCATCGCCCTGGCCTACTCCATTCCACATTGGCCCTGGGCCGCAAGACATATCGACCCGCGCGAACACGCGGCGTCGGCGCAGGTGGCCTTTCGTTTCAACTCCTTCGTGGCGCTGGCGCTGGTGGACCGGCTCGCCGGGCCACAGGGTCAGTCGCTGACCGCGCTGCTGATCGGCTTGTGCGTGCCGCTGTTCAACGTCGCTGCGGTCTGGCCGATGGCCCGGCATGCCCAGCGGGGACTGGCACGCGAACTGGCGCGCAACCCGCTGGTGATCGCCACCCTGTCCGGGCTTGCAGCCAACTTGGCCGGCTTGCACATCCCCGTCTGGCTCGACCCCACGGTGACCCGCATCGGCGCTGCATCGCTGGCGATGGGCCTGATGGCCGCCGGTGCCGGCATGCAGTTGGGTCATCTGGCAAGTGCCAGGATTCTGACCATGAGTGTGCTGGGGCTAAAACATTTTGTGCTGCCGATGCTGGCCTGCGGTCTGGCTTTGGCGTTTCATCTGACGCCGTTGCAGAGCACGGTGCTGTTGACGTTCTCAGCACTGCCCACTGCGCCAAGTTCCTACGTGCTGGCATCCCGCATGGGCTACAACGGCGCCTATGTCGCCGGGTTGGTGACGCTGTCCACACTGTTTGCAATGCTGAGCTTGCCCTTTGCCTTGGGCCTGCTGCTGCCCATGCTGACGGCGAATTGAGGTTGCCGATCGAAACCTCGGACGCGTCCTGGCATGTTCAGTGCCAGTGCACTTCCACCGCAATCGGAAAATGATCCGAAGCGTAAAGTCCGTCGTACAGATCGGTGATGATCCGGTGTGACCCTACCTCGGTTCCCTGACTGACAAAAACGTAATCAATCTTGTTGCCTGGTTGCAGGTCGGTGCCAAACCCGTTGAAACTGATGCCGCCGCCCATCGTTGGCGTGCGTGTCACCGATGCAGCATCCCGCAGCGTCGCAGTCAACCACGTGTATCCGGGGAAATCCGACTTGGCATTGAAGTCGCCCGTCAAAATCACCGGTCGGTTTACACCCAGGTTCTGCACCGTTTTCGCGATCAGTCTGGCGCTCTCATTGCGTGCGTCCCTCCCCATGTGATCCAAGTGCGTATTCAGGAAATTTAGTTCCTTGCCGGTGCTGCGGCTTCTGAGTTGCAACAGCGTTAGCGTGCGATTCAACATGGCGTCCCAGCCTTTGGATACCTGGTCCGGCGTCGGCGACAGCCACAGCGTTTTTTGGGAAGTGATGGAGAAGGCAGAGCGCCGCACCAGGACAGCGTTCATTTCGCCCTTTTCCTTCCCGTCGTCGCGGCCCACGCCAGCCCAATCGAAGTCGCGCAGCAGGGCCGCCAGATCCTGCACCTGAAACAGTTCCGCCTCCTGCAGACCAATCACATCGGCTCCCGATTTGGCGATCACGTCAGCCACGAGCAACTTGCGCCGGCTCCAGTGATTTACGTCGTCAGCACGTTCACAGGAACCGCAGCGGATGTTGTAGCTCATGACGCGCGCCGTCTCCCACGCCAATGGCGGCAGCAGGCGGGCATTCAGAAACAGCAGTGCTTCCGGCAACACCGCACGCCAGAGCGAACCTTCGTGGTCGCCATCCACAATGCGCAGCGCAATTTCGCCAGGCTGATGAAGGCGCAGTTTCTCGTACAACTGCGCTGATTGCAGGGCGATGCCGAACGTGTCGTGGTCGCCGCTGAAGATGAACAGCGGTACCTTGATACCCGAGCGCTTGTAGGCGTCGATGTGCGCCGTGTAGTTCAGGGCCCGCCAGCGCGCCGGATCGAATCGCCCATCCGTTTGAAAAGGCGGCTGCGTCATGGCCGACGAGTGTGCGGGCGGCAGCGGGTCGTAGATCGCAGGGCTCAACAGGGCCGCTGCGGCAAAGCGTCGCGGGAATTTCAGCGCCAGGTTCAGCGCGCCGTAGCCGCCGGCCGAAAATCCTGCGATCAACCGGGACTCGCGCGTCGCCAGGACCCGAAAATGACTCTCCGCATGCGGCATCAATTCTTGCAGCAAGGCGCTCTCGCTCTGTTCACTCGCACCGTCCACCCACCAGCCCTGCAGGTGGCCCGGCATCACCACCACCATCGACTGAATCTGGCCGCCTGCGATCATGCTGTCCAAAGTTTGACGCGCGCCGAGCGACTCAATCCATTCGTGTTCGTCACCGCCCGCGCCATGTAGCAGGTATAACACCGGATAACGCCTGGCGCCCTGTTGCGCGTAGCCATCGGGAAGGTACACCTGATAGTGGTAGTTGCGATTCAGCAGTTCTGAACGGAACTGCTGCTCCACGACCTCGCCCGCATGAGCCTGGCCCACCAGAAACAGGATCAGGGCTGTGAGAAAAGAGAAAGTGCGATGCAAACCAGGCATTTGCTGTTCCCTGAAGTGAGCACCGAGTATCCCAGACCTCGATGCAGCGCAGGCAGGACCGGGGCGGAAATCAACCGTTACCGAAGTCGCGAAAAGGGTCGAAGCGATGCTATATTGAACCACCGACTCCTTGCACCTGGCCCGATCCGTTGTTGAGAGAATACGAGCTTGACCGAAGTCCCCAACCTAGCGTCTGATTTGCCAATGTCCCAAGAATCACCGATGGCGCCATCTGCATCTGGGCAACTCCCGCAAAACGGCGGGAATCCCTGGAAGTTGGCGTTGGAGAGTTCGGGCGCTGGTGTGTGGGACTGGGATCTGGAGCGTGATCATCAAACACAATCCCGGCGCTGGGAGGAAATGCTCGGCTACGAGCCGGGAGACGTCCCGCGCGGTCACCGTGGCTTCCTTTCCCTGGTGCACCCACAAGACCTGGACCGTCTGACGGCTGCGCTGCAAGCCTACCTCAATGGGCAAGCGCCTCACTACGAAATTGATGTGCGCCTGCTTTTCAAGGACGGCAGTTGGAAATGGATACTTACGAGCGGCGTGATCGTCAGTCGGGATCCGTTGGGAAACCCGCTGCGCATGATCGGTACCCATACCGACATCACCGAACGCAAGCAAGCCGAGGCGGCGCTGCAAGATTTGAACGCTCGCCTGACGGAACAAACCCAGTTGCTGCAAACCACACTGGACAGCATCAACCAGGGCATCTTCATGGTTGACGCGGACGAACGCGTCACCACCTTCAACTCCAAGGTATGCGACATGCTGCAACTCCCGGTGAGTCTGCTGCAAAACCACGCCACGATCCAGGAACTCACCCTCTACCAGTTGCAAAGAGGCGACTTCGGGCCCGACGGCCAGTGGGTGAACGCGAACGCCCGCCAATACGTGACAGCCGGACGAAACTATGCTGCCGCTGGTGCCATCCCCACCCACTACCTGCGTGAGACGCCGGCCGGTCGCACCCTGGAGGTGGCGACCAAGTCATTGCCAACGGGCGGCATGGTGCGCACCTTCACCGATGTCACGGACTATGTGCAAGCCGAGTCGGCCCGTAAGCGGCTGAATCAACTGCTCGATATCACCCAATCGATGGCGCGTGTGGGTGGCCTGGAATACGACCTCGTGAATGACCGGGTGGTCTGGACCGACGGAACCTACCGAATCCTTGAAATCACGCCGCAGGAGTTCACGCCGACGACCTGTGCGAGCACGCTGATTTTCTACCCGCCAGAGTCGCTGGCACGGATCAATGCCATTTATTCGGATGTGAGTAATCCATCTCAGTCCCACGACATTGAAATGGAAATGGTCACCGCAAAGGGGCGGCGCATCTGGGTCCATGCCATCGAACGTGCGACCTGGGAGAATGGTCGCCTGACGAAACGCATCGGGGTTGTGCAAGACATCAGTGAACGCAGGGAGGCACAGGCTTTGACGCGTGAAAGCGAACAGCGCTGGAGGCTGGCGCTGGAGAGCACCGGTGACGGCATGTGGGAGTGGCTCGTCCAATCTGACGAACAGTACTTCTCGAAAGGGCTGCAGGAGATGTACGGCTACGGGGAAGACGAAGGGATCGACCCGGTGGACACCCTGGATCAACGCACGCACCCGGATGACCGCGCGCAACTCGAGGCTGACCGTGAGGCACATTTCAACGGCCTGACGTCCACATTCACCAACGAGCGTCGCATACGCTGCAAGGATGGCAGCTGGAAGTGGGTATTGAGCCGCGGCATGCTCATCACCCGGGATGCCGAGGGCAGACCACTGCGCATGATTGGCACCCATACCGACATCACCGGCCGAAAGGAAGCCGAAGCGCAGATCTGGCAGCAGGCACATTTCGATACCCTCACTGAATTGCCCAACCGGCGCATGTTGCGCGAACGACTGGCACAGGAGATCAAACAAAGCCGGCGCGACCAGCAGCAGTTTGCGCTGCTGTTCATCGACCTGGATCACTTCAAGGAAGTCAACGACACACTTGGACACGACCGCGGAGATCTGCTGCTGATCGAGGCGGCACGCCGCCTGCGCAATTGCGTTCGGGAATGCGACACCGTGGCGCGCATGGGCGGGGATGAATTCACCGTGATCCTGACGCAGTTGACCGACGCCGCCAGTCTGGAGCCCATTCTGCAGAAATTGCTGGAATCGATGCAGCGGGTCTTTCAACTGGATGACGAACACGCCTTTGTCTCTGCCAGCATCGGCATCACCATGTACCCGTTGGATGGCACTGAAGTGGAGGATCTTTTCAAAAATGCAGACCAGGCCCTGTACGTGGCCAAGGGTGCGGGGCGCAATCGCTTCAGCTTCTTTACACCCGCTCTGCAGGAGGCGGCGCTGACCCGGGTAAGGTTGGCCAACGACCTGCGCACGGGCCTGGCTGAACAACAATTCTGGCTTGCGTTTCAGCCCATCGTTGAACTCGCCACCGGTGCGATCTACAAGGCCGAGGCCCTGCTTCGATGGCAACATCCGAGCCGCGGTTTGGTCAGCCCCGCCACGTTCATCCCGATTGCCGAGGCCAGCGGTCTGATCGTGGACATCGGCGAGTGGGTTTTCCTGCAGGCGGCGAGTCAGGTTCGGGCCTGGCGAGCCACGCTCGATCCACGTTTCCAGATCAGCGTGAACAAGTCGCCGGTGCAGTTTCATCACAGCGCCAAGACGTACAAGCCCTGGTTTGAGCAGTTGCTTGCCCTGGGATTGCCGGGAGAATGCATTGCAGTGGAAATCACCGAAGGCCTGCTGCTGGACTCCAGTGACATCGTGGCAACACAACTGATGGAACTGCAAGAACAGGGAATGGCCGTTTCGCTGGACGACTTCGGCACCGGTTACTCTTCCCTGTCGTACCTGCAAAAATACAGCATCGACTTCATCAAGATCGATCAGTCCTTTGTGCGTCACCTGGATGTGGCATCCACCAATCTGGCACTGTGCAAGGCCATCATCCTGATGGCCCATGAGTTGGGCATGAAGGTGATCGCCGAAGGTGTTGAGACAGGCCTGCAACGCGACCTGCTGACTGCGGCGGGGTGTGACTACGGTCAGGGCTACCTGTTTGCCAAGCCGATGCCGGCCAGCGAATTTGACGTTTTCATGGCGGCAAACAAGCGCCTGCCAGTCTCCTGACGCAGCACGTCCCGCCTTGAAGGCGCGCAACCCAGGGCACCACTTGGCCCTTAATCTGCTGTTAATCTTGTTTTAGGACGATGCCCGTAGAATAGGACGCGATACAGCGCCCTGCCCCTGCGCCATGTGTGTCCCATCAGTGAGTTCGAGTCCATTTATTTCGGGGCGATCTTCAGGAACTGTTCCATGCACCGGATTGAAATTGCACGTTACCTCGCCCGAAAGATCGATGGCAGCAAGAATGGCACGGCACAGAATATCGCCGACACGTTGCGTGCGCTCGCCGAACAAGTTGAATCCCTGGAACGGTCCCTGAATCTGGTCAACGCCGACTGCATGCGTCTGGCCAACGAGCGCGACCAACTCCAGCAGCAACTGGCTGATCTGGAGGGTGGTTGCAACGATCGGCGCGAAACACCACGACTCCATCGAAAGCACTGAGGTGCGGGGTTGCCTGCGCTGACGCCGTACCTTGCGCAAGGCCTGCGGCCCACATCAGCCTGAACTCGCCGCATCCTTGTGTGGTGCCGTTGCAGACTTTTCCTTGAGCACCGAACGCGCCTGCTTGCGCCGCACATACCAGTGGTGCGCGCGATCCAAATAGAGGTAGACGACAGGCGTGGTAAAGAGCGTGAGCGCCTGCGATAGCAACAGTCCGCCCACCATCGCGTAACCCAGTGGCCGACGCAACTCTGATCCGGCGCCCTGCCCCAGCATCAGCGGCAGACCGCTGAGCAGCGCGCACATTGTTGTCATCATGATCGGCCGAAAGCGCAGCAAACAGGCCTGGTAGATCGCATCCTCGGGCGTGGCGCCATGCTTGCGCTCGGCCGTGAGCGCGAAGTCGACCATCATGATGCCGTTCTTCTTCACGATGCCGATCAGCAGGATGATGCCGATAAGCGCGATCACGGACAGGTCGTAGCCGCCCGCCATCAGGATCAGCAAGGCACCGATGCCCGCCGATGGCAGGGTCGAGAGAATCGTGAGCGGATGAATGTAGCTCTCATACAGCAAACCCAGCACGATATACACGGCCACCAGCGCCGCCAGGATCAGGTAGGGCTGGGTACGCAGGGAGTCCTTAAAAGCCTGTGCCGTACCCTGGAACGTGCCGGTGAGCGCCTGCGGCAACGCCATACCGGCCTGCGCCTTGTTGATCGCATTCACCGCATCACCCAGTGCCACGCCCGGCGCCAGATTGAAGGAAATCGTCACCGCCGGAAACTGGCTCTGGTGGCTGATGGACAGATAGGCCGTCTTCTCGGTGTCGATCTTCACCAGACTGGACAGCGGCACCTGCTGCCCGTTCAGTGGCGAGGTGATATAGAGCTTGCTGAACAGGTCCGGATCTTCCTGCAGTGCTGGCGTGATTTCCAGCACCACGCGGTAGCTGTTGATCTGCGTGAAGTACTGCGCCACCTGGCGCTGCCCGATCGCGTCATAGATGGTGGCGTCGATCAACGCCGGCGATATCCCCAGACTGGAAGCGCGATCTCGGTCGATCGTAAGATGCGCAGTGGCCGCCGCGTTTTGCAGGTCCGACACCACGTCGGCGAGTTCTGGCAACTGGCGAAAGCGCTCCAGCAGGCGCGGCGCCCAGGTGTTTATCTCGTCCAGATTGGCGTCGGTCAGGGTGTACTGGTACTGCGTGCGCGACAAGCGTCCACCGACGTTGATGTCCTGGCCGGCCTGCATGAACAGGTTCACACCCTGGATCTTTGCCAACTGCGGACGCAGCCGCGCAATGATCTGGTCGGCCGTGAGCGTACGCCCCTCGTCCTTGGGCTTCAGGCTGATGAACATCGTCCCAATGTTGAAAGTCGACGAGTTGCCGTTCATGCCCAGCGCCACCACATCGGGGTCTTTGCGCACCACGTCGGCCAACTCGATCATGTGTGCGTTCATCGCCTTGAAGGACACGTCCTGCGACGACTCTGCCGTGCCGAAGATGAATCCCGTATCCTGCTGTGGAAAAAACCCTTTTGGAATGACGACGAACAGCGCCACCGTGACCACCAGCGTACCGAAAAAGAACATGAGCGTGAAAAATTGGTGGCGCAGCACCAGATTCAGGCCGCGCTTGTAGCCATTCACCATGGCATCGAAGCCGCGCTCGAACAGCATGAACAGGCGGCCGTGTTTGGCACCGTGTTCGTTCTTCAGGTAGCGCGAGCACAGCATGGGCGTGAGAGTGAGCGAGACCACGACCGATACTGCAATCGTCAGCGTCACAGTGACCGCGAACTCACGAAACAGGCGGCCCACGATGCCGCCCATGAGCAGCAACGGAATGAACACCGCCACCAAGGAGACCGAGATCGAAACGATGGTGAAAGCCACCTCGCCCGCGCCCTTGAGAGCGGCGTCCATCGGCGTCATACCCTCCTCGACATGGCGATAGATGTTCTCCAGCATCACGATCGCATCGTCCACGACGAAGCCGACCGAAATCGTCAATGCCATCAGCGACAAGTTGTCCAGGCTGAAGCCCAGCAGGTACATCACCGCCGCGCTGCCCATCAGGGCCAGCGGCACGGTCACGCTCGGAATGAGTGTGGCAGCCACATTGCGCAAGAACACGAAGATCACCATCACCACCAGTGCGATCGTCAGCAATAACGTGAATTCGACATCGTGCACCGAGGCCCGGATCGTCTGTGTTCGGTCGATCAGCGTGTTGACTTCCACCACGGGCGGAATCGCCGCCCGCAACCGCGGCAGCGCAGCGTTGATTCGGTCGACGGTGTCAATCACGTTCGCACCCGGCTCCTTGGTGACGGCCAACATGATGGAGCGCCCGTTGGTGAAGGTGCTGGCGCTGCCGGCGGCGCCGCCAGCAAAAACAGCGGCCGAGATCTTGGTGTTCTCGGCGCCATCGATCGCCACGCCGACGTCGCGCACACGAATCGGCGCGCCGTTGCGCCACGCCAGAATGACGTCATTCCAGGGCGCCGCCTTGAGCAATTGATCGTCCGTGTAGACGGTGAAACTCTGCGACCTTCCGTCTATCGTTCCCTTGGGATTGTTCACCGTCGCTGCGGCGATGACGGTTCGTGCTTCCTCCAGGCTCAGGGCCCTGGCAGACAGTTTGGCCGGATCGAGCTGAATACGCACGGCGGGCTTTTGCACACCATAAATATTGACCAGCCCCACGCCCTTGATCTGCGAAATCTGCTGTGCCAGGATGTTGTCGGCGTAGTCGTTGACCTGGGTCAGTGGCATCGTCTTGGACTGGACTGCGATCAGCATGATGGGCGAGTCCGCCGGGTTGATCTTGCGATAGGTCGGCGGGTTCGGCAGATTCGCCGGCAACTGGCCCGTGGCCGCGTTGATCGCCGCCTGCACGTCAAGTGCGGCAGCGTCGATCTGCCGGTCCAGTTCAAACTGCAGCGTGATCTGGGTGTTTCCAATGCCGCTGATCGAAGTCATCTGCGCCAAGCCCGAGATCTGCGCGAACTGGCGCTCCAGGGGCTGCGCTACGTTGGATGCCATGGTTTCAGGATTGGCGCCCGGCAGGCTGGCCGAGATTTGCAACGTGGGAAAGTCCACCTGGGGTAGCGGCGCCACCGGCAGCAGCGGGAATGCGGCCACGCCCACCAACAGGATCGCTGCCGCCAGCAGCGTCGTGCCGATCGGACGTTTGATGAAATTGGTGGAGACGCTCACTTCGCGGCCCCGGCCGCGGGTGGGCTCGATGCCGCTGCGCCCTTGCCACTCGGGGACTCGATGACGCTGGAACCCTGTTTGAGCTTGTACTGTCCGTCCACCACGACGCGCTCTCCAACCTTCAGACCAGAGTCGATGACTGCGATCCCGTCCTGCTGACGCGCCACCTTGACGGGCTGGTTTTGCACCGTGCCGTCCTCTTTCACAACGTAAACAAAAGCGCCGTCCTGACTGCGCTGCACCGCAGCCGAGGGAACGGTGAGCGCTTGGCTGCGCTGCCCCAACTCCAGGCGCACGTTCACGAACTGTCCCGGCCAAAGCGCGTGCGTCGCGTTGGCAAACCTGGCCTTGAGTTGCACGGTGCCGGTAGCGGAATCAATCTGGTTGTTCAAGAGGATGAGTTTGCCTGTGGCCAGCGGCTCACGTCCGTTGCGCGCGTACGCCGCCACTGTCAGCGGCGTACGCGCGCTGCGCAATGCCTGGTTGATATCCGGTACGGCATCCTCCGGGAGCGTGAACTGCACCGTGATCGGATCAATCTGATTGATGACCACCAAGCCACCCGGGTCGGCCGCGTGCACGATATTGCCGACGTCGATCAAACGTGCTCCAGCTCGGCCACTGATGGGCGCAGTGATCTTGGTGAAGCTGAGTTGCACCTCCGCATAGCTGATCTGTGCGTTATCCGTCAGTTGCGCCGCTTCAAGCTGCGCCACCAGCGAGCGCTGGGTTTCAAGTTGCTGTCCCGTAGCCGCATCTTGCGCCACCAGCGTGGTGTAGCGTTGCAGGTCCGCACGGGCGTTGTTCAACAGCGCCGCATCCCGCGCTTTCTGCGCCTGGGCCTGGGCGAGTTGCGCCTGCAGCGAGCGCGCGTCGATCTGCGCCAGCAACTGGCCTGCCTTGACATCCTGACCTTCGCTGAAACCGATCTTTTCCAGTTGTCCGTCGATGCGCGCCTTGACGATCACAGTTTGTGCGGCGGTCACGCTGCCCACGCCAGTCTGATAGTTTGGTACCGTTTGCGTCTGCACCCGGGCCGCACTGACCAGCACCGCCGGGGCCGCGGGCGCGGCCGGCTTGTCGGCTTGTGTCGACTTGGAACAGCCGCCCATGGCGACAAGCAGGGCGGCCAGGCCAAGACCGCCCGCGAGAGCGTGACGGCGCAAAGTGGAAAGCAGGGTCATGTTGGTTTTCATCAGTTCAATCCGAGATCAATCGCCAGGGCTCAAGTGCCGTCGGAAGAGGGCTTCACATTCGCGCTCCAGCCACCTCCGATGGCCTTCATCAGGGCCACGCTGGCGATCAGTTGGCGGCCCTGCAATTGCACGGCCGCACGCTGGTTCAAGAGCAACGCCGACTGCGCACTCACCACCGCCAAGTAGGTGGCAGTGCCGGCACGGTACTGGCTCAGCGCCAGCCGCTCCGAAATCTGCGCCGACTGAACTGCGCGTTCCTGCACGACAGACTCCTCGCTCAGCACGCGCAGCGTTGCCAGGTCATCTTCCACCTCCTGAAAGCCAGTCAGCACGGTCTGACGATACTGGGCCACCGCGGCGTCGTAGGCAGCCACGGCCCGCGCGTCCTGGGCCGCTCGCTGACCACCGTCAAAGAGCGGTTCGACCAACGCCGCACCCACCGACCAGACACGCGCCGGTGTACTGAACAGATTGGCTAGCCCAAGGGAGGCTCGGCCGTCGGAGCCGCTCAGCGTCAAGGTCGGGTAATACGCTGCACGGGCTATGCCGATGTTGGCATTGGCCTGTGCCGCACGGCGTTCGGCACCGGCGATATCGGGACGCCGTTCCAGCAGATCCGAAGGCAAGCCCGCGGGCGTGGCAGGAACGGTTGCCACCAGCGTATCCACTGGTGTCAGGATCAACGCTGACGGCGCCTGGCCCAGCAGCACCGCAATCGCGTGTTCCAGTTGGGCGCGCTGAACCTGCAGGTCAATGCGCTGCGCATCGACCGACTCAAGTTGCGTCTGCGCCAACGCCACATCCGAGCGCAATGCGACCCCGGCCTGGTACTGGTGCTGGACCAACGCCAGCGCCTTGCGGTAGCCTTCCACGGTGCGATCAAAGAGGGCCGCCTGCGCGTCCAGCGACCGCAATTGAAAGTAGCTCTGCGCCAGCGTGGCCAGCACACTCAATCGCGCCGCTGCCAGATCCGCTTTGCTGGCCTGGCTGGCGAGATCGCCAACTTCTGCGGTGCGCCGCACACGGCCCCACAGATCAGCCTCCCAACTCGTGTTCAACCCTAACGTCACCGGATCGCCCTCCCTCACACCGCCGCTATTGGTGCGGGCGCGGCCAGCGCTGGCCGCCACGCCCACGGCTGGGAAAAGCCCGGAGCGCGCGGCGTCGGCCAGGGCGCGCGCTTGCCGGTACTGGGCTTGCGCCTGCGCAATGTTCTGGTTCGCCTGATCGGCCTGAACCATCAGTGCATCCAGCGTGGCGTCGCCGAAAAGCGTCCACCAGGACTGGCTGTCAACCTGCTGCGGCTGGGCCGTCTTCCAGACGCCGGCCTCCTTGAATACCGCGGGTACATCAAGCTTGGGGCGGACATAGTCTGGACCCGCCGCACAGCCGGTCAGTAGCGCGAGTGCCAGCCAGGTCAGGCGATGCAACTGCGCGCGCCTCATGAACGCGGGAACACCGCTTGCACCGTGCGGCCGTCGTTGAACTGGCACTCACCCTGCCCGCCACCGCTCATGCCGGCGGCCGGGTCATTCAGGTGGAAGCGGCAGCGCAACCGTTGCTCGGCCGGCCCCTGCAAATTGGCGATGACCTGGCCCGAATAAATGGTCGCGAATGCGTTCATCGGTCCTATGCCGCCATGAGCCCAGTCGCCCCAGCCCCGGTGCCATCCGCGCCAGATCGGATCCAGGGCCTCGGTGCGGACCGTGCTCGTCATCTGCAGGAATGGGCCACTGAAGGCGGCGCCGCTGTTCACCATCGCCGACAAGGTACCCGTATTGCCACCGTCCGTGCTGGTCCAACTGAAGCTGACCGGCGTGTTGTCTGTGAGCAGCGAGCCGCTGCCCACGCCCATGCTGGTACAGGCCAGCAGCGACAGCGCGAGAGCGAACACCATGCCCAGGGCGCAGGCCCGGCGCGTGGCAACTATGCATCGTGTTTTCATGGTGAATCCTCCGGAACCTTTGAAGTGTCGAGAAGTCGCCGCTGGTGGCTACGTCCCATTATCTAACACCCTCCGTGTTGGCGGCCGACACTTTCCAGCCCCCACCCAAGGCCTGGATCAGGGCGATGGCCGAAGCCTGACGGCTGGCAAGCAACTGCGACAGCGTCTGACGTGCGCTCAGCGCCGTGACCTGCGCCGCGACGACGCTGGTGTAGGGCACCTGGCCCTGCAGGTACTGGTTCGTGGTCAGTTTTTCAGTGAGGTCAGCATCGGCCGATGCAGCGCGACGCAGGCCCTCCTGCTCGGCCAATGAACGACTTGTCGCCAGCAGATCCTCAACCGCCTGAAATGCCCCTAGCACCGATTGCCGATAGCTGGCGATGGAAGCGTCGCGCGCCGCCTGCGCGCCTTCGACCCTCGCCGTGGTCGCACCGGCGTCAAACAGGTTCTGCGCCACCGACAGCCCCAACGACCACAGGCTGTTCGACGCCCGCAATAAACTCGGCAGCGTGCTGCCGGCGCCGCCATATGACGCGGTCAATCCGGCACTCGGGAAGTAGGCGGCGCGCTGGATGCCGACCTGCGCATTGGCTGCCGCCACCGCGCGCTCTGCCGCCGCGATGTCGGGTCGGCGCTGCAGCAATTCCGAAGGAACAACCAGCGGAACGGCGACGACATTCGCGTTCCAGTTCGCCACCAAAAGGCTGAACTCGGCCGGTGCCTTGCCCAGCAACAGCGCGATCGCGTGTTCCAGCACGGCGCGCTGACCCACCATGGCCGCGAGATTGGCGCGCGTGATCTCAAGTTGCGTCTGCGCCTGGAGCACGTCGGTGCGCTGCGCAATCGCCGCGGCATACTGGTTCTGCGTGATCTTGAGCGAGCGCTCGTAGGCTGCGACGGCCGCGCCCATCAAAGCGATCTCGTTGTCGGCTTCGCGCAGCGCGTAGTAGTCGGTGGCCAAAGCCGCCTGCGCCGACAGGCGTGCAGCAGCCAGATTCGCGGCGCTGGCCTGGGCGCTGGCCTGCGCGCCCGTCAGCACCAGGTGCAGGGCACCCCAGATGTCGGGCTCCCAACCCGCGCTCAAACCCAGCTGCAGATTCGTGGGTTTGGCCAGCGCCACTCCGGCGCCGCTGTGGCTGGCGCTTGCGCTCAGCGAGAGCGACGGAAAGATGCCGGCGTGCTGTTGCCGCACCAGCGCCTGCGCCTGGGCGTAATTGGCCGTGGCGACTGCCACGTTCTGGTTCGTTACTTCCACCTGTGCCATCAGTTTCGACAGCGTCGCATCACCAAATAGCTCCCACCAGGGGCCACGCTCCAGCGCATCTGCGGGCGCCGCCGGGAACCAGTTGGAGTCGGCCGCCGGTGCTTCCTTGAAAGCCGCCGGTGTGGCAGCGCTGGGACGCTCATAGGCCGGGCCGATGGCACAGGCTGACAGCGTCGCCAGCGTCGCTCCCAGCAACCAAGTGGTCGGTCGAAGATGAAAGGGATGTTGTGCGTTCATGATGCTTCCAGGGAATAGCCCACGCCTCTGACTGTCACGTTGTCTTCGCGGATCAGATGGCGTTTCCCGGCCTGTTTTCGGCTCAGCTTGTCCAGCAGCAGATAGACCACCGGCGTCGTCAGCAGCGTGAGCAACTGACTCGCGATCAGGCCGCCGACAATAGCCACGCCCAGCGGTTGGCGCAGCTCGGAGCCTTCGCCAAAACCGATGGCCAGCGGCAGTGCGCCCAGGGCGGCCGCCAACGTGGTCATCAGGATCGGGCGAAAACGCAGCATGCAGGCTTCGCGCACCGCCTCCAGTGAACTTAAAGCCCGCGTGCGCTCGGCCTCGATCGCAAAGTCGATGATCAGGATCGCGTTCTTTTTCACGATGCCGATCAGTAGCAGCACGCCGATCACCGCGATCACCGACAGCTCCATGCGAAACATCAGCAACGCCAGCACCGCGCCCACGCCCGCCGAGGGCAGCGTGGAGAGCACCGTGACCGGGTGCACCAGGCTCTCGTAGAGTATGCCCAGCACGATGTAGATCACCAGCAATGCCGCGACGATCAGCAGCATCGTCTGGTTGTTGGACTGCTGCGCCAGCAGCGCCGTGCCGGCAAATTCGCCGCGCACGCTGGTCGGCAGGGCGATGTCGGCCTCGGCCTGCTTGATGGCCCCACGGGCATCGGCCAGCGTCATGCCCTCGGCCAGATTGAACGAAAGCGTGGTCGCCAGTTCCGTGTCCTGATGATTCACCGAAGTCGCGGTGGCACGCTCCACAATCTTCGCGATCGTCGACAGCGGCACCATGCTGGCGGGCGTGCTGCTCAGCACGTTGCCACTGGAGGCATTGCGCAGCGCCGGATTCGGTGACACTGCGACGGCAGGCTTGTTGGTTGCCGCCGCAGCGGCACCCGGCGTCCTGGTTGAGGGCGCTTTCGCAGCCGCGCTTTCGGTGGCCACCAGCTTGCCCCCATTGCTGACAAAGGTCGTTCCAGGCACGTAGATATCGTTCATGGCCCCTGGGCTGCGCGTGTACGGCGGCGCCCATTCCATCACCACGTGGTACTGGTTGAGCTCGGTGTAGATGGTGGCGACCTGGCGCTGACCGAAGGCGTCGTAGAGCGCGGCATCGACCGCCGTCGCGGTGATGCCCAGGCGTCCGGCGGCATTGGCGTCGACCGTGACATTGGTCTCGACGCCGTTCACTTGCTGGTCGCTGTCCAGGTCGGTCATCTCGGGGTGCTTCTTGAGCTCGGTCAGCAGCTTGGCCGACCACTCGCGCAGGGTGGCGCTGCTGTCACCCTTGAGCGTGTACTGGTAAGTGGAATTGCTTTGCCGACCGCCCGAGCGCAGGTCCTGCACCGGGTTCAGGAACAACTGGAGTCCGGCCACGCGCGCCAGTTGCGGGCGCAGGCGCGCGATCACCGCCAGGCCCTTGTCCACGCGCTCACCCACGGGCTTGAGCGAGACAAACATGAAACCGCCTCCGGCGCGCGAGCCACCGGTGAAACCAACCACGGTGGCCACGGCCGGATCGGCGCGCACGATGTCCACCACCTGACGCAGCTTCTCGCCCATGGCCGCGCTGGAGATGCTCTGGTCGGCGCTGAGTCCACCCATCAGTTGGCCCGTGTCCTGCTGCGGAAACAGGCTCTTGGGAACGGCCGAGAAAAGATAGACGTTGAGCCCGATCACGCCCAGCAGGATCAGCATCACCAACAGCTTGCTGGCCAGCGCCCAGTCCAATGCCTTTCCATAGCCCCCCAGCACCACGTTGTAGGCGCGTTCGGCCAGGCGCTCGATCCAGCTTGGCGGCTTGCTGCTCGCGTGGTTTCCGCCGGCTTGGAGCAGCCAGGCGCACATCATGGGCGTGGTGGTGAGCGAGAGCACGAGTGAGATCAGCACCGCCACCGAGAGCGTGACGGCGAACTCGCGAAACAACCGTCCAATCTGGCCGCCCATGAACAGCAGCGGGATGAACACCGCCACCAGCGAAAGACTGATAGAGACCACGGTGAACCCGACCTCACGCGCGCCCAGCAGCGCTGCCTGCATGCGCGTCATGCCCGCTTCGATGTGGCGGCTGGTGTTTTCCAGCACCACGATCGCGTCGTCCACAACAAAGCCGGTGGCCACTGTCAGGGCCATCAGCGTCAGGTTGTTCAGGCTGTAGCCCAGCAGGTAGATCACGCCGAAGGTGCCCAGCAGCGCGGCAATGGTGGCCACTGCCGGCACCAGCGTGGCACGCACGCTGCGCAGGAACAGGCTCACCACCAGCACCACCAGCAGCACCGCGATGACGAGCGTGATCTCGACCTCGTGCAGCGAAGTCCGGATCGAGGTCGTGCGGTCGGACGCGACGTTCAGCGTCACATCTGCCGGCAGTTCGGCCTGCAGCGACGGCAGCAGCGCGCGGATCTCGTTCACCGTCGCCACCACGTTCGCCGATGGCTGGCATATGACCTGCACGATGATGGCGCGCTCGCCGTTGAACAGGCCCATCGTGCGCGTGTCCTCCACGCCATCCATCACGTCCGCCACGTCCTGCAGCCGCACCGCTGCGCTGTTGCGCCAGGCGATCACCATCGGTGCGTAGTCGCCGGCACGCAGGCCCGGCGTCTGGGTGTAGATCTGCAGCCGGCGCCCTCCTCCCTGCACCATGCCCTTGGGCCGGTTCGCATTGCTGGCCTGGATCGCAGCACGCACGTCCTCGGTGCTGATGCCGTACTGGTTCAGCGCAAAGGGCTTGAGCTCGATCCGCACCGCGGGCAGCGAGCCGCCGCCGATCACCACGTCGCCCACGCCGCTGACCTGCAGCAGCCGCTGATTCAGGGTGTTGGAGACTTCGTCGAAGATCTGCCCCGGCGTCTTCGTCTTGCTGGTCAAGGCCATGATGATCACGGGCGCTGCGGCCGGGTTCGCCTTGCGGTACGTGGGGTTGCTGCGCATCGTGCTCGGCAGATCGATGCGCGCCGCATTGATCGCCGCCTGCACGTCGCGCGCCGCGCCGTCGATGTCGCGGCTCAGGTCGAACTGCAGCGTCACGCGCGAGGACCCGGTGGAACTCGACGAGGTGATTTCGTTCACCCCCGAGATCGTTCCGAGGTGCCGCTCCAGCGGCGTGGCCACGCTCGTGGCCATGGTCTCGGGGCTGGCGCCGGGGATGTTGGCGTTCACCTGAATCACCGGCATGTCGATCTGCGGCAGCGGCGACACCGGCAACACAAAGAAGCCGGCAATGCCTGCCAGCGCCACGCCCACCGTCAGCAGCACTGTGCCGATGGGTCGCCGCACAAATGGGCGTGACAGGTTCACGCGCGCGACTCCATCACACTGGACGCGACCACCGTGCTGCAAGCGCGCTCCTCCTCTTCAAAATCCACCGGTGCTGGCATGCCACCGCCAAGCTTGTCGAAGGCGAGGTAGATCACCGGTGTGGTAAACAGCGTCAGCATCTGGCTCACGATCAGGCCGCCGAAGATCGCCAGGCCCAGCGGTCGGCGCAGCTCGGCACCATCGCCGAAACTCAGCATCAGCGGCACGGCGGCAAACAGCGCCGCCAGCGTCGTCATCAGGATCGGGCGCAGGCGCAGCTTGGCGGCCTGGTGGATGGCGTCGCGCGCGCTCATTCCCAGGTTGCGCTCGGCGTCGATGGCGAAGTCGATCATCATGATCGCGTTCTTCTTCACGATGCCGATCAGCAAGATGATGCCAATGATACCGATCACGCCCAGGTCGTGGCCGGCAACGATGAGCGCCAGCAGCGCGCCCACACCCGCCGAGGGCAATGTGGACAGGATCGTGAGCGGATGCACGTAACTCTCGTACAGCACACCGAGCACGATGTAGACGCAGACCACGGCTGCCAGAATCAGCCAGAGCGTGCTCGAAAGCGACTTCTCGTACGCGCCCGAGGCGCCCAGGAAAGTCATCGTGATCGTCGGCGGCAGGCCGATGTCCTGCGCCGCCAGGTGGATCGCGTCCACTGCGCTGCCCAGCGCCACGCCCGGTGCGGTGTCGAAATTGAGGGTGCTGGCGGGGTACTGTCCCACGTGCGTGATCTGCAGCGGCGCCATCTGTTCCCTGATCTCGGCAAAGGCCGACAAGGGCGTGGCCTTGCCGCTGCCCGACATCAGGTTAAGCCGTCCCACGCCAGACGCGTCCTGCGCCAGACCGCTCTGGGCTTCGAGGATGACGCGGTACTGATTGGTCTCGGTGAAGATGGTCGATACGATGCGCTGGCCGAACGCGCTGTACAGCGCATCGTCCACCGAACTGGCGCTGATGCCCAGGCGCGACGCCGCGTCGCGGTTCACGTTGATGTAGGTCGCCAGACCCTGGGCACCGGCGTCGCTGCTGACGTTGCGCAACTGCGGCACGCCTTGCAGGCGCTCGATCAGCTTGCCCATCCAGAGTGTGATCTCGGCGCTGTTGACCGATTCCAGCGAGACCCGGAATTCGGTCGGTCCGGTCTCGGAGTCGATCGTCAGATCCTGCGTGGGTTGCAGCGACAGGCTCACGCCGGGAACGGCGCGAACGCGTTCGCGCAACCGCTCCATCACGGCCTGCTGGTTGCCGTGCACTGCCTTCAGGTTGATGAGCATGCTGCCGGTCTGCAGCATGGTGTTGTTGGCCGCGTCCACTCCGACGAAAGAGCTCAGATTCTGCACCGCGGGGTCGGCCAGGATGGCGCGGGCCGCCTGCGCCTGCAACTGCGCCATACGGTCGTAGGAAACATCCTGCGCCGCCTGAACACGGGCCTGCAACTGACCCGTGTCCTGGGTTGGGAACAGGCCCTTGGGAATGGTGATGTAGAGCAGCACCGTGACGACGAAGGTCGCCAGCGCCACCAGCAAGGTGATCCTCTGGTGGTCGATCACCCACACCAGCGCGCGGTCGTAGCGCCGCATCAGAGTGGCATAGAAACGCTGCGTGCGCGATGGCGCAGCGCCTGACTCGTGATCGTCGCGCCTGGCTGTAAGCCAGCGTGCCGACATCATCGGAACCAGGGTGAGCGAGACCACGGCCGAGATGATGATGGTGAGGGCCAGCGTGACCGCGAACTCACGGAACAAACGCCCGATCACGGCCCATGAACAGCAGCGGAATCAGCACCGCGATGAGCGACACCGTGAGCGAGATGATGGTGAAGCCGATCTGCGTTGCGCCCTTGAGTGCGGCGCGCATCGGCGGTTCGCCCTTCTCGATATAGCGGGCAATGTTCTCCAACATCACGATCGCGTCGTCGACCACGAAGCCTGTGGCGATCGTCAGCGCCATCAGGCTCAGGTTGTTCAGGCTGTATCCCAGCAGGTACATCAGGCCGAAGGCGCCGATGAGCGAGATCGGCACGGCGATGCTTGCGATGATGGTGGCGCGCAGGCTGCCGAGGAAGGCGAATATCACCAGCACCACCAGCAGCACCGCCAACATCAGTTCCATCTCCACATGCTCGACCGAGGCGCGTATGCCCTTGGTTCGATCTGCCAGCAAATCGATGCGGATGGACGCGGGCAGCCCGGCCTGCAACACCGGCAGTTGCGTCTTTATGGCGTCCACGGTGGCAATCACGTTCGCACCCGGCTGGCGCTGCACGTTCATGACGATCGCGGGAATCAGTTCCACGCCATCGATGCAAGCGTGGTTGTCGGGCTCGACTGCACAGCTCAGACCAGCCCAGGCACCGAGCTGGTTGTTCTCCGCGCTCTGGATCACGGTGGCCACATCGGTCATGCGCACCGGAGCGTTGTTCTTGTAGGCGACGATCAGCCTCTTGTAGTCCTCCACCGTCACCAACTGGTCGTTGGAGTTGATCGTGAAGGCCCGCTTGGGGCCATCGAAGCTGCCTTTGGCGGCATTCGCATTGGCGTTGCTGATGGCCGTGCGCAGCGTGTCCAGGCCGATACCGAACGAAGCCAGCGCCTGGGTGTTGGCCTGGATGCGCACGGCGGGGCGTTGCCCGCCCGAAAGCGACACCAGGCCCACGCCCGACACCTGGCTCACCTTCAGGGCCAGACGGGTGTTCACCAGGTTTTGCACCTCGGTCAGCGGCAAGCTGTCGGAACTGATCGCCAGCGTCAGCACCGGTGCGTCCGCAGGATTGACCTTGGCGTACACGGGCGGCGCCGGCAGGTCGGCTGGCAGCAGCGAGTTGGCGGCGTTGATGGCAGCCTGCACCTCTTGCTCGGCCACGTCCAGCGACAAGGCGAGGCCGAACTGCAGCGTGATCACGGACACGCCCGCGGCACTGGACGAGCTCATGCGCTCCAACCCCGACATCTGGCCGAACTGGCCTTCCAGCGGCGCAGTCACGGTGTTGCCCATGACCTCGGGGCTGGCGCCCGGATACAGGGTCTGCACCTGGATCGTCGGGTAGTCCACCTGCGGCAACGCCGACAGCGGCAGGAACCTGAAGCCCACCATGCCGGCCAGCACGATCGCCAGCATCAGCAGCGAGGTCGCGACCGGCCGCTCGATGAACAGACGCGATGGACTCAGCATGGCCGCTTTCCCCCGCCGCTATTGATCAAGACGCGCTGCCCGCTGCGTCCGAGGCCCGGCGATGACCACCCCAATGCGCACCACTGCTGCCCACTGCGGGCACACTGGCACCGGGCTGCGGACCTGCGTCGCTGGCGCCGCGGCGGCTGCCGCGCGCGCCAGACGCCGCGACCGCCGGCCTATCGGCAGCCGTCTGCACCCGCGCGCCGTCCTTGAGCCGGTCCGCGCCCTCGGTCACGACCTGCTCGCCCGCAGCCAACCCCTGGGCTATGGCGACATCGTTCACGCCCGAAGTGCCAGCCGTCACCGGTCGAATGGAGACGATTCGCTCGGCATTCACCACATAGACAAAATCGCCGTTCGGACCATGGCGCAGTGCCGTCACCGGCACCACCACGGCGGCGCTCAGGGTGCGCAGCAACAGCCGCACATTCACGAACTGGTTCGGGAACAGCGTCCCCGAGGCATTGGGGAAACGCGCCTTGGCCTTGACCGTGCCGGTGCTGGTGTCGATCTGGTTGTCCATGGACAGGAAGCGTCCCGCGTCGAGTTGCACCAAACGAGCACTGTTCCATGCCGTCACCGGCAGCGTGGCGCCCTGGCGCTGTTGCAGCTCGGGCACGCGGTCCTGCGGAATCGAGAACGCGATGTCGATGGGCGAGACCTGGGTGATGGTGGCAATGCCGGTGCTGGTGCCCGCCGCGATGAAGTTGCCCGCGTCAATGGGGCGCAGGCCCACGCGTCCCGACACCGGAGCGACGATGCGCGACCATTGCAGATTGAGCCTGGCGCTGTCTTCGTTCGCCTGATCCAGTGCCACCGTTCCCGCCAGTTGCTGCACCAAAGCCGCCTGCGTATCGACCGATTGACCAGCGATCGAATCCTGCTTAAGCAGCGTCTGATAGCGCTCCAGCATCAGGCGTGCCGCGTCGAGTTGCGCGGCATCGCGCTGGCGCGCGGCGGTGGCCTGGGCCAGCGCCAACTGGAACGGCTGCGGGTCGATGGTGGCCAGCACCCGACCTTTCTTCACCATCTGGCCTTCCTGATACAGCACCTGTGTGATCACCCCAGAGACCTGCGGCGCGACCGTGACGCTGGCCGCGGAAGTCACCGTACCCAGGGCTTCAATGCTCACCGGGATGTCGGCATGGCGCGCCAGCGCGACACCGACCGTGCTCGGGGGTCCACCGCGGGCACCCGCTCCGGCGCCACCGCCGCTCGCGCCACGGCGCGCACCGGATGCGCCCGCAGCGGGGTAGTCGCCGGCCGGATTTGGCGCGGGTCGGTGCGTCAGGTACCACGCCAAGGCACCCAGCAAGGCCGCGAGAACGATCGCCACCACGGTCCCCAGCCAGCGACGAGGCGCGCGGGTGGGTGTGGCTGCATCGAGTACGGGCGAGCTTGGCGAGCCGGATTCAGAGTGAGTCATGGTCATGGCAGGTGTAATTCTTCAAGGCAGCGCGCCCCGCGTCGAAGTGTATTCGGCCAGTGTGTAGAAAAGTAAAAGTGAGGTGCTCACTGCGCCAAGGCCCACAGCAGGTGCTCACGCAGCAATTCGCTGGCGCCATCCAGACGCTGCGTCAGCGCGTCCCTTATGCCATCCTCTGCCCCAGAGCGCAGCGCATTACCCAGCGCAACCGCGATGTTCCTGAGCCAGCGCCCGTGCCCGATGCGCCGGATTGGGCTGCCTTCGGTGTGGCGCATAAAGTCCTCTTCATTCCAGGCAAAAAGCGTCAGCAATTGCTGGCCGCTGAGTCCGGCGCGCTCGTCAAAATCGGGCAAGGCGCTGCGCTGCGCAAACTTGTTCCAGGGACAGACGACTTGGCAATCGTCGCAGCCGTAGATGCGGTTGCCAACGAGGGCGCGCAGTTCCAGCGGAATCGCGCCCTGGTGTTCGATCGTGAGGTAGGAAATACAACGGCGCGCGTCCAACCGGTACGGCGCAACAATGGCTTGCGTCGGACAGACGTCAATGCAGGCACGACAGCGCCCGCAGTGCTCCGACACCGGGCTGCTCGCAGGCAGGGCCGCAGCCACAAAGATCTCGCCCAGAAAGAACATCGAGCCGGCTTCGCGATTCAGCATCAGCGTGTGTTTGCCGCGCCAACCCTGGCCGCTGCGCGAGGCGAGTTCGACCTCCAGCACGGGTGCCGAGTCGGTGAACACGCGGTGGCCCAGAGGACCGATCTCGCGCTGAATCCGGTCTGTCAATTTCTGCAGGCGACTGCGCAGCACCTTGTGGTAGTCGCGCCCTCGGGCATAGATGGAAACGATGGCTTCAGCAGGCCGCTGCAGACGCGCCAGTTCCTGCATCTGCCAGTCCTCAGGCATGGCGCCAGGCAGGTAATCCATGCGCGCCGTGATCACGCTCACCGTCCCAGGAACCAGTTCTGCTGGACGAGCTCGCTTGAGGCCGTGCGTGGCCATATAGGCCATGTCGCCATGAAATCCGCGCTCCAACCAGGCCAGCAATCCGGGTTCGGCCGAAGTCAAATCGACGCCGGCCACGCCAATTTGGGAGAATCCGAGTTCACGGGCCTGGATCTGAATCTTTTCAAACCATGACGAGCCCGCCTCAGGAGTATTGTTGATTTGAATGCTGCCGTGCGTCACCCGCCGATTGTAGAAAGCCCCCGCGGCTGCGCTTCGCTGCTGTGGCGCAGCGAAGCCGACACCGAGCAATTTGCGCAGCGCCTGGCGAATTGCCCAGCGCTGTTGAACAGCTTTGTGCAACTGCATGGCGACCTGGGCGCGGGCAAGACCACGCTGGTGCGCCATCTGTTGCACGCGCTCGGTTTGACGGGACGCATCAAGAGTCCAACCTACACCGTAGTGGAGCCTTACGAGTTGCCGGACCTGGCTATTTGGCACTTCGACTTTTATCGCTTCTCCGATCCGCGCGAATGGGAAGATGCCGGCTTTCGCGACATCTTTGCCAGCGCCGGACTTAAAGTGGCCGAGTGGCCTGAGCGCGCTGCGGCCTCCCTGCCGCGGGCCGACCTGGAAATCCATATCGCGGTCTCGGCCGACGAGACGCGCCAGGTCACACTGGTCGCGCACACCGATTCAGGCCGTGCCATGCAACAGGCCACCTGTCCATGAAGCGCCGCCATTTGATCCAGTCAGGCAGCCTCGTGCTGCTACTGGGCACACAGGAGATCGCGCGCGGTGCCACGATTCTGGCGGTTCGCGTCTGGCCTGCCCACGACTATTCTCGCGTCACGATTGAGTCCGACGTGGCACTCGCCACGACACAGAAATTCGTCGCCAATCCGCCTCGGTTGGCCGTCGACATCGAAGGCATCGAGCTGAATTCGGAACTGCGCGAATTGGTGGCCAAAGTCAAGGGCGACGACCCCAATATTGCCGGCATTCGTGTGGGTCAATTTGCGCCTGGCGTGGTGCGTCTGGTGATGGACCTGAAGCAGCCGATGGCTCCTCAGGTGTTCACGCTGACCCCGGTGGCATCCTACCGGCACCGGCTCGTGCTCGACCTCTATCCAGCGCACCCCGTGGACCCGCTGGAAGCGTTGATCGCCGAGCGACTTCAGGAAAACCGCGTGGCCAACGCGGCACAGGAGGCGGCCAGCAGGGCCGTGGGCCAGTCCAGTTCCGCACCCACGATCGACCCACTGGGAGACCTGATGGTGCGCCAGGCGCAAAAGGCAGTCTCGCCCGCGGCTCCGATGCCACTGGCCGCAGCTTCGTCTGCAAAGAAACCCGAAGAGTCACCGCGCACGGACCGCCTCATCATCATCGCCCTGGACCCAGGCCACGGCGGCGAAGACCCTGGCGCCACCGGCCCCGGCGGAACCCGTGAAAAGGACGTGGTGCTCTCGATCGCGCACCGGCTGCGCGATCGCATCAACACCACCACACTCAAGGGCAACCCCATGCGGGCCTATCTCACGCGCGACGCCGATTTTTTTGTGCCACTGCAGGTGCGAGTGCAGAAAGCGCGGCGCGTGCAGGCCGACCTGTTTGTGAGTCTGCACGCGGACGCCTTCTTCACGCCCCAGGCGCGGGGGGCCAGCGTGTTTGCCCTGAGCCAGGGTGCGGCTTCCAGCAACGCTGCGCGCTGGATGGCCGACAAGGAGAACAAGGCCGACGCCATCGGCGGTCTGAACGTGAAGGTCAAGGACGTGCAGTTGCAACACGCCTTGCTGGACATGAGCACCACCGCGCAAATCAAGGACAGCATGCAACTGGGGGGTGCCATGCTGGGTGAGATCGGAAAGTTGGGCGCGTTGCACAAACCACGCGTCGAGCAGGCCGGATTTGCCGTGCTCAAAGCCCCCGACATTCCCAGCGTGCTGGTGGAGACCGCCTTCATCAGCAACCCCGACGAAGAGATCAAACTGCGCAGTGAGGTCTACCAGGAACAACTGGCCGACGCCCTGATGCGCGGCATCGAGCGCTACTTTTCGAAGAACCCGCCGCTGGCAAGGAATCGCACGACGTGACGGCAATGTCAGACCGCTCGGAAGCCGAAACCACCATGACCATCGATTTCGCGCCGCTGCACCGCAGCCTGTTGTTCAACACGCCCCTGTCCGGCGAACGGGCGCATGAGCTTGTGGCCTTCCTCGCGAAAACAGCGCGTGGCACCGTGATCGACGTTGGATGCGGATGGGCTGAACTGCTCCTACGGCTGCTTGAAGCGAATGAGGCCATTCACGGGGTCGGGATTGATCTCTCCGCCGCTGGTTTCGACCACGCGAGGCAAGGGTCGAAGGGGCGCCAGGTCGCAGATCGACTGCAATTGATCTGCGGCGATGTCAAAGACTGCCTTCTGGTTGCTGCTCAGGGTGCCATCTGTATCGGCGCAAGTCAGATCTGGGGGCCACCGCCCCAGGCCAGGTTGCCCATGGACTACGCAGCCGCGCTTGCGGCACTCAGACGGCTGGTTTCGCGAGGCGCTCCGGTGGTGTATGGTGAAGCCATCTGGAGCACCTCACCGACCGAGGCTGCGGCGGCCCCGCTCGGTGGCCGACTGGATGAATTCATCTTCCTGCCGGAGCTCATCGAACTTGCGACGAAATCCGGGTTTGCCGTCGTGCGCGTGCACAAGGCGACGTTGGCTGAATGGGACGATTTCGAATCCGGTCACATGGCGAAGTACACGTATTGGCTTGCCGAGCATCCGCCCGATGATCCGCAAGTTGCTGAAGTTCAGGCGTTGGCGCAAGCGCAAAGCGCGGCCTACTACCGGGGTTACCGAGGCATCCTGGGCATGGCCTATCTTTCCCTGCTGGCCGTATAGTGCGGCGCCAGTATTTCGGCCGCCAGATATCTCCGTCTGAAACGTGTTACGCCTCTGACTTGCGCCTCGATTTCCAGGCCCCATAAAGTATCACCAGACCCGGCAGCAGGATCATCGTCCAGATGATTTTTTCGAGATTCATTTTCACGAACTCGGTGTTGCCGAAGAAGTAGCCGACGGTGATCAGACTCACGACCCAGAGCGAGCCGCCGGTCACGTCAAAGAAGGTGAAGCGCGTGCGCGTCATGCGCGCCACGCCGGCTACAAAGGGCGCAAAAGTGCGCACGAACGGCATGAAGCGCGCGGCCACGATCGTGACGCCACCGTAACGTTCGTAAAACGCGTGCGCCCGATCAAACGCGGCCTTGTTGAAGAGTCGCGAGTTCTCCCATTTGAAAACCCGTGGACCAAAGTAGCGTCCCAATGCGTAGTTGCTCTGATTCCCAAGCACCGCGGCTGCCAGCAGCAAGCCCACCGACAGCGGGTAGCTCATGAGCCCCACGCCGCACATGGCGCCCACCACGAACAGCAGCGAATCGCCAGGCAAAAACGGCATCACAACAACACCGGTCTCGACAAAGATCACCAGAAACAGCAGCGCGTACACCCACAGGCCATAGCCCCGCACAAACGCCTCCAGGTACTTGTCCACATGCAGGATGAAGTCGAGCGCGAAAGTGATGAGTTCCATGACGCCGGATTATCCATGGCCCTCGCTCATAATCTGACCAGACCCGATCGATAGAAGAGCCATATGAGTCCATCGCTTCCGCCAGTTCTTCCCATGCCAGCGGCTGGCATGAACCGATGGGCACTGCGATTACGCAAGTGGTGTCTGGACGGAGTCTCGACCGAAGGCGATGTTTGTATCGGCTACCAGGCGACGCTGCAACTCGGTCCGCTCAACACGGGTTACCGGGGACTGCTGTTGCGCAACGCCCAGGGTCAGGAGCAGGATCGATCCGCCTGGGGCAGCGGCCACGCGCCGAGCGGCGACGCATCGTCCGGCTGGCAATGGTCGGAGTGGATGACGGGCGAGTGGCAACCACAGATTCAGGGAATGACATCGGTGCTCTGGGATGGACCGGGGGTGCACATCCAATGGAACTGCCTTTCGCCGCTGTGTCAGACGCGGGTCAAATCGGTCTGCGCGGGCAACCCCGTGGACTGGCTGATGCAAGGCTATCTTGAGTGCATGGACCTGAGTCTGGCCTCGCTGTCGCTGCCTCTGCGCAGCCTGCGCTGGGGTCGCGCCATCGCCGCAGGTCACTCGGTCGTCTGGATCGACTGGGATGACGGCAAGACACTGACCAAGGTCTGGTTGGACGGTGTTCCAACGCCGGCGCGACTGGAAGGTGAAGGGCCGGATCGCCTGCTCGGAAACGGCTGGCAACTGGTGCTGAAACCTCATGCGGTGCTGCGGCATCGGGAACTCGGCAATGTGCTGCCGGACTTGATACGCGATCAGTTCGGCGTCCTTGCCAACTCACATGAGGTGAAGTGGCTGGGGCGGGCGAACATCGGCGGTTTGGATGCAGACGCGACCGATGGCTGGGCCATTTACGAACGGGTTGTGTGGACATGAAAAAGCGGATTCTGGCCGCGCTGTATGGCATGGTTTGGGCGATCTTGGCACCCGCATTTCTCTGGTGGTGGTGCCACCGGATTCCCTTGTCGCTGCCTGCAGTGCATGTCCCTCTGGCAGGTTGGCTGTTGACCATTTGCGGCCTTTGCCTTTGGCTTTCAGGCGTGTCACGGCTGCGCACCGAAGGCGGTGGTTTGCCGATGAACGCCTTTCCGCCGCCACGACTCGCAGTGGGAGGGATCTACAGCATTTTTCCGCACCCGATCTACACCGGATTCGGTGCCGCCTGGGTCGGAATGGCGTTCGTGACGGGTTCGACGCAAGCACTCTGGCTGGGGACACCTGTGCTCGCGCTGGTGTGCCTGGGTTTGGTGTGGGGACACGAGCGGCCCGACCTGGCGCGCCGCTTTCCCGGAATCAGCGGCCCGCGTCCCTGGATCGGCATCCCTGCCTCGGGAAACAGCGCGGTGTCGCGGCACGAACGATTGGGCGCGATGCTGGCGGCGGTGCTGCCCTGGCTGATCTGCTATGGCGGCGTGAAACTGCTGGGCGCCTATCCCGATGCCATCGAAACGCGGATGCCATGGGAATGGAGTGTCCCGATCCAGGGCTGGACAGAGTTGATCTATTCCAGTCCCTACTTGCTGGTGCCCTGGACCTTTCTGCTCATCAGCGACCGGTGCGAATTGCGCAAGCTGGTGCAGCGCTCCTGGCTGTTCACGGGCATCGTCACGCTGGTGTACCTGGTCGCTCCGTTCATGGCCGCGTTCCGGCCACCGCAGCCGGGCCTGTTCGCGCAGTGGTTGCGCTATGAGCAATTGGCAGCGTGGCCGCCCGTGGCCTCATGGCCCTCGTTTCACGTGATCTGGACCTTGCTTGTGGCACAGGCGCTGGCGGGGCGGCTGCCGCCGTGGCTGCGCTACGGCTGGGCGACATCGGTCGCTATCACCTGCCTGAGCACGGGCATGCATTCAGTGGCCGACTTGACAGCCGCCTTGCTGTTATGGATGGCGTTGCGCAATCCGGGACCGGTCTGGCGACGGCTCATGGCTGTGAGCGAGCGCCTGGCCAACGCCTGGCGCTGCTGGGAGTTGGGGCCCCTACGCATCATCAGTCACGGATTGTGGGCTGGCCTCGCCGCGGCCGCAGGTTTCCTGGTGGTGATGTCCGCGACGGCTCAGCAATTTCCGTGGCCCGCGTTGCTGGTCTTTCTCTGCGGGCTGGTGTGCGCCGGGCTGTGGGCTCAGTGGGTCGAAGGGTCGGCGGCACTGTCCCGGCCTTTCGGTTATTACGGTGCGGTCCTTGGCGCTGCCCTGGGTCTGGCGTTGCTGGCTCTGGCGGGGGCTGATTGGGCCTTGCTGGCAGGGGGATTCGCATTGGCCGCGGCACCGATTCAGGCGTTGGGCCGCATCCGTTGCCTGGAGCAGGGCTGCTGTCATGGTCATCCGGTGTCCTGGGGTATCAAGGTCTTCAACTGCCATTCCCGCGTGGTCAGCCTTGCGGGCTTGATGGGTGTGCCGCTGCACCCCACAGCGTTGTATTCGATATTGGGCAACCTGGTTAGCGGTCTGCTGCTGGCCCGATTGTGGGCGCTGGGTGCGGCGCTGACCCTGGTGGCAGGCACATACCTGATGTTGGCCGGCGTGTTGCGCTTTGTGGAAGAAGCCTACCGGGGTGAACCCCAGACGCTGCGCGTGGCCGGCCTGCCACTGTACCAATGGCTGGCCCTGACATCCTTCCTGGCGGGTATGGTTTTGTGCCTCGCACCCTCGGCCGCAGCCCCGGGATTTCATGCGCCGCGCCTGTGGGACGGGCTCTGGGCTCTGTTGCCGGGCTTGGTGTGTGCCGGCGCCCTGGGTGTGGATTTCCCGCATTCGAAGTGGCGCTTCTCGCGCTTGTCCGGCTAAGCTTCACGTGGTCAACGTTCATCAACCAAATCGCGACACTCTGTCGCCACAGGCAAGCGGTGTCACGACATGTAAGCCGCGTTGACGTCTGCGCAATGCACCGCCTAAACTGACCCCATTACTTCGAATGGAACACCATGCACGCATGCAGCCGCCTCATCGCATCAACCTTGATTCTGTCAACCACGCTGCTGGGACTGCCCCTCAGCGCGCAGGCCGCAATCGTGTCCACTGCGGACTCCCTGACGACGCCCGCAGCGGCGCCGAACCGTGAGCGCGTGAACGCGTTTCTGAGTCGCGCAGACGTGCGCCAAGCGCTGGAAAAACAGGGCGTCAATGCAGACTCGGCGGTGCAACGCGTGGCCGCGATGTCCGACGCCGAAGTGGCACAGATCGCCGGCCGCATCGACCAAGTGCCTGCGGGCGGCGATGTTTTGAGTCTTGTGTTCACAGTGTTTATCGTGTTGCTGGTGACCGACATTCTGGGCTTGACCAAGGTCTTTCCGTTCACACGATCGGTTCGGTGACGCGACCCGCACCCCGGCCAAGCATCATGCTTCGACTGAGAAGCACCGAGTCATGAAAGTTGGTTCTTTCACGCTTCGAACCCTCGCTCAGGCGGGGGTTTTTGTTTGTGTATTGCTATTGCTCGCAGGCTGCGCTTCACCACAAATGATCGGCCTGGAGCAGCATTGGCCACCAGACCTTCCGGCGCAGTCAGAAATCAAAGATATTCCTTTTTTTGCGCAGGAAGACCACGAATGCGGACCGGCATCTCTAGCCTCGGTGTTGCAGGCCGCGGGACTTCAAATGACGCCGGAGCAACTGTTGAATCAGGTCTACTTGCCAGCGCGTGAAGGCAGCCTGCAAGTGGAAATGCTGGCGGCCACCCGGCGCAACGGACTGCCGGCCTACTTGCTGGCACCCGGTATGGAGACCCTGCTGCGCGAGGTTGCCGCCGGCAACCCGGTGCTGGTGCTGCAAAACCTGTCGCTGCCAATCTACCCCATGTGGCACTACGCTGTGATCATTGGCTATGACCGCGACCGAAACCAGTTGCTGTTGAACTCTGGCCGAACTGCGCACATGAACATGTCGCTGTTCACATTTGAACGGACTTGGGCCCGTAGCGGCTATTGGGCCATGGTCGCTTTGACACCGCAGCGCCTGCCCGCAACGGCCGAAGCCGAAACGTTTGCACAGAGCCTCGCGGAGCTGGAACGCGTGCAACCCGCGGCCGCGCGCATCGCCTATGCCACGGCGTTGCAAAAATGGCCAACCCAGCCAAGCTTATTGCTGGGTGCGGGCAACACCGCTTACGCGTCCGACAATTTGCCCGCAGCGCGCATCGCCTATCAGGCCGCGGTGGTCAGCCATCCCGATTTCTCTGATGCCTGGAACAACCTGGCCCAGGTCTTGTTTGAACAAGGACAACGAAAACCCGCCTTGGATGCGATTGCCAGAGCGGTGGCCCTCGGTGGTCCCCGTTTGCACTTGTATCTCGAACTCAGGCAGCAGATCGAAACGCCCTAGCGTTCACCGGCTAAGTCAACTGCGGCCGGGCCTCGCTCCCGATGTTGACCTCGCATTGGATCCGTTTGATACTGTCCCCTCATTCCAACGGAGAACGCCATGGCCAGCTTGCGCGATCGACCCTACCACCAGTTCAATTTTCTCGTCGATTTAGGCGATGGCGTGACCGAGGGCGCGCAGGCAGGCTTTCAGGAAGTCAGCGGTTTGAGCACGGAAGTCGCCGTGACCGAATACCGCAATGGTAATTCGAAGGAAAACAGCAGCATCAAGATCACCGGTCTGCACAAAGCCTCGGACGTCACCCTCAAGCGCGGCGTGATCGGATCGATGAACCTTTACGCTTGGCTGGACCAGATTCGAAATGGCGACCAGCAGGCGCTTCGTACCGTCACCATCCAGCTCCAGAGCGAGGACCACACCAACATCGTCCTGACCTGGAAACTGCAACGCACCCGCATCATCAAGCACACCAGCGGACCTTTCAATGCGCGAGGTACCGACGTCGCCATGGAGGAACTGGTTCTGGCCTGCGAACGACTCGACATGGAGTAGTTTGATGCTGAAGCAGCCGCAGCTGAACTCCAACTTCCTGGTGGACATCGGGACCGGTGATCCGCACCATCCGGACGCCGGTTTTTGTGAAGTGGTGTTCCCGACTTTCAGGGCTGATTCCACCGCGCAACTGTCGGCGTGGCAGTCAGCACCGCAGCTTCCTGGCAATCAGGAAGTGGAGGCCAAGCACTTGATCCTGCGGCGCGGCGTGACCGCATCGCTTGATCTCTATGCGTGGTGGGATCTGGCGCGACGTGGCCATGCGCCCAAGCAGCGCAACGTCAAAGTCCAGTTGCTGGCCGCGGATCATTCGTCCGTCGTTTTGACATGGCTCTTCCGGCACGTCCGACCGGTCGGGCTGTCGTACTCGGTGCTGAACGCGATGCAAAATGCGGTGCAGGTCGAATCCATCGAACTCGACTTCGACGGCGTGGAGATCACCTGCGGTTGACGCGCGACTGTGGACCGTTGTTCCGCGGGGTCGGCGAACGTATCCCGCGAAAAAATTCAAGGCAGAAATGGGGTCGATGCAACTTGGTATGCCCATGGCTAGAATGCCCGGGTGACCGCAGCCATCCTCCTTCCTCGTCGCCCCATCCTTGAACTTCCCGACGAACTCATCAGTCAGATCGCTGCGGGCGAAGTGGTGGAGCGCCCTGCATCGGTGGTGCGCGAATTGGTGGACAACGCACTTGACGCGGGAGCGACGCAGGTCACTGTTCGACTGCTCGCCGGAGGCGTGCGCCTGATTGCAGTGGAAGACGACGGTATCGGCATGCTGCCGCAGGAGTTACCCATCGCCTTCAAGCGTCACGCCACCAGCAAGATTGCCAGCCTGTCAGATCTGGAATCGGTGGGCACCATGGGCTTTCGCGGCGAGGCGCTGGCGGCCATCAACTCGATCGCCGACTGCGCCCTGCTGTCCCGCACTGCGGAGCAGGCGAACGCCTATGTGCTGGATGGCCGGACCGGCGAACTGCGGCCGACGGCCCGAGCGCGGGGCACGACAGTGGAAGTGAAGGGGCTTTTCTACAGCACCCCGGCGCGGCGCAAATTCCTCAAGGCCGACGCCACCGAACTGGCGCATTGCGTCGAGGCCGTGCGCCGCCATGCGCTGGTGCGCCCCGACGTGGGCTTTTCCATCTGGCACGAGGGCCGGCTCGTCGAGCAGTGGCGCGCTGGCGCGTTGGAGCAGCGCCTGGGCGATGTGCTGGGGCAGGACTTCATTGCGCAATCGGTCGCCGTTGAGCACCGCGCGGGCAACATTCGCGTCACCGGGCGCGCCGGCGTCCCCGACGCCGCGCGCACTCGGGCAGACCAGCAGTTTGCCTACGTCAACGGCCGCTTCGTGCGCGATAAGGTCATCACCCACGCAGCGCGCAGCGCCTATGAGGACGTGCTGCATGGTCAGCGCCAGCCGGTGTTCACGTTGTATGTGGAGATGGACCCGACACGCGTCGACGTGAACGTGCATCCGACCAAGATCGAGGTGCGTTTTCGCGACAGTCGCGAAGTGCATCAAGCGGTGCGCCACGCAGTGGAGAACGCTTTGGCGGCGCCGCGCAGCGGCAGCATCGCCGAGTCTGATGAGGCCACTGCGTTGCACCGAACTGAGGTGAAAACGCAGGCGCCCAAGTTGGGTCACAGCGAAACGCTCAGGCCCATGCCGTGGCCGCAACAAGCGATGCAGTTCAATGCCAAGACCGCCCATCGCGTCTCGGATATCGAGGCGCTGTGGCCGGTACAGCGTTCCCGGCAGGCGATGGCGGGCGATGTTGCACCCGCGCCGGACCGTCATGCAGTCGTCACTTCCACAGAGACCGTGCAAGCACTCGCCAGCGCTGCCGACTGGCCCCTGGGACGCGCACTGGCCCAGTTGCAGGGCGTATACATCCTGGCGGAAAACGCCCAGGGCCTGATCGTCGTTGACATGCACGCAGCGCACGAGCGCATCGTGTACGAACGGCTGAAGGATCAGTGGGCCGCCGCCGATCCGAAACAGGCCAAGGCCATCGCCAGCCAGCCGCTGCTGATCCCCGCCACATTCGCCGCCACGCCCGCAGAAATCGCCAGCGCCGAAGGCAGCGCGGACACGCTGCGCCTGCTGGGTCTGGAGATCACGGCGTTTTCCAGCAAAACGCTGGCCGTGCGCGCCGTTCCCAGCGCACTCGCGCAGGGCGATGCGGTCGAGCTGGCGCGCAGCGTGCTGGCCGAACTGGCGCAACACGGTGCCAGCAGCGTGGTCCAGCGCGCCCAGCACGACATCCTCGCCACCATGGCCTGCCACGGTGCGGTGCGCGCCAACCGCAAGCTCACACTGGAAGAGATGAACGCCCTGCTGCGTCAGATGGAAGCTACACAACGCTCGGACCAGTGCAACCATGGCCGACCGACCTGGCGTCAGGTCACGATGAAAGAGCTGGATGCCCTGTTCCTAAGGGGTCGGTGAAGCACCGGAGCGCGTGGCACATTCGCACGCGTCGTTTCCCTTGTCGAACACGATGCGCCATATGCCGGGCTGCTCCTTACGCCAGATCGAGGTGAAGGTGGCGATCAGCACGCCTTTGGCGTTGCGCACCGGTCCCGTGCTTAACGCCAGGCTGCCGGAATCCAGTACCTGCACCTCCTCGGGTTCCCACGAAAATGGCGCCTCCGGTCCTGCATAGAATCGCTTCCAGAAGGCCGCCACGGCCTGCTTGCCGCGCAGCGGTGCAGGTTCGGAGAAGAACACGGCTTCTTCCGACAGAAAGGTGCTGAACGCCGTGAAATCGCGCTGCGCCATGGTCTTGGCGAATGCGCGCTCCGTGGCCAGCACCTGTTGCACCAGATCCGGGTTGCCCGGCAACGCGGTTGGGATTGCAATTTGGGCTTTGGCGTTCATCAGCATTCCTCCTGTGAAGACCAGCAGGCACAGCGCACGGTCAAACCAGCAACGCATCACGCTCTCCCTGACATGCGGCCTGATCCTGTGGGTCCAGTGCATCAAAGACCTTGAGCGCCGATTGCCGCGCCGCTTCAAACGCGGCGCCGTAGCCCAGGGACTTCGACACGAGAGCCGCAATTTCATGGGCAAAGAACAACTCGAATGCCGGGGCGTTGTTCGCCTGACAAAGACTCAGGCATGCAACCGCGTGGCTCGCCGCCGCTGGCAGTTGCCCGGCACGCCAACAGGACTTGGCCAGAACGTAGTCGGCGCGCTCGGTTTCCAGCCAGGTGCCGACCCGTTCCCAGTACTGCCGTGCCGTTTGCGCCGCCGAGATCATCTGCGCGTTCTGCTGCTCGCTGCGCAGCGGCAATTCGCCCAGCGCACAGGCCAGATTATTGGCCGCAACTGCCAGTGGGCGTTGAAAGTCGGCGCTCGCGGCGGGCAACAACGCCACCAATTTCAGACACAACTCAAACAGATCCGAGGCATTTCCCAGTTCGCCGCGCCCCAGGCAAATCGCGCTCGCGGAACTCAGGGCGCGCACGCGCTCCTCGTCCGTCAGTTTCGCCCCTTGCGGCACCGTACCCTGGGCCAGCGCCAGTGCCGCCTGCGCCACGCGCACGGCGCTGGAGGCCCGGGCATCGGACAGGCATAGCGGATGTTCCTGCAACTGCGCCAATTCATGCTGCGCGCTGCTCCAGTCGCCCAGATGCTCACCGAATACGTGCGCCAGGATGCGCGCCAGAGCGGGCACCTGGACAGGCTGCGCCAGCAACGTGCGCGCGCTCTTGAGTCGCACGCTCACAGCGTAGGCATCATCGCCATGTTCGCTCCAGGCTTGTTCCAAAAATTGATCGAAGTTCATGCGGTTCCTGATGCGGAGTTATTGGGATTATCCCTTCTGGTACGCTCCAGCGCATGTCACATTCCCGTTCGGGTTCAGGCGCGGCGACACACACCGCGGCCGCCCACACCATGTCCCCCGGACTGATCGTGTTGCTGCTATCGCTGCTGCTGGGCCTGCAGCCTCTCACCACCGACATGTACCTGCCCGCACTGCCGGCGCTGACTCAGGGTTTTGGCGCGACCATGTCGCAGGCACAACTCACGCTTACGGCGTTGTTGCTGGCGTTCGGGTGTTCGCAGTTGATCTGGGGACCCTTGTCGGACCGCTACGGCCGCCGGCCCATTCTGTTGTGGGGTCTGGGAGCCTACGTCCTCTCGGCACTGGCCTGCGCAGTGGCGCCCAGCATGGCGTGGCTGATCCTGTGGCGTGCCGTGCAGGGAGCGGCGATGGGTGCGGCCGTGATGTGTGCCCGTGCCATCGTGCGCGACCTATACCAGCCTCTGGAGGGCGCGCGAGTCATGTCCAAGGGCATGACCGGCCTGGGTGTCATCGCCTGCCTGAGCGCACCTGTGGGCGGTGCGCTGGCGCATTGGCTGGACTGGCGCGCAGTGCTTTTCACGCTGGCACTGTGCTCGGGTGCCACCCTGGCCATCATCCTGTGGCGCTTTGAGGAAACCTTACCGCACAAGAATCCGCGCGCCCTGCAGGTGAGCACACTGGGGCGCAATGGGTGGCACATACTGCGCCACCCCACGTTCGTTGCGTTCTCGGCGCTCTCGGTCTGCTCCTACGCCGGTCTCTTCACCTTTCTCGCTTCCTCGTCCTTCGTCTGCATCCAGGTACTGGGCTTGAGCAAACCCCAGTTCGGCCTGGTGATGTTCTTCTCGTCCATTTCCTACATCCTGGGCACGCTGCTGTGTCGCCGTCTGTTGCAGCGCCTGGGCCTGCACCGCACCCTGGCGTTGGCGGGCGGCATCACGCTCACCGCGGGAACTCTGATGGGCGGATTGGCCCTTGCGGGTTGCCACAGCGTATGGACCCTGTTGCCGCCGTTCTACCTGTACATGATCGGGCATGGTGTGCACCAACCCTGCGGCCAGAGCGGCGCTGTCGGACCCTTTCCCCACGCTGCAGGTGCGGCGTCGGCACTGAATGGTTTCCTGATGATGCTGGCCGCGTTTGCCATGGGTACCTGGCTCGGCGTGAACATGGACGGCACGGTGCTGCCTCTGACCAACGGTGTCTGGTTCTGGAGCGTCTGCGTTTCCCTCACGGCGTGGACGCTGGTACAACGCCACGATCGGGGTACTTTGACGCGGGCATGAACATCACCACGACCCACAATGTGCACGCCCTGTGCCTGGCAGGTCCGACGGCCTCAGGCAAGACGGCAGCGGCCTTTGCCATCGCGCAGAAGTTTCGGGGTCAGGTGGAAATCATCAGCGTGGATTCGGCCCTGGTTTATCGCGGCATGGACATCGGCACGGCCAAGCCCGCAGCGGCTGAACTCTTGACCGTGCCCCACCATCTGATTGACATCCGCGACCCATCGCAAGCCTATAGCGCGGCCGAGTTTGCGGCAGACGCTCAGGGGCTGATCGCAGAGATCAATGCCCGTGGTCACTTGGCGCTGCTGGTAGGCGGGACCATGCTCTACTTCAAGGCGCTGTTTGACGGCTTGGATGCGCTGCCCGCCGCCGACCCCGCGGTTCGCGCGGAACTGGAAGCGCAAGCCCGGGCTATGGGCTGGCCCGCCCTGCACGCCGAGCTGGCGCGAGTGGATGCCATCACCGCGGAGCGCCTCGCGCCGAACGATTCGCAGCGTATCCAGCGCGCACTCGAAGTGTTTCGCGTGTCCGGTCAAACGCTGTCGGCATTGCATGCGGCAAAGGACCGCAATCGCCAACTTCAGGGCATGGGCCAACTGCCACTGATTTCGCTCGAGCCGCAGCACCGTGCCTGGCTGCACGAGCGTATTGCCCAGCGCTTTGACGCGATGCTGGCGGCAGGCCTGATAGACGAAGTGAAATTGCTGCGCGCAAGCGGCAACCTGAATCCCGATTTGCCGTCGATGCGCTGCGTGGGTTATCGGCAGACCTGGGAAGCGCTGGAAGCACACGTGAAGCGCGGCTCGAACCCGGAAGTGGTGGCCGGCTTGGACACCAACGCGGCAACAGGGCTGGACGCCGAAGAACTCTCCACCTTGCGCGACAAGGGCATCTTTGCCACGCGCCAACTGGCCAAGCGCCAGCTCACTTGGTTGCGCTCCATGCCGCAGCGCCGTGTGGTGTATTGCGACGCTCCGGACGCAATGCAAAAAGTGCTGGCGCTGGCACAAGCGCTGACGGAGCGGACCTGATCCAAATGAGTGCTGACGCACCTCACGCCCTCTACGTTGACGACGCGCTGCTGGTGCTGGACAAACCTGCCGACCTGCTCACGGTGCCAGGGCGCGGCGCGGACAAACAGGATTGTCTGGCCACACGCGCACAGGCGATCTGGCCCGACGCGCTGGTGGTGCACCGGCTGGACATGGCGACTTCGGGCCTGTTGTTGATGGCGCGCAGCAAGGCTGTGCAACGGGCTTTGAGCGACGCTTTCGCCCGGCGGTTGATCCGCAAGCGCTATCTCGCATTGGTGCATGGCGCGGTCGCGCCACCGCCCGAACCCTGGGGTCTGATCGATCTGCCCATCGCGCTGGATTGGCCGAACCGCCCACTGCGCGTGATCGACGCCGTGCGCGGCAAACCCAGCAGCACGCGCTGGCGCATTCTCAGCCCGGATCCGCGTTGGCGCGCCTTCGCCGCAAACGCGGATGAGTCGAACGCATGCACGCGCCTGGAACTCGAACCACTCACCGGCCGCTCGCATCAATTGCGGGTGCACCTGAAAGCCCTCGGGCATTCGATCGTGGGCGACCGCCTCTACACTGATGCGGCGCAGGCAGCATGCACTGCGCGCCTCATGCTGCACGCCTGGCGACTGGAACTGACGCATCCGGAGACGGGTGCACCACTGCGATTTGAGAGTCCTTGCGCTTTCTGAGACTTTGCGGGACAGACCAAAGCTACGCGAAGCGAGCGTGCTCTGTCCTCAACTGATCAAAGATTGCGGGACAGACCAATGCTGCGCGAAGCGCACGTGCTCTGTCCTCAACTGACTAGAGGCACTTTTTTGTTGAACAATAGGGCGCTTGCATCAAGGAGAACATGGCATGACACAAGAGCTCATTCTCATCACCGGCGCATCGCGCGGCATGGGACTGGAACTGGCGCTGCAGTTGCTGCAACCGGACCATCAACTGCTGTGCATTTCGCGTCAGACCAGTCAGATTCTGGAGCGCGCGGCCAAGGCCGCGGGCGTGCAGCTGGTGCAGTGGCAGCAAGACTTGGCCGATGGCGAGCAAGCCTGCGCGCGCCTGACGACCTGGCTGCGCGATCAGCCATCGAACCGTTTTGGTCGCGCCACCCTGATCAACAACGCCGGTGTGATCCCGCCCATCGTTCCCCTGAGCCAGTCCAGTCCTCACGATCTGGCCATCGCGCTGCGCGTCGGTCTGGAAGCGCCGCTGCAACTCACAGCCACGTTCCTGCGCTGCACCGAAAGTTGGAACGCACCACGGCGCGTGCTCAACATCTCTTCGGGCCTGGGTCGACGCGCAATGGCTTCGCAGGCAGCGTATTGCGCGGCCAAGGCCGGCATGGACCACTTCACCCGGTGCCTGGCCATGGACGAGGCACAAAAGCCGCGCGGCGCCAAGGCCTGCTCGCTGGCGCCGGGCGTGATCGACACCGACATGCAGGTGCAGTTGCGCGGCGCCGACGCGGCCGGTTTCCCCGAGCGCAACAACTTTGCCGCGCTCAAGGACAAGGGTCTGCTCGCCTCTCCCGCCGAAGCCGCCGCCCGCGTGCTTGCCTATCTGGCGCGAGAAGACTTCGGTTCGAATCCGGTGGCGGACGTGCGTGATGCCTGACACGGTGCATACCGATTTCCTTGTCATCGGCGGCGGCATTGCGGGCGCGTCCATCGCCTACTTTCTCGCGCCGCATGGCCGGGTTACGCTGCTGGAACGGGAGTCCCAGCCTGGTTACCACACCACCGGCCGCTCAGCTGCGATGTTCATCGAGAGCTACGGCACGCCGCAGGTGCGCGCTCTCACGAAGGCCAGCCGCGCCTTCTTCGAACATCCTCCGGCTGGCTTCACCGAGCAGCCGATTCTTTCGCCCCGGGGAGCGCTCATCATCGCGCGTCCCGGACAGGAGGAACTGCTGGCGCAGGAGTGGCAGTTGCTGCACGCCTTGAGTCCACTTGCACAACGACTGGATGCGGCTCAAACCTGCGCCATGCTGCCCGCACTGCGCGCCCAACAAGTGTTGGGTGCCATCCATGCGCCCGACGCTCTGGACATGGACGTGCACAGCCTGCACCAGGGCTACCTGCGCGGCCTGCGTCGCCATGGCGGTCAACTGGTGTGCAACGCCGAAGTGCTGGCGCTGACACGCAGCAACGCGCAGTGGCAGGTACTGGCCGGCGAAAATACCTACCAGGCCGGGGTCATCATCAACGCCGCGGGTGCCTGGTGCGATCAGGTCGCCTCATTGGCGGGTATCGCACCCATCGGCCTGACACCGAAGCGACGCTCCGCCTTTGTGTTTGCGTCACCTGCGGGAGTGAACTGTGGCCACTGGCCGATGTGCATCGGCGTGGACGAATCCTGGTACATGAAGCCCGACGCCGGACAGTTGCTGGGCTCGCCCGCGAACGCCGACCCGGTGCCACCGCAGGACGTGCAGCCCGAGGAAATCGACATTGCACTGGGCCTGCAGCGCATTGAGGAGATGACCCATTTGCAGATTCGCCGCCCGAGCCGGACCTGGGCAGGACTGCGCTCTTTCGTCGCCGACGGCGATCTGGTCGGTGGATTTGACACGGCGGCACCGGGCTTCTTCTGGCTCGCCGCGCAGGGCGGCTACGGCATCCAGACCTCGGCCGCAATGGGCCAAGCTTGCGCCGCGCTGGTGCGCGGCCTGCCCTTGCCCAACGCGATCGCGGACCACGGCCTCACACCCGAATTGCTGGGCCCGGCACGGCTGCGCGCCGCTCTCGCTTGAGCGACCTCGTGCAAACTGTCCAACATCAACTCGGACCTTCCATGCACCCATTCAGGTTTGCGCCCCGCCGCACAACCCGACACGATGTGCGCATGGATCCTGCGCCAAACGAGCAAACTGATACCGGTCACCGGCTCAGTGCGCGTAAGCGCACTACGCGAAGCCGCGGCCGCGCTGGAACTGCGCCCACCGGCTGTCAGTTCGGTGTATTCCGATGCACCAACTCCTGGACAAACTTCGATGGGATTGCGTAGCTGATGCCAGACGGGTTGCTCAGAGCTGACTCCCGAGTTCCTTTGATAAAGACCATATTCACGACCCCCAGCACATTGCCACTGTCCGGGTCAAAAAAAACGGGGCCACCGCTGTTGGGTGGATAGGCCGTTCCGCCGTTCCCGGGTTGATTTTGTAAGGTTTTCCGACGCTGGCGTGAATGTCGACCTTGGATGGGGTAAATACCTACGACATCCTTCGAATTTATTCTTCACATCTAAAGTATTTAGTAGTAAAGTATCTGTCGATGGCAAGAGATTGCATAGATTCGGGCCCGTCGGAATCGTACAGAACGGTCAACCGTGGCAACCATTTGACACGCTTACAAAGGAAGAAAAGCAATGCGTATTGCATGTTTGGGCGGCGGCCCCGCCGGTCTGTATTTCGCAATTTTGATGAAGAAGGCGAACCCGTTGCACGACGTCACCGTGTTCGACCGCAATGCTGCCGACAACACCTTCGGTTGGGGCATCGTGTTTTCCGACAAGACGATGGACGGTTTCCGCGCAGCTGACGCTCAGGTGGTGGACGAAATCGAGGCCAATTTTCACCATTGGGATGACGTCGATGTCCACTTCAAGGGTCGCAAAATCACCTCCGGCGGCCACGGTTTCTGCGGCATAGCCCGTCTGAAAATGCTGCAGATCTTCCAGCGCCGCGCCACCGAACTGGGCGTGAAGATGGTGTGGGAACAGGAAATTTCGAACCCCGATAGCTACGCCAGGGATTACGACCTTGTGGTCGGCGCCGACGGCGTGTTTTCCACCACGCGCGCCAAGCACGAGGCGCATTTCAATCCGCGCATCGACCTGCGCACTTGCCGCTTCATCTGGTTGGGAACGAAGAAGAAGCTCGACGCCTTTACCTTTGCCTTCAAAGAGACCGAATTCGGCTGGTTCAACTTGCACGCCTACCGTTTCAATGAAGAAATGTCGACCTTTATCGTTGAAACCCCCGAAGCGACGTGGCTCAAGGCCGGCATCGACAAGTTTGAAGCCGAGCAATCCATCGCCTTTTGCGAAAACCTCTTCGCCGACCTGCTCGATGGCAACAAGCTGATCTCCAATGCCCGCCATCTCCGGGGTTCGGCGATGTGGCTCAAGTTCAACCGCGTGCTGTGCGAGCGCTGGTACAAAGACAACATCGTCTTGATCGGCGACGCCGCACATACCGCCCACTTTTCCATAGGCTCCGGTACGAAGCTGGCAATGGAAGATGCGATCTCACTGACCAAGGTGCTCAACAGCACCGAAGGCACGGTGCCCGAGCGCCTGGCGAGCTACCAGGCCGAGCGCGAAATCGAAGCGCTCCGGCTGCAGAGTGCAGCACGCAACCGCATGACCTGGTTCGAGGACATCGAGCGCTATGTGCACATGGAGCCCGAGCAGCTCACCTTCTCGCTGCTGACCTCCAGCCAGCGCGTGGGACACGCCAACCAGAAGCTGCGCGACCCGAAATATGTGGAGAGCGTGGACACCTGGTTCGCCCAATCCTGCGGTCTTCCGGCCAAACCGATTCCGCCCATGTTCACGCCCTTTAAGCTGCGCGGCATGACTTTGACGAACCGGGTCGTGGTCTCGCCCATGTGCACCTACTCGGCCACCGATGGCATGCCCGGCGACTTCCACTTCCAGCACTACACGGCACGCGGCCTGGGCGGTGCGGCGCTGGTGATGACGGAGATGACTTGCGTGTCTGCTGACGGACGCATCACGCCTGGTTGCACCGGCATCTGGAATGAAGCGCAGCAAAGCTCATGGCAGCGCATCGTCGCGTTCGTGCATGCCAACAGCGGCGCCAAGATGGCCCTGCAAATCGGTCATGCCGGACGCAAGGGTTCGACCAAGCTGTCGTGGGACGGAACTGACCAACCGCTGGACAGTGGCAACTGGCCGCTGATCGCGCCGTCGGCTTTGCCGCTCATGGATGGCGTGTCGCAACTGCCCAGGGTGATGACCCGTGCCGACATGGACAAGGTGAAGGCCGATTTTGTCGCCGCCACCCAGCGCGCCAACGCCGCTGGCTTTGACATGGTGGAGTTCCACGCAGCGCACGGCTACCTGATGTCATCGTTCATATCCCCGTTGACGAACCAGCGCACGGACCAGTACGGCGGCAGTCTGGAGAACCGCTGCCGCTATCCGATCGAAGTGTTCCATGCCATGCGGGCCGTGTGGCCAGCAGACAAGCCCATGTCGGTACGCATCTCGGCACACGACTGGGTACCCGGCGGAACCACGCCGAACGATGCGGCCGAGATTTCCCGCTTGTTCAAGGATGCAGGCGCGGACATCATCCACGTTTCATCCGGGCAGGTCAGCAAGGACGAAAAGCCGGTCTACGGTCGCATGTTCCAGGTGCCGTTTTCGGACAAGATCCGCAACGAGGTGCGCGTGCCGACCATCACCGTCGGAAACATTTTTGAAGCGGATCATGTCAACACGATCATCGCAGCCGGTCGGGCCGACCTGTGCGCCCTGGCCCGTCCGCATCTGGCCGACCCCGCCTGGACACTGCACGCTGCCGCGGAGCAGGGTTACAGCGATGTTGCCTGGCCCAAGCAGTATGTCGGTGGCAAGATTCAGTTGGAACGCAATCTCGAACGGGCTGCGCAACTGGCGCTCAACGCATGATGGCTGCTGGCCATCACGCACTGGTCACAGGCGGTGGACGCGGCATCGGAGCCGCCGTGGCCCGACGCCTGGTGGCGGTCGGATACCGCGTCACCGTCACCGCGCGGAATGTTGAAACGCTGTCCGCGCTGACCGCCTCGCTGGGTGGCGAAAGGGTCTGTCGTGGGGTCACCATGGATGTCGGCGACCGTGCGTCAGTAGATGCCGGAATGGAAGCGGCACGCGCGGCGTTCGGCCCCCTGGCCGTGCTGGTGAATAGCGCCGGTCAGGCCGAGAGTGCGCCCTTCCTGAAAACGGATGCAGCCCTGTTTGAGCGCATGCTCAGCGTGAATCTCATGGGTGTTTTTCACTGCACTCAAAGTGCTCTTCCCGACATGCTGGCGACAGGGTCAGGACGCATCATCAACATCGCCAGCACAGCGGGCCTCACCGGCTACGCCTACGTATCGGCCTACACCGCCGCAAAACACGGTGTCATCGGCCTGACCCGTGCGCTCGCCCTGGAACTGGCCACCAAAGGCATCACGGTGAATGCCGTCTGTCCCGGCTATACGCAAACCGACATCGTCAAGGAAGCCATTGCCAACATCATGGCAAAAACCGGTCGCACTGAAATCGAAGCACTCGCCGAGTTGGCGAAGAACAACCCCATGGAACAACTGGTGCAGCCGACCGAGGTCGCCGATACCGTGGCGTGGCTCGCCGGACCCGGTGCGTCAAGCATGACAGGCCAATCCATTGCAGTGTGCGGCGGCGAGGTGATGAATTGATATGACCAGGAAAGATGATGCCAACCTGGCACTGCTCAACGCTGCCGATGAATTGGGGTTCGAGGCCCGCAGCGCCGTGGGCGACCATGCGGCACTCAAACTCTGGCTGCGCCTGCTGGCCTGCACCACGCAAGTGGAAAGCGAAATCCGGCGCCGTCTGCGCGTGCGCTTCGACACCACTTTGCCGCGCTTTGACTATTTGGCACAGCTCTACCGCAAGCCCGAGGGCCTGCGCATGAAGGACCTGTCCAGCCACCTGATGGTGACCGGCGCCAACGTCACAGCCATCACGGATGAGTTGGAGCGCGACGGTTTTGTCAGTCGCTCCAACAGCCCGACGGATCGACGCTCCTGGATATTGAACCTGACCCCAAAAGGGCGGCGGCAGTTTGAGCTCATGGCCAAGGAGCACGAGCAGTGGGTGCTGGAACTGTTCTCCTGCCTTGACGCACCGGCCCTGGCGCAGCTATACCAGCAAGTCGGTCGCCTGCGGGTGCACGTTCTCCAATCGCAGGCAAGCGCACTGCCCCCGTACACATTCAACCCGAACAAGGATTGACTCCATGAACACCCCTGTCTCCGCCAGCATCGACCCCGCCTTGCTCGCCGGCAACCGCATGACACTTGCAAGCTATCAGGCCAGGCATTTCCGTTGGGAATGTGCTGACGGCGTCGCCACCATCACGCTCAACCGTCCCGAGCGCAAGAACCCGCTCACCTTCGACTCCTACGCTGAGCTGCGTGATCTCTTTGGTCAATTGAAGTACGCAAGCGATGTCAAGGTGGTGGTGGTGAACGGCGCAGGCGGCAATTTTTGTTCAGGAGGCGACGTGCATGAAATCATCGGCCCACTGGTGCAACTTGCCGCGCCGGAACTGCTGATGTTCACCCGTATGACCGGTGACCTGGTCAAGGCGATGCGCGCTTGCCCGCAACCCATCATCGCGGCGATTGACGGCATTTGCGCTGGCGCCGGAGCCATTGCCGCCATGGCCTCGGATCTGCGCCTGGGCACGGCCCGCAGCAAGATCGCGTTCCTCTTCAACCGCGTCGGTCTGGCCGGCTGCGACATGGGTGCTTGCGCGATTCTGCCGCGCATCATCGGCCAGGGCCGCGCCAGCGACTGGCTCTTCAGCGGACGCGCGGTGGGCGGCGAGGAGGCCGAGCGCGCCGGATTTTTGAACCGATTGAGCACCCCCGAGACGCTGCAGGCTGATGCCCACGCCTGGGCCAGCGACATTGCTACCGGCCCCGCGTTTGCCAACGGCATCACGAAAACCATGCTGCACCAGGAATGGAATATGTCGATCGACCAGGCGATCGAGGCGGAGGCGCAGGCGCAAACCATATGCATGCTGACGCAGGACTTCCGCCGCGCCTACCACGCGTTTGTCGCGAAACAAAAACCGGTCTTTCAAGGCAACTGACATTCAACCAGAGGTGCCCCTGCCATGAGCGATACGCAATACCTGAGCTGGCCATTTTTCGAGCCCCACCACGCTTCACTGGCCAGCTCTTTGGACGACTGGTGCGTGCAGAACATTCAAGAGGCGCACGGCCAGGATCTGGACGCCGAGTGCCGCGCTCTCGTGCGGCAGTTGGGCGCTTGCGGTTGGCTGAAGAATGCGGTGGGCGGCGCCGAGTACGGCGGTGCAAAGGCGTCCATCGACACCCGAAGCATCTGCCTGATTCGCGAGACACTGGCTCGGCACAGCGGTTTGGCTGATTTTGCCTTTGCGATGCAGGGTTTGGGTTCGGGTGCCATCAGCCTGGCCGGGTCGTCCGCGCAAAAGAAAAACTATCTGCCGCGAGTGGCCGCTGGCGAAGCCATCGCGGCGTTCGCCCTGAGCGAGCCAGAGGCGGGTTCGGACGTGGCGGCGATGCAGTGCAGCGCGCACATCCACGGGGACACTGCCGTTCTCAACGGAGGCAAGACATGGATTTCCAACGGCGGCATTGCCGACTTCTATGTGGTGTTTGCACGCAGCGGAGAAGCCCCCGGTGCGCGCGGCATCAGCGCCTTCATAGTGGATGCCGAGACCCCCGGATTCAGCGTGCCGGAGCGCATCCATGTGATCTCTCCGCACCCTCTCGCCACACTGCGCTTCGATGGCTGCCGCATTCCACTCAGTCAGCGCATCGGCGCGCCCGGCGAAGGCTTCAAGATCGCCATGCGTACGCTGGACGTGTTTCGTACATCGGTGGCCGCCGCGGCGCTGGGTTTTGCCCGCCGCGCTCTGGACGAAGGTTTGCGGCGAGCCACGACGCGCAATATGTTTGGCCAGACTCTCGCCGACTTTCAGCTGACGCAGGCCAAGCTGGCGCAAATGGCCACCACCATTGACAGTGCCGCCTTGCTCACCTACCGCGCCGCCTGGCAGCGTGATCAGGGCCGGACGGTGACACGCGAAGCCGCCATGGCCAAGATGGTTGCCACCGAAGGCGCGCAGCAGGTGATCGACGCCGCCGTGCAGTTGTGGGGCGGCATGGGGGTGGTGAGCGAACAGCCGGTGGAGCGGCTGTACCGCGACATCCGTGCGCTGCGCATCTATGAGGGCGCAACCGAAGTGCAGCAGCTCATCATTGCGCGCGAACTGCTCAAGGACATCGGACACCCAGCCACAAAATAGGTCCAAGCCCCGCTGCACAAACTTTCATGCTTCGGCGACCCAGCGCCCCGAGTCATCAAAGTTAGTGCCTTCACGTTAATGGAGACCCGACATGACCAGCGCCCACGTTGACACTTTTGCGATAGACAATTTGCCGGCCCCGGAACTGCAGCCGGACTTTCTTTTCAATCTGCCGGAATTGCAGTTTGGCGAACAGTTGAATTGCGCCGGCGAATTGCTGGATCGACACATCCTTGAAGGCCGCGGCGACCGCGTTTGCATTCGCGCCCACAATGTGTCCTGGACTTATCAGGATCTGGCGGATCGCGCCAACAGAATAGCCAACGTGCTGACCAGAGAAATGGGGCTGGTCGCTGGCAACCGGGTGCTGCTGCATTCGTCCAATACACCGATGATGGCGGCCTGCTGGTTCGGCATCGTCAAGGCCGGTGGTATCGCAGTGGCCACCATGCCTTTGCTGCGCGCCAAGGAGCTCAAACCCATTCTTGAAATAGCCAGGATCAGTCATGGTCTGTGCGAGGCGGCGTTGTCCGATGAAATGCGCCAAGCCGCGCTGTCGTCTCCCGGGCTGCGTCAATTGCGGCATTTCAATTACTCCGGGCCGGACAGTCTGGAGGCTGCGATGGAGCGCCAGAGTACGATTTTTGAAACGGTGAACACCGCGACAGACGACACCTGCCTGATCGCTTTCACCTCCGGCACCACCGGCATCCCCAAGGCGACCATGCACTTTCACCGTGATGTGATGGCGATCTGCGCCTGCTGGCCGAAGCACGTGCTCAAGCCCGCTGCCGCGGATGTCTTTATCGGCAGCCCGCCGCTGGCATTCACCTTCGGTTTGGGTGGCTTGCTGCTGTTTCCCATGTCGGTAGGCGCTTCGACTGTGATGCTGGAAAAGGCCGGCCCAACGGAGTTGCTCGATGGCATCAAGGAATTTGGTGCCACGGTGGTGTTTACCGCGCCCACTTCTTACCGCACGCTGTCAGCGCGCGGCAGCGAGATTCGCAGGACTTCGCTGCGCCGCTGCGTATCGGCCGGAGAGGCACTGCCAGCGTCCACCCGAGCACTGTGGCGCGAGGCGACGGGCATCGAGTTGATCGACGGCATCGGCGCCACCGAAATGCTGCACATCTTCATCTCTGCCGACGAGGCCTCGGCGCGCTCAGGCGCAACCGGTCGCGTGGTGCCTGGCTACGAGGCGCGCGTGGTGGACGACAACGGCCAGACGGTGCCGGTTGGGACAGTGGGAATGCTGGCAGTGCGCGGCCCCACCGGTTGCCGCTATCTGGCCGATGAGCGCCAGAGAACCTATGTGCGTGCCGGCTGGAACCTGACCGGTGATGCCTACCTGATGGACGCTGACGGCTACTTCTTCTACCAGTCGCGCACCGACGACATGATCATTTCTTCGGGCTACAACATCGCCGCACCGGAAGTGGAGGAAGCGCTCATGCTGCATCCGTCAGTGGCCGAATGCGCAGTGATTGGAGAACCGGATCCGGAGCGCGGTCAGATCGTGAAGGCCTTTGTCTCGCTGCGCCCGGGCGTGGTGGCCGATGCGGCGATGGTGAAGACACTGCAGGATTTTGTGAAGCGTACGGTTGCGCCCTACAAGTACCCCAGGGCGGTCGAATTCGTCGAAAAACTCCCTCGTACCCAGACCGGAAAATTGCAGCGTTTCAAGCTGCACCATTCGTAATCCCGTGCGCAATAATCCTCACTCCATCTCGCCTGAAAGCAGCGTCGTGCCGCCCACTTTCGTCCATTCACGGCTGATCCGCTTTGCCGATTGCGACCCGGCTGGCATGGTGTTTTTTCCGCAGTATTTCGTGATGCTGAACGCCGTGGTGGAAGACTGGTTCACGCAAGCGCTGGGCGTGAGCTATGCGCACCTGCTGGGCGTGCGACGTATCGGTCTGCCCACGGTTGCGCTGCAAACCGAGTTTCGCGCCCCCAGCCGCATGGGAGACACGGTCGAGTTTCGCCTGCAACTGGAGCGCCTGGGTAGTCGATCGCTCACGCTGCGCGTCGACTGCATGCAAGGCCAGACCTGCTGCGTGCAGATTCGACAGACCCTGGTGACAACATCGTTGGCACACGACGGCGCCATCGAAATTCCACAAGACCTGCGCGACGCCATCGCGCGCTGGCAAAGTTTTACGGGAGATTTCTGATGATGAAGATATTGCAGCCCCCGCATTGGGCTCGGCCACGAGGCTATTCCAATGGCGTGACAGCCCGCGGCCAGATGGTTTTTGCTGCCGGCATGATTGGTTGGGACGCGCAGTGCGTGTTTCACAGCGACGACATGGCGGCCCAAGTGCGGCAGGCGCTGACCAACGTGGTGGAGGTGCTGCATGAAGCCGGTGCGCGACCCGAGCACATCGTGCGCATGACCTGGTACGTGACGGACAAGCGGGAATACGTCGCCGCCTATCCCGAGATCGGCAAAGCCTTTCGCGAAATCATTGGCAGCTTCAATGCCGCCATGACCGCGATCCAGGTGGCGGGTCTGGTGGAAGATCGTGCCAAGGTTGAAATCGAAGTCACGGCCGTGATTCCCGATTAGGGCCAACGACCATGTTTGATCCGGAAAAGGACGCTCTCACTCTGGCCGTCGTTGGCACGGGTGTAATGGGGCAAGGCATCGCGCAGATCGCCGCGCAGGCGGGCATCAACGTGCGCCTGTTCGACAGTTCTGAAGGCGCGGCACAGCGTGCCCACACGGCGCTGGCGTCCACCTGGAGCAAGCTGGCTGAGCGCGGTCGACTCACGTCAGATCAGGCGCGAGCTGCACTCGCGCGGGTGTCGGTGGCGTTTGCCATGCAGGAGCTGGCCGATGCGGATGTGGTGGTGGAGGCGATCGTGGAAAAGCTCGACGCCAAGCGGACGCTGTTCCAGCAACTGGAGGCGATCGTGTCCGACCGCACCGTGCTGGCCACCAACACGTCCTCGCTTTCCGTCACCGCCATCGCTGCCAGTTGCATGCACCCACAACGCGTCGTGGGTTTTCATTTCTTCAATCCCGTGCCGTTGATGAAGATCGTCGAGGTGATTGAGGGTGCACGCACGGATCCGGCCACCTGCACCGCCATGCTGAAGTTGGGTCAGCGCATGGGCCACCGCGCCGTTCGTGCCAAAGATACGCCCGGCTTCATCGTGAACCATGCGGGGCGCGGCTTTGGCACCGAGGCGCTGCGGCTGTTGGGCGAATCTGTCGGCTCGCCCGCTGCCATCGATGCGGTGCTGCGCGGTCAGGCCGGGTTTCGCCTCGGCCCCTTCGAATTGTTTGACCTGGTGGGGCTGGATGTGTCGGTTCCGGTGATGGAGTCCATTTACCGTCAGTACTTTGACGAGCCGCGCTTTCGCCCATCACCGCTGGCGGTGCAGCGTCTTCATGCCGGGCTTCTGGGGCGCAAAAGCGGGGTCGGCTTCTATACCTACGCGAATGGGAGCGCGTTGCCCATCCACTGGTCCGAACGCTTGGCGTGCGAACCCGGTCCGGTCTGGGTGAGCCGGCACCATGCAGCGTGGGGCGACGCCTGCGCCGCCTGGCTTCAAGGCGCGGGTGCGCAACTGGAATCAGCACCCACCCCGAGCGCCGACGCCCTTTGCATCGTGCTGCCGTTGGGCGCGGACGTGAGCACCTGTGTCGCGGTCCAAGGTCTGGACGCAGGGCGCACCGTCGCCCTGGACTGGCTCTTGCCGCAGGCTCAATGCGCTGCCATTTTCACCAACCCACTCACATCGACGCTCAGCGTGAACCGCGCCGTATCCTTGCTGCACCCACATACTTCATCCGTGCGGGTGATGCGCGACAGTTTGGGGCTGGTCGGTCAGCGCGTGCTGGCCGGTATCGTCAACATTGCCTGCGACATTGCGCAGCAGGGCATTGCCAGCCCCCAGGATATCGATGCCGCAGTCACTCTGGGGCTGGGCTATCCGCAGGGGCCCCTGGCCTGGGGCGACGCTCTGGGTGCGGGGCTGCTGCTGCAGATTCTTCACAATCTTCAAACTGCCAGTGGTGATCCGCGCTATCGTCCTTCACCCTGGCTGCGCCGGCGGGCACAACTCGGGGCGTCATTGCTCACCCCTGAAATCGATCCGGACTAGACCGCCATGTTGGTTGCCTCTGTCGGGTCGGTAGTGAGCCGATCGATGCATTGAATTTCTTCCTTGTTGTCACGACCACCATCACGAAATTTGGAACGCTTCACCACTATGCATAAGCTCTACCGCGACTTCGATACCCAGGCGCAAATCGATGAGCAATACAACCCCTCGCTGAGATTGGGCGAGGGCCCTTCTCCCCTGGACCATTACCTGGCCACAGCCCAGGCGGCGCGGAAGAATTTGAAGTGCGCGCTGGATGTTCCTTTTGGGCCCACGATCCATGAAACCCTGGATATCTTCCCAGCGGACGATCCCAACGCGCCCGTATTTGTATTTATCCACGGTGGTTACTGGCGTGCCTTTTCCAGCAAGGAATTCAGTGGCGTTGCACTGGGATTACAGCCACTCGGGATCACGACCGTAGTGATGAACTATGCCTTGTGCCCACACGTCAGCCTTGACGAGATCACCCGCCAAGCCCGCGCAGCAGTTGCCTGGACATTGCGCAACATCGCTCAGTACGGGGGAGACCCGGAACGCGTCGGCATCGGCGGCCATTCCGCGGGTGCACACCTGGCATCCATGTGTTTGCTGACCGATTGGGAACAAGACTACGGTCTGCCGCGGGACCCATTGAAGGCCGCGACCCTGGTAAGTGGCTTGTATGACCTTGCCGCCTTGCGTTACAGCTATCTGCAGCCCATGATTCAATTGGACGACGGTGTGATTCGGCGAAACTCACCTGCTTTCCTGGTCCGACCATGCGCTACGCCGACATGGGTTACGTGGGGCGACGCTGAGACTACCGAGTTTGCGCGCCAGTCTTCCCTGTTCCACGCGGCTTGGGAGACGATCGGGAATGCTGGCATGCTCAGTCCCCAGCCAGCCGCCAATCACTTCACTGCCATTCACGGATTCGAGGATCCCAATGGCGACCTCTGCCGCTGGCTGGCAAAGACTTTGCACGCTGTCTCCCCGCATCAATAGGCGAACAAGAAGATTGAAACCATCCATGAACACAATTCAAGACTGCCGACAACGTGACAACACTGACCCACTCAGGAGTCTTCGCAATCTGTTCTCCATTCCCCCGGGCGTCATCTATCTTGATGGCAACTCGCTGGGCGTGATGCCCAAAGCGGCTCCCGCGCGCGCCGCCGACGTCATCACTCAGGAATGGGGTACCGATCTCATTCGTGCCTGGAATTCGGCCGGCTGGTTCAATCTGCCCCAGCGTTTGGGCAACATGATCGCGCCACTGATCGGTGCTGGGCCAGACGAAGTGGTGGCTACCGACACGACTTCAATCAACTTGTTCAAGGTGCTGTCTGTCGCCCTGTCCATGGCGGACCGAGATGCACCCAAGCGCCGCCTAGTGATGAGCGAACGCAGCAACTTCCCCACGGACCTCTACATTGCCGAGGGGTTGTGTCAAGCGCGAGGCTACACACTGCAACTGGTGGAGCCGGAGGAAATTGCCGCGGCGCTCAGCGCCGACGTGGCGGTTCTGATGCTCACCCACGTGAACTACCGCACCGGCGCCATGCACGACATGGCTGCCGTCACCGCAGCCGCGCATGCGCGGGGCGCGCTGGTAGTGTGGGACCTGGCGCACAGTGCCGGTGCCGTACCCGTGGACTTGACAAGTGCCCGGGCCGACTTTGCCATCGGCTGCGGCTACAAGTATTTGAACGGCGGACCGGGTGCGCCGGCCTTTGTGTGGGTCAACCCCAGGCATGCAGACCGTTTTTGGCAACCGCTGTCCGGCTGGTGGGGCCACGCAGGGCCGTTCGAGTTCACAACCGATTACAAGCCCGCTGCCGGAATCAACCGCTACCTCTGTGGCACGCAACCCATTGTCAGTATGTCGCTGCTGGAGTGCGGACTGGACGGGTTCAAGGCGGCGCAAGCACTCGGCGGCATGACCGCCCTGCGCAGCAAGTCACTCGCCTTGACCGATTTGTACATTGAGTTGGTAGAGCAGCGCTGCGCCGGCTATGGCATGGGTCTGGCAACGCCGCGCGAACACACGCTGCGCGGCTCCCAGGTGAGCCTGACCCACGAGCATGGCCATGGTCGTGAAGGATCGGGCGCCTTTGCAATCGTTCAGGCCCTGATTTCCCGTGGTGTCATTGGAGATTTCCGCGCAGGTGACGGCCTGCGGCACAAAGACATCTTGCGCTTCGGCTTTACGCCGCTCTACATCGGATTTGAAGACGTATGGAATGCCGTCGAGCACCTTCGGCAGGTGCTCGAATCTGGCGAGTGGCAGCAACCCCAATTCAACCAAAAACACCAGGTGACCTGACATGTTGACTTCCAAACCGGGCGGCTTTGCTCAACACTTACAGGCGGGCGCAACGCCAGCCAACCCAAGCTCGACCGAGTCCATCGTCATCGATGAGAAAGCCCAGCTCGACTTCAGCAAGAGCATGAGCTATGGCGACTACCTGAATCTGGATGCCATTCTCAGCGCGCAGCATCCCCGCTCGCCAGACCACAACGAGATGCTGTTCATCGTGCAGCATCAGACCAGCGAACTGTGGATGAAGCTGATGCTGCATGAACTGGGCGCGGCCATAAAGAGTATTTCCAAAGACGAGCTGGGCAGTGCTTTCAAGATGCTGGCCCGGGTAAGCAAAATCATGGAGCAACTGGTGCATGCCTGGGACGTTCTAGCCACCATGACACCACCCGAGTACAGCGCCATCCGTCCCTATCTGGACAGTTCCAGCGGCTTCCAGAGCTATCAATACCGCTGTATCGAGTTCTCCCTGGGCAACAAGAATGCGGCAATGCTCAAGCCCCACTCCCACCGTCCCGACCTGCTGGCGCGGGTGCAGGCCGCCTATGTTGCGCCCTCACTGTATGACGAATCGCTGCGCCTCCTGGCGCGCCGCGACATTGCCGTCCCCTCCTCCCACACCCAGCGCGACTGGTCGCAACCCTACGTGGCCAACGTCGACGTGGAGCATGCCTGGTTGCAGGTGTACCGCAACCCAAAGGCGCATTGGGATCTGTATCAACTGGGCGAAGAACTCACCGACCTGGAAGACGCATTTCGCCTTTGGCGTTTCAGGCATGTGACCACGGTCGAGCGTGTCATCGGATTCAAGCGCGGCACCGGTGGCACTGGCGGTGTGAGCTATTTGCGCAAGATGCTTGATGTGGTGCTGTTTCCCGAAATCTGGTCTCTGCGAACGTCTTTGTAATGCAGATACTTGAGCGCTTGTTCTCACTGCGAAATAGGACCCTTGGTGCACGCTTCCAACCGGACTTTGAGGCCAATGAATCTGGGGGCGTAGCGCTTGCCAGCCTGCAGTAATCTGATCCTGTCTTCGGGACTCAAGGCCTTATCCGACGAGTGTGGCAATTGCTCGGGCATCACAGCCGTCTCCGAGGGTGTTTTGGCTTTTGCGGGCGTCCCGTCCGATTTCAGTGCAATTGGACGGGAAGCCTCCGCTTGTGGGGCTGAGGCACCCGTTGCTGGAACTGACGCTGCGGTGGCGGGAGTTGAACCGTCCGGGGCTGGATTTTGGTTCGGCTCATTTGCACTGCCAGCTGCGGCACTCGCCGCCATCTTAGCGGCAACTGCCTGATCCCGATATTCAGCGGCAAAGCGTAGCATGTCGTCTCGCGATGAAACTTGTGGGGCCATACCAAGCAACCCGCGGCGATAATTGTTAAGAACGGAATCAACCGCGTGAGCGATATCCATGGGCGCCGTATCCGCCTGTTCGCTACCGGTCGCCCCACTTGCCATAGCCCAGTCACGCTGGAACTCAGATAAACCGCCTATTTCTGTCGAGATACATGCGAGCTTGACGTGTGTATTTAGGTGCTGATCTCTTACCTGTTGCGGGCTGTAATAAGTCTTCCCAATCTGACCACCTGCCCCGACTGCAAGCCCGGTATTCGTTAGCGCAATTTTGCTGCTCAATGCACCGAGAGTCGCTGCGGTTCCTCCAACTAAAGTAGTCATACCAAGATCCCAGAACTGGCTATTTGATTCTTCCGCAGATGCCATGACACCTGCCAGCAATGTTCGCAGAGCATCTTTGTAGTCGTTCAGCGTGAGAGGTCCACGCCAAACTTGATTATTCTTCTCGGCCTTCGCCTTGGAACTATCCCATACTTGATCGACAAAGGGCAACTTTGTGTACTCAGGAACTCTCGGTCGAAAATTGGCATCTGGCCAGGCAATACAACTTGAAAGCAGGACGGCAACACAACATTGCGAAACAGCGAAAACTATCGGCCGCACCAACTGGTGATACTCAACTTTAATCACAGTGCTGTCCCTTCAAAAAATGAATGCGCATCTGCCGTTGCGGTGAAGATGCACAAATCCATTGGAGATCAGTTGTTCTCTTCGCGCCCGGACACTTTCGCTACAAGTGGCAGCGACTATGTTAGGAAGCAGACAATTATTAGGATTTCTATTGCGTTGCTGAAGCCGTGCAAAAATAGTTGATATATGGATATGGTCAAAATCTTCAAATGGCCATCGCGGCAACTTCGACGTCACCAACCGGCACATTCGCTTTAGCCAGGCGGGTGAACCCTCACCAACCAGACTGAAAAACCCGAGTTCAAGAAGTGGTTTGGCGACAGCCTGGCCGGGAACATGGATGGCATTAGTGCCGTGGTCTACCACGGCACTAATGCGGACTTCGCTACGTTCAGCCGGGCAAGCTGGTTACACCCAAGGCTAGACCGACACGAGCACCGTGACGCCACCTGACGTGACTGGAATTTACGCGCGGCAGTAGCCAGTTCAACACCAACGTAATCGCGGCGCAACCGGCCAGCAGCGGCAGCTCAGCCAAACCATCGCCCTCAGTGCGGATATCAGGTTGCAGCAGGGGTGCGACCAAGGGCTGCATGACAATTGCGATAACCGAAGCCACAACGAAAGTGGTGAAAAATCCGCCTACCAACAGCACTGGTCTTACTGTGTCACAAATGTAGACGCAGGTTTAGCAGCAGCAAGCTTGACAACCTCAGCCTGACGATCTCGGACAATCAACTAGGGGCTGCCCCGTGAGTCCCAGGCGGCCAGCGAGTTGGTTGCCTGGCGGGTCCTCTCCAACAACTCGACTCGTGTAAAGGGCAATTTTTCGTCG